>CACZUR010000019.1 GCA_902784435.1 uncultured Bacteroidia bacterium | reverse complement strand
ACTAATCCCGATTATGGAATATAATGTGAAAGTATGGCGTCAGAAGAACGCCAAAGCAAAAGGCCATTTCGAGACCTACCACGTTACGGATGTGGAGGAGGATGCTTCCTTCCTCGAAATGCTGGATATTCTGAACGACCAGCTTATCCGCAAGGGCATCGAGCCCATCGCCTTCGACCACGACTGCCGCGAAGGTATCTGCGGTGCGTGTTCCCTGTATATCGACGGCCGTGCACACGGTCCGGACGACCAGGTAACTACCTGCCAGCTGTTCATGCGTCATTTCAAACCCGGCGCCACCATTACCGTGGAGCCCTGGCGCAGCGGCGCTTTCCCGGTGATCAAGGACCTGGTGGTAGACCGCAGTGCCTTTGACAAGATCATGCAGGCCGGCGGCTTTATCACCGTCCGTGCCGGCAGCGCCCAGGACGGCAACACCCAGCTCATTCCGCACGACGACGCGGAACTGTCCATGGATGCCGCTGCCTGCGTGGGCTGCGGTGCCTGTGTGGCCACCTGTAAGAACGGCAGCGCCATGCTGTTTGTGGCCGCCCGCGTAAGTTCCCTGGCCCTGCTGCCGCAGGGTAAGCCGGAAGCCGCCCGCCGCGCCCGCGCCATGGTGGCCAAGATGGACGAACTGGGCTTCGGCAACTGCACCAACACCCGCGCCTGCGAGATGGAGTGCCCCAAGCACGTGACCATCGACCACATCGCCCGTCTGAACCGCGAATACCTGAAAGCCCGGTTCAGCGAATAATCCGCAAGATTGTGCTTAAAAATGGGTTTCATCCTTTGGGTGAAACCTTTTTTTTTCCTATTTTTGCGCCCTATGAAAAAGTATTTGTTAGTTAGTTGTTTACTTTTTCTTGCCGTGGGTGTGTATGCCCAGACGGAAAGCGAACAATACAGGAAGGAAGCCGGCACGCTGAGTACGCTGTACAGGGGCCGTATGCCGGTGCAGTATCCCTATCAGCATAATGGTACTTATTTCTGGGACACCAAAGAGTTCCGGAAGGGCAGTGTACTGTACAATGGCAAGTTGTATGAGCATGTGCTGGTGAATGTAGATGCCTCGCGTCAGGAACTGCAGGTGAAATTGTCGGAAGGCGTGGCTCCGGTGGTGCTGTATGAGGATTATGTGCCTTATTTTACCATGGGGGAAAGTAAGTTCGTGCAGCTGCGCGCACTGGGTTATCAGGATGCTCCGGAAGGCTTCTATGAGGTGATTCGGGACGGGGAGAAACCCCTTCTTTTGCAGGTCAAAAAGGTATTTACCACCCGTACCGGAGACCATAACGGGGACGAAATCGGTTACACAGATCCGGAATACAACAGCTCCCTGGTCAACTATTTTGCCAGGCAGAACCATTATTACACGCTGGAAAACGGGCGGGTAGTGAAGATGAAAAACAGCGCGGTAAAGCGGGCTTTGCGCCAGCACGCGGTGGAAACGCCTTATCTGGAAAAACGGGCGGCCCAATGGAAGGGAGACGATACTCCGGCCGATGTTGCCGTGGAAGAGGTGAAAGTGAGCGGCCTGGGTCTCCCGGACGGATATTTTTCTCCCCGCGCACAGACGCAGACGGAGGGGCCCGCCACCAATATTACCGCCAGCTATCGCAACAAGATATATGTAATTGGTTCCGGAGAGGCCCGGACGGTAAAACTGGAAGGCGTGGTGACGGAACTGGAAACCGGAGATCCGCTTCCCGGCGTAGTGGTGTTTGACGACAAAACCTCTACCTATGCCCGGACCAACGTAAAGGGACATTATACACTGACGCTGCCGGGCGGGGAAAACATCCTCAATTTCAGTACGGAGGGCAAGGAAGAAATGTCACTGCGCGTAGACCTCAGGGGTAACGGCACGCTGAATATAGAACTGCCGGACAAGGTGGAACTCCTGAAGGCTTCCGTGGTGAGTGCCCAGAGCATGGCCAACCACCGTACCACCACCATGGGCGTGGAAACGGTAAATATCCGTACCATGAGCAAGATTCCGTCGGCCTTCGGAGAGGGCGATATCCTGAAGGCGGTACTTACGCTCCCGGGCGTGAAAACGGTGGGCGAGGCTTCCGGCGGCTTCAACGTGCGCGGCGGCTCGCAGGATCAGAACCTGATCCTGTTCAACGGAAACACCATTTACAACCCCAGCCACCTCTTTGGTATTTTCTCGGCCTTTAACCCGGATATCGTAGAGGATGTACAACTGTATAAGAGTTCCATTCCTGCTCAGTATGGCGGCCGCATTTCTTCCGTACTCACGGTAAAGTCCAAGGACGGAAATCAGGAAAAGGTGCAGGGGTCTGTAGGTATCGGCCTGTTAACCAGCCGTTTGCATTTAGAAGGGCCCCTCAGCGACAAAACCACTTTCATTGTGGGCGGCCGCATTTCGTATTCAGACTGGCTGCTCAAGCTGCTGCCGGCCAACAGCTATTACAGCGGCGGCAGCGCCGGATTTGCCGATGTGAACGCCGGCATTACGCACCGTTTCAGCGAGGAAAACAGCCTGAAGGTGTCCGGCTATTTTGCCACGGACCGCTTTGCCTTTACCGGGGACACCACCTTCCGCTATACCAATATCAATGCATCGGCGGAATTCCGGCACAAGGTGGCCGATGCCACCAGCTATACCCTGAGCGCCGGATACGACCAGTATAACAACCGGACGGGCATTCACGACTGGCCGGAAGGCGCCTTCGACCTGGACACCTACATCCGCCAGATTTTCCTGCGCAGTCATTTTGTCACACCTGTCGGAAAGCACCAGATCAACTATGGCCTGGATGCCGTGGGCTATGCGCTGGATCCGGGAAAAATGCAGCCGTACGGTGGTGTATCGGCCGTGCAGGTGTATTCCATGCCACGGGAAATGGCGGTGGAACCCGCCGTTTACGTGGCCGACAACTGGATGCTTTCCGAGGCCCTTTCCCTGGAAGGGGGCGTGCGGCTTTCGGGCTTTCTGTTCCTGAATCCGTCCCAATTCTATGTGGGACCGGAGTTCCGGGTAAGCGCCCGCTATTCGCCGGTGAACAACCTGTCGTTCAAACTGGGCCTGAACACCATGCGGCAGTATATCCACCTCATTTCCAATACTTCGTCGGTGTCGCCGATGGATACCTGGAAACTGAGCGACGCCGACATTGCCCCCACCACGGGATGGCAGGCCGCCGGCGGCATTTACTGGACGCACCTGGACAGTGGCATCGATTTCTCCGTGGAAGGATATTGGAAGCAGATGCAGAACTGCCTGGACTATAAGCCTGGCGCTACGCTCACCATGAACGAGCATCTGGCCGACGACCTGCTGCCGGTATTCGGAAAAGCTTACGGCGTAGAGGCCATGATCAAGAAAACTACCGGCAAACTCACGGGCTGGGTGAGTTATTCCTATTCCCGTTCCCAGTATAAGGAAATGGAAAACCACGGCTATACAACCCTTGCCGGCGGCAACTGGTACAATGCTCCTTACGACAAACCGCACGAGTTCAAACTGGTGGCCAACTGGGCGCTTACACACCGATACAGCATATCGGCCAACGTAGACTACTCCACGGGGCGTCCCGTGACGGTGCCTGTGGGCAAATACATGCTGGGCGGGGTTTACCGTCTGGCCTATTCGGAGCGCAACGGCTACCGCATTCCGGACTATTTCCGCGTAGACCTGGCGTTTAACATAGACCCGGGTCACCGGAAAAAGCAGCGCATCCATCCCACTTTCACCATCGGCGTGTACAATGTGACGGGCCGGAAGAATCCGTATTCCGTGTTCTACAAGGCCGACAGCCAAGGTACCGTGAACGGTTATATGCTCTCCGTGTTTGCCACCCAGATTCCCTATGTGAACCTTAATCTGCTGTTCTAACCATGAAGAAGAATATTTGCTATATCATTGTATCTGTGCTGCTTACGGGTTGTATTTACCCGTATACCGCAGACATAGAGGAGGGCGAGGTTGCGCGGGACCTGGTGATAGACGCCAACATCCTGCTGGGCAATACATCTTACGTGAGCCTGACCTATCTGCAGCCGCTGGATGTCGGGAAACAGAACTACGGATTCGCCGGCTATCCGCAGGCTACCGTGTATCTGGAAGACGAAAACGGCCAGCAGTACAATGCCACCGGCAACAATGGCAATTATCAGCTGAATATTCCGGAAACTGCAGGAGGAAAATTCCGGCTCACCGTGAACTGCAACAGCCAGGTTTACCGCTCGGACTGGGTTGTCCCCGTGGCTCCTCCGGAGGTAAAAGACATCAGTTTCAGTGCCGATGAAGACAATGTGTACGTGAAATTGAGCATGCAGGATAACGGCAGCGGCAGTGGCTATGCCACGGTGCAGTTTGACGAAATCTGGCATTTCCACACGGATTTTATCAGAAGCTATTACTATAACGAGGACCAGAATTCCGTGGGCATGCTCATCAAACCGGACATGTCCAAGTATTGGTGCTGGATGAAAAACAAATCTCCCCTGCAGAAACTCATCAATTATTCTTCGCTGGGCGGCAAAGTGGACGATTATGTGTTTCATGTTTTTTCCCGTTCCGACGGCCGCAACCTGGACGAATACAACGTGCGGGTAAAAGTGTGGAACCTGACACCGGAGCAGTATAAATACCGCAAGCAGCTGGAAGAAAACGCTTCCATCGGCGGCAACCTGTTCTCGCCGGAACCCGGTGAAGTGCGGGGCAATGTCTTCTGCGAAAGCAATCCGGATGCCCGCGTATTCGGTTATGTGAACATTTCCCGGGTGGCCACCCTGAGCAAAACCCTGCCCAGTACTTACAGCAAGTGGCACACCACTGCTATCCTGACGGAAGTGGACCAGGAAGACTGGCCCAAGTATTATGGAATGGGGTATTTGCCTGTAGAACAGATGATTTCCCAGAAAGGGGGAACCGTAGTGGGCTGGGGACACGCCCGCTGCTTCGACTGCGTGGCGGCCGGCGGAACCCTGGAAAAGCCCCTGTTTGACGATGAACCGGTATATATTATAGGCGACTGATGAAAAAGTTATTCTTACTCATAGGGCTCCTGCCCCTGCTGGCGCAGGCCCAGGTGGTGGAAAAGGTATATGTTTCCACGGACCGCAGCGTATATATCGCCGGTGACGAAATCTGGTGTTCGCTTTTCTGCATGGATGCCGCAAAGGGCAGCCTGTCGCCGTTCAGCGCCGTTTCTTACCTGGAACTGGTGTCGGCCGACGGTACCGTGGCATCGGCCAAGGTGGGCCTGATGGAAGGCCGCGGTGCGGGCAAGTTCCGCATTCCGGTGAGCGCCCCTACCGGCCATTATAAGCTCATTGCCTATACTTCCCAGAATCAGGGAGGCTTCGAGGCGGGTGCCAAGGAGATTTCCGTGTTCAACACCACATCCCTCTCCCGGGTGAAAGACGGCGTCAGTTTCCTCTCAGAGGCCGAATACAAGGCGCTGCGCGCCCCTTCGCAGCCTTCGGAAGGCCTTTTGCGCATTTCCGTTGCCGGAAATCCGCGCATAGGTCATTCTTTCTCCGTGTATCTGGAAAACAGCGGAAAACTGGCCGATATGAGCGTTTCCGTCTATGCGGTGGACGAATTGGCAGAGCCTTCCGTTTCCACCCTGGCAGACTTCCTGAAGCTTCCCTGCACGGAAAAGGCCACATCGGCCCGCCTGCCGGAATACGAAGGCGAAATTGTGTATGCAGCCGTTGAGGGCCTGGCGCGGCGGCAGCTGGATTCCCTGTCGGATGTGGCCGTGGCTACGCTTTCGTCGGCCGGCTCCCCCTCGGATGTCTATGTGGGCAAGGTGAACGACAAGGGACGCCTGATGTTCTTTACCAATAATATATATGGCGACCGTGAACTGGTGTGCGAGGTAAAGGGCACGAGCGGCTATATTTCCCTGGTAGATCCTTTCCTGCATCCTTCGGTGGACGGGCTGGAGCCCCTGGCCCTTTCGGCCGTGCAGTACGGACCGCTGGTGCAGCGGAAGGCCGCCATCGGCACTTCCCTGCAGGTAGACACCCTGGTGCAGTTCCTGCCCCGCCGGCACGACGTGCTGCTGGATTCGGACCGGCGCATCCGCTATCATCTGGACGATTATACGCGTTTTCCTTCCCTGGAAGAAGTTATCGTGGAGATTATCCCGGAATTGAGGCTGGGCACCGCGCACGGCCGCCGGGAGCTGAAGATGATCACCCCGGACGCCGTACATGCCCGTAAGATCCTCCGGGACAACATCCTGGTGCTGCTGGACGGCGTGGTCATTGACGATATATCCCTCCTGGAAGGTATGGATGCCATGCTGCTGCAGGACGTGGACGTGTATCCGCAGAGTTTCGTGATCGGCGGCCTGTCGTTCAACGGCGTGGTGAATTTCATCACCAGCAAGAACTATGTGAAGGCGCTGCAGTTTCCGGACAACGTGCGCGTGGTAGACTTCAAAGGCGTTTCTTATCCGCTAGCCTATCTGGGTACCCCCGTCAAAGGCGACGACTACAGGCAGTTGCTGTACTGGCATCCCGCCCTGCAGATTGCTTCCGGCGAATCCCGTCGCCTGAACCTCACCGCCCCGGCCTACTCCGGCAGATTCCGGGTCATAGCCGAGGGACTCACGGAAGACGGAAAACCCCTGAGGCAGGTGTATGAGTTTGAGGTGCAATAGTTTAAACTGCACTCATTTTGAGCACGAAATTCCCCAAAAGCCGTTAAATGTGCAAGAATCGGGAGAAAGTTTTAAAAAATTTTTAATTTAAGATTTTTAAGATAAACTTGCACATTTCTCGCAATTTTTAAGTATATTGCGGTCTAAAAGAAATTAAAACCGTAAAAACTTAAGCAGAATCGTTATTATATCGCATCAAATCAGCATCTTACCCGTTTGCAAAATTGGAATTGTTTTTCAATCTTTGTAGGCGATTTTCGCCGGTTTGGGTCGGCGAAGGTAGTGTATTCTGATGCAAAGAATAAAAGAATTTGTATCAATATTTATGTTTAACTATTTGTCACGCTTATGAAAAAAATCAGATTTTTTTTCACGGCCATGGTATTGTTGGCGGTCTCCGTCGCAGCCTTCGCACAGAACATCACTGTGAAGGGTACTGTGAAGGACGAAGCCGGTGAAGCCATCGTGGGAGCCAACGTGCTCCTGCAGGGCAGCCGCACCGTCTATACCATGACGGATGTCAACGGCGCCTTCACCCTGAATGTGCCTGGCAACGGTTCTCTCGCAGTGAACTGCCTGGGTTATCACGACCAGCTGGTTCCCGTGAACAACCGCGGCATCATTGACATCGTTCTCCTGCTGGACGACCAGGTCCTGGACGAGACCATCGTGGTGGCCTACGGTACTGCCACCAAGAGCTCCTTCACCGGATCGGCCGCTCAGGTTAAAACCGAAACCATCGAAAAGAAGGTGGCTACCAGCGTTACCAGCGCCCTGGCCGGCACCACCCCCGGTGTCCAGATCACCCAGTCCAGCGGTGACCCTGCCGGCGGCGGCAGCAACACCATCCGCATCCGCGGTATCGGCTCCATGAGCGCTTCCAACAGCCCGCTCATCGTTGTCGACGGTGTTCCCTACGACGGTGCCATCTCCGACATCAACCCCCAGGACGTAGAATCCATGTCCGTCCTGAAGGATGCAGCCGCCAGCGCCATTTACGGCCACCGCGGCGCCAACGGTGTTGTGATCATCACCACCAAGAAGGGTAATGCAGGCGACGCTATGGTCAAGTTCGACGCCCGTGTGGGTGTGAACTCCCGCCTCATCCCCAACTACGATGTCATCAAGGACCCGGCTCTGTATTATGAGACCTTCTACACCATGCTGTACAACAAGTACATGTATGCAGGTCACAGCGCTGCAGAGAGCCACGCCTATGCCAACCAGTATCTGCTTGACAGAGACAACGGCGGTCTGGGTTACCTGGTGTACACCCTTCCGGAAGGCCAGAACCTGATCGGTACCAACTTCAAGATCAACCCCGCCGCAACGCTGGGTTATTCCGACGGTGAGTATTACTACATCCCGGACGACTGGTACAAGGAAGCCTTCCACGATTCCATCCGTCAGGAGTACAACGTTTCCGCTTCCGGTTCCTCCGGCAAGATCAACTACTACGCCAGCGTAGGTTACCTGAACAACAGCGGTATCGTGAACAACTCCGGTTATCAGCGTTACACCGGCCGTATCAACGCAGACTATCAGGCCAAGTCCTGGATCCGCATCTCGGCCAGCATGAACATTTCCCACTCGGATTCCCAGCAGGCAGACTGGAGCGATTCCTATGGTTCCTCCGGCAATATGTTCTACATTGCCAACACCATCGGCCCCATCTATCCGCTGTATGTGCGCAAACTGGACGATCAGGGCAATCCCTACATCGTAACGGAAAGCGGCCGTACCCTGTACGACTCCAACAACACCAACCAGAAGCGTCCCAACATCGTGGGTAACGCTATCCGCGACAACGAATTCGACCGTACGCAGAGCTACGCAGACGTGGTTACCGGCAAGTTCGGCACCACCCTCACCCCGCTCAAGGGCCTGTCCCTGACCGCCAACATCGGCTTCACCACGGACAACACCCGTACCTCTTCCCTGGGCAGCCAGTTCGCCAGTTCCTCCGGTACAGACGGTTATGTGGGCGTTTCCCACTCCCGCATGTTCACCGTGAACCAGCAGTACCTGGCCGAGTATAAGTTCGAGATTGCCGACACCCAGCACTTCGATATCCTGGGCGGTTTCGAGAAATACAACTACATGTCCCAGAGCCTGAGCGGAAGCAACTATCACCTGTTCAACCCCTTCATCGGCGAACTGAACAATGCCGACGGTACCGGTTCCATGGTGAGCAACAGCTCTTCCACCGGCCGTTACGCCACCCAGGGTTTCCTGGCCCGCGTACAGTACGACGACAACAACACCATTTTCCTGAGCGCCTCCTACCGCCGCGACGAGTCTTCCCGCTTTGCACAGGGTCACCGCTGGGGTAACTTCGGTTCCTTCGGCGCCGCCTGGGTCATCAGCCGTGAAAACTGGTTCAACGTGAACTGGGTGGACATGCTCAAACTGAAAGTGAGCTACGGTGTCCAGGGTAACGATAACCTGGGCAGCTATCCTTACGCAGACCAGTATTCCCACTCCTGGAACGAAACTGACGGTTACAAGGTGGAGAAGACCTATGTAGGTAACGAGAACCTCACCTGGGAAACCTCCCGTTCCTTCAACCTCGGTGCAGACTTCGAGCTGTTCAACAACTACCTGAACGGTACCATCGAGTACTTTAACCGCAAGACCACGGACCTGCTGTACATGAAGAGCGTTCCCCAGAGCTCCGGTAACCCTACCGGACAGATTCCTGTGAACGTGGGTTCCATCCTGAACCGCGGCGTGGAACTGTCCCTGGACGGCTCCATCATCCGCAACAAGAACGTGAACTGGACCTGGAACGCCAACATCAGCCACTACATCAACAAGGTGCTGTCCCTGGATGAGAGCGTTTCCAAAAACGGTATCCGCACCGGTAACCGCATCATCCGCGTGGGCGGTTCCATCTACGATGCCTACATGTACAAGTTCGCCGGCGTAGATCCCGCAACTGGTGAAGCCCAGTACTACGCAGAAGAAATTCTGGGCAACGATGGCAAGGGCACCGGCACTTATGCCGCCCGTCCTACCCAGGAGCAGATTGACAAGAAGCTCACCCAGACCGTCATCACCAAGACCTTCGCCAACGCTTCCCAGTACGACCTGGGTTCCGTGCTCCCGAAACTCTTCGGCGGCTTCGGTACCACCATCAACGCTTACGGCTTCGACCTCAGCGCACAGCTGTCCTTCCAGCTGGGCGGTAAATACTACGATGGTTCCTATCAGGCCCTCATGAACACCGATGGCAAAGCCGCCGGCGGTGCCTGGCACACGGATGTCCTGAATGCCTGGACTCCTGAGAACACCACCAGCAACATCCCCCGCAACGACGGCGACATCCAGGTTTCCCAGAGCGCTGTGGACCGCTTCCTCATCAGCTCCAACTACCTGAGCGTGAACAACGTCACCTTGGGTTATACCTTGCCCAAGAAGTGGACCCGCAAGATTGGCGTAGAAAGCCTGCGCATCTACTGCGCCGGCGACAACCTGGCCGTCCTCACCGCCCGCAAGGGTGTGGATCCCCGCTTCTCCATGGGCCTCGGTTCCATGACCTCCGGCACCGGTCTTAACACCGGTTACTACTCCTCCATGCGCACCATCACCGGTGGCCTTACTCTCACCTTCTAAAATGTTCAGACAATGAAACTCAATAGATATATTGTTTTGTTTGCAGCGCTGGCCACCGTGGCCTGCACTGACATGAACAAGGTTCTGCCCGAGGGCGGCACCATGCTGGCCTCCCAGCGCCAGGAAGTCCTGGTCGCCGTTCCCAGCCGTGCTTCCGCCGATTTTACCGGTCTGTTCAACCCCCTGGGCAACCCGAACTACTTCGGTTATGGTACCCCGGACGACTGGGGCGTACTGATGATGCTTTTCTGCAACGACGCAGAGGGTCCGGATCTGACCCTGTCGGACAACAACTACAACTGGTTCTCCGTGTGCGGTGAACTCAGCTCCCGTAACGCATCCTACCGTAACCCGGTGATCCGCTACCGTACTCCGTACATGATCATCGCCAATGCCAACGACTTCCTGGCCGGTTTCCCGGAGGAAGTGGAAGACCAGAACAGCATTTACATGATTTGCCAGGCCCGCGCCCTGCGTGCCTTCGCCTACATGCTGCTGGTACAGGACTTCCAGTTCAACTACACCATCGCCAAGGACAAGCCCGCCGTGCCCATCTGCTCGCCGGACGTTCCGGATCCCGCCAACAATCCCCGCGCTTCCGTACAGGAAATCTACGACATCATTGTCGCAGACCTGAACTATGCCGTGGAGAACCTGGATGGTTATGTGCGTCCTTCCAAGCAGAACATCGACCTGAATGTGGCTTACGGCCTTCGCGCCCGTGCCAACCTGCTCATGGGTAAATACGCAGACGCTGCCGCCGACGCCGCCAAGGCCGCCGAGGGCTATGAGCCCGCCAGCATCGCCGAGGTCAGCGTTCCCGCCTTCATGGACATCAGCGAGCACAACTGGATCTGGGGCTTCGACATGACGGCCGACATTGCCAAGACCTTCAAGTATGCCACCTCTTCTTCCTGGCTGCGTTCCTTCTCGGCCAAGGCCTATGCCGCCGGTACCGGTACCTACTCCAGCATCAACAAGATCCTGTGGGACAAGATTCCTGCTACCGACGTCCGTAAGGGCTGGTGGGTAGATGCAGAACTGCATTCCCCGCTGCTGGACGGTCTCGTATGGGATGCCGGCGAAGGTGGAAAGGCTTCCGGTCAGGCCATCTCCGAGTTCGAGTACGACGACAAACTGGCCTTCACGCCCTACACCAACGTGAAGTTCGGCTGCAACCCTATCGGCACCACCGACAACGCCGAGGATTCCCCGCTCATGCGCGTGGAAGAAATGATCCTGATCCAGGCCGAGGCCCTTGCCAAGAGCGGCAACCAGGCCCAGGCCACCCAGATCCTGGAAAACTTCGTGAAGACCTACCGTGATCCTTCCTACAGCGCCACCGCCGGCGGCCGCAACTTCGCCGACGAGGTCTGGTTCCAGCGCCGCGTCGAGCTCTGGGGCGAAGGCTTCGGCATCCACGATGTCAAACGTCTGAACAAACCCCTGGTCCGCTTCCTGGGCACCCCCGAGAGCACCAGCTGGTCTCCTAACTTCCGCTTCAACCTGGCCGCCAACGACGGCTGGCTGAACATGCGTTTCAACAACGGTGAGCTCAATACCAACTTCGCTATTGTAGACAACACCGGCGGTAATCTTCCCAAGATGGACCAGAACCCTGGTCTTCGTGACGGTGTAACCGACTAATTAAAACTGACAGACAATGAAAAAGTTTTTTAGCATTTTTACTGTTGCCGCTCTCGCGCTGTTAGCCGTGGCTTCCTGCCAGAAGAAGGAAGAAGCCCACGTGCCCGGTGCGCCTGATGTGGACGGCTGCTATGGCGTCTATTTCCCGGTACAGGAAGCTACAGGCTACCATATCTATGATCCTACCCAGGAACTGACCGCTACCTTTACGGTTGCCCGTAAAAAGACCACCGGTGCCATCACCGGTCTGCCCATCGTGGTGGAAAGCTCCGACAAGGACCTGTTCCAGATTGGTTCCATCGACTTTGTCGACGGCCAGGCGGAAACCACCTTTACGGTAGACTTCCCCGCCGCCGAGGAAGGCAAGGAATACAAACTCCAGATTTCGGTCACCGACCCTCAGTACGCCTCCATCTACAATACTGCCACCACTTTCATGGACTTCTCCTTCATGCAGGTGAAGATGGAAGACTTCCTGAATCCCAAGACCAAGGAACCTGCCATCATCACCCTGAACGAGGGCTGGTGGGGTGAAGTTCACCAGGCCAAGATGCGTTTCTACGAGGTAAACGGCGTCCGTACCTGCACCATCTACAGCATTGAGGATGGCAAAGGTATCTGGGGCGACACCCAGAACGTTACCCTGGAATTTACCTGGTACACCAAGAACAGCAACAACGACGGCCAGAATTTCCTGGAAGTCAAAAAGCAGTACTTTGGCTTTGACTACGATGGCTGGAAATCTGTACCGGTGTCTGAGGCTACCAATCCTGTTTATTTTTACGACTATCCTTGGTATTGGGTAGAGAGAGGCTATGCCTTCGGTTCCGACGGTATGGGTGCCGACTGGCTGGATGAAGCTACCAAGACCGGCCAGAAGGATGGCTCTTACCCTGTGGGCTACTACGACGGCAACGGCGGATTCTATTTCAACCTCCGTTACTACATTCCTAGCCTGAAAGGCGGTTTCAGCCCGGATCCGTATGATGTCGTGGCTATCGTCGACGGCTTCACCCGAGTAGATTACAAACTGTCTGTAGAAGCCGATTATCCGCAGAGTGGTTTCACTCCCGTGTATGTAGAGGCCGGCGCCGACATTACTTCCCTCAAATACGCCATTTACGAGGGCGAACTGAGCAAGATTCAGATTGAAGGCAAACTGGATGAGATTGAGAAGGATGCCAAGGCCGAGGTATTCGACGCGTTCGAATTCGATGAGGAAGAGGCCATCAACTACGCAACACTGAATCTGGAAGCCGAAAAGACCGGTGCTTACACGCTGGTTGCCCTGGGTCTGGACAAGGACGGTAAGGTGCAGAACTCTGCCAGCACCGTATTCAACTTCGTTGCCGAGGACGATGCCGCAGATCTGGCCGTGGATGTGAATGTCTTCACAGAAGACACTCCGGCACGTTACCAGAACTACCACAACTACGATTCCTTCGCCTATGGCATTTCCGGTACGGATCTTACCGAGGTTCACGTAGGTGTCTTTACGGAAGAAACCATTACCAAGAACGGTGCCGACGTCGTTTTCGAAGCGGTTAAGGCCGACGCAAAGGATACTTACGCCCTTTCTGTCGACGATCTTGCCCAGGTGAACGGTGAAGGCGGCTACTACGATGTGCTGTCCGGCCTTAATGCCAAGACCACCTACTATGTGGTTGTGTGGGCTACCAACGGCACCATGGATAGCTATGCCTATGACAGCTACACCACCGACAAGTTACCGTATGTCTGGAACAGCCTGGGTAAGGGCCTCATCACGGACGGCTTCTTCAACGCCTTGTTCAATGGCAAATCTGACGTAACGGTTCCTTGCGACGTGTTCGAAGAGGCAAATACCCCTGGTCTGTACATGGTTACAGGTTTCCAGTGCGCTGTAGCTGCCGGATTCTTCGGTACTACTGAAGACGTGATGGCTCAATACGAGGATGGTAACTGGAGAAATGCCGAAGTAGTGATTGACGCTACCGACCCCGACGCTGTTTTCATCGAAGCACAGGACTATGGCATCTTGGTGAACAGTTCCTATGGTTTCTTCATGATAGAAACAGAACCTACCGGCACTCTTAAGGACGGTGCCATTACCTGGCCTGCAGAGGAAATGTATGTCGGTATGCCCGGCTTAGACAAGTGGTACTATGGTAACCTGGATGGAACGTTCAAGATTCAGCTGCCTTCCGCCGCTCCTTCTGCTCCCGCCGCTGCTCCTACCCGTACGGACGGTGAGGTCAAGGATGTGATTCTCTCGAGCGGCAGCCGCCTTTACAACAAGGAGGTCGTTGTCTTCGAGCGTGACCCTCAGCCGGTGAAAGTTTCCGTCAAGGTCTCTTACAACCGCAAAGAGCGCGAGAGCGCCGCAAAGCGCGCCCTTGTTCTCCGCGAGGAGTGCAGATAAGAGGAATCTGTAAAATCGACAACAGAGACCCGGTGCCCAGTCGCCGGGCCTCTTTGTCGTAAAAAAGAAAAAGCATGAAAGGATTATGTGTTTTGCCGCTTGTGGCGGTGGCCCTGGCCACCGTAGCCTGCGTGCAGCGCCAAGAAGCGTCGGAGCCGGTCTCCGAGCCCGCCACCAAGGTGGTGCAGCTCTCGGACGAATATGATAGCTCCTCTTTCCTGGTCAAGTTCCGCACGGTTCCCACGGAACAGGAACTGGCCGGATTGCAGCTGGAAGGCGTAGCTTCCATTGAAAAACTTCTCCCTTCGTTTGCCGGAAAGGAAGACCTGGAACGGCAGTTCGGTCTGGACCGCTGGTACGAGGTAAAACTGGAGGAAGGTGCCAACCTGCATCGTTCCATCCGCGCCATGGCCGCCCTGGAACAGGTGAGCCTGGCGGAGTATAACCACATTGCCACAAAGGATTATGTGGGAGAGCCGGTATCGGCCCCGGAAACGCCTTATACCAAGGCTGCGGCCTCCGGTACCTTCAACGACCCCATGCTCCTGGACCAGTGGCACTACTTCAACCAGGGCAGCAAGGCGTATTCCAACTATATTGTCAAAGGGGCCGATGTGAATGTGAACGACGTGTGGAAACGTCTCATCTGCGGAGACCCGGACATTGTTGTGGCCGTGGTGGACGAAGGTGTGAAATACAATCACCCGGACCTGAAAGACAATATGTGGGTGAACACCAAGGAGGTGGCCGGCAACGGTGTAGACGATGACGGAAACGGTTATGTAGACGATATCTACGGCCTGAACTTCGTTACCGAAGGCCCCATCACCTGGGACCGTGGCGCTTATAATACCAGTACGGGCAGATGGGAAGGCGACGTAGGGCATGGAACGCACTGCGCCGGCACTATTGCGGCCGTGAACAACAATGGTAAGGGCGTGGCCGGCATTGCCGGCGGTTCCGGCGCCGGCGACGGCTGCCGCATCATGAGCTGCCAGATTTTCTCCGGTCAGGATGCGGGCAGCGGTGGAACCAAAGCCACCGCCAAGGCCATCAAGTATGCGGCCGACATGGGGGCTTCCGTCATTTCCTGCTCGTTCGGTTACTCATCGGCCTTTTCTTCGGATAACGATTATATCCGGCGCGTGGGCAGCGTAGAGATTGATGCCATCCACTATTTCGAAGCCAGCAAGAACAACCCCGTGCTGGACGGTAACATCGCCATCTTTGCCGCGGGCAATGAAAAGCAGAACTTCGCGCACTATCCTGGCGCATACGTAGACATCATCAGCGTATCTTCCTTCGGCCCGGATTTCCTGCCGGCCTACTATACCAACTACGGGCCTGGTTGTAATATATCGGCCCCCGGTGGCGAATATGGCCAGGGAGTGGGCGAAAAGGCGGAAGTGCTGTCTACGGTTCCTATCGACCTGCAAATCTATAACAGCGATTACGGTTATATGCAGGGAACGTCCATGGCCTGCCCGCACATGAGCGGCGTGGTGGCCCTGGCCCTGTCCTATGCCAAGCAGCTGGGAAAGAAGTACACCCGAGAGGAGTTCAAGCGCCTGCTGCTGTCGTCGACCAACGACATCGACCAGCGCATTGCCAATACCAAGGAGAAGCCGTATGCCAGCATGCCGGCTCCCATGAGCGCCTACTATCACCAGATGGGAACGGGCGCCATCGACGCCTGGCGCGTGATGATGCATATCGAGGGAACGCCCACTTCTACGGCCCAGATGGGTCAGACACAGTGGATTAACCTGGAGAACGCCTTTGGTTCCTCTTCCGTGAGCCTCACCTACCTTTCGGTAGATGTTCCGGAAGCCACAATCCGGTCCCTGGGCCTGGAGACCATTCAGGCCAGCAATACCGCCAAGTATCCCGCCGTTCCGGAGGGAGAATGCTATGCCTATGTGCAGTTCGGCCGCCTGTATATCCATCCTACCAGGCTGGGAAGCGGCAAGATCACCATCAAGGCAGTGGGCGGTGGCGGCCACGTGGGTGGCGACAACAATCCTCCCGGCGGCATGGAAATCAGTGAAGAAATCTCTATCATCGCCCGCGACGTGGACGGTGGAAACGGTACAGGAGGATGGCTATGATGAAGAAGTTTTTTGCCATGGTATTCGCTGCACTGGCCCTGTGTGCCTGCGGCGGCAACAAGGATAACCCTGTAACGCCCGGCGGCGGCAGCGGCGGTAACGGTAGCGGCACTTCCCAGACGGATATTTCCGGCTGCTGGGAGCTCGTTTCCGTAACCACCAAAGCCGGTATCGGCGGCCTGCCCGTGTCTGTGTATCTGGACTTTACGACCAGTGGAGGCTTTACGCTGTACCAGCAGATCGGCGACGGACGCTATACCAAGTTCACCGGGACCTACGTCCTCTCCTCCGACAACAAGCTTTCCGGCAAATACGACGGCGGAGCCAACTGGGGCCCCTACAGTGCCGAAATCAGCGCCAAAACCATCAAGCTCACCACCCCCGGCAACAAGGAAGTGGACACCTACGAGAAGGTGAAGGCCATTCCTGCCTCCGTGCTGGGGAATGTGTACTAGGCGTTGCAACTTAACCCGGCGCAATCCTCCGGGCGGCGTGGAAAACGTAGCATCGGCCCGGAGAAGCCCCGCTTGTTACCAGAGGAAATTATTGAAGGGGTAGCGCCCTGCATGAATCTCCGCGACAATCTTGTACAGGTCGTTGCGGAGTTTTTCTATGCCTATCTTCTCGCGGGCGCTGATGAAGATGCAGGGGGTCTTTTCCTCTGCAATCCAGCTGTTTTTGAGCTCTTCCAGCGTGCGGTTGATGGGCTGTTTGGGCGTGAGGGAGAATTCGTCGTACGGCTCGTAGGTATAGGCGTCCACCTTGTTGAACACCACGTATACGGGCTTGTTGGCCGCGCCGATATCCCTCAGGGTCTGCTCCACCACCCGCATCTGCTCTTCAAAGTCCGGGTGGGAGATGTCTACCACGTGCACCAGGACATCGGCCTCGCGGACTTCGTCCAAGGTGCTCTTGAAGGCCTCTACCAGCTGCGTGGGCAGCTTGCGGATGAAGCCGACGGTGTCTGACAGCAGGAAGGGCACGTTCTCGATGACCACTTTGCGCACGGTGGTGTCCAGCGTGGCGAAGAGCTTATTTTCGGCAAACACGTCGCTCTTGGCCAGGAGGTTCATGAGGGTGCTCTTGCCCACGTTGGTGTATCCCACCAGCGCCAGGCGCACCAGGGAACCGCGGTTGCTGCGCTGGGTGGCCATCTGTTTGTCCACCTTTTTCAGGTCTTCCTTGAGCTTGGAGATGCGCTGCTTGACAATGCGCCGGTCTATCTCTATCTGGGTTTCGCCCATACCGCCGCGGGTGCCCATGCCGCCCCGCTGGCGTTCCAGGTGCGTCCACATACCCGCCAGACGCGGCAGCATATAATTATAATGTGCCAGCTCCACCTGCATCTTGGCGTAGGAGGTCTTGGCCCGTTGGGCAAAGATTTCCAGGATGAGGCTGGTGCGGTCTATGACGTCGCTGCAGGCAATCACCTTCTCGATGTTGCGCTGCTGCATGCCGGTGAGTTCATCGTCAAAGATCACATACTCAATCTCGTTGGCCTGGCAGTATTCCTTGATTTCGTCCAGTTTTCCCGGGCCGATGTAAGTGGCCTTGTCCGGCCGGTCCAGCCGCTGGGTAAAGAACTTGTCGCCCTCGGCCCCGGCGGTCTCTGCCAGGAACTTCAGCTCTTCCAGGTATTCCTGCACCTTGCGTTCGCCGCCCTTTTCCAGGACGACACCCACGAACACAGCCTTATTTGTCTTAAATTCGCTCATATCGAGTGCAAAGATACGAAAAATGCGAGGTCCGGTCAAGCCTGGCGGGGGGACGTGCGGCCGTTACCGTTGCCGCGTCGACGCAATAACGCCGCTGAGTGCGTAACAGGGTGCTTCTCCGTGCAACGTGTAACGCGGAAAACGCCCAAAAGTGCGTAACAGGGTGCTTCTCCGTGCAACGTGTAACGCGAAAAACGGCCGAAAGTGCGTAATAGGGTGCACGCCCGTGCAACGTGTAACGCGAAAAACGCCCCAAAGTGCGTAACAGGGTGCCACACCGCCTGACTCGCTGCACATACCTGGTATGTACACACGCCGTATGTACACACGCCGAAGCAACGAGTCAACGCCCCCGCAGCACCGTCATCGCAGGCACCTGCCGCCGGCCCCCGCAGCACGGCCCCCGCCCCTGCGCTAACCGAAGTAGCGCATGGTGCGCAGCATCTCGAAGATGAGGTCGATGTAGGCGCTGGAGGTGGTGTTCCAGCGGAAGCCCAGGCGCATGAGCACCTGCATGGTGAACACCGTGGAGGACTGGGTCTCCACGCCTTCGCGTTCGGCGGCCGACTGCTCGTAGGCCACCAGCGGGGCCATGACGGCGGCCATGCCGGGCTGGGCCTGCAGGGCCTTCATCCGCAGCAGGAATTCATCGTTCTCCACGTATTCCATGGGCTTGCCGTCAATCTTGTCCAGGCGGGTTAAAACGTCGTCCATGGGCACCAGATGGTTGTTGGACACGTTGAAGACGCAGTTTTCCAGCGGTGTGCAGGCGAGCAGGACCATGGCGCGGGCGGCTTCGTCGATGGGGGTGAATTCCATCTGGCCTTCCAGTGCCTGGTAGGGGCAGGCGCCGATGAGTTTCAATGCCTTGAGCCGGCCCATGGCGGCGTTGGCGTTCATGTTCACCTGGAATTCGCCGTCTTCGGCGCGGGGCGACAGGTTGCCGGCGCGCAGGATCTTGGCGCGCAGTTTTCCATCGGCCATGTGCTGCAGGATATGCCTCTCTGCCAGGAACTTGGAATGCACGTACTGGTTGTCCGTGAGCTGGCCGAAGAACAGCGTCTGTTCCGAAAGGACGTCGGGCACTTTGCCGGGCGTGAGGCCGCCCACGCTCTCAGTGGAAACGTGCACCAGGTAGGCGCCCTTGCGCTCGCACAGGGCCACCAGGTTCTTCACACCGCCATAGTTAATATCCTCAATGTCAGTCCCTTTTGAGAAGTGCTTCACATTGGCTGCGCAGTTGAACACGGTGTCTATCTGCGAGAGTCCTTCCAGGCTTTCGGGCTTGGTGATGTCGCCCTCGATGGCCTGGATGCGGTTGCCCAGCAGGCTGCGATAGTCCTTTTCGAAGTAGTAGACCAGCATTTCCTTCAGTCGTCGCTGGGGCGTGATGCTTCCCTTGCTGCGCAGCAGGCACCAGATGGTGGTGTCCGGTCCGGTGCTTTCCACCAGCTCTTTGAGTACGTGGATGCCCAGGAAGCCCGTGGCGCCGGTGAGAAGGATATGGCGGCCCAGGCGCAGGCGCTCCCCTTTCAGGAAGGCTTCCAAGTTGTTGCCTTTGAGCAGTTTATCGATAGCGGTATAGTCGTACTCCGTGATGAGGCTGTCTTCCTGGGCCGGGGCCTGATCTCCCTGCAGGAAGGCGGCCAGGGTGCGGGCCGACGGATGCGCGAACACGTCGGAATAGGCAAAATGAAGGCCCTTCTTCTCTGCGCTCACCATGACGTTGGTGACCATGAGCGAAGTGCCGCCCAGGTCGAAGAACGAGTCGGTGGCGCCGATGCGTTCCACCCCCAGGATATCGGCAAAGATGTCGCAGAGGGCTTTTTCCGTTTCGCCGACGGGTGCCACATAGTCTTCCAGGGCCTGGGGCGTTGCCGGCGGCAGGGCCTTCCGGTCCACTTTCTGGTTCACGTTGAGCGGGATGGCATCCAGCTGCATCCAGGCGGCGGGCATCATGTACGGAGGCTTGCGTTCGCGGATGAAGCCGGCCGCAGCCTTGGTGTCGAAGCGGCTGTCGGCCACCACATAGGCGGCCAGGAACTTACCGCCCGACGGGGCGTCGAAGGCCTGCACCGTAACATCTTTAACGCCAGGTATTTCCTGAATCACGGCCTCTACTTCCTTGAGCTCGATGCGGAAACCGCGAATCTTGACCTGGCGGTCTTTCCGCCCCACGAATTCGATGTTTCCGTCGGGCCGATACCGCACGATGTCGCCGGAACGGTACAGCCGCACGCCCGGCCGGAAGGGATTGTCGATGAAGCTTTCGGCCGTCTTTTCCGGATTGTTCAGGTAGCCGCGGCCCACGCCGGCACCGCCGATGAGCAGTTCGCCGGCCGCGCCCACGGGCAGGCGCCGCATGTGCTTGTCCACCACATACAGTTGTACATTGCTGAGCGGATGGCCGATGGGAATGTTGTCCTCGCGCTCCCGTACATGGAAAATGGTGGAGAAGATGGTGCATTCGGTGGGGCCGTATCCGTTGTAGAAGGCATAGGAAGGCGGCGGCATGGAAACCAGTTTCTCGCCGCCTACCGACAGGTACTGGAGTGAAGGGTTGTCGGGGAAGTTGCGGGCATACATCACGCCCACCTGGGTGGTCATGAAGCTGTGCGTGACGCCGTTCTCGGTGATGAAGCGGTCCAGGGCGCCCAGGTCGTGCCGCACCTCCTCCGGGATGATGCACACGCAGGCCCCGCAGGTAAGGGCGGGATACTGGTCCATCATGTTGGCGTCGAAGCCGTAACTGGCAAAGGCCGCCACCCGGTGCCCGGCCTTGAGGCCGAAGTAGTCGCGGTACCAGGCGCAGAAATTGGTGAGGTTCCGGTGCTCCAGCATGCAGCCCTTGGGCGTGCCGGTAGAGCCGGACGTATAAAGCAGGATGTACAGGTTCTCCGGCTTGGGACGATGGCCGATCGGGGTCGGCCATGACGTCCCCGTCATGCCCGGCAGCGACCGGGCATCTTCCAGCTCCGCCGTGGTGAGCACCGGGCCCTGGTAATCCCCTACCAGCGGCACCAGTTCCTTGTCGGCGATGAGCAGTTTCGCGCGCGCGTCCCGGATCATGAAGTTCAGGCGCTCCGTCGGGTAGGAGGGGTCCAGCGGCTGGTAAGCGCAGCCGGCTTTCATGGCCGCGAGAGACGCCTTGGTCATCCAGGTATTGCGGCCGATCAGGACCGACACCACGTCTTCTTCCCCGAGGCCGAATTCCAGGATCCGGGCCGCCAGGGCATCGGTGAATTCGTCCAGTTCCCGGTAGCTGATGGCCTTCCCGTCGAAGAGGACGGCGGGGGCGTCCGGGGTGGCCTGGGCCTGTTTTCGGAACAAATCTACCACGGTTTTGCCCTCATCCACCTCCTGCGTAAATTGGTTGAAATCGTCCAGTTTTTGCAGGTTTTCGCCGTCTACGAGGGGAATTTCGCTCAAAAGACCGTCTTTCAGCAGGCCGCGGCTGACGGTTTCCAGGGCATCGGCAAAGTGTTGCACCAGGGCTTCGGAGTACAGGCTGTCGTCGTAGGCCAGGGCAAACTCCGGCGCCTCTTCCGTGCCTTCCACGAAGATGCTCAGCGGGAACTTGGGCGTATCCTGGGTCAGGAGTTCGTCCTCCAGGATTTCTCCGCCGATGCGGTATTTCTCTACCAGTCCCACCTGGTAGGCCAGCATGACGGAGGGATGGAAATCGTAGGCGCCCGACAGGCGGGCGAAGGGGTAATTCTGATAGGCCAGGGTGAGCGCAAAATTCGCGTCGGTCTCTTTCAGGAAGTCGTCGGCCCGCTGCCCGTCCACTTCGCCGGAGAGGGCCATGGTGTTCACGAACATGCCAAAGGTGTCGGCGGCCCGCATGTCGCCGCGGCCATTGGCCACCGTGCACAGGAAGACCTTTTTCTGTCCGCAGAAGGCACTGACCGTCACGAAGGCGGCACCCAGGAAGTAACTGGCGGGCGAGATGCCCAGCGCATGACAGCGTTCCTGTACGCCCGGGGCTATCTTTTTCCGGAGCCAGCGCTCGTGGCCCACGGTTCCCTCTTCCGGCTTTTTGTCCGGAATCAGACCGGTGTCCTCTTCCTTTCCGGCCATCCTTTCGGCAAAGAAAGCTTCGGCCTCTTGGAAGGAGGGACTGTCCTGATAGGCCTTCTGGTCCAGGGCGTACTGGAAATAACTGTAGTGTTCTTTTTCCGGCGCCTTGCCTTCCAGCGCGGCGGTGAGCTGGGAGAGGAACACGTCGTAGGAGCGGCCGTCGAATACCAGGTGGTGGAAGTCGGTCATGAGGCGCAGCTTGCCCGGGGTCTGGACTATCTGGAGGCGGTAGAGGGGGCCCTTGGTCAGGTCGTAGGGCTGCATAAAGCCCTCTTTCAGCGCCTGGAAGTCTTCTTCTTTCTTGAGTTTGGTGACGGGAATGTCCTGGTCGGGGGTTCCGGGAACCAGGAACACTTTTCCGTCGCGCTGCTCAAAGTGGCCGGCCACCACGGGGTGAGCCGCCAGAACCGCCGCCATGGCCTCTTTTACCTGCTGCACGGTAATGCCTTTGGGGAAGGTGAGGATGCTGGGCAGGTTATAGGCCGTGGACGAAGGGTTCTTTACGCAGTCCAGGTACAGACCTGTCTGCTGGAAGGTAAGTTCCCGGGGCTCGTCGGCGCAGTTTTCTGCCTGGGCTTCCGGCGTTCCGCCGCGGGTTATCAGGCGCTTAAGCAATTCGTTTTCAATTCCTTGCAGGCTGGCCGTCTTGGCAAAGCTGTTCATGTCGAATTCCAGGCCATAGCGTTTGTAGAGTTCCGTGGCCAGGCGCAGGGCGCTCAGCGAGGACAGGCCGCTGTAATAGAGGGGCTCCGTGAGGCCGAAGCCGCCGATTCCCACCGTTTCCCGGATGAGGGCCGCCAGCTCTTCTTCCAGCACGTTGAAGGGCGCCACGTGCGCCTCCTGCTTGCGCTCCTGCGGTTCCGGTTTGGGCAGGGCCTTTACGTCCACCTTCTGGTTTACATTGAGCGGGATGGCGTCTATCTGCAGGGTTACCGCAGGCACCATATACGGGGGCTTTTTGCTGCCGATAAAATCGTTCAGTTTTTGAATATCAATTTCTTCCGGGCCGACAACATAGGCTGCGAGGAATTTTCCGGCACCGGCACCCGGCTCGTCAAAGGCCTGTACGGTCACATCCTGGATGCCGGGGAATTCCCGAATCACGGCCTCCACTTCCTTGAGCTCGATGCGGAAGCCGCGGATTTTCACCTGGCCGTCCTTTCGGCCTACAAACTCGATTTTTCCGTCTTCGCGGAAGCGGACGATGTCGCCGGTGCGGTATACGCGGGCGTAGTCGGGGTCTTTCTCGAAGGGGTTGTCCAGGAACACTTCGGCCGTCTTGTCCGGACGGTTCAGGTAGCCCGGACCCACCTGGTCTCCGGCAATCCACAGTTCTCCGGTCTGCCCCTGCGGCACCTGTTTCCCTTTGGCGTCCACCACATAGGCGTGGATGCCGGGCAGGGGTATGCCGATGGGAATGTTCTCTTCCTGCACCTTCACTTCTTCGCTCACCACGTAGCAGATGCATTCGGTGGGTCCGTAGCAGTTGAACAGCCGGTAATGCGGCAGCGGGAAAGAGGACATCTTTTCCCCTCCGGTCCACATGACCTGCAGACCCTTGCAATCCGGATAATTGATGGCGAACTGCGTAGCCACCTGGGTGGTCATGAAGCAGACTGTAATGCCGTTTTCCTCAAAATAGGCGTGCAGGGCCGGCAGGTCCAGCCGCAGGCGTTCGGGAATCACGAAAAGGGTTGCCCCGGCCACCAGGGTGGAATACAGGTCTCCCACGAAGGCGTCGAAGCCGAAGCTGGCATAGGCGGTGACGCGGGAATCCTGCGTGATTCCCACCCTTTCCGCGTGTTTGTGTGCAAAGGCGTAGACGTTCTTGTGCGTGAGCATGCAGCCCTTGGGCGTGCCGGTGGTGCCGCTGGTATACAGCAAGATAAACAGGTCGTCCGGCTGCGGGTGTGCCTGGGGCTTGCCGGGAAGCAGTTTCCGGATATCGGAGGTTTTGACCACCGGTCCGTCGAAGGCCTTCAGGATGGGGAGAAGGTCTTCGTCGGCCAGGAGCATTCGGGCATCGGCGTCTTTCATCATGAATTCCAGGCGCTCAGGCGGATAGGACGGATCCAGCGGGAGGTAGGCGCAGCCGGCCTTGAGCGCGCCCAGCGGGGCCACCATCATATATTCGTTTCGGCCCAGCATGATGCCTACGACACTCCCCGGAGGCACCTGGGAAGCAATATAGGCCGCCAGATGGTCGGATAAGCGGTCTACCTCTCCATAGGTAAGGCGTGTGTTTTCGTAAACCAGAGCGAGGTGCTCCGGATGGGCTTTTGCCTGCAGGTGAAAAGCCTCCAAAAGCGTGTTGGCCGGATGTGGATTCATGTCGAATGTTTTGTTATTCACAAATTTATTTATTTTTTTCTTATTTTGCGTTCTCAAAAACTAGTGATAACTTTACCAATCAAATTTTTAGCAGGTGGATTCTTCAGATAATAGTTGGCAGGCGCGCATCAGCGGTGAGCTGGAGGCCGCCCGAAAAATTCAGCAGGAAATGCTGCCCAAGACCTTCCCTGCCGATATTTTCGGCCTGTTGGAACCGGCCCGCGAGGTGGGCGGAGACGTCTTCGATTTTTATCGGAGGGATGGCAAGCTGTTTTTCTGCATGGGGGATGTGAGCGGTAAGGGGGTGCCTTCGGCCATGCTCATGGCCGTGATCCGTTCGCTGTTCCGGATGGTTTCCCGGCGTGTCGAGCGTCCTTCTGCCATTCTTCGTCTCTTGAACGAGCAGTTGTGCCTGGACAACGACACCCATATGTTCGTGACCTTTTTCGTGGGTACCATCGACTATTATACGGGGCATTTCCGCTTTGCCAATGCCGGTCATGACAAGCCGTTTTTACTCACGGATGGTGTGTCACTCCTGCCGGCCAAGGCCAATCTTCCCCTGGGTGTTTTCCTGGACACGGTTTTTGAAGAGCAGTTGCTTGAGTTTTCTCCCGGCATGTCGCTCTTCCTGTATACCGATGGTCTTACGGAAGCCAGGAATGGCCATCGCGCGTTCTTCGGGCGCCCGCGGGTGCAGGCCTGTCTGCAGGATGCCCTTTCCCGCGGCCTTGACGCCCGGCAGTCGGTCCTTTCGGTGCAGGAAGCCGTGCACGCTTTTGTCGGAGATGCGCCCCAGAGCGACGACCTGACCATGCTGCTGGTGCAGTATGCGCCTGCAGACCTTGTCCGGGAGCATATCAACCTCAAGAACCGTTCGGAGGAGCTGTCCCGCCTAAGTGATTTTCTGAAAGCCCTTTGCGCCCGCTTGGAGCTGGAACAGAATCTGGCCCTGAGCATTCGGCTCGCGGCCGAGGAAGCCGTCGTCAATGCCATCAACTATGCCTATCCGGAGGGAAAGGAAGGCGTGATTACCGTCTATGCCGACAGCGACCATCGGGAGATCCGCTTTACCATCGTCGATGAAGGCGTTCCCTTCGATTCCACGGCAGCGGTTCCGCCCGATACCCGCCTGGGCGTCCAAGACCGGCCCATCGGAGGATTGGGCATCCTGCTCACGCGTAAAATCATGGATTCTGTCTCTTATTCGCGGAAAGAAGGAAAGAATGTATTAACTTTGACAAAAATTATCGTATGACAATTTCTGTTCAGGAAATAGACGGAAAGCTCGTAGCCATCCTCTGCGGCGAATTGGATACAGCCGCTACTCCGGAGGCCGAATTGGCGCTGCAACCCCTGCTGCAATCGCAGGGCAAGGACATTGTAATTGACTGCACTGACCTGGAGTACATCGCTTCCAGCGGGCTTCGGCTGCTGCTGAGCATTCTGAAACAGGCGCAGTCCGTGGGTTCCCGCGTTGTCCTGAAGCATGTGAACGAGGTGGTCCGCGATGTGCTGGATCTCACGGGTTTCGTGTCCATTTTTGAATTCGAATAAGATGGTTTCCTATTTTACCGAAGACATTCATTTCCCTTTTAAGGAGAAGCGCTTGACTTCGCGCTGGCTCAAGTTTGTGGCCGAGAGCGAATCCAAGCGGCTGGGAGATATCTCAGTAATATTTTGTTCCGATAATTATATTTTGGATGTCAATATAAAATATCTGCAACACGATTATTATACCGACATCATCACTTTTGACTATTGCGAGGGAAACCGCCTTTCCGGCGACCTCTTTATCTCCATCGATTCCGTACGGGAAAATGCCGCTTTTTATGGGACCGAATTTGCCGATGAACTGAACCGCGTCATTGTCCACGGGTTGCTTCACCTCATCGGCTACGACGACCATACGGAGGAGGATGTTGCCCAGATGCGGGCCAAGGAGAATTATTATCTTTCCCAGCGGCCCTTGGTATGAACGGGCGCTTCGATGTCATTGTAATGGGAGGAGGCCATGCCGGCTGTGAAGCCGCCATGGCTGCTGCCCGTATGGGCTCTTCGGTGCTGCTGCTCACCCCGGACCTGAATGGTCTGGCCAAGATGAGTTGCAACCCCGCGGTGGGAGGTATTGCCAAGGGACAGATTGTCCGGGAGATTGATGCCCTGGGCGGCTGCTCTGGTCTGGTCACCGACGCCGCCACCCTGCAGTTCCGCATGCTCAACCGCTCCAAGGGTCCTGCCATGTGGAGTCCGCGCGCACAGTGCGACAAACAGAAGTTTTCTGCCCTTTGGTTAAAAACGCTTCTAAGTTGCTCTAACTTAAGCATTTACGCAGATTTTGCCACCCATCTTCTCTTTGAGAATGAAAAAATTGCGGGCGTTTGCACAACTACCGGGGCTATTTTTTTCGCTCGGGCCTTTATTTTGACCGCCGGCACCTTCCTGAACGGGAAGATGTACATTGGCCAGCACTCCTTCGAAGGCGGCCGTATCGGCGAGAAAGCCTCTTATGGAATTTCCGATCAGCTGGCTTCCTTCGGGATTCCGACGGAACGTATGAAAACCGGAACGCCTCCGCGTATCGACATCCGTTCCATCGACCTGTCCCGTTTGGTCCGCCAGCCGGGTGACCCTTTGCCGGAGCGTTTCTCTTTCTTGGATGTTCCTTCCTCGGTGCAGGCGGGCGGCCGGCAGATGGACTGCTATCTTCTCCATACCAACGAAAGGGTCCACGAGATTTTGCGTACCGGCTTCGACCGCTCTCCACTCTTCACCGGCATGATTCACGGGAAGGGGCCGCGCTATTGTCCCAGTATCGAGGATAAGCTGCGCACTTTTGCCGACAAGGACTCGCACCAATTGTTTTTGGAGCCGGAAGGTACGTCCTCTCCTGAGTACTATTTGCAGGGCTTCTCTTCTTCGCTTCCGCTGGAAGTGCAGCTGGAGGCCGTTCATGCCATTGAGGGTTTGGAGAAGGCGGTTTTCTTTAAACCTGCGTATGCCGTTGAGTATGACTACTTTAACCCTCAATATTTACACTATTCGTTGAGGTCCAAGGTGGTTTCCAATCTTTTCCTTGCTGGACAGGTTAACGGTACAACTGGTTACGAAGAGGCTGCTGCTCAAGGAGTTATGGCCGGAATCAACGCACATTTGTTCCTTTCCGGGAAAGAACCGTTTATTCTGCGTCGGGATCAGGCTTATATCGGCGTTCTGATCGACGATTTAATCAATAAAGGAGTGGATGAACCTTATCGCATGTTCACTTCCCGTGCCGAATATCGCATTCTGCTTCGTCAGGACAATGCCGATTTCCGCCTCACGGAACTGTCCCATGATCTGGGTCTGGCTAGCGAGGAGCGTTATGCCCAGGTTTTGAAAAAACGCGAGGAGGTTACTTCCCTGGCCGATTTTTGCGAGCGCACCAAGATTCGTGCCGACGTTGTCAATCCTCTTTTGACATCCCTTGGCAGCGCCTCGCTCACGGAGTCCAAGCATATTGCTGAGTTGGTTTCTCGTCCGGAATTGAATTTGGCTTCCCTTTTGGAACTTGTTCCACGTGGAACAAAGTTCGACAGCGAAGTGGTCACTTCCGTGGAGATTTCCATTAAGTATGCTGGCTATATCGAGCGTGAAAAAATGCAGGCAGACAAGAATAATCGCCTGGAATATATCCGGATTCCCGCCGACTTTGACTTTGATCAGTTGCAGGGTTTGACCATTGAGTGCCGCCAAAAACTGAAAAAATATAAGCCTGAGACCATTGCTCAGGCTTCCAGAATCTCAGGAGTGTCTCCTTCGGATATTTCCGTATTGCTGGTTTACTTCGGCCGCTAATTGTTCCACGTGGAACTATAACTTCTTTAACGCGTCCTTAATCACTTCTTCTACCTTGGCTCCCGGCTTCTCTTTCAGGATGCCCGGCAGTACTTTGGCAATGTTGGCCTTGCTGAATCCCAGCATGACCAGCGCTGTGGTGGCTTCGTCTGCCAGGGCGGAATTGTCGGCCTTGAACAGGGCGCTTTCTGCGCTGCCCTCCCCTTTCACGATCTTGTCCTTGAGCTCCAAAATCAGGCGCTGGGCGCTTTTGAGTCCAATTCCTTTTACGCTTTTGATGCGGTTCACATTCTCCGAAAGGATGGCCTGGCGAATCTCGTCCGAGGTGAGCGTAGACAGCATCATGCGGGCAGACGCCACACCGATGCCGGAAACGCCGATGAGCAGCCGGAAGAGTTCCCGCTCGTCTTTGGTGGCAAAGCCGTAATACAGTTCTTCGTCTTCGCGGATGTAATGATGGATGTACGCCACAGCCTGCGTCTGCAGCTGGAAGGCCTCGTAGGTTTGCAGGGAAATGAGGATGCTGTAACCGATGCCGGCGTTCTCCAGGATGAGTTCTGTGGGAGTTAATTCAATGATTTGTCCCTTTATATAGTCTATCATAACGCAAAAATATGTAAATTTGCGCACTTATGCAATCGGAAATGGATTTAACCCAAATACGCGCCCAATTCCCTGCCCTGGATACCCATGTGTATGGCAAACAGCTGGTGTATCTGGACAATGCCGCCACTGCACAGCGGCCTCTTTCGGTGACGGAGCTGGCAAGCCGGCTTGCGCTGGAAGAGAATGCCAACATCCACCGGGCGGTGCATCATCTGGCCGCCCTGGCAACGGACCGCTACGAGGGCACGCGGGAGAAAGTGCGTGCTTTCCTGAACGCCCGGGAATCGGCAGAAATCGTGTTTACTTCCGGCGCTACTGCGGCGGCCAACCTGGTGGCCTTTTCCTTCGGCGAAGCTTTTGTGCACGAAGGCGACGAGGTAGTGGTTTCCGTGGCCGAGCATCACAGCAACATCGTTCCCTGGCAGATGCTCTGCGCCCGCAAAGGTGCCTCCCTGAAAGTCCTTGAGACGGACGAAAAGGGTCTCCTGCAGCCCGATGCCTTGGAAAAATGCATTTCTGAGCGCACCAAAATCGTAGCTATTTCACACATTTCCAATGTGTTAGGGCTTGTAAACCCCATTAAGCAGCTGGTTCAAAAAGCGCACCAATTCGGTGTTCCCGTGCTGGTAGACGGGGCCCAGGGCATCGTTCATGAGCAGGTGGACGTGCAGGAGTTGGACTGTGATTTCTATCTCTTCTCCGGGCACAAGCTGTATGCCGCTACGGGCACCGGTGTCCTTTATGGCAAACGGGAGTGGCTGGACCGGATGCCTCCCTTTATGGGTGGCGGCGAAATGATCCATACGGTTCGTTTCAGCGGAACCACCTACGCTCCCCTGCCCCAGAAATTCGAGGCCGGTACCCAGAACTTCAACGCGGTTCCCACCCTGGTCCCCGCCATCGACCTGGTCCTTGCTTTTCGCTCCAGCGAAGCTGTTATCCGGGAGCAAAAAGCCATTCTGGACTATGTTTTAAGCGCGTTTTCGGCCGATGACCGCATCGTTTTATACGGCCATGCACCGGAAGTCAAGATTCCCCTCTTCTCCTTTGCCGTAAAGGGCGCTCACCACGAGGATCTGGCCCTGATTTTGGATAAGATGGGGGTGGCCGTCCGCTCCGGACAGATGTGCGCAGAGCCGCTGATGGACCACCTGGGCGTAAGCGGCCTTCTCAGAGCTTCTTTCGCCCCTTATAATACGCTGGAAGAGGCCCGTTACTTTGTACAATGCCTGAACAAGGCCATGGATATGCTAATATGACATTAGAAGAAAAGAAACAGCAGGTTATAGAGGATTTTTCCCTCTACGACGAGTGGTTGGACAAATACGAGTATCTGATCGAGCTGGGAAAGTCCCTGGAGCCCTTTCCGGACGATAAGAGAACGGAGGAGCACCTGATCAAGGGCTGCCAGTCCCGCGTGTGGCTGGACGCCGAAAAACGGGACGGAAAGCTGTATTTCCGGGCCGACAGCGACGCCATCATCACCAAGGGCATCATCTCGCTCCTGATCAGTGTCTATTCCGGCCGTACGCCGGAAGAGATCGCGGCCGACGACTTTGGCTTCGTGGCCGATATCGGCCTGAAGGAGAACCTCTCCCCCACCCGGGCCAACGGGCTTGTCTCCATGATAGAAACCATTAGGAATTTTGCACAAAATGGCTGATACAGAAGTGCTTACAGCGGAAGATGTGCAGGCGCTGCAACCCTTGTATGCCGCCGTCATCGCTGCGCTCAAAGAAGTGTACGATCCGGAGATTCCGGTGAATATCTATGACCTGGGGCTCATCTACGAGCTCACCATCTCCAAGTCCCGCGAGGTGCACATCCTCATGACGTTCACCGCCCCCAACTGCCCCATGGCAGACCAGGTGATGGCAGAGGTCCAGGAAGGGGTAAAAGCCGTTCCTGGCGTCACAGACTGCCATATCGAGCTCACCTTCGAGCCCGAGTGGGACCGCAGCATGCTGTCGGAAGAGGCCCGCGTGGAACTGGGGCTGGATTACGACGAAGACACTTACGGCAAATTGGACGAGTAAATGGAAAGGGTGAACGTATATCTGGGGCTGGGATCCAACCTGGGAGACCGGGATCTGAACATGCTCAGGGCCATGAATCTGCTGGACCAGGCCTTCGGCACGCATCCGGAGCGCATTTCCCGCATTGTGGAAACGCCCGCCTGGGGCTTTGAGGGCCAGCCTTTCCTGAATCTCTGCGTCCTTTACCGGCTGCTGCGTACTGCCTCCCCCGAAGACCACGCCATGGAAATCCTCCGGCAGGTGAAAACGGTGGAAGAGGCAATGGGACGGGACCTTTCGGAACCGCTATACGACCAGGAGGGCCGGCGCATTTACCGGGACCGCGTCATCGACATCGACATTCTCTGTTATGGCACCTTCACCATCAAGAATCACGACCTCATCGTCCCCCACCCCCTCATTGCGGAGCGTGATTTTGCGAAGAAACCCCTGCTGGAAATCTCCAAACCCGACATCCGTGAAGCATTTCCGGAAATTTTTGCGTAATTTTGTAAGATTTTAACAATAGCATATGACACAGGATGAACTTTTTAAGGTGCTTGTAGCCCATTGCAAGGAGTACGGTTTCATTTTCCCCTCCAGCGAAATCTATGACGGTCTGGCCGCCGTGTACGACTATGGCCAGATGGGTGTACAGCTCAAGAACAACATCAAAAACTATTGGTGGGAAGCCATGACCCGCCTGAACGAGAACATCGTGGGCATCGACTCGGCCATCTTCATGCATCCCCGCATCTGGGAGGCTTCCGGCCACGTGGGCGCCTTCAACGACCCGCTCATCGACAATAAAGACTCCAAGAAACGCTATCGTGCCGATGTCCTCATCGAGGATTACCTGGGCAAGATCGAGGAGAAGATAGAGAAGGAAGTGGCCAAGGGCCGCAAGAAGTTCGGCGAGGCCTTCGACGAGGCCCAGTTCCGCGCCACCAACCCCAACGTGCTGCGCGAAAAGGCCAAATGGGAAGAGGTGCACAATCGGTATGTAGCCGCCGAAAAAGCTAACGATTTTGCCGAATATCGGCAAATAATTATCGATTGTAATATAGTTTGCCCCATTTCCGGCACTTGCAACTGGACGGAAGTACGTCAGTTCAACCTCATGTTCTCCACTTCCATGGGCTCTACGGCCGAAGGCGCCAACACCATCTACCTGCGTCCGGAAACCGCCCAGGGCATCTTCGTGAACTACCTCAATGTCCAGAAGACCGGCCGCATGAAGATTCCTTTCGGCATCGCCCAGATCGGCAAGGCTTTCCGCAACGAGATTGTGGCGCGTCAGTTCATCTTCCGCATGCGGGAGTTCGAGCAGATGGAAATGCAGTTCTTCATCAAGCCCGGCACGGAGCTGGAGTGGTTCAAAAAGTGGAAGGAAACCCGCATGAAATGGCATGTGAACCTGGGAATGGGGGCCGAGAATTACCGTTTCCACGACCACGAGAAGCTGGCCCACTATGCCAACGCCGCCACGGACATCGAGTTCAACTTCCCCTTCGGCTTCAAGGAGCTGGAAGGCATCCACAGCCGCACCAACTTCGACCTGGGCAACCACCAGAAGTTCTCCGGCAAGAAAATCGAGTACTTCGACCCCGAAGAGAACACCTCTTATACTCCGTATGTCATTGAAACGTCCATCGGCGTAGACCGTATGTGCCTGGCCGTGCTGGCGCACTCCTATACGGTAGAAAAGCTGGAAAATGGCGAGGAACGCGTCGTGATGCGCATTCCTGCCCCCCTGGCTCCCATCAAGGTGGCCGTAATGCCGCTGGTGAAAAAGGACGGCCTGCCGGAGCTGGCCCAGAAAGTGGTGGACGAACTCAAGTACGACTTCTCTTACCAGTACGACGAAAAAGACTCCATCGGCAAGCGGTATCGCCGTCAGGATGCCATCGGCACGCCTTTCTGCGTAACCGTGGACCACGATTCCCTCACCGACGGCACCGTGACTGTCCGTGACCGCGACAGCATGACGCAGGAACGCGTGAAAATCGAAGATCTCCGCGCCCTGATCGAGAAGAAGGTTTCCCTGACCAACCTCCTCAGAAACCTGTAGCATGGAAGCCGTCGCGCTCCTGGTAATGGCCATTCTGGCCACCCTGGTGCTGTATTTCTGGGCCCGCAAGGCACAACTGGAAAAGCAGCTCCTGGAGGAACGCGAGGAATACGAACGCATGATGTCCCTGGCAGAAGACCTGAAAACCCGTTTGGGCCGTCTGCAGGGACATCGTAAAAATGCCGATATCGGCATGGATATGCTGGACCGCCTGTTCGAACAGTACTACGTGTACGAAGGCACGGACAAGCTCCAGACCAAGATTGAAAAGGAGGTCCGCACGCTGGTGGAGGGCCTCCGTTCCAATCCCCGGATGCAGCGCTCGCTGGAGGACTCCCTGAACGAGTCCGACGAGCAGGTGATGGCCCGTCTCCGGGCGGCCTTCCCGCAGTGGAAAGAAGAGGATTTCCTGCTGTATATGTTTGCCGTTGCAGGCTTCTCTTCCACCACCATTTCCACCCTGCTGGAAAAGGACAAACCCTACGTGTACAACCGCTTCTACCGGCTCAAAGAACGCATCCGGAACTCGGAAGTAGAGGATAAGTCCTTCTTACTGAGCCAGTTAGAAAAGTAGTGAAATTCGACAAAATTTCAATGGTTTTCGACCGATTTTTTGTCGTTGCGAGATTTTGGCCAAAATATTATTTTCTAACAAATTGAAAATCAGGTAATTATAAAACCAGCCTGCGAGATTCTTTATTTGTATGCGTGCAAAATAGGTCTTAACTTTGCATCAGAGAAAATAAACCATTAAAACGCATACATTATGGAGATCAAAAAATCAGAAAAAGCCAGCCTTGAGAACAAGCGCCTGCTCTTCACCGAGATTGGCCTTGTGATCGCTCTCCTGATTACCTTCGGCGCCTTCGAGTGGTCCTCCAAGGATGCCAAGGTGGCCGCCCTGGAAGACACCACCCAGGTGCTGGTAGAGGAAGAGATGATTGCTATCCAGAACGAGCTTCCCCCGCCCCCGCCGGAGGCTCCCAGCATTCCCGTCCTGAGCGACCAGATCGACATCGTGGACGATGACATCAAACTGGACGACGACCTGTTCATCAATCTGGAAGACAACAACCAGGCTGTCGAAATCCAGGACTACAAGGAAGCCGAGGTCGTGGAAGAAGAAGTGGAAGAGGAAGCCATTCCTTTCCAGCTGGTAGAACAGAAGCCTTCCTTCAACGGCGGCGATGCCAACGAATTCTCCAAGTGGGTGAACTCCCGTCTGGTGTATCCGGAAATTGCCAAGGAGAACGGTGTACAGGGTCGTGTCACCCTTCAGTTCACCGTAGAGGCCGACGGCCGCGTGACCAACGTGCGCGTGCTCCGTGGCGTGGACGAATCCCTGGACAAGGAAGCTGTCCGCGTGGTCTCCAGCTCTCCCAAGTGGAAGCCCGGCCGTCAGCGTGACCGCGCTGTGAAGGTTACCTACACCTTCCCCGTGATCTTCCAGCTGCGCTAAGCGCATTTCACACCCGATTGAAGGGGCCTGCTCTGAGGAGCGGGCCTCTTTTTTTTGTGAAAAAAATCCCCAAAAATGGGGATATTTTCGCTGGGAATAAGCTGGTATTTTTGCGGCGTAAAAAAAACTATCTATGAAAAAACTGTTTCTTCTACCGTTCCTGCTTCTTTCTTTAAGCGCAGGGGCGCAGCGTTTGACAGTGGGTGGTTACGGAGAAGTGGCCCTGAGCCGCCATTTCTACAGTGACAGCCCCTACCGCTATGCCAATCCGGGCCAATACGCCGCCGATCCCAGCCACGGAAGGGCCGATATTCCCCACGCCGTCATTTACCTGGGATACGATTTTGGAAAGGGCTGGAGTATGCAAACCGAGATTGAATTCGAGCATACCGGCACGGGAACGGCCTACGAGCGGGAATATGAAGAGGCCGCCGAATGGGAGTCCGAGATTGAAAAAGGCGGCGAGGTGGAACTGGAACAGTTCTGGCTCCAGAAAACCTTTTTCCCGCAGCTGAATGTCCGGATCGGCCATCTTGTGGTACCGGTTGGCGGGCTCAACCATGCGCACGAGCCGCTGAATTTCTTCAATGTCTACCGGCCGGAAGGGGAGTATACCATCCTTCCTTCCACCTGGCACGACACCGGCATCAGCATCTGGGGCCAGGCAGGGGACTGGCGCTACGAGGCGCTGGTCGTAGCCGGCCTGAACGGCATGATGTTCAACACCGACAATTTCATCCACAACGGTGCCGGCTCCCCCTTTGAATTCAAAGTGGCCAACAGTCCCGGCTTCGCCTTCCGGGTAGACAATACATCGGTGAGGAACCTTCGCCTGAGCGTCAGCGCCTTTGCGGGGAATACCCTTCACAATATCAACCCCAACGACCTCAAAGGCATCAACTCCTCTACCGGTGAACCCAAGCAGTATTCCTCCCTCAACGCCACCCTTCTGGTCGGGAGCCTTGACTTTGCGTACATCGGTAAACGTCTGATTGTCAGGGGAAATGCCGATTATGGTCACCTGGACGACTGCATCACCGTCTCCAAAATCAAGGCCAACCGTTCCGGCAACGGCTCTCCCTACTCCCGCCGTCCCGTGGGGCAGGCCGCCTATGCCGCCGGCCTGGAGTTCGGATACGATATCCTCCCCTGGTTCGGCCCCTCGGAGCAGAAACTCTATCTCTTCGCCCGCGGAGAGCATTATAATTCCTATGTGCCCGCCCAGGGGCAGACGCTGGCTGCCTATACGCAGAAAACCCTTGTATCGGCCGGCCTGAACTGGTACCCCATTCCGCAAATCGCGGTGAAGTGCGAGTATATGCACCGCTTTTTCCCCGCCGGCTTCAATCCGGAACCGGCCATCCATATCGGCATTGTCTATGCCGCCTTCTTCAAACGTTAAATTATCTTAAATATGAAAAAGTTCATTTTTGCCTTGCTTTCAGCTGCGCTTGCCCTGACATCCTGCGGCAGCAAAAACAACCCGGAAAACACCGGGCTCACCGTTTACGAAAAAACCATCCAAACCGCCGTCCAGAAGTATGTCCCCGGCGTCATTTATGCCACTTACGGCAAGCTGGCCACGGCCGGTGAAACCCTTTGCAAAGACCTTCAGGGCCTGAAAGAGAAGGGGACCGGAGCCCTCACGCAGGCCGATATTGACAAAACCTGCCAGGATTTCCTGGAAGCCCGCGCCTATTGGGAGGCTTCGGAAGCTTTCCTCTTCGGCGCTGCCACGGACTTCAGCATCGACCCCCACATCGACAGCTGGCCGCTGGACCGCCAGGGTCTTGCCAACAACCTTTCCAATGCCAAAGTAATGGCCGCCCTGGAGGAAGAAGGCGTAGATGCCATCTCCCAGCTGGGGGCCACCGCCCTGGGATTCCACGGGATTGAATTCGTCCTGTTCCGGGATGGGAAAAACCGCACGGTGGCTGCCCTGCAGGGCAATGAGACGGCCGCGGAATTTGCCAATAGCACCGTCTCGGGCGCTCAGGAGCTCGTTTATGCCGCTGCCGTGGCAGAAGATCTGATGCACTCCCTTTATCAGCTTAACGTGTCCTGGAATCCGGCCGCCCCCCAGGCGCAGAAGGATGCCGTAGAAGCGGCCGAACTCAACTGCACGGTCAACGGACAGGAGAACAGCTACGGGGAAGACATGCTGGGCGCAGCTGCCCCGGGCAGTACCTATGCTACCTGGCAGCGGGTGGCCAAAACCATTCTCTCGGCAGGCTGTGCAGGCATCACGGACGAAGTGGCCTCCACCAAAATGGGGCAGGCCCACAACGGCGAGGATGTCAATTACATCGAATCCCCTTATTCCAAAAACTCCTTTGTGGATTTCAAAAACAACATTCTCTCGGTGCAGTACAGCCTTTATGGCGGCTACGGTGCTTCTTCCCCCGGGGCGGAGAGCCTTCTTGCTTTCCTGGAGAAGCATCACGGGAGCGAAGCCACTGCCTTGAAATCGGCCCTTGCCGATGCCCTGGCCAAGCTGGACATCTGCATCCGCAGCGGTCATTTCGTGGACAATTATTCGGCCTCTTATGTGGCCGATGCCATTGAGGCCATCGATCATCTTACCACGGCGCTGGAAAACGCCGCCGCCGCTATCGACTAAAAGACTAAACTATGAAAAAGATTCATTTACTGGGACTTATCGCCATCGCAATGGTGCTTTCCGCCTGCCGGGAAAGAGGGACGGAACCCGCGCCCGAAGCAGGGGAGAGCAGCTATGTGGGCAAATCCGTCGGCAATTTTGACGCTTCGGAATGGTACCCGGGCGGTAAGCTGGGCACCACGGACAACATTTTTGCCGGCAGCTATGAAGACCCGGCTCCGGCAGTAGCGGAGCAGGGGCTCACCCGCGCTTTCGTGCACGGAGAATTCTTTTTTGAAAGGAACGTAACCCTTTCCACCCCTCCGTTCAAAGGGCTGGGTCCTGCCAGCGTCCGGAAATCCTGCCTGGACTGCCACCCCGGCTACGGACACGGAAAGCGGCAGACCGTCTATGAGGCCAACACCTCGCGTTCGGCCGGAAACGGCTATCTCTTAGTGGTTTACCGTGCTACCGGCGCGGCCAACAATCCCTATGGAACCGATGCTACCAACGACGGTCCCTATGTGGCCGAGGTTACCGGCATGCCCCAGACCATGGCGGCAGCCCCTTTCCTCCCGCCCATTGACGAAAGCCAGATTCAGATAGTCTGGCACCCGGTGAACGCCATGCCCTCCGGCCTTCCCATGCAGTTCGAGGACGGGGAGCGCTATTCGCTCATCTACCCGGAACTCCTGATCCCGGAGAGCGCCTTCAATACCCTTCCCACGCCGCATGCATCGGCCCGTGAGGCCGGGGCCACCATCGGCTATCGGCTGGAATCCACCATCGGCGTCATCGGCTCCGGCATCATCGATGCCCTTGACCAGGACGATATCCGCGAGCAGTATCGCGCCGAGGCTCCCTACGTGGAACTGAACCCCGCTTTCTGGGACAAGGCCGCAAATGATTTTGCCGCATCGGCCTATTATCACAACTGGCAGGCCGGAACGCTCGGGGCAGGGTATGATGCCGATGGAAAGTATTATGAGAGAGACGCTTACATGGACGGAAAACTCCTGAAAAAGTTCACCTACGCCATGACGCGCGGAACCCTTCAGGACGGGGCCGGCGCCAACGCCATCTGGAACATCACCAACGTTTCCCGCCCGGACCGCCCCTTCCTGTACACCACCGTGGCCTGGGCCAAAGCCATGTCCGAAAACGACGAGGTCCTGAGTGCCATCCTGGCCGATACGGAATCGCCCTACCGCGTAGACGTGAACCATGACGGCACCGTCACCCGCGAAGAAGTGAGCGAGACGGTCCTGGCCCTCCTTTCCCCTTCCACCAACCAGTTCGACAACCCCTACCACAATTTCCAGCCCGAAATGAGTGCTGACGAGTTCTACGACTTCATGGTCTGGCACCGCGGCCTGTCCATTCCCCGGGCCCGCAACCTGCAGGACGAGGACGTCCAGCGCGGAAAGAAGCTTTTCACGGAGCTGGGCTGCGCAAACTGCCATCGGCCCAAGTGGGAAACCCGGGAAGACAACTACTGGTCGCCGGCCATGAACGAAGGGAAGCCCCTCCCGCGCTATGCCCACCAGACCATCTATCCTTATTCCGATTTTATCCAGCATCGGCTTTACATGGCCAACGATATCCATGGAACCTGGTGCCGCACCACCCCGCTTTGGGGTCGTGGACTTTCCCAGGTGAACACCGGCGCCGCAGACCGTCTGCACGACTGCCGCGCGCGTAACACCTTGGAAGCCATTATGTGGCACGGCTTCAGCAAGGATAGCGATGCGTACTCCAGCACGGAAAAATTCGCCCGTCTTTCCAAGCAGGACCGCGATGCCGTCATTAAATTTATCGATTCCATCTAATGCAAAAACTTTCCAAGTACCTCTCTTATGGCTCGCTGGCAGCAGTCATCGTCCTGATGATCGCTGCCACGGTCATAGAAAAGCTTAGCGGCACGCCCGTGGCTTTCCGCTGGGTGTATCACAACCCTGTTTTCTTTGTCCTGTGGGCCCTCGCTGCCGTTTTCGGCCTGGTCTACCTCTTCCAAAAAGGCGTGCCCAAAAAGCCGTTCACCCTGGGAATCCATGGGGCTTTCGTCCTCATCCTGTGCGGGGCGCTGGTCACCTGCCTGTACGGGGAGAGCGGAACGTTGCACCTCCGGGAAGGGGAGTCGGCCTCCGGGTTCGAACGGGACGATGAAAGCCCCGCCGCCCTGCCGTTCAGCGTACGCTTGGAAAGTTTCGAAATAGACTTCCACCACGGCTCCAGAATGCCGTCGGACTACCGTTCTGCGGTCACGTTCCTCCCGGAGGGAAAAGCGGTGGAGATTTCCATGAACAACATCGCGAAATATCGCGGATACCGCTTTTACCAGGCCGATTATGACGAAGACGGCGAAGGCAGCGTCCTCGCCGTCAGCCACGATCCCTGGGGCGTAGGCATTACTTATGCCGGCTACCTGCTGCTGCTCCTGTCCATGCTGGGTTTCTTCTTCCAGAAGGACACCGCTTTCCGCGCGGCCCTGAAACGGGTTGCGTCCATGACCGCGGCGGCGGTTCTCCTTTTCCTCTTTCCTCCCATGGCCGGGGCCCAGTCCCGCGAGGTGGGGAAGGCGCTGGAGGAACTCTTTGTCTATTACGGGCACCGGGTATGCCCCCTGGACGATTACGTGCAGGAAAAAGGGCTCCCCACCACCCTGGAAGACCTGGACAAGGTAAAAATCTTCCCGCTGGCCGATTCTACCGGCCGGATTTCCTGGTATGCCGCCGGCGACAAGCTGCCGGATGCGGTCTATGACGACGAGGCCCTCTGGACCTTTATCCGCAAGTCGCCGGAGGTGGTGCGCAGCGGCCAGCCCGAAGAGGCGCTGAAAGTGCTCCGCGGCATCCGCGTCTATCAGGAGAAGACAGCGGCCGATGTGCTGCCGTCCCCTTCGAAAGTGAAGGCGGAACGCCTGTATGTGCGCATCGGACGCCCCCAGGTGCCGTTTATGCTGTGCCTGGGACTGGGAATCCTGCTGTTTATCCTGAGTGCCGTCGTCGTTTCCAAGGGCCGGACCGTGCCCCGCCGGGTGCTGGTCTGCGGCGCCGCCATAGCGCTGGTCGTGTGGCTGTACCTGACGCTGGTCATCGGGCTGCGCTGGTATGTTTCCGGGACCGGCCCCTATGTAGGCCGATACAATGTGATGATGCTGATGGCCTGGTTTGCCACATCGGCTATCCTGCTGCTGCACAGGCGTTTCCCGCTCATCGAGCCCCTGGGTTTCCTCCTGGCCGGCTTTACCATGCTCCTGGCCAGCCGTGCCGGGGTGGGGCTGCAGATCAGGCCGCTGATGCCGGTGCTGCAGTCGCCGCTCCTGTCCATCCATGTGCTGAGCATGATGATGTCCTACACCCTTTTCGGCCTGGTGGCCTTCAACGGGGTGATGGGAGTGTCCGTCCCATCGGCCCAGGCGCGGGAGAGCCTTCGGGACGTGAGTCTGGTGGTCCTGTATCCTGCGGTATTCCTGCTCACGTTCGGCACGTTCCTGGGGGCTGTCTGGGCCAATATTTCCTGGGGCAGCTACTGGGCTTGGGATCCGAAGGAAACCTGGGCGCTGGTCACGCTGCTGGTGTATTCCTTTACCCTGCACGGGGATTCCCTGAAATCCTTCCGGAACCCCCGTTTCTTCCATGCATATACCATCATCGCCTTCCTTTGCGTCCTCGTTACCTATTTTGGCGTGAATCTGTTGCTGGGCGGCATGCATTCTTATGCATAAAATTCGTATCTTTGCAGGGATTAATCGCTTGCAAAGATGGCAGAATCCTTCTCTGATATTGGCAAAATGGAGGCGATAGACAAGCTCTATCGCCTTTCTGCTTATGACCCCGTCTCCGGCCTGGGCTATACCTGCGCCAAGGGAGGCCGCATCAGTACGGCCGCCCGGCTGTACCTGGAGGGCATCGACTTCAACCTGGTGTATTTCCCGCTTAAACACCTGGGTTACAAGTGTGTAGTGGGCGTAGTAGGGGAGTTGTACGCCGCCCTGGCCGCGCCCAGGCTGCTCAATGTGGTGCTGGGGATATCGGCCAAACTGGACTTCCCCCAGATCCAGGAGCTGTGGATGGGCATTACGGTAGCCGCCAAAGAGCATGGCTTTTCGGCCGTGAACCTGGACCTGCAGCCTTCGGGCAACGGATTGTTCGTTTCGCTGGCGGCGACGGGGGAGACCAGCCTCCTGACGGAAAAACGCCGGATGGCCGCCAAAAGCAAGGACCTCGTGTGCGTGTCCGGGCCCCTGGGCGCCGCCTACCTGGGCATGCAGGTGCTGGAGCGCGGAGCGCGTTCTTTCATGTCCAGCGGTACCCAGCCCGACATGGCGCAGTACAAGATGCTGGTGGGTTCTTACCTGCGGCCGGAACTGGACGCCTCCGTGGTGTCGCGCCTGGAAGACCAGGAAATCTACCCTTCCTACGCCTATTTCGTCTCCCACGGGCTTTCCGACGCCCTCAAGCGCCTCGTGCGGGACAGCGGCCTGGGTGTGAAGGTCTATGCCGACAAGATTCCCTTCGAAGGCAACAGCTTCCAGCTGGGGAAAGAACTGGACATGGATCCGGTATCGGCAGCCATGAACGGGGGAGAGGACTACCGCCTGCTTTTCGTGATTCCCATCCTGCATCTGGAAAAATTCCGGCGGGAGTTCCAGACCTTCGACATCATCGGCCACATGGCCCAAACGGAGGTGGGAGCGGTGCTGGTAACCCCCGAAGGAGTGGAATTTCCCGTAAAAGCGCAGGGTTGGAGCGAAAAAAATGAATAATTTGCAAATATTTTATTATATTTACGCCCTGAAACAAATTTAACAAAATCATAATTATGAAGAAAATCGTTTCCGTTATTGCTTTGGCAGTGGCACTGAGCGTGTCCGCCAATGCCCAGAGTATGCTCGGCAACTGGCTCGGTTCCATGGGTCAGTCCGATTCTACTATCGGCAACATCGTTTCCGGTCTGGCCGGAACTGTTTATTCCGCTCCCGTCAGCCTGAACGGCAGCTATATCTACGACGGTATCGCCGTGTCCGTTTCCAGCTCTGAGGGCGGTGTCCTGGCCAACCTGGCCGGCTCTGCCGTCACTTCCGGTATCGAGGCCAAGGCCGACGAATACCTGGCCAAGGTGGGTATCAAACCCGGTGCCCTGAAGTTCAACTTCAACGCAGAGGACAACACCTTCACCATGAGCATCGGTTCCTTCTCCGTGCCCGGCAAGTACAAGGTAGGCGACGGCGAAAAGACCGTTACCCTCACCTTCGGCAAAACCCTGCAGTTCTTCTGCATGACCGGCAACCTGGAGTCCACCCTGAACGGTGCCAAGATGGTGTTCCCGGCCAACGCCGCCGTGAACTTCCTGAAGAAGCTCACCAACGTCCTCGGTGAAAACGCCAGCGCCGTAAAGGGCATCGCCAAGCTCGCAGACGGCTACGACAACTACAAAGTGGGCTTCAAGCTCAGCAAATAAGCATCCGCTTTTGTAGACCATCAGGCCGGCTCCTTTCGGGGTCGGCCTTTCTTGTCGCCTTTGGGGGGCTCTGCCTCCGCCGGCCGGGGTACAGACCTCCGCCGGACCCCCTCTCCAGCCGCGGTACATACCAGGTATGTACACAAAAACGCCCTCCCAGCGCATTCCAGCTGTACATACCTCCCTGGAAACACCGCCCCGCCCGCTGTACATACCAGGTATGTACACAAAAACGCCCTCCTAGCGAGGCCGCTGAAAAAGTCCCGCTCAATTACAGGATTACTTGTATCCTTTGCCTCGCCAATATTATTGCAACGTGCTAATAATCAATTATTTATTTGGTTTAGTCGATTATTTTTACTATCTTCGTATAGCCAAATGAAAGGTTATGCTAAAGATAGAA
>CACZUR010000018.1 GCA_902784435.1 uncultured Bacteroidia bacterium | reverse complement strand
GAGGATGAAGACAAGAAGTGAGAATACTGTGAGCAGAATTCCCCACAAAACGAAGTATTTTCCGCTGCTACGAACAATATCCTTGCGGTTGTTGTTCATCGTTTCAGTGATGATCGACAGGCTTTCCTGAGCCGTCATTTCTTTGTTTTGTTCCATTGTGTCAATTGTTTAACGGGTTTTTGCGGCTGGACGAAGCTGCGCAGTCTTCCCCTTCCGCGGTGCAAATATAAACAAGTTTATAATATAAGTTGGATAACCAGTTGAATTTATCGGCCTCCCGGTTCTGTAGTCAGGCCGAAACAGTGCCAAGGTTTTTCCCCCTAACGCCGTTTTTGCGGGTAACCTGCCAAAAATCACCCCGTTACCCGCACCCGGGGGCACCAAAGAGCAAATGTTTTATTATCTTTGCTGGCGTATAATTGTCAGTCTATACTTAACGCAGGATCCATATCCGGTAATGAGACAAAAGAAACTATTGATGATTGCTGCATTCCTTATAGCGGGCAGCAGCATGCTCAGGGCTCAGGAAGAGACCATAATATTCACGCCCCAATGGACGGCGCAGGCTCAGTTTGCCGGCTATTATGTGGCCGAGTCAAAAGGTTTTTACCGTGAGGCGGGGGTAAATGTGCGGATAGAGCATCCGTCTTCAACCCAGCCGGCAATGACCCGCCTTCGCAATAATCAGTGCCAGGCTACCACGCTGCAGCTATGCCAGGCCATGGAAATAGTGGATGGTGGCATTCCCCTTGTGAACATCCTCCAGACATCCATGAACAATGCCATGGTAATTGTGTCGGCTCGCGGCAAGGATCCCCTCACCCAAAAAGGAGCACGTGTGGGCATCTGGAGCGTGGGGTTCGGCCAGCTGGCCATATGCATGAGCATACAGGATCATCTTGATTATGAATGGGTGCGTTTTGCCCAGAACACCAACCTGTTTGTGGCGGGAGCCCTGGACGCCACGCTGGCAATGAGCTACAACGAGTACTACCAGCTGGTACAGGCAGGTATCCAGATGACGGACAAGAACGTATATCGCTTCTGCGACCACGGCTACAATGTGCAGGAAGACGGCGTGTATATGAGCAGGGATTACTATGAATCTCACAAGGACCTGGCAAAGCGTTTCGCGCAGGCCAGCAGGAAAGGCTGGGAATGGGCCGCAGAGCATCCGGAAGAGGCGTTGGAAATTGTGATGGAGTATGTGGACCGGGAGCACATTGCCACCAATATTGTCCTGCAGCGGCTCATGCTGCAGGAGGTTCTGCGCCTGCAGGTGGACCGGGAATCCGGGGAGCGTGAGTTCCGCATGCGCCCCGACATGGTGCAGCTTGCCAGCCACCTTATGGTGGAAAACCATATGCTGGGGCGTGAAATAACGTATAAAGAGCTGAGCTATGAATAGAATACTCTCCTATATACGCCGCAAGCTCTCTGTACGGGTTAGCCTGTGGGTGGTGATCTTCGCCGCCATCATCTTCATAGCAGCACTCAGTTTCCTGTTCTACCAGTCTCGCGAGGCTGTACGCCAGGAGGCCGTGAGCCGCGCCACACAAATCCTGGACAAGACTTCCCTGAGGGTAGAGAGCATCCTGAACCGGGTGGAAGTGGCTTCCGAAATGACAGAATGGCTGGTTCTGAGGCATCCGGAACAAGCCGACTCCATGTTCGTTTACAGCCGCGGAATGCTGCTCAATAATCCGGACTTCTACAACTGCTCCATCGCTTTTGAGCCCTACTACTTCAAGGACAGGGGCCGATATTTCTCTGCCTATTCCAAGCATGATGCCGATGGTATCCGCACCATCCAGGGCGGCTCAGACAACTACCAGTACTTCTATATGGATTGGTACCTGATGCCGAAACTTCTGGACAAACCCTGCTGGACAGAGCCATATATGGACCTGGATGTGCCCACCAACACAGTGGAGACGGTGACCAGTTACTGTCAGGCCATCAAGGACAGAGATGGAAAGGTTATTGGCGTAATAAACACCAGCCTGTCCCTGAACTGGCTGTCGCATACAATATCGGCAGTGAAGCCATATCCCAATTCATACAGCATCATGATTGGGCGCGGCGGCACATATTTCGTCCATCCGGACTCCACCAAGATCACCCGGCAAAGCATCTTTACCCAGACCATGGAGAAACCGGACTCCTCCCTCTCCGCCCTTGGACACGCCATGACGCGGGGAGAAGAGGGCATGATGCAGATGCAGTTGAACGGAGAAAAGTCCTTTATCTTCTACAAACCCCTGGGACAGACCGGCTGCAGCATGGCCATCGTGTGCCCGGAGAGAGACATCTTTGGAGGATTTGACCGCCTTAGGCGCACCGTCATGATCATTGTTCTGGCGGGGCTGCTCCTTATGCTGTATTTCTTCATCCGCATCATAACGCGTGAGCTGAGTCCTCTTAGGAGGCTGGCCGATGAAGCCGAGACAATAGCCTCCGGGCAGTTTGACGCCGTGCTCCCGGACTTCCGGCGCACAGACGAAATCGGCCAGCTGAGCCATTCGTTCGGCAATATGCAACAGTCCCTGGTGAGATACATCGGCCAGCTGAAGGATACCACCGCGCAGAAGGCCTCAATTGAAAGGGACCTGCACATTGCCAATGAAATCCAGATGGGAATGCTGCCGAAGGTATTCCCCTCCTACCCCGAACGCGAGGACGTACAGATATACGCCTCCCTGGCGCCCGCAAAGGAAGTGGGCGGAGACCTGTTTGACTTCTATTTCCGTGACGGCAAGCTCTTTTTCTGCATAGGAGACGTTTCCGGCAAGGGCGTTCCGGCATCGCTGTTCATGGCGGTGACGCGTTCAGTGTTCCGCACTGTATCGGCCCATGAATCCCTGCCGGACAGGGTTATGACCAACCTGAACAAAACCATTGCGGAGATTAACGACTCCCTGATGTTCGTGACCCTGTTCGTGGGCGTTCTGGACCTTCAGACGGGAAAAATGCAGTATTGCAACGCCGGCCACGACGAACCGCTTCTGGCAGGCGCCGGCGTAGGCACACTCCCCTGCGACGCCAACATCCCCGTAGGCGTGGATCCTACCTGGAATTATTCGCTGCAAGAGGCCGATATCTATCCCAGGACCACCATCTTCCTGTTCACCGACGGCCTTACAGAGGCCGAAAACGCCTCTCATGAGCTCTTCAAGATAGAGCGCGTTAGGGAAACAGCCGAGGCCTCTCTTTCCCGTCATGAACAGGCCCCTCACCAACTGATTGACGCCATGACCGCCGCCGTCCACGAGTTTGTCGGAGACGCCCAGCAAAGCGACGACCTAACCATGATGGGCATCCAGTTCCGGCCCGGAGCCTGATTGGGTGTTACAGGAAAACCAACTTCGCCCGGGGGGCCACCTTCCGGCACTGGAATGGTGCGGAAGTCCGAGGCCCCAGAAGGATGGCACAAAAAAAGGCGGCCGAAGCTGCCTTTTTTTGTGCCCAGAGCGGGAATCGAACCCGCACGATATTGCTACCACAGGATTTTGAGTCCAGCGCGTCTACCAATTCCGCCATCCGGGCAAAGGATGAGGGCTGCGTGCCCCCCGAAATTGATGCGGACTGCAAAGATAAGGGAAAAAGCCGAATCTGCCAAATTATTGGAGGTCAGGGCCCAGATAAATGTCTTCCGAGTCTGACTGGCGGAGTGTTTTCATGTGTTTGCGCGACCAGCGGAGGCCCCAGAAGCAGAAGAGCAGGATGACCACGAAGATGATGCCGCCCATTTCCGGGCTTACCTCTGCGTACATGGCAATGGTGTCGTAGGCGCCGTGGGCCAGGACGGGGAACAGCCACATCTTGAGGCCTGCCCCGGGAGCGCGGTAGGCGTCGAAGTGGTTCAGGGAGTAGTAGTAGCCCATGATGACGGCAAACATGAAGTGGCCGGGAATGGCGGTGATGGACCTGCCGATACCGGTGGTTACCCAGTCTCCCCCGGCGGCTAGCAGGTATTCGATGTTCTCGAAGGAGGCGAAGCCCAGGCCCACGCATACGGCGTAGACGATGCCGTCCATGCGCTCGTCAAAGTCCCGGCACTTTCTGAGGAACAGCCACAGCAGAAGCAGTTTGGCCGTCTCTTCCGGGACGGCGGCGCCCAGGAAAGCCGTGCGGAGGGCGTCTCCCAGGGAGTGAATCTCTTCCGGGAACAGGCCCATGTGCATGAACGGAACGGAAATGAGGAGCGACGCAAACACCGACGCACCGCCGTAGAAGAAGGCTTTGATCAGGTTCTTGGCGGGTTCCCGCTGGAGTTTGTCCTGCTGATAGGTATAGTATAACAAAATGAACGGCGGCAGGAGCGCCAGGGCTAATACGTATAACACGGTTCCATGAGTATTTCCACAAAAATAAGGAAAATTCCGCTATCTTTGTAAGGTATGACACAGGAATTGACAAATATCGGCCAAATCGGCACATGGCTGGCAGAGGAGCCGGAACTGTTTGTGGTTTACGACCTCAACGCCGCCTGGGTGGCCCGCGAAGTGCTGGCGGCGCTTCCGGGGGTGAAAAAGGCCGTGGGCCTGGAAACCTCGGAAGAGCGCAAGACCCTGGACACGGCCCGGAACCTTTCGCGGGTGCTTCTGCAGGCCGATGCCTCCCGCCGCGCCCTGCTCCTGGCCATCGGCGGCGGCATCACCACGGACCTTACGGGCTTCACCGCCGGCATCTACAAACGCGGCATCCGTTACGCCAACTTCCCCACCACGCTGCTGGGGCAGGTAGATGCCGCCATCGGCGGAAAAACCGGCGTCAACCTGGACGGCTACAAGAATATGCTGGGCGTCTTCCGCATGCCGGAATACACCTTCCTCTGTGCCGATGTCCTCCGGACCCTCCCCCGCCGCACCTTCCTTTCCGGCGTGTCGGAGCTCCTGAAAACCTTCCTCCTGGCCGACGGAAACGCCTATGCCGCCGTGCTTCCCCTCCTCACGGACACAAAACAGGGCCTTTCTGTGCCCGAAGGGCCCCAAAACGACGGCCCGGCAATAGGGGCGCTGGGAAAATGGGTGGTCCGGGCCGCCCGCATCAAGGAAGAGATCGTGGCGCGGGACCCTTACGAGCAGGGCGAACGCGCCAAACTGAACCTGGGCCACACCTTCGGCCATGCCATCGAGCATGAAGCCCTCCGTCGGGGGCAGGATATTTCCCACGGGGAAGCCGTGGCCCTGGGCATGCTCCTGGCCGCCCGCCTGAGCGAAAGCCTGGGTGTGGCAGAAAACGGCCTGGCAGCGCGCCTGGAGGCCGATTTTTCCGCCATCGGCCTGCCCACGCAGTGCCCCTATCCGCTGGAAGCCCTGCAGGAAGCCATGGCCAAGGACAAAAAGGCGCAGGGCGGCGGAAAAGTGAAATTCGTGCTGCCCGTCACCCCCGGAGAAGTGATTTTCCAAGAACTGAATCCCTATGATCTGCACTTCGATACAAAATAAGGAACTGCCCCAGATCCAGGAGCTGCTGCAGCAGCTGGAAATGGCGGAAATCCGGCTGGACCGCTGTGCGCTGGAGGACGAGGACATCGACCTCCTGTTCGGCCAGAGCGACGTCCCGCTCATCGCCACCTGCCGCCTGAGCGAAGAACCGCAGGCGGCGGACATCCTGGAGCGGGCCATCCAGGCCGGCGCCAAGTACGTGGACCTGGAGATGGAAGCCCCCGCCGCCGTGGGCCGACGCATCCGCGAGGCCGCCCGCGCCTGCGGCACCGTGGTCATCCGCTCCTACCACAACTTTGAATGCACGCCGCCCCGGGAAGTGCTTCTCTCCATCCTGGAGCGGGCCCGGACCTTTGGCGGCGAAGTGGTGAAAATCGTGACCACAGCCACCTCAGAGGCCGATTGCGCCGTGGTGGATAGCCTGTACCGGGAAGCCGCGCCCGGCACCCTGGTAGCTTTCTGCATGGGCGCCGAAGGCCGACTTTCCCGGCTGGACGCCCTTCGGCAGGGAGCCCCCTTCACCTATGCCTGCCTCTGTGAGGAAGAGGCCACGGCCCCCGGCCAGTGGACCACGGAACAGATGCGGCAGGCGGTGTACGGCGGCTTCCGCTTTATCGATGCGCAGGAGCTTCCCATGCCCTCGTCCAAAAGCTTCGCCCAGCGCGCCATCGTGGCGGCGGCCCTTGCCGACGGCGTTTCCCGGCTGGACGGCTACTCCCCCTGCGGCGACAACGAAAGCGCCCTGGCGGTGGCCCGGGCCCTGGGGGCCGACGTACAAGTGCAAGGCAGCCAGCTCACCATCCAGGGGATATCGGCCCGTCCGGGCTGCCTGAACCTGGAGAGCCTGCACACCGGCGAATCCGGCTTCCTGACCCGGCTCATCATTCCGCTGCTGTCGGTGCTTTCCCCTGCGCCCGTCCGGGTAAGCGGGGAAAAGACCCTCCTGAAACGCCCTCTTTCGGGCGCCCACGACATCATGGCGGCCTTCGGCGTACGCCTTTATCCGGAGGAAAACAAAAAAGTTAGCACACCTTTGGAACCGGATGGGGGGGTCAACATTTCTGTTACCAGCGAACGCAAGGCCGACTGCTTCCTGCCCCTGAAGGTGGCCGGACCCCTCCTGCCGGGCCGGGCCGATATCTCCGGCAAAGGCGGCTCACAGCTCATCTCCGGCCTCCTGGCCGCCCTGCCGCTCACGGAGGGAAAATCCACCCTTTACGTGAGCGAGCCCCGCAGCATCCCCTACCTCTTTATTACGGTGGATGTGCTCAAGAAATTCGGCATCCGGATGGGCTCGGAAATGGAGGGCGGCGACGAATTCCTGGAAACCCAGGACTGGAGCCTATGCACCGGCCTCAATTTCTACATCAAAGGCGGTCAGCGCTATCGGGCGGCCCATTTTGCCATCGAGGCAGACTGGTCGGCCGCGGCGCCTTTCCTGGTGGCAGGCGCCCTTTTCGGCGACGTGGAAGTCACCGGCCTGGACACCACCAGCCTGCAGGCCGATATCTCCATCATGGACATCCTGCTGCAGGCCGGCGCCAGCATGTCGCAGCTGGAAGAGCCCACGGGCTCCATCCACGTGAAGCGCGCCCCCTTGAGCGCGTTCCAGGCAGATTTGAACAACTGCCCGGACCTCTTCCCCATCGTGGCAGTCCTGGCGGCCTTCTGCCCCGGCGAAACGCAGCTGCGGGGCGTAGAGCGCCTGCGGCACAAGGAGACGGACCGCGCGGCGGCCATCGAAACCATGCTGCGCCGGATGGGCGTTCCCGTAGAGATCGAGGAGGACTGCATGCGCATCGGCGGCATGGCCCTGAGCCAGCGGCTGGCCACGGGACAGCTCCTGCAAGGCGGCTCCTTCACTTCCTATGGAGACCACCGCATGGTCATGGCCCTGAAAGTGGCTTCCCTGGGTGCCGGCAGCCCCGTAATCCTGGACGACGAAAGTTGTGTTTCCAAGTCCTTCCCAGACTTCAACCGATTATTTGACAAGCTATGAATACTTTTGGCAACAAATTCAGAATCAGCATTTTCGGGGAATCCCACGGCCCTTATATCGGCGTTACCGTAGACGGTGTCCTGCCGGGTCTTCCCATCAGCGAAGAAGACTTTACCGAAGACCTGAAGCGCCGCAAGGCCGGTGCCCTGGGCACCACCGCCCGCATCGAGTCCGACACCCCGGAAATCATTTCCGGCGTATACGACGGGCGCGCGACGGGCGCTCCGCTCACCCTCCTGTTCCGGAACGAAAACACCCGCCCGGAGGACTATGAGCAGTTCCGTAAGCACCCGCGTCCCGGCCAGGCAGACTTCACCGCCAACCTCAAGTTCGGCGGCTACAACGACATCCGCGGCGGCGGCCACTTCAGCGGCCGGGTCACGCTGGGCGTGGTGGCGGCGGGGGTCATCGCCAAGAAAATGCTGTATTTCCTGAACTTCTACAGCCGGCTCACCGAGGTGGGTGGCCTCCGCGAGCCCGCCCTCTGGGCCGATGCCCTGAAAGCCACGGCGGCCGAGGGCGATTCCCTGGGCGGCGTAGTGGAATGCGTGGTGGAAGGACTTCCCATCGGCCTCGGAGAACCGTTCTGGGACAGCGTGGAGTCACTGGTATCCCATGCCGTCTTTGCCATTCCCGGGGTGCGGGGCATCGAATTCGGCGACGGCTTTGCGGCCGCCCGCATGAAAGGCTCCGAGCACAACGACCCCTTCCCGGAACACCACTGCCACCACGACGAACCGGGGCACCAGTGCTGTCACGGGGAGCATGAGGAAGGGCATGAGTGTGGCTGCAACGGGGAATCCGGGCACGAGTGCCATCACGACGAACCCGAGCACCAGTGCTGCCACGGGGAGCACGAGGAAGGGCACCACTGCTGCGGTCGGCACAAGCATCCGCAGCCGCCGGTCACCAACCATGCCGGAGGCGTAAACGGGGGCATCACCAACGGCAATGCCCTCGTATTCCGTGTGGCCTTCAAACCCACCTCCAGCATCGCCAAAGCCGGAATCCCCGGCCGGCACGACGTCTGCTTCGCCCTCCGCTGCCCCGTCATCGTGGAAGCCATGGCCGCCATCGTCCTGGCCGACCTGGCGCTGTAACAGCGCGTCCTGTCGCTGGTCACAGTTTATTCCGTCGCAGGTCACAGCCTATGCTGCCGCTGGTCGGCACCCTGTAACGCACTTTTCCGCGTTTTTCGCGTTATACGTTGCATCGGCAGGCAACCTGTAACGCACTTTTGGCCGTTTTTCGCGTAACACGTTGCATCGGCATGCAACCTATAACGCACTTTTGGGCGTTTTTCGCGTAACACGTTGCATCGGCAGGCACCCTGTAACGCACTTTTGGCCGTTTTCCGCGTAACACGTTGCATCGGCAGGCAACCTATAACGCACTTTTGGGCGTTTTTCGCGTTATACGTTGCTCGGGGCGTGTACATACCTGGTATGTGCAGCGCGGGTGGCAGCAGGGGGGGGCTGCGAAGGGGCTGCAGGGGGCCGTGGGGGGCTGTGGGGGGGGCGTCCCGACCGCCCACACCGAAACAAGGTCACACACGGGCCTTTTCGTCGGCGCCGGCCCAAGGGTCACACACGGGCCTTTTCGCCCCCGCCGGCCCAAGGGTCCGCCGGCCCAAGGGTCACACACGGGCCTTTTCGCCCCCGCCGGCCCAAGGGTCACACACGGGCCTTTTCGCCCCCGCCGGCCCAAGGGTTACATACGGGCCTTTTCGTCGGCGCCGGCACCGGTACCGCGGTACTTGTTCTGGGCCTTGTTAAAGCTGTAGCGGATGGAGAACTTGATCTTTTGCGTGTCCATCAGGTTGGTCTGCCGGATGGTGTGGTTGCCAAAGTCGGTGTCTACGTTGGCGTGTGCCATGCCGGCCAGGTCCCGGCCTTCCAGGCGCAGTACCAGGGAGCCGTCTTTGAGGAGCACTTTTTGCACCGCCGCCGTAACATCGCAATACACGTTGGTCATATAGATGTTCTGGGTATAACCCCGGGTCTGCACCAGGCCGCCCAGTTCCAGCTGCCAGCCGCCTTTCAGGGAGAAGGTGTTCAGCAGTTGCGCAAAGGCGATGGGCCGGTCGTTGAAGGTGGTGATGCGCTTGCCGCCGGCTTCCCGGGGATCGTCCACTTCGATGGATAGCCACTGCGGCATGATACCCAACGTATAGTTCAGGGTCCAGATGCCGATGGTGGGAGTCAGGTTCACAAAGGCCTGTAGGTTCCGATAGGGCGTTTGCAGGTTCCGGGGCTGCACCAGCACCACGCCGTCGTTGCCGTAGGGGGCGCTCCAGGTCATGATGGGGCTGTCGGTACGGGAATAGTTCACCATCAGGGTCACGAATTTCCATACGGCAGTAAGGCCCAGGTTGTGAGACAGTTCCGGCTGCAGCTGCGCGTTGCCGCTCTGCCAGATGTACCGGCTGTTGTAGCGGATGGCGCCGGACAGGTTGGCGTAATTGGGCCGACGCGTCTTGGCGCTGTAGTTGAGCATCAGCTGTACGGGGCCGAAGGCATTGGCATAGGAAAGCGTGGGAAACCAGTTGCCGTAGGAGCGGGTGAGGCCGGCGGCGGGATTCTGCGAATCGTCATAGGCGTAATTCACGTATTCGTACCGTACGCCTGCGCTCATCTGGCCCAATTGGGGCAGGTAGAAGGCATAGGAGGCGAAGGCCGCCAGATTGTCTTCTTTCACCCGGGCCGATGAAGCCGGGATATCTATGCCGCTGATCAAGTAGTCGTCCGTGCGGCGGGAGAAGGTCTCCTCCGTTCCGGCCTGCAGCTGGCCCATCCACACGGGATAGGAGAGCACGGCCTTGGCGGCATACAGGCGGCCGGTGTTGGCGCTGCTGCTGTTAATGGCCGCATCATGGGTCCAGGTACTGGTTTCCTCGGCCGTGGAACGGGAACTGTCCCCGGTCCCGTAGTAATCCAGGTTGATATCGATACCCAGTTTTCCGCCCACCAGGCCGTTGTAGTACAGGTTGGCGCCCAGATTGTAGGGGGCATGGTCGCCCATGGTGTCCCGGGACAGGGTAGAAAGCTGGTCTACCTGGACGCCGTTCTCGAACACCTGGTCGTGCACCAGGGTGCTCACATCGTATGTAAGGGTACGGCCCCACTCCACCTTTCCGCCCAGGAAGTGATTGTCGGCCAGCTGCCAGTTGATGCCGGCATTTCCATACAGGGAACTTCCCATGTATTCATTCAGCAGGTCTCCCTTGTTTTCGAACTGCCAGTCGGAGCCGTCGGCCTGCTTGCCGAAACTCCTTTTCTCCAAGTCACTCACCTGTCGGGAGGTGTTCCCCTGGTAGTTGACGCCGCCGAAAATGTCCACGCCGCCGGTGCGGTAATTCACGTTCACGCCGCCGAAGGGGTCGTTCCCCCTGGCCCAGCGCAGGGACTGGGCGTCGGAGGCATCCAGGTTAAAGCCGAAGCCTTCTCCCTGCCGACGGATGGTCTTGATGCGCACCACGGCACGCACGGTGGCGTCGTACTGCGGTCCGGGATTAGTAATCACCTCCACGTTCTGAATCTCGTCACTGCGAAGACGTTCCAGCTCCGTGGCGTCCGTCACCCGCCGGCCGTTGATATAGATCATGGGCGCTCCCTTCCCGATCACTTCCAGGCCGTTGGCGCCCTTGATGATGCCCGGGGTCTTGGCCAGCACGTCACCGGCACTTCCCACATGCTCCAGCACCGAGCCGCGTACGCTGGTCTGCAGCCCCTCTCCGGTGAGCTTGGTTTTTGGCATAATGGCCTGGACAGCCGCCGCTTCCAGGACGGCGGTGTCTTCCGGCAGGGTAATCACCATGCCGTCTACGGGGGCGAAATACCGGGTTTGGTAACCCAGCATGGCCACCATCATGATGCCGTCGGTCTCGGAGGTGACGATATGGAAGCTGCCGTCTTCTTCCGTGACGGCACCGCACACGACGGTAGAGTCGGCCTTGGACAGCACGGCCACATTGGCATAGGCCACGGGCTCACCGTTCTGGTCCACCACTTTTCCTTTCCAGTCGTTCTTGGCGCCGGCCGAAAGCGTGGTCAGCAGCAGCATCGAGAATACGAGAAGTTGCTTCATTTCTAGTGTAATAGTTTAATAGTACACTGCAAAGGTACAACAATTTTTCTATTCTCAAAATGTTTTTTAAAAATTTTTACGGCTGCCGGAGCGTTTTGTTGGGGAAGGTGAAATAAGTATTGGGGAAGGGCTCGTTTTCCAGGGTGAAGTGCCACCACTCGCAGTCGTAGGGCTTGAATCCGTGGCGCAGCATGGCCCTCCGCAGGATTTGCCGGTTGTGGAACTGCTGTTCGGTAATGCCGCCTTCCACGGGAATGTACTGGTCCGTGTCCGGGTTGCCGCAGTAGTCCGGGTGACTCTCGGGGCCGAACCAGTCGTGTACGCCGCCCATGTCCAGTTCCTTGCCCGTGGCCATGTCAAACAGGGTCAGGTCCAGGGTGCTGCCGCGGGAATGGCCGCTCTTTTCCGCGATGTATCCGCGCTCGAACAGATGGGCCTTGTCTTCGTTGGGATAGAAGTAGGGCTTCATCTCGGTGGCCTTCAAGTCCGCTCCCCAACGGCAGAAATGGTCTACGGCGCACTGCGGACGATAGGCGTCATAAATCTTGAGCCGGTAGCCCTGGGCCTTCACGTCGTCGCTCACGGCCTTCAGGTGCTCGGCCCCCGCGCGGGTCATGAGCGCCACGGGCTCCAGGTAGCCGTCTACGCGCGCGCCCACAAAATTATACGTGCCGAAGTAGCGGATTTCCAGGATGGCGTCCGGCACCACGTCCGTCACATTCACGAAGGCCGATGCATCGGCCTCCAGGGCGCCGGCCGTGCCCAGATACCGGTCCAGGAAAGCGCTGCGCTCCGCCGTCCAGGAAGGTTCCTGCCACATGGCATGGCCGCAGGTGGGCACGCAGTAGAAGCGTTTGTCCTTGGTTCCCAGGTTGTTATAGATGGAAAAGTTGGTATGCGGCGGGCAGGTGGGATCCTGCAGGCCGAAAGACATGTACACCGGGCAGGTGATGCGCGGGGCGAAGTTCTTCACATCGAAGTAGCGCAGCATCTCCAGCACTTGTTCCCGGGGCAGGCCCTGGGCATCGGCCGTTTCAAAGACCTCATGCACGGGCCACCACACGATGCGGGCATAGTCTGCATAATCTCCGAGGAAAGGCACCGCAGGGGCGATGGCCTTGATGCGGCTGTCCAGCGCGGCGGCCACGAAGGTGAAGGCGCCGCCCTGGCTTTCGCCCCAGGCCACCATGCGTTCCGGGTCCGCCTTCTCATAGGAGGCCGCGAAGTCCACGGCGCGCTTGACGTCGCAGAAGGCGCCGCGGTAGTAGAACTGCTCTTTCGCGTCGATACCGCGGTCTATCCAGCGTTCCTGTCCTTCCTTGAAAATGCCCTGGTCCCGGACGCTCACCAGGAATTCAATCCGGTCCGGGGCCGAGGAAGGGTCGTAATAGTAGACATCGGCCCCGTAGCCCATGTAATTGATGACCACCGGGTATTTGCCGGGAGCGTTGGGCACGCAGAGGACACCGCCGGCGATGGCCCCGTCCAGCGAAGCGTACCGCACCTGATAGGTGGTGCGAAGCGCATTGGAATACTCGGGCACTTCCGTGAGGACGGGCTCCAGGGGCACCTGCTCCAGGGCCTCCAGCGTCTGGGTCCAGAAGGCGTCAAAGTCTGCCGGGGCATCCGGCGGGCTCACCACCTGGTCCGGGCGGAAGCCGATGTTCCAGCGCACGGTGTCCCGTAGCCGCACCTGGTAAAAACCGGGCTCGACCTGGCCCAGTTTCACGGTGAGCATGCTGTCCGGGGACACTTCCGTGGTGGTGGAGAACACCACGTCCGGGGTATCGGCCATGAGGGAAAGGTCCCTGACCAGCTGGAAAGTGGCCGGACCGGGCGCCGCGTCCACATGGGTGGTGAGGGTATAGGGGCCCTTGTCCAGGAAGAGCCAACCCAGGTCCGGGCTGGAAATGCCCGTGGCGGGCTGAGTCTTGGGTGCGCAGGCTGCCGACAGCACGATCAGAAGCACAAATAGGGAACGTCGCATAGTCCTTCAATTTTTCTCAAAGATAAAAAATTTTTTTGTTAAATTTGTAGGATTCTATACGGAACTACTACTATGCGTAAACTATTCAGATTCCTGATGCTGGCGGCCGGCCTGACCCTTCTGCTTCCCGCCTGCAAGGCCCGCAGAGACAATTACACCGTCATCATTTCCCTGGACGGCAGCCGCTGGGACTATCCCGACTATTACGAGATGCCCTTCTTCGATTCCCTGGCCACCGTGGGCGTAAAGGCCCGCATGGAGCCCTCGTTCCCGTCCTCTACCTTCCCCAACCACTATACCATGGCCACAGGCCTGGTACCGGACCATCACGGCCTGGTGAACAACAGCTACTGGGACCCCGGCCGGCAGTACACCTACTCCATGGGCGACGAGAACTGCCGCTACGACCCTTACTACTACCGCGGGGAGCCCATCTGGGTAACGGCCCAGAAGCAGGGCGTAAAGACCGGCGTCATCTACTGGGTGGGCTCGGACATCAAAATCTGCGACACCTATCCCACCTACTGGCGCATGTGGGACGAGCAGCCGCACTGGAGTTTCGAGGAGCGCGTCGAAGAGATCGTCCGCCTGATGAGCCTCCCGGAAGACCAGCGTCCCCGCCTGGTGATGGGTTACTTTGACGAGCCGGACCACACGGGCCACGAGTACGGTCCCATATCGGCCGAAACCAAAGAGATGGCCGAGCACATGGACAGCCTCATGCACGCCCTGTACCTGCGCCTGAAGGCCCTGCCGTACGGGAACAGGATCAACTTCATCCTGGCCGGAGACCACGGCATGGAAGACATTTCCCCGGAGCGATTCATCCCCTGGCACGGCAATGTGCCGGAAGAATGGATAGAACACATCGTGGGCCATACACCCACCAGCATCTGGGTCAAAGAAGGCTATGTGGACAGCCTGTACAACCGCCTCAAGGGCCTGGAACACCTGAGCGTCTGGAAGCACGGAGAAGTGCCGGAATACCTGCACTACGGTACCTCGGACCGTCTGGGCGACATTATCGTGGCCCCGGACCTGGGATGGCAGTTCAACTTCTCCCCGTCCAAGAACAAGGGCGCCCACGGGTACGACTGCACGGAGCCGGACATGATGGTGGCCTTCCGTGCCGTGGGACCGGACTTCAAGCGGGGCTACGAAGCGCCCTTTACCGAAGGGGAGAATTCGGCCTTCCGCAACATAGACCTTTACCCCCTGCTGTGCGAACTGCTGGGCATTGAGCCCGCACCCGTGGACGGCAGACTGGAACGCATCAAAAAAATTCTCAAATAACTATGGCCAAGCATTTTACGCTTCCTTATGAGGGCGGGCTCATAGAGAAAAACCTCCCCGCCGGTATCCTGCACACCTACGAAAAAATCTGGACCAACGTGTACCGGGAGTCGCGTCCGGCCTCCTATGCCATCGCCGACTTTATCGTAGATTCCATCAATGCGCACCGGGACGGCCTGTTCCGCCTGGGTCTCACCACGGGCTCTACGCCCATGTCCCTGTACAACGAACTTTCCCGCCGCTGCAAAGACGGCAAAGTGTCCTTCAAGAACGTGGAGATCTTCTCCATCGACGAATACTATCCTTCTTCCAAGGACGAACTCCAGAGCCGCAACCACCGGCTGCACGAAGCCCTGCTGGACAAGGTGGACATCCGCCGGGAAAACATCCACATCCCGGACGGAACGGTGCCCCAGGAGCAGCTGGGGGACTATTGCGCCCAGTTCGACGCCAAGGCCCGGGGCCTGGACCTGCTGGTCATCGGCATCGGCGAAGAAGGCCAGATCGGCTTCAACGAGGCCGGGTCCAATGAAAAGACGCGCACCCGCGTGGTCCGTCTGAGCTATCCTTCCCGCAAGCGCCAAAGCGCCAATTTCAACCATGACATGGCCGTCACCCCGGACAAAGCCATCACCCTGGGTGTGGGAACCATGCTCAGTGCCAAGCGCATCATCCTCATGGCCTGGGGCGAATCCAAGGCCAAGGCCGTGAAGGCCATCGCCGAAGGCCCCGCCACCACGGACTGCCCCGCTTCCCTTTTGCAGGAACACGACCACATCTCCTTCTACGTGGACGAGACGGCCGCCAGCCTGCTCACCCGCAGCGTGGCGCCCTGGCTGGTCGGTCCCTGCGACTGGACGCCCAAGTTCATCCGGAAAGCCGTCGTGTGGCTGTGCGAGGTAACCGGGAAACCCATCCTGAAGCTCACCGAAAGCGACTATCAGAACAACGGACTCAGCGAACTGCTGGAGAAGGCCGGCACCTTCGACAAGATCAACATTGACGTCTTCAACGACCTGCAGCACACCATCACCGGATGGCCGGGCGGCAAGCCCAACGCCGACGACAGCACGCGGCCCGTATCGGCCACGCCCTTCCCCAAGACCGTGCTCATCTTCAGCCCCCACCCGGACGACGACGTCATTTCCATGGGCGGCACCTTCATCCGCCTGGCCAGCCAGGGACACGACGTGCACGTGGCCTACGAGACTTCCGGCAACGTGGCCGTCCACGACGACGTAGTGCTCCAGCACATGGACTGCTCGTTCCAGCTGGGTTTTGCCGACAAATTCGACGAGGTGAAGGCCCTGGTGGACAGCAAGGTGCCCGGCCGGCCGGAACCCCGCGCCCTGCTGGAGATGAAAGGCGCCATCCGCCGCAGCGAAGCCCGCGCCGCCGTGCGAAGCTTCGGCCTCAACGACAACACCAACGCCCACTTCCTGAATCTGCCCTTCTACGAAAGCGGCGGCATCAAGAAGAATCCGCGCACCCAGGCCGATGTGGACATCATCAAGGAGCTCATCGCCCGCCTCAAGCCCCACATGATTTTCATGGCCGGAGACCTGGCAGACCCGCACGGGACGCACCGTGTATGCACGGAAGCCGCCCTGGACGCTCTGGAGCAGTTAAAGGCCGAAGGCAATCCCTGGCTCTCCGACACCCACGTGTGGCTGTATCGCGGGGCCTGGATGGAGTGGGAGCTGGGCCGTGTGGACATGGCCGTTCCGCTGAGCCCGGAAGAGGTGGTGATGAAGCGCCACGCCATCTTCCGGCACCTTTCCCAGAAAGACATCGTGCCGTTCCCCGGAGAGGATCCGCGCGAATTCTGGCAGCGGGCCGAAGAACGTACCCAGAACACAGCCCGCCTGTACGACCGTCTGGGCATGGCTGAGTATCAAGCCATTGAAGTTTTCTTAAAATTGTATTAATTATTCCCGAATAATTGATAACTTTGCCTCCCGGAATTCCAGCCGCCGTTGTATGGAATTCCGGTTTAATTTTCCTCTTTTAAGTCCCTCCCCTAAGGGGAGGGGTTTCGGGAGGGGGTAATGTTAATCATTTAATTTTCATGAAATGAAAGTTATTATCCGTCAGAACTCCGCCGAGGGTTCTCTGTGGGCTGCCCACTACATCGCAGCCAGAATCAAAGAAAAAGCCGCCCGCACCAGCGAGCCTTTCGTCATCGGTCTTTGCACCGGATCCACGCCCATCGAAACCTATGCAGAACTCATCCGCATGGTCAAGGCAGGCGAACTCTCTTTCAAGAACGTCATCTCCTTCAATATGGATGAATACGTGGGCCTTCCCGTAGAGCATCCGGAAAGCTACCACAGCTTCATGCACAAGTATCTGTTCGACCAGATTGACGAAAAACCGGAAAACATCCACATCCTGGACGGCAACGCCAAGGACATCGAGGCAGAGTGCGCCGCCTACGAAGAGGCCATTGTAAAGGCCGGCGGTTTCGACCTGTTCCTGGGTGGTGTGGGCGAAGACGGTCACATTGCCTTCAACGAGCCCTTCTCTTCCCTGAGCAGCCGCACCCGCGTGGTCACCCTTACCCAGGACACCCGCGAAGTGAACGCCCGCTTCTTCGACAATGACCCCGAGGCCGTTCCGGCCCAGGCCCTCACCGTGGGCGTGGCCACCGTGCTCAGCGCCAAGGAAGTGGTCATCCTGGCCTTCGGCTCCAAGAAAGCCCGCGCCCTGCAGGCCGCCATCGAAGGCCCCATGAGCCACTACTGCACCCTTTCCGGTCTGCAGAACCACCCCGCCGGCACCATCGTGTGCGACGAGAATTCCATCTCTGAGGTAAAAGTGAGCTCCTACCGCTACTTCAAAGCCGTCGAGGCCGCCGAGAACCGGTAGAGATGTACAGCCTCGCTACAGCGCTGCCCTTTGTGGTGTGTCTGACCTGGACCATCATTCTCGGGCTGAAATACCGTCAAAACGACCGGGGCCGCAGGGCCCTGGCGTTTTTCGGTGCTGTGGCGAGTTTGTTGTATTTTTGTCACTACCTGCATTTCAACGGACTGGAGACCCGTTTTTCAGAGGGACTGTACTTTTTCTGCAGCCTCTCGGTGTATCCGCTGTACTCCGTCTATATCCTCTGCCTTACCGGCAAGAAGGCCCCCCGCGGTGTCAACTTCCTGTGGTTCGTGCCGGCCCTGGTTGTTTTCGTACTGTCCCTCATCGGGGACATCCGGGAACACCAAGGATTCCAACTGGCAGAGCAGGTACTTTTTGCTCTGGTCTCCCTGTCGGCAACCTTTGCGGCGGAGCTCCATCTTCTCCGTTTCCGGGCCCGTGTCAACAACTACTACGCCAACCCGGAAGAGAAAAGGCTGGGACCGACAGCCGTGCTCCTGATACTGCTCTTCGCGACGGCCGTCGCTTCGTTTGTGGTAAACATCCTGGGGCGGGGCCATTTCATGGCAATGGACCGCCTCATTATTCCGGCCACCCTGTTTTCTACCCTGCTGTTTGCCATTTTCTATGTCGGCGAGCATACGGAACTGCCGGCAGACGATGTCAGGACGGAGGGAAAGACAGAAGAGACGGCAAAAGACTCCGCGGACGAATCGGCCCGGGAGGCACTCATGGAAAAGATTCACCAGCAGATGGAGCAGCAGCAGCTGTTCCGCTCCAAGGGGCTCACCGTGGCCGAACTGGCCGAGGCTGTAGGCTCCAACAGGACATATGTATCGGCCTGTATCAACCATCTGGCCGGGCAGTCCTTCTCGGATTTCGTGAACAAATGGCGCATTGAATACGCCCAGCAGCTGATGAAAAGCGACGGCCACCTCACCATAACGGAGGTGGCCGACAAGGCCGGATTCACCGACCGCACCACTTTCTACCGGAGTTTCAAGAAGATGGCGGGGATGGGCCCCACGGAATGGCTCCAGGTTAATAATACTCGATAGTCCTTGAGAGTGAGCCGTTTTTGACTTCTCCGTCAGGACCGTCCACGGCAATCATGTACTGGGTTTTGTACGAGATCCAGTTACCGTGACTGTCGTATTCAAACTCCCAGGTGGTGGGACGGGTCCAGGGCCGGTCCGATTCTTCATTGAAACGCTCCTGCATCTCCGTCAGGTCGCCGGCTTCATTGTATTGGAAAGTTTCCCAGAAGTCGAAGACAAATAAGGAGTCGTGCGGTTTTCCGGGCTGGCAGTCCCATCGTTTGGTGCAGATATAACGTTTTTGGTCGGGGTAGAACTCCGTTATGCCGTCCGGCCCTTCTATCTTGAGAGGCATTCCATTGCTCTGCCAGGTAATGGACGTGATCTCGTAGAGCACATTGCCGTTCACTGCGATGGTGCCGGAAACGGGATAGTTATTCCGGTACATGACGGGATGGTCGAAAGTGACGGTACCGTCATCGGTCCGGATGTCCCCGGCCTCTCCGGTATTGACGTCGTATGCCCTGGAATACTGATGGTAAGAGTAATCCATGTTGCCTTCGCCATTGAATACAAAATCATAGTCCACATACTCTCTGAAGCCCGTATTCACCAAACTGGCATTCTCCAGCCGGATCTTGGAAAGATCTTTCATGATCAGGGCGTTGCCATTCGTCTCTACATTGTGCTCGGAGAAGGACTCCGGGCTCAGGTGGCGGAAGGCATAAAAGCTGGAGAAGGGAGAATCGTCCGGACGCACCCAGACATATTTTCCGGGATTCCCATACTCGTATGTCCAGATTTCAAGGGCGGCCCATTCGTCGAATTCCATCCCGCCTTTCTCCGTGCTCCGGCCGAAGATTTTCTTGACAAGGCGGTTGTTGTCGTCGTAGAAACGCTGCTCCATCCATTCTCCGCGGGGGCTGCTGGGATCCACGTCGCGGATGAGGGTGATGTTGCCGGCTTCGTTGTACTCATACACCCGATGGGCCGAAGACTTGGACAGGTACCACCGCTTCACGGGACCGCGGAGACCGGCCTTTTCCCTGTCGGACCGGTCCCAGTAGTTGGTTTCGTACCAGGCCTCCGGGGTAAAATCGATTTTTTCCTCACCGGGGTTGGTGTTTCCGCCCGGGTTGGTATTTCCTCCCGGATTGGTGTTTCCTCCGGGGTTGGTGTTTCCACCCGGGTTCTGATTCTGCTCCGGCTGGGACGGAGTACAGGCAAAGACCAATAACCCCAACAGGAGTAATGTCACAGTGCGGTTCATTATATTTTGTTATTATATGGTTAGTGCACAAATATAGAAAATGCCTCCCCAAATAAAGCAAGGGCATGTTACAAAAGGTAAATATTGTGTTGCAAATCATATAAATCCATTTCGGCGGCGGCCTGTATATATAAAGAAGGGCTATCTTTGCGCCAATAGCTATTATTCAAAAACGTTCATTATGAAAAAACTTGCTTGGATTTTCGCCGCCGCTGCAATAGTACTGTTCAGCGGTTGCAACAAAGACAAAGGAAATGATGCACAAGTCACGGAAGTAGGCAAATGGTATGGCTATAACCCGCAGGAAAACGGCACCGCCGACAAGAACGACGTGGCCATCGTGCTGGAGCTCAAAGCCGACAAAACCGCCGACCTGATGCTTACCGCCTGGGGCAGCCGCTGGCAGGGCACCTACACCTACGACGGCCAGGTGGTCAAACTCAAATGGAACAAGTTCCTGTTCCGCGGCAATGCCGGCGAACTGGGCAATGATGCCGTAAGCCCTCTTCACTTGTACGAGTGGTGGACCGTCTATGACAAGCAGGAAGTCTTCCAGAATCCCGATCAATTCGGTTCCGTCATCGAGATCAAATTCACTTATTCCGGAAACAAAGGTACGCTGGATATCGCCAACAAACCCTGCCCCGCAGAAAGGCAATAAAGCATCTTCGGAAACAAAAGACGATGTGTCAAGCCCTTTGACACATCGTTTTTTTTGTGCCGTTGCGTTATCGCGGGAAAAGTCGTATCTTAGGGCCTGTTAACAACACTGCTTTCCATGAGATACCGCCTGTCCTCCCTTTTGCATATTCTTCCTGTCGTGTTGCTGGCGCTTTCCTGTAGCCAGAAGTATTATGTAACGGATTACCGGAACCGCCTGGAGGCCCGGGACGGCGCGCTGAAGCCGTTCATGGCCCTGCCGGAAGGCATTTCGGCCCCGGAAAAAGATGCGCTGCAGTTCCTGTATGCCTATATGCCGCTGGCCGATGTCACAGACTACTCCGGAGCGTACTACCTGGAAAACGTACGCGCCGCACTGAAGGTGCGCAATCGCTGGAATGTGCCGGAGCGGGAGTGGCGCCACTTTGTGCTGCCCATCCGGGTGAACAACGAAAACCTGGACGGCCACAGGGCTATTTTCCAGGAAGAACTGCTGCCGCGTATCCAGGGTCTGGGCATGCAGGAAGCCATCCTGGAGGTGAACCACTGGTGCCACGAGAAAGTGACCTACCAGCCGTCGGACGCCCGGACATCGTCCCCGCTGAATACCGTCAGGAATGCCCTGGGCCGATGCGGCGAGGAATCCACGTTCACCGTGGCAGCCCTCCGCAGCGTGGGCATCCCCGCCCGGCAGGTGTACACGCCCCGCTGGGCGCATACGGACGACAACCACGCCTGGGTGGAGGCCTGGGCCGACGGCCGGTGGCATTTTCTGGGCGCCTGCGAGCCGGAACCGGTCCTGGACCTGGGCTGGTTCAACGCCCCCGCCTCCCGGGCCATGCTCATGCATACCAAGGTGTTCGGCAAGTATGACGGCCCCGAAGAGGTGGTGCTGGAAAGCCCCAACTACACGGAAGTGAACCTGATAGACCATTACGCCAGCACAGCCCGCACGGATTTCCGGGTCCTCCGGGCCGATGGCACCCCCGCCGCCGGCGCCCGCGTGGACTTCTGCATCTACAACTACGCGGAATTCTACCCCGCCGTCACCAAATATGCCGACAAAGACGGCCGCACCTTCCTGAGCGCCGGCCTGGGCGACATGCTGGTGTGGGCATCGCTGGACGGGGCCTTTGGTTACACCCGTGTACGCTTCGGCAAGGACACGGAAGCCGAAATCGCCCTGCGGTACAGGGCCGACGGCAGCCCGGACGGCATCACGGAGCATTTTACCCTGGTGCCGCCGCCGGAGACGGCCGTCCTGCCGGAAGTGACGCCGGAGCAGCGCGCCCTGAACGAGCGGCGCTTTGCCTATGAAGATTCGCTCCGGCACGCCTACGAAGCCACTTTCCGCCATCCCAAGGCCCGGGGCAACTGGGAAACCCTGGAAGCCTTCCAGGTAAGCTGCGGCAACCACGAGCGCATCGCGGCCGTGCTGGATTCGTTAAGCACCAAGGACTGGCACGACGTTACCCTGGACATCCTGCAGGATTATTACAGCACGCCCGTCTTCCTGGGCGCAAGGGTGGAAAACGAGTTCCTGACTCCGTTCTACAGCTATTTTGCGGAAAAACTGCCGTCCGTGGACAGCCCCGAAGCCCTGGTTCGCTGGATCAGCGACAGCCTCACGATGCTGCCGGACCCCAGGGCATGGAACATCGCCATGAGTCCCCGGGGCGTGTACGAAAGCCGCCTGGCCCTTCCCCGCAGCCGCGACATCTTCTTCGTTTCGGCCGCCCGCGCCAAAGGCTTCCCGGCCCGCAAAGACCCGGTCACGGGCAAGGTGCAGTACCGCGACCACGGCGTCTGGATGGACGTGAACTTTGACGGAGAAACGGCCACAGAGGCCCCTCAGGGCATCCTCCGGCTCCGTTACGAACCCAGCGGAGCTGTAAGCAATCCCAGCTACTATTCGCATTTTACGCTGTCCCGCCTGGAAGACGGCCGCCCGCACCTGATGGCCTTCGACGAAGGCGAAGTGGACATGGGCGGCGGCATGGACTGGGAACATGCCTTCCGTCCAGGTGTCCGTCTGGACGAAGGCCACTATCTGCTGGTCTCCGGCAACCGCCTGGCCGACGGTTCCGTACCCGTGACCCTGCACTTTTTCTCCGTGCCCAGGGATGCCGCCACCTTGGTAGACCTGGAGATCAGCGAGCCCGAGGGAAGCGTCCCGGTCATCGGCTCCTTCGATGCCGAAGGCCTTTTCCGCGGGGCCAATGGGGAGCTGTCCCTGTTGTCTGCCGTGGGCCGCGGCTTCTACGCCGTCCTGCTGCTGGAACCGGGAAAAGAACCCACCAACCACGCCCTGCGGGACCTTTCGGCCGCAAGGGAAAAACTGGAAGCCTGGGGGCGGCCCATCGTACTGCTGTGCCCCACGGAGGAGGCCCTGAAACGCCTGCAGAAGGAAAACGGGGAAGGCCGATACGGCCAGCTGCCCGCGAACGTGCTCCTGGGCGTCGATTCCCTCCACCTGCTCCAGGGCGCCACCCCGGTGGTGCTGGTGGCCGACAGCTTCAACCGCCTGTTCTTCCGCTCGGAAGGCTATACCATCGGCCTGGGAGAACAGCTTTCCGGCGTCATCGCCCGCCTGTAACCTTTCCGGGAATCGTTTTTTATTGTATCTTTGCCCACAGATCCAGGTGCCCCCAGGGGCCCAACAGGGAAGCCGGTGGGAAACCGGAACTGTGCCCGCAGCTGTGTCATCCGTTATCGGCTCCACGAATTGCCATTGGGAATCTCCCCGAGAAGGCCGGAGCCGGGAGAAGTCAGAAGACCTGCCTGAATCCAGTTATGCATCCGTGCTCGGGGACAAGCCGGTGCGCTAACGTAAATACCTGTTTTTATGAAAAAAGCTCTGATGCTTTTCTCCCTTGGCGTGCTCACGGTGGTGGCATGCCAGAAAGCCCCTACCCCGGCAAAAGATGCCACCCTGGAGGGGAAAAAAGTGGCCGTGGAAGCTTTCTCCGGCGCGGCACGGAAGATTTTCGTTCTCAACGAGGGCAGTATGGGCGCCAACAACGCCACCCTGGATTTCCTGCGCATGAGCGACGGCATGTACATTACCGGCGCCTTCAAGAAGATGAATCCCGGGGCATCGGCCGGTCTCGGAGATGTGGGCAACGATATTGCCGTTCACGGAGATGAAGTCTGGATGGTCATCAACAATTCCGGCCTGGTGGAAGTGGTTTCCGCGGCCGATGAAACGGAAATGGCCGTCATCGAAATTCCTACGCCCAGAAACATCGCCTTCGATGGACAATATGCCTACGTAACCTCCTGGGCGGGCGCTTTTGCCTCCTATGAAGGCTACGACGTGGTGGATTCCGCCAATCCCAAGGGGCGGCTGTACCGCATCAACCTGAGCACTTACAAAGTGGAAGGCACTGTGGAAGTGGGCTACCAGCCCGAAGGCGTGGCCGTGAGCGGCGGGAAAATCTACGTGGCCAATTCCGGCGGCATCTCCAGCCAGCTTCCGCCCCTGTATTCCTACGACAACACCGTGAGCGTCATCGACGCGGCTTCTTTCAAGCTGACAGGCACCGTCGAGGTACAGGTAAACCTCAAAAACGTCTATGCCGATACCAAGGGCAACATCTACGTGACATCCCTGGGCAATTACAGTGACATCCACTCCGGCCTGTACCGGATTGACGCGGCGGGGAAAGCCTCCAAAGTATCCGACTACGTGAGCGTATCGGCCATTTATGGCGACACCCTCTATTGCATCGGCTCCGAAAACGAGTATGAATGGAATGTCCCCAATGTGTACAAAGGCTTCTCCGTTACCGGCGGCACCAAGGCCGATTGGAACCTCAGTGTATCGGTCACCTCGCTGTACAGCCTTTACGCCTTGGATGCCGATACTTTCCTGGTGGGCGACGCCGATGACTTTTTCAATCCCGGAAGTGTCCTCTGTTATGACAAGGGCAAGAAACTCTGGAGCGTGACGGCGGGTGTCTGCCCCGGTCACTTTGCCCTCTGGAAGTGATTCTTGCGGCCGTCATAGCCCTCTTCCTGCAGGCGCCGGATACCCTGGCGCCGGCCGCCGTGTTCGCCGTGAAGGAGTTGCCGGTGGTGAAGGCCACGGAGTCGGTGCGCCTGGACGCCCAGGTGTACACCCCGCCCCAGGTGGCCGACGTCTTGCGCCGGTTCACCGGTGTGCAGGTGAAGGACTATGGCGGCGCCGGCGGGCTCAAGACCGTGAACGTGCGCAGCCTGGGCAGCGAGCATGTGGGCATTTTCCTGGACGGCATCCAGGTGGACAACGCCCAGAACATGCAGGTGGACCTGGGGCGATTCTCAACGGAGGGACTGGGCACGGTATCGCTCTATAACGGACAGAAAACCAGTCGTTTGCAAACCGCCAAGGAGTATGCGGCCGGAGCCTCCGTGCACCTGGAGACTGCCGTGCCGGATGGGAATGGCGGGCTGGTGGGGCTGAAGGGCGGCTCCCTGGCCACGGTGAATCCCCGGCTGCAGTGGGACCGTCGCCTGAGCCCTTCCCTGGTGCTGCGTACGGCCGGAGCGTTCCTTTACTCGTCGGGCCGGTACCCCTATTCCTGCTTCGACCAGCCCCTGGTACGGGAAAACGGCGACATTCGCAGCCTGCGGCTGGAGGCGCAGCTCTTCGGCCGGGTGAAAGGCGGGCAGTGGCAGGCGCACGTTTACAGTTACGGATCCGAGCGGGGCTTTCCCGGCCCGGTGATTCGCCGCGGCTCGTCCTTCCCCTTCAGCGCCGAGCGCCAGGCCGACCAGGACCTCTTTGTCCAGGGTGGCTGGACCCAGGAGTGGACCCCCCGTTACAGCACGGCCCTCCGCCTGAAATACGCCAACAATTACACCCATTACAACACCCATCCGGAAAAAAATCCCATGGCGCTGCCCTATAACCTGCATTACCGGCTGCAGTCCGGGTATCTGTCGCTGGCCCAGTCGTTTGTGCTGTCCAGTCCCTGGTCCGTAGACCTGAGTACGGACGTGCAGCGGAACGCCCTGGATGCCGACTCGGGACAGTTCGTGACCCCGCGCCGGACCACGTTCACGGGCGCCCTGGCCACACGGCTGGTGTGGGAGCGTTTCCGGGCGGCGGCGCACCTCGTTTATCAAGGCGCCTGGGATACGTTCGACACGCCCGATGCCGGCGGCTGGACCCGGGAAAACACTTACCGGGACAGCTGGATGCCTTCCCTGAGCCTTTTCTGGGCCCCGCTACCCTGGCTGGAGGCCGATGCCTTCCTGAAGCGCTCCTACAGGCTTCCCTCCTTCAACGACCTCTATTACAGCCTCATGGGCAATGCCAGCCTGCTGCCGGAGCAGGCGCTCCAGGCGGGCATGGACCTGCGGCTGAAGGCCGGCCGGGGTCCCTTCCGGGGGGAACTCCGCCTTGGCCCGTACTACAACCGCGTGAGCAACAAGATTGTGGCCATCCCCACCCTTTCGCAGTTCCGCTGGACCATGCTCAACATCGGCCTGGCGGACATTACGGGACTGGACGTGAAGGCTTCCGGAACCTGGCGGCGCGGGGCCTGGACGGTGGAGGGAACGCTCCGCTACTGCTTCCAGCAGGCCCTGGACCACAGCACCCCGGGCAGCCAGACCTGGGGAAACCAGATTCCCTACATTCCCCTCAACAGCGGCAGCGCGGATGTGTCGGCCCGGTGGAAGGACTGGGCCCTTTCCTGGAGTACCACCCTCACCGGAACCCGGTGGTCCCGCAGCGCCAACACGGCCGACTATTCTCTGGCTCCCTGGAGCATCAGCAGCCTGGCCCTGCAATGCACCGCCCTCCGGAAATGGCGCCTGGCGCTTCTCTGCGACAACCTGTTCAACACCTCCTACCAAATTGTCCAGGGCTATCCCATGCCGGGAATCGGCCTGCAACTTTCCGCGGAGTATACATGGTAACGAAATTATTCGTACCTTCGGGGAAAATGCACGCTATGAAACGCCTTCTCCCGCTTATCCTGGCTCTCGGAGCCCTCTTTTCCTGCGCCGCCCCCACCCCGACGGCAGAGCCTGTGGATTATGTGAATCCCCTCGCGGGCACCCTGTCCACGTTCCGGCTTTCCACCGGCAACACCTATCCGGCGGTGGCCGTTCCCTGGGGCGCGCATTTCTGGACCCCGCAGACGGGAGTGAACGGCGACGGATGGACCTACCGCTACGACGCTACGCACATCCGCGGCCTCAAGCAGACGCATCAGCCCAGTCCCTGGATCAACGACTACGGCGCCTTCTCCCTCATGCCCGTCACCACGGGGCCGGTCTATGACCAGGAGGGCCGCGCCAGCTGGTTCTCCCACAAGGCGGAAACCGCCACGCCTTACTATTACAGCGTGTATCTGGCCGACCATGACGTCACGGCGGAGCTCACGCCCACGGCCCATGCCGCGGCCTTCCGCCTCACCTACCCCGAGGGGCAGTCCTACCTGGTGGTGGATGCCTTCGAGGGCGGGCAGGTGGCGCTGGTAGACGCCCATACCCTGGCCGGTTACACCGTCCACAACCACGGCGGGGTGGCCGAGGGCTTCCGCAACTGGTTCATCGTGCGCTCCGACACCCCCTTCGAGGCCTGCCCGGCCAGGGAGGATGTGGCGCTGGTGGGCTTCCGGACCCTCCGGGGCCAGCAGGTGAACCTGCAGGTGGCCTCGTCCTTTATCTCCGCCGAACAGGCAGAGCGGAACCTGCAGGAGCTCCAGGGGGGCTTTGACCAGGTGAAAAACGCCGCTCGGGAGCAGTGGAATGCCACATTGGGCCGCATCGAGGTGCAGGATCAGAACCTGGACCACCTGCGCACTTTCTACAGCTGCCTGTACCGCGCCCTCCTGTTCCCGCGGGACCTGTCGGAAGTGGATGCCGCCGGGGAGCGGGTCCATTACAGCCCGCACAGCGGCCGCATAGAAAAGGGGTATTTCTTCACCGACACCGGCTTCTGGGACACCTTCCGCGCCCTGTTCCCGCTCATGAACCTGGTGTATCCGGAAACATCGGCCCGGGTGCAGGAAGGGCTGGTGAACGACTACCTGGAAAGCGGGTTCCTGCCGGAATGGGCCTCGCCGGGGCACCGGAACTGCATGGTGGGGAACAACAGCGCCTCCGTGGTGGCCGACGCCTATCTCAAGGGCATCCGCGGCCATGACGTGGAGAAACTGTGGGAAGCCGTGACCCGCGGCGCCCACTCAGTACATCCTTCCGTGCCCTCTTCCGGCCGCCTGGGCTGGGAGTATTACGACTCCCTGGGCTATGTGCCCTGCGACGTGGGCATCCGCGAGAATGCCGCCCGCACGCTGGAATACGCCTACGACGACTGGTGCATCTGGCGGCTGGGGCAGGCTTTGGGAAAGCCCGAAGAAGCGCTGGCGCCTTACCGGAAAGCGGCCCTCAACTACCGGCAGGTGTTTGATCCGGCCCATCGGCTCATGAACGGACGCCGGGCCGACGGCCACTTCTCCCGCCCCTTCTCTCCGCTCAAGTGGGGCGGCGATTTCACCGAAGGAAATGCCCTGCATTACACCTGGAGCGTGTTTCACGATGTGCAGGGGCTCATGGACCTGATGGGCGGGGAAGAGGCCTTTGCCGCCCGGCTGGACACCGTCTTTGTGATGCCGCCCAAGTACGACGACTCCTACTATGGCGGTCCCATCCACGAAATCATCGAGATGACGGTGATGGGCATGGGCAATTACGCCCATGGCAACCAGCCCATCCAGCACATGCTGTACCTCTATGACTGGTGCAGCCAGCCCTGGAAGACGCAGGCCCGCGTACGCGAGGTCATGGAGAAATTCTACGGCCCCTGGGCCGACGGTTACTGCGGCGACGAGGACAACGGCCAGACATCGGCCTGGTACGTTTTCTCCGCCCTGGGCTTTTATCCGGTATGCCCGGGGTCCGGGGAGTATGCCCTGGGCTCTCCGCTCTTCGAAAAAGCGATGCTGCACCTGCCCGGCGGCGATGTGCGCATCGAGGCCCCGGGAAACGGCCCGGAGAACGTCTATGTAGAGAAACTGACGCTGAACGGCCGCCCCTGGACCCGGAATTATCTCCGGCACGAAGACCTTGTGAACGGCGCCCGCCTGCGCTTCACCCTATCCAAAAAGCCTTCCCGAAACCGTGGTCTCGGGAAGGCTGACAAACCGTATTCCTTGAGCGATTAGTCCTCTTCCTGCTCCTGGGCAGCGTATTCTGCCAGCAGCTTGGTCTGGACTTCGGCCGGAACCTGTACGTACTCTGCGAACTTCATGGAGAAGGTGGCGGAGCCGCCGGTGAGGGAGCTCAGGATGGTGGAGTAGCGGTAGAGCTCTGCGAGCGGCACGCGGGCGTGCAGCACGGTGAAGCCCTTGTCCATATCCTGGTTCATGATCATGCCGCGACGGGTGTTGAGGTCACTCATGCAGGGGCCTACATACTCGTTGGGGGTGATGATGTCCACGTTGTAGATGGGTTCCAGGATCTTGGGACCGGCGTTGCGGAAGGCCTCCTTGAAGGCGTTGCGGCCGGCGATGATGAAGGCGATTTCCTTGGAGTCTACCGGGTGCATCTTACCGTCGTACACATACACGCGGATGTCGCGGGCGTAGGAACCGGTAAGCGGGCCTTCTTCCATCTTGCTCTTGATACCCTTCAGGATGGCGGGCATGAAGCTGAGGTCGATGGAACCACCCACCACGCAGTTGTAGAATTCCAGCTTGCCGCCCCACTCCAGATCCGTGATGTCCTGGCTCTTGAAGTTGAACACCACATCCTTGCCGTCGATCTTGAAGTTCTTGGGAGCTTCCTGACCTTCCACGTAGGGGCATACCAGCAGGTGGACCTCACCGAACTGACCGGCGCCGCCGGACTGTTTCTTGTGACGGTACTGGGCCGTGGCAATCTTGGTGATGGTTTCGCGGTAGGGCACCTTGGGAGCGTAGAGTTCGATGTTCTGCTTGAACTCGTTGGTCACTCTCCACTTCACATAGTTGATGTGCTGTTCGCCCATGCCGGTGAGGATGGTCTGGCGCAGTTCCTTGGAATATTCCACGCCGATGGTGGGATCCTGTGCGGCAATCTTGTTCAGGGCGTCGCCCACCTTGGCTTCGTCGTTCTTGTCCACGGCCTTCACGGCGCAGCGGTACTTGGCGTCCGGGAATACCATGTGCTTGATGGCTTCCTGTCCGGCCACGGCCAGGGTGACGTCCGTCTTGCCGGCCTTGAGCTTCATGGCGCAGCCGATGTCACCGGCGCTGATGGAGGGAACCTTTTCCTTCTTGGAGCCGGCCACGGCGTAGATGGCGCTCAGGCGCTCTCCGTTGCCGGTTTCCGGATTCACCAGGTCTGCGCCCTCGTTGAGGGTACCGCTCATGACCTTGAAGTAGGAAACTTCGCCCAGGTGCTGTTCCACGCTGGTCTTGAAGATGAACAGGGAAACGGGACCGGCAGGGTCGCACTTGATGGTGCCGCCGTCCACGGTGGCTTCTTCCTTGCCTTCCGGGGAAGGAACTACGTTCACGATGAATTCCATCAGACGCTTGGTGCCGATGTTCTCCTTGGCAGCCACGCAGAACACGGGGATGGTCTCTCCCTTCTGCAGGCCCAGGCGCAGGCCTTCGCGGATTTCGTCGGTGCTCAGCTCCATGGTCTCGAAGAACTTCTCCATGAGCTCGTCGGAACCTTCGGCGGCCTTCTCCATGAGTTCGGCGCGCAGTTCCTCGGCTTCGTCGGCATAGGCGGCAGGGATGTCCTGCTCCTCGTTCTTCGTGTTGTAGAACTTCATGGTGATCACGTCCACAACGCCTTCCAGGCCGGGACCGGGGTTCACCGGAAACTGGCACAGGGCGGCTTTCTTGCCGAATTCCTCGGCGATGGCGGCACGCACACCGTCCCAGTTGGCCTTATCGTGGTCCAGCTGGTTCACGGCGATGACCATGGGAATGCCGTACTGGTCTGCGTAACGGCCGAACAGGGAGGTTCCCACCTCGATGCCGGCAGTGCCGTTCATGACCATCACGGCAGCCTCGACCACCTTGAAGGCGCTCAGGGCTCCGCCGGAGAAATCGTCCGAACCGGGAGCATCGATGAAGTTGATCTTGCAGCCGCCGAACTCTCCGTACAGGGGCGTGGCGTTGATGGACTTCTGGTTGGTCTGCTCGAATTCGGTGTTATCCGAAACGGTGTTCTTGTCTTCTACGCTGCCGCGGCGGTCGATGACCTTGCCTTCGAAGAGCATAGCCTCGGACAGAGTGGTTTTACCGGAACGCGGGGCGCCGATGAGAACGATGTTGCGGATGTTTTTTGTAGTGTAAGCTTTCATCTGTATTATTAATTATTTTTGCTATTTCGAATCGCAGTCTGCAAATATAAGGAAAAAACCTGCAAAAGCAATAAAATTTGCTTATCTTTGCCCAGATTAAAACAAGAATCGAATATGCGGAAATTATTTGCAACCCTTCTTCTGGCCGGCGTCTGCATGGGCGCCCTGGCCCAGTCCAATCCCGCCAACGACCTCCTGGAGGATTCCAAATGGAAGGTGGGAGCACAGTTCGGCTTCATGTACAACTACAACCAGACCAACGTAAACGGACTTAACACCAGCGGTTTCGGTCTGGAAATCGCCCCCATCGTCATGAGTTACCAGGCCTGGAGAGGCGGATCCTTCACCATCGGCCTGCTGGACATGTTCTTCGATTTCCAGTACCTGCTGAATGGCAACCGCTTTATCGGCGGCACCACCATCATCCCCATCGATGGTGCCAAGGGTAACCTCTGTGACATTTCCTTCTCTGTCCCGGTGGGTATCAACCAGCAATTCAACGAGGACTGGGGCATCAGCCTCACCGCCGCTGCCGGCATCGGTATCGTCAACTATCACAGCACCTACGCAGAAGGCGATTTCCGGCACACGGACTCCTTCCACGACACCAAGAACCGCGTGGGCTTCCGCCTGGACCTGAAGGCCAACATCTGGTATCAGGACCTGGGCCTGGTGGTGCGTTACCGTCCCATTGCCGCCAAGAACAACCCTTACGGCAGCAACATCATCTCCGGCGGTATCGCTTTCCGCTTCTAAGCAGCATTCCGGGCCGGACGTATCGGCCCGAACCCTGTAACACACTTTCGGCCGATTTCTGCGTTACACCCTACCCTTCCCGGCACCCTGTAACGCGCTTTCGGCCGTTTTTCGCGTAACACGTTGCCGCGAGGAACACCCTGTTACGCACTTTTGGGCGTTTTCTGCGTTACACGTTGCTTTGGAGTGCACCCTGTTACGCACTTTTGGGCGTTTTTCGCGTAATACGTTGCCCGTCATCGTTCATTCTGTCGCAGGTCAGTCTACATGTCGCCCCCGGCCCGTCGCCGGAAGGACAGGCAATTTAATAGGGGAAGGTGCTTGAGAAAGGAGCCGGGTACATTGTAGGGAAGGTGGGTCGCCCCAATGGGAAAGGTGTACCCCTTCTATGGGGAAGGTGCCAGGCACGTTTGGGGAAGGTGTGCGGCCCCTATGGGGAAGGTCTCTTTTTGTGGTCAGGACCTTCCCCGCTGAAATGGCCCCGTAGGGCCCTGTGTGGCCGATTCCATGGGGAAGGTCCCCCGCCTTAAATGACACCTTCCCCAAATCCAGAAGGTTTGCACCCCAAAAACCGGAAGCTGTACCCCCAAAATAAAGCAGTTCTACAACCCTGCTTCGGTGTTATGCCCGGGCCATCACCCAGTTACGCACTTTTGGCCGTTTTCTGCGTAATACGTTGCAGCTTCGGAGCCAAGGTAGTTTTCCAGGAGGAATAGAAAGAGGCCTTTTTACGAATTAAAAATCAAATGTTACTTCGGTTTTTGGGCCATTATTGGTAATCAGGCGTTTACAGGCAAAAAATGTTACTGGAAAAATTAGTTTGTTAATAAAATAATACCGAACTTTACATTTGGAGAAAAATACTCGCATCCCGCAATGATTAACCAGAAGCCTGTCTTTCTTATGAAACACGTCCCTGTCGTCCTGGCCGTCCTGCTGGCCTTTTTGTCCTGCGAAAAAGGCAGCCTGGCCCCTTATACCCTTTCGGTGGTGGACCAGAAACCTTTCGAGGCAACCATCGTCGGCAACCTGAAGGACTGGGCTCAACAGAACGACCCTATCATGGTCTTTACGGCAAACATTTCCGAGTTTCCGGATATGCCAAAGGGCTATACCATCTCCATTACCGAGAAGAACATCCAGGACGGAAAATTCAGGATCCCGCTAAACTTCGTGATTCCGGGACGCACTTATTATTATACAACCACCCTTACCCGCAATGGTCGCGACTACAGCTCGGAGCTTATGCTGTTCGATACGCCCACATTGCCGGAAGGCCCCGTGGACATGGGAACCAGCGTAAAATGGGCCTCGACCAATCTGATGGCAAGGAGTCCTTTTAATTATGGCGGAATATACGTCTGGGGCGATATTACCTATAGATCCAGCTTCTACTGGAAATCCTACAAATGGGGCATGCCGGATGCGCTTACCAAATATTCGCAGGCCGATGGAAAAACCGTCCTGGACCTGGAAGACGATGCCGCATATGCCGCCCTTGGCGGCAAGTGGAGAATGCCGTCGGAAGAAGAATTCCAGGAATTGCTGCAAAACTGCGACCTTCAGTATTTTCACTTCTCCGGAGCCAACGGGTGGCTCTTCACCAGCAAAATCACCGGCAACGCCATCTTCTTCCCGCTGGACTCCGAAAATATCTACCAGTCCATCTGGGCGCGGACGTTCCATTGCTGGAGCCGAACCCTCGCTCCTGGTTCCGGCGAGGGCAATCCGTATGAGAATGCCACGGAATTTGCGTGCCTGCAAGGCAATGCTCCGGTCATCAGCACTCGTGCCCGCTGCGAAGGTGCGGCCATCCGTCCCGTTTACGTAAACTAAGACGGGCTTCGCGCAAAGGAGACGGTTCGGAGCAGGGTTTTTCCACTGGTTTTTGCTATCTTTGCATGCTGCCGGGCATGTGCCGGCGGAAGCCGTCTATGAAAAGGGTTCTGGTAATAGCCTACTATTGGCCACCGTCCGGAGGGTCGGGGGTGCAGCGCTGGGTGAAGTTCTGCAAGTATTTGCCCGCCGAGGGCTGGGAACCTGTGGTGTTTGCCCCGCTCCATGCCGATTATCCCGCCCTGGACCCCACGATGGGGGCGGACCTGCCGGCTTCGCTGGAAGTGCTCCGCGGCCGCATCTGGGAACCCTATGCCGCCTACCGCAAGCTGCTGGGCGGCAAAGGCGCCAGTACGCAGGTGACGGAGATATCGTCCGGAAAGAAAACCTGGAAGCAGCGGCTGTCGCTGTGGATCCGCGCCAATCTCTTTGTGCCGGACCCGCGCGTGGGCTGGGTGAAACCCTCGGTGAAAACCCTGAAGGCCTATCTGCGGGAACACCCCGTAGACGCTATCGTGACCACCGGCCCGCCGCATTCGGTGCACCTGATCGGCCAAAAGCTGCACAAGGCCACGGGCCTTCCCTGGATTCCGGATTTCCGGGACCCCTGGACCCGGATGTACTATCTGAAGTATCTGCCCATGACTTCCTGCACCTGGGCGCGGCTGCGCCGGCAGGAGCAGGCGGTGCTGGACGAGTGCCAGACGGTGCTGTCCTGCACGCCGCTGGTGCAGGAGGAGTTCGCCGCACAGACCCGTACGCCGGTGGCCTGCATCACCAACGGCTTCGACGAAGAAGACTTTGAAGGCCCGGCACCGGAACCCGACGGGCATTTCAACATCACCCACACCGGCCTTTTCGCGGCCGACGGCAACCCGCTCACGCTCTGGAAAGTCCTGGGGAAAATGGCCGCTTCGGTGCCTGGTTTCCGGGAGGCACTGCGCATCCGCCTGGTGGGGAAAGTGGACCGGGAGGTGCTGGACGCCCTGGCCGATGCCGGGCTGGCCGCCAACGTGGTAGCCCTGGGACCGTGCAAGCATGCCGACGCCGTGGCCGAGCAGCGCGCCGCCAGCCTGCTCATCCTTCCGCTGAGGAACGACCCTGAATACCGCCCCATCCTGCCCGGGAAGCTCTTCGAGTACCTGGCGGCGCGGCGGCCCGTGCTGGGCATCGGCCAGGAAGACGGGGCCATGGCCCGCGTGCTCACGGAGACGGAGGCGGGCGTTACGGCCGGCTGGGAAAATGCCGCTTCCATGCAGGCTTTCCTGACGACGGCCTGGCAGCAGCACCGCGAGGGCGGCGTGCCCGCCACCGCCGGAGACATCGGCCCGTACACCCGCCGGAGCACCACCCATGCCCTGGCGCAACTATTAGATAAAATCACCCGACATGAATAAAAGGCTCCTTAAGAAGATCGGCATCGCCCTGGGCATCGTGGCCCTGTTCCTGGCCCTGAGCTACGGCTTTGTGCCGCAGGTGCTGGAGGGCAAGATCGTGAACCAGAGCGACATCTCCGGCTACAACGGCATGGCGCACGAGATGAACCAGTGGAACAAGGCGCATCCCGACAACCCCACTTACTGGACGGATTCCATGTTCGGCGGCATGCCCACTACGGCCATCAGCACGCGCAACGGCGGGGACTACACCCAGTGGCTGTACGACCTGCTGCTCACCGGAAAACGGCCGGCCACCTATCTGTTCATCGCCCTGCTGGGGGCCTTCCTGCTGTTTCTGACCATGGGCGTAAGCTGGCCGGTGGCCCTGGGTGGGGCCGTGGCCGTGGCCTTCTGCAGTTATAATTTCCAGATTATCCAGGTGGGCCACAACACCAAGATGCAGGCCATCGCCTTCATGCCTTGGGTGCTGGCGGCGCTGGTCTATACCTACAAGCGGGCCAAAAACGGGTGGCAGACACTCCTGGGCGCAGTGCTTTTCGGCCTGGCCCTGAGCCTGCAAATCAAGGCCAACCACCAGCAAATCACGTATTACCTGGCCATCCTGGTGCTGCTGTATGCACTGGTGGAATTCATCCATGTGATACGGACGCGGGCGTGGAAGGCGTTCTGGGTGGCATCGGCCCTGCTGCTGGTCCTGGGCGGCGCGGGCATCGCCACCAATGTGAACAAACTGCTGCCGCTGGCCAAATATACGCCCTACACCATGCGCGGGGGCTCCGAACTGTCCAAGGACGGCGCCCCGGGCAAGGGCCTGGACCTGGATTATGCCACTTCCTGGAGCTACGGCTGGGAGGAACTGCCCAACCTGCTCATTCCGGATTTCAACGGCGGGGCTTCGGCCGGGGCCGTGAATCCGGAGAAATCGGCCACCATCCGGCTGCTCCGGCAAAACGGCCAGCGCAACCTCAAGGAAACCGCCAAGGCCCTGCCGCTGTACTGGGGGCCGCAGCCCTTCACCGCCGGGCCCATGTATATGGGCGCCATTTCCCTTTTCCTCTTCATCCTGGGCCTGGGCCTGTACAAGGGGCGGGAAAAATGGTGGCTGCTGTCGGCTACCCTGATTGCCATCCTCATGGCCGTAGGAAGCCATTTCATGGCCTTTACCAAACTGTGCTTCACGGTGCTGCCGCTCTATAACAAGTTCCGGACGGTGTCCATGGCGCTGGTGGTGCTGCAGGTAACCCTGCCCCTGCTGGGCTTCGTGACGCTGGACCGGCTGGTCAAAGGGGATTACGACTTGAAAGCCTTCCGGAAGCAGGGCCTCATCGCCTTTTCCGTTACCGGAGGGTTCTGCTTCCTGTGCTGGCTGGCGCCCACCCTCTTCGGCAGTTTCACGGGAGCGGCCGACGCCCAGATGCAGGACGTGCTGGTAGACGCCCTGGTAGAGGACCGCATCGCCCTGTTCCGTGCCGATGCCATGCGCTCCCTGCTGCTCATTTTCGCCACGGTGGCCCTCATTGTCTGGGCCCTTTCGCCCAAGGGCCAGACGGAGCACGCCAAGGCTTTTGCCGGCTTCGGACGCAGATGGATCGCCGCCGCGGGCATCTGCCTGCTGGTTACCCTGGACCTTTTCGCGGTGGGCAAGCGCTACCTGAACGCCGACCATTTCACCACGCCCAAGGACTTTGACAAGCCCTTTGCCGAGCGTCCCGCAGACCGGATCATCCTGGAAGACACAGACCCGCAGTACCGCGTGCTGGACCTCACGGTGAACGTGTTCAATTCGTCCGTACCGTCCTATCGGCACAAGAGCGTGGGCGGGTACTCCCCCGCCAAGCTGCAGCGTTATCAGGACCTGATTGAACAATATCTGTCGGCCGAAATCAACGGAATCTACAAAACCCTGAACCAGGCCAAGGAGATAGAAGAGGTAGAGGACTACATGGCCGCCGCCACGCCGGTGCTCAACGCCCTGAACACGCGCTATGTGATTCTGGACGGGGACTATCCGCCCGTGGTGAACGGGGCCGCCCTGGGTGCGGCCTGGTTCGTGGATTCCGTGGTGCAGGCGGCTTCGCCGGACGAGGAAATCGCCCTCCTGGGCCAGGTGGACCTGCGGACGCAGGCGGTGGTGACGGCGGAGCTGCCGGCCGCCGTCATTCCCGGCTCCCCCGTCATTCCCGGCTCGACCGGGAATCCTTCCGACGCCATTGAAATGACTTCCTACGCCCCCAACGAGCTGCATTACCGCTATACATCGGCCACAGACCGGCTGGCGGTCTTCAGCGAAATCTACTACCCCGACGGCTGGCACGCCACGGTGGACGGGCAGCCCCTGGAGCTCCTGCGGGCAAACTGGACCCTCCGCGCCGCCCTGCTGCCCGCCGGAGCGCACGAAGTGGTGATGACCTTCCTGCCGGACAGCTACCGGGTGGGCGCCGCCGTTTCCCGCGCGGCTTCCATCGGCCTGCTCGTGCTCCTGGTGCTGGCCCTGGCCCTCCTGGCCGCCCGCTCATGGCGCGCAAACGCCTGAAAATTAACAAATTACGGTTTTTTATCGGACCAAATGGCGCCGATAAAAATCAGGAAATGACTCATAGTCAATAAGATACATATCAGCATGAACCAAGACGAAATACGGCAATGGCTGCAGGAAGTGCAGCATCCCGCCCAGGGAGACCAAAGCCTGGTGGCCCTGGGGATGGTGGACAAGATAGCATGTGCCGATGGCAGCGTGCGGGTGACGCTGGCCTTTCCCAAGCGGCCGGATCCGCTGAAAAACTACCTGATCGGCGCGGTGCAGGCCTGCCTGTACCGGCACCTCCCCGGCGGAACGGACATCCAGGTGGACAGCATCGTGAAAGACCCGGCCAAAGCGGCCCCCAAAGGCATCCAGTTCAATCTGGAGCAGCTGAGGGAGGTGCGCTACATCGTGGGTATCGCCTCCGGAAAGGGCGGTGTGGGCAAGAGCACGGTGGCCGTGAACCTGGCCGTGGCGCTCTCCCGCCTGGGCTATCGCGTGGGACTGGCCGATGCCGATGTCTACGGCCCCTCCATCCCCACCATGACCGGCACGGAAGACGCCGTGATCGAGATGTACGGGGAGGACGAGAACGACAATCTCTTCGTTCCCGTGGAGAAATACGGCGTAAAATGGCTGTCCGTAGGGCACGTCTCCGGCGCGGGCCAGGCCCTGATCTGGCGCGGCCCCATGGCCTCCACCGCCTTGAAGCAGATTATCCTCCAGACCCTCTGGGGCCCGCTGGATTTCCTGCTCATCGACATGCCTCCGGGAACCGGCGACATCCACATCTCGCTGCTGGGCGACGTTCCCATGAGCGGCGCCGTCATCGTGACCACCCCGCAGGAGGTGGCCCTTGCCGATGTCCTGCGCGGAGCCAACATGTTCCGCAACCCGCAGGTGAACAAGCCCATCTACGGGCTGGTGGAAAACATGTCCTGGTTCACCCCCGAGGCCCATCCGGAGGAAAAGTATTATCTGTTCGGAAAGGACGGCGGGGCGCAGATGGCCCGGAACCTGGACATTCCCCTGCTGGGGCAGATACCCCTGGTACAGGGAATCCGGGAGGGCGCCGACAACGGCGAGCCCATCGCCCTGGGCTCCCGCCCGGACGCCCTGGCGTTCCTGGAACTGGCCCGGAAACTCGCCGAGGCCGTATAAAAAAAGTCCCGGACAAACCCCGGGACTTTTTTCTTATTTGGCGTAAGTGATTTCGTTAATGATGTTGTGCGCCTGGCCGTATTTTTCTACCAGCCACAGCACGTAGCGGATGTCTACGCAGATGCAGCGCTGCAGGTCCGGCTCGAACATGACGTCGGAGCTCATGCTTTCCCAGTTGCCGTCAAAGGCCAGGCCGATGAGGTTGCCCCTGGCATCCAGCACGGGCGAGCCGGAGTTGCCGCCGGTGATGTCGTTGTTGGTGAGGAAGCAGGTGTGCAGGGAGCCGTCGGCATCGGCCCAGCGGCCATAGTCGCCGGCAAGCACGAGGTTCTTGATGCCCTCGGGCAGGATGAATTCCGGATTGGTGGGATCCTCTTTCTCCAGCAGGCCCTTGGCGGTGGTGAAATGCTTGTACACCAGGGCATCCTTGGGGCTGTAGGGCAACACGTGGCCGTAGGTGAGGCGCATGGTGGAGTTGGCGTCCGGATACAGGGCCACCCCCTTCTGCCACTCCATGAGGGCGGCTGCGAAGTGCTTGCGGGCGGTGTCGTACTTTGCGTCATTGGACAGGAACGCCTTCTGGTAGTACTTCATCAGGACGGTGATGGCGCTGTTGTAGAGCTCCACGGCAGGGTCTTCGGCAAAGGCGGAAAGGCCCTTGGATGCAGCCGCCTTGGCTTTTTCATAGGAAGTGAACACGCTCTTGTCGAAGAGGTTCTGCACGTAGGCGGGGATGTCCAGCGAGGCGAAGTCGGTGCCGCCGAGGCCCTGCAGATAGTCTTCTTCCTTGGCGTTCTTCCGGTAGAAATCCAGAAGGGCCACCGCTTCCTTGCGGTCCAGCGGCTCTACATAATCGCGGTACTGGTCCTTCATCGCCTCCACGGCCTGCTGGAGGAGGGCGGTGGTGTCGGCCCCTGCGGGGATGCCGTTGGAGAACATGCGGAAGGCGCCGGCGGCAAGGCTCAGGAGCTCGATGCGAAGCGGGGCTTCCGTGAGGAGGGTGATGGCGCGGTTGTCGGCCTCGTTGGCCTTCACGTAGGCGGCAATGTCGGCCACCGGGTCTCCGTACTGGGCCTTACGCTCCGGCGAGGCTTCGATCCAGGCCTTCAGGGCCGCCTCTTTCTCTTCTTCCCGGCCGATGATGTTCAGGTTCTGGAAGGCCAGCTCCTCACCCTGCCACTTCTTCCAGCCATTGGCGCTGCCGGCGTATTTGTCGGCATACTTGAGCTGCACGGAAGGGTCTGCGCACATGGCCTCCCACATCAGGTCCTGACGCACGGTGCGGGCGTCGATGCGGATGCGGTTGGTCTGGATCATCTGATTGAGCTGGGCGGCCGTCTGGTAGCGCTGGGTGCGGCCGGGATAGCCCATGACCATGGTGTAATCCCCTTCCTGGACGCCCTTGAGGGACACTTTCAGGGCCTTGGCGGGCTTGTAAGGGACATTGTCCTGGCTGTATTCGGCCGGCAGGTTGTCCTTTCCGGCATACACGCGGAACATGGAGAAGTCGCAGGTGTGGCGGGGCCACATCCAGTTGTCCGTCTCTCCGCCGAACTTACCCATGGATGCCGGCGGGGCGCCCACAAAGCGCACGTCCCGATAGGTGCGGTATACGATGAGGTAATGGATGTTGTCGTTGTAGAATCCCGTGACCTGCACGCGGCAGCCGGGGTTGGCGGCCTTGGCGGCGTCCGTGATTTCCTTTTCGGCCTTATCGGGGTCCGAGGCTTTCTCGATGGCGTCCGTCACGTCTTCCATCTTCACCAGGAAGGTCACCGTGAGGTCCGGGCAGGGGATTTCTTCTGCGTAATTCTTGGCCCAGTAGCCGTCCATGAGGTAGTTGTGCTCGTCCGTGGACAAGGCCTGGATGCTGCTGTAGCCGCAGTGGTGGTTGGTCACCAGCAGGCCCTGGTCGCTGATCATCTCGCCGGTGCAGCCGCCGCCGAAATGCACGATGGCGTCCTTCAGGGAGGTCTTGTTGATGGAGTAGATTTCCTCCGGGCTCAGCTTGCAGCCGGCCGCCTTGAGGTCTTTGCCGTTGAGTTGTTTCAGGAGGGGCAGCAGCCACATGCCTTCGTCGGCCGCGGCGCTGAAAGCGACGGTGAGCGCCGCCAAAAAGGTAAGAATCCGTTTCATTCGTCAGTAAATTTTTGTAAAGATAAGCATAATTTGCAGGATAGCATCAATAAAAAGTCTTATCTTTGGTCCATTATGAAAACCATCGGCCTCCTGGGCTGGAAAGTGGAACGGAAACAACCCTGACATGTCTAAACCCTTGCTGAAACCTTTTCTGGAGCCGGACAGGCTGGAAGCCGGCTGTGACGAGGCCGGCCGCGGGCCGCTGGCGGGGCCGGTGTATGCCGCCGCCGTCATTCTGCCGCCGGACTTCTTTCATCCCCTGCTGAACGACTCCAAGCAGATGAGCGAAAAGGCGCGGGAAACGCTCCGGCCCATCATCGAGCGGGAGGCCGTCGCCTGGGCGGTAGAGGCCGTGGAGGCCGATGAGATTGACCGCCTGAACATCCTCTGGGCCTCCGTCACCGGCATGCAGCGGGCCGTGCTCCGGCTGGATCCCGCCCCCGAATTCCTGCTCATCGACGGCAACAAGTTCCGGCCCTTCGGCCCCTATGGCTTCAAGCACTACCAGACCGTGGTGCACGGCGACGCCACCTATGCCAGCATTGCCGCGGCGTCGGTCCTGGCCAAAACCTACCGCGACGACCGCATGCGGGAACTCGCCCGGGACTATCCCCAATACGGCTGGGACCGCAACATGGGCTACCCCACCGCCGAGCACATAGAAGCCATCCGGCGCTACGGGTACACCCCGTGGCACCGGAAGTCCTTCCACGTAAAAGAGCTGGAGCCTGCGCTGTTTCCGCGTTGACAGAAAAACGGCCTCTGCCATACCCCGCCGTTAGAAGGTGAAGCGATAGCCGAAGCTGAAGTCCGGCAACAGGGGGTGCACGGTGTAGTAGGATTCCGGGGAATCGGCCCGGGGAATGTGCCAGGAGAGGCCCGGCTGCAGGAACAGCGCTCCCCGCCGGAACAACTGGTACTGGATGCCGACGCCCGCGTTCAGGGACCATCGGCTGTCTCTCACCGACGGGGACTCCGCCTGTTCGGACGAGAGCGCCGCGCCCACGTAAGAGCGGGAACCCAGCCGGGCGCCCACGGCGGTTTCCCACATGGGACCGGCATTCAGGTAAAGGCTTAAACGCTTCCACTCCAGCGCTTTCCACTGCAGCGAGAGCGGAATGCCCAGGTAGTGCAGGTGGCGCGTGCTGAAGGTGGCGGTTTCTCCGGAAACGGTATTGTAGTCCGACCGGAGGACGGTATACGAAAGCCCGCTGGCCACGCTCCAGCGGTCCGTGAAGTTGTAGCTTACACCTACGGCCAGACGAAGGCTCTGCCGATGGCGGCTCTCCGTGGTGCTGGCCTGATTCCGGCGGAGCATGGGTACGGAGATGGGGTTGCTGCCGATGGCCTTGGACAGCATGGGCATGCCGGGATTGGCAGAAATGCCGTATCCCTGCGTGACAGCGCTCCCGGCCTGTGCCAGATAGGCGCCCGAAGTGACCGTGAACTGCAGTCTGGGCTTGGCCCCGGGATGGGTCTTGGGATTCGCCCCAGGCGTCGGACGATCCGGCCGCACGGGATGCTGCGGTTCCGTTTCGTGCGGAAGGCTCTCAGGCCCCTCCGTTTCAGAGGTCACCTCAGGGATCACTTCAGGGGCCGCCTCAGGGATCACGTCAAGTGCCGCGTCGGTGGCCGCTTCCGGAACGGCTTCGGAATGGATTTCCGGAAACGCCTTCGGGAAGGCCGTGGCGGGAGGTTTGTCCGGAAGAGGGGCTGTAGGCAACTCGGGCGCGGCACCTTGTACCAGGCGGTTCTCCGGGACGGGGAGGGCCGCCGGCTGGAGGGGGGCCGGTTTTGGAAGGAAAACCAGCAGGAGGATGGCCGCGGCGGCCGCCACGAGGGCGGCGGCGCTCCACCAGACAACGGCCCCCCGGCGTTTCCGGGGCGCCACTACGCCGGCCTGGACTGCGTCCCACAGTCCTTCCGGCGCCGCTTCCGTGTAACCCTCCAGGAGGTCGGGAAGCCGATGGGTCCAATCTTTACTCATTTTCCTTCAGATATTGTTTGATTTTCCGGGCCAGCAGGGCCCGGGCCCGGAAGAACTGCGAGGCCGAGCTGTCTTCCTTGATGCCCAGCAGCGCCGCAATTTCCCGGTGCGATTTCTTTTCAAAGACAAACAGGTTGAAAACGGTCCTGTAACCGTCCGGAAGGGCCTGGATGAACTGCTGCAGGACTGGCGCGGGCACCCGTTCTACCTCCGGTTCCGATTCTTCCGGCAGGTCCGGCAACGCCTCCATATACCGGAGCCGGCCGCTTTTCCGCAGGCTTTTAAGCGCCGTGTTCACCACGATGCGCGAGGACCAGGCCTTCAGGGAGCCCTCGCCCCGGTACTCGAAGGAATCCAGGGCGCCTAACATTTTCACAAAAGATTCCTGCAGGACGTCTTTGGCATCGGCCTTTTCGGGGATATAACGGGAGCACACCGCCGTGAGGTAATCCGCATAGCGCTCGTAAAACTGGCGCATGGCTGCGGCGTCCTTCCGGCGGAGCTTTTCCAGCAGCTCCCGTTCACTGGGTTCTGCTCTTGAAGGGGAAGTTTTTCGCGGCCGGTTTTCCCTCACAGTCGATCCACTTTAATCTCAGGTTCACATACTGCCCTTCCGTAGAGGGCAAATCATTGATGTCGAAGCAGATGAGGGCATCGGCCTTTTCCAGGGATGCATCGGACTTGCGGTCGTGGGACAACACCACCTCATACGGGTCTTCCGGATTGGTCCCGCGAATCAGGAGAAACGCGTGTGCCACACTGCCGTCCCCCCACCATGTACTGTAGTGCAGGGTGAGAAAACCGTCTTCCACGCTGGTCATCCAGTCCTCCAGGATATCCAGCGGGTCCTGCGGAAAATCGTACGGTCCGCCCGGAGGAGGATCGTCGTACGGAGCGCTGTCCGGACCACTGATCATACCACTGGTCATGATTTCCTGCTCCAGGAACTCCATCCACAGAATCCGGCAGCGATTCCCGTCGGTTTCCTGCAGCTCGCAGATGACGCGCCGAAGGCCTGTGAAGGGATGCTCGTAATTCTGGGGAAAAAGCCGTTTGTTCTCGTCCAGCTGAAAATAGATGGCGCCTTTTTCGTTTTGCTTTACCGTCACGATGGCGGTATAGCTTTTTTCCGGGCCGACGTTATCCGTAGCAGGAGGCATGGAGGGTCCGGGAAAGGACTCCCCTTTTGAGCAGCCGGCCAGCACGCCCACGGCCACCAGGATGGCAGCCCCTATTTCACAGACGACGCTTCGCATCAATAATGAAACCCTTGTGAGGGATGAATCTTGCACGGAGGCTTTATGCCTCGAACACCCAGATGATGGCTTCTTCGTACACTTCTCCGGGACGGAGCACCGTAGAGGGGTATTCCGGCTGGTTGGGAGCATCCGGGGCGTGCTGGCATTCGATGGCCACGCCGTCATAATCCTCGTAGGCGCGGGTCTTGCCCATGGGGCAGCCCTTGAGCCAGTTGCCGGTGTACACCTGCACGGCGGGCTGGGTGGTGAGGACCGTCATGCGGCGGCCGGAAACGGCACCCCAGAGCTGTGCGGCCTCGGAAAGCTGGCCGGGCATGTAGCCGTCTATCAGGTAGCAGTTGTCGTAGCCCTTGCCGTACTTGAGGGCGGGGAAATGGGCCTGGATGTCCTGGCCGATCACCTTGGCCTCCACGAAGTCCATGGGCGTGCCGGCCACATCCTCGGGGGCACCCAGCGGGATGAGGGTTTCGTCCGTGGGCAGCCACTGGGAGGCGTTCAGCTCCAGCCGATGGTTCAGCACGCTGCCGGAGGCCTCGCCGTCCAGGTTCACATACACGTGGTTGGTCAGGTTTACCACCGTGGGCTTGTCGGTTTCGGCCGTGAGGATGAGTTTGAGGGAATTGTCCTCTCCCCAGGTGTAGTGGGCCACTGCTTTCAGGTTGCCGGGATAACCGGCCTCGCCGTCTTCGGAGAAGTACAGGAACTCCACCGCATTGCCGTCTATGCGGCTGTCCCACACCTTGTTCTGGAAGCCGTCCGGGCCGCCGTGCAGGTGGTTGGGGCCGTTGTTCACGGGCAGGGTGTATTCCACGCCGTCCAGGGAGAACTTCCCCTTGGCGATGCGGTTGGCATAGCGGCCGGGCACCTTGCCGGAGCAGGGACCGTCGGCAAAATAATCCAGGGGATTCTTATAACCGAGGGCGACATCGGCCAGCTTGCCCTCCTTGTCGGGGACTACGATGGAGACGATGCCTGCGCCGATGCTGCAAAGCTGCACATAGGCACCGGAGGCATTCTTGAGCGTATACAGATAGATTTCTTTTCCGCAGGGCGATGTGCCCCAGAGTTCTTTGGTAATGGCCATGGTTAAAAGCTTTATCTCTGGCAAATATAAGAAAAAAGGCACTATCGGCAAATCGTTTTTTTTCGTAACTTTGCATTCTATGGCGAAGATGGCGGAAGATACTCCCATGCTCAAACATTATTTCGAGGTAAAGGCACAGCACCCCGAAGCCATCCTGCTGTACCGCGTGGGAGACTTTTACGAATGCTACTCGGACGATGCCGTCACGGCCGTGCGGGTGCTGGGGCTGGTCCAGACCAAGAAATCCAACGGAGACAAAGGGCCGGTGGCCATGGCGGGCTTCCCGCATCACGCCCTGGAAAACTATCTCACCAAACTGGTCCGGGCCGGCTTCAAAGTGGCCGTGTGCGACCAGCTGGAAGACCCGAAATTCGCCAAGAAACTGGTCAAGCGCGGTGTGACGGAAATTGTCACCCCGGGCATCTCCTTCGGGGAGAACATGCTGGAGGTCAAGGAGAACAACTACCTCTGCGGCCTCACCGTGGAAAAAGACCAGTGCGGGGCGGCCTTCCTGGATGTTTCCACCGGCCAGTTCCAGGTGGCCCAGGGCTCCCTGGAGTACATCGCCACCCTGCTGGGCTCGCTCAAGCCCCGGGAACTGGTGGTGCAGCGGGGCTACGAAAAAGGGCTCCGGGAACGTCTGGGAGACTATTTTACCACCTCCATCGACGAATGGGCCTTTGTGTACGACGCCGCGGTGGAGCGCCTGAAACGCCAGCTGCAGGTAGACAGCCTCAAGGGCTTTGCCATAGACCCGTATCCGCTGGGCGTGTGCAGCGCCGGCGCCCTGCTGGTGTACCTGGAGCAGACGCAGCATACGGGCCTCCGGAACATCTGCACCATCGGCCGCATAGACGAGGCCAAGTTCGTGTGGATGGACAAGTTCACCCTGCGCAACCTGGAGGTCTTCCAGAGCGCTTCCGGGGCCGACGGCGTGTCGCTGGTGCAAACCCTGGACAAGTGTTCCAGCCCCATGGGGGCGCGCCTGCTGCGCCAGTGGCTGGCCATGCCCATCATGGACCTGAAGGAACTGAACGCCCGCTACGACATCGTCCAGTATTTCACGGAAAAGCCGGAAATCCTGGAGGCTACCCAGACGGACCTGGGGAAACTGGGCGACATGGAACGCATCCTGGGCCGCATTGCCACCGGCAAGGCCAATCCCCGGGAAATCATGCAGCTGGGCCGCGGCCTGGCCCTCACCGCCCCCATCCAGGAGCGCCTCACGGGCTGCGATGCCTTGGAAAAGCTGCTCAAAGGCCTCCGCAACTGCGAAAAACTGCTGGCCGATATCCGGCGCGTCATGGACCCGGAACCGGCCATCCAGCTGGGAAAGGGCCCGGTGATCGGCCCCGGTGTAGACGCCCAGCTGGACGAACTCCGCAGCCTCTCGGCCGGCGGCAAGGATTACCTCCTGCAGATGCAGCAGAGGGAGGCCGAAAGAACCGGCATTTCCTCGCTCAAAATAGCCTACAACAACGTTTTCGGCTATTATATCGAGGTGCGCAACACCTACCGGGACCAGGTGCCGCCGGAGTGGATCCGCAAGCAGACGCTGGTGAACGCAGAGCGCTACATCACCGAGGAACTCAAGGAATACGAGGAAAAGATCCTCACGGCCGAAGACCGCATCTACGCCATCGAATCGCGCCTGTACGGGGAACTCATCGGCCGCATCCAGCAGCAGATTCCCGCCATCCAGTGCAACAGCCGCATCCTGGCCAAGCTGGACGTGCTGGCGGGCTTTGCCCAGCAGGCCGTGGAACGCCGTTACTGCCGGCCCCGGATGAACGACGGCAAGGCCCTGGACATCAAGGACGGCCGCCATCCCGTGATCGAGACCCTGATGCCCGCCGGAGAGGAATACGTCCCCAACGACGTCTATCTGGACACCGAAAAACAGCAGATCATCATCCTCACCGGTCCCAATATGGCCGGTAAGAGCGCCCTCCTGCGCCAGACGGCCCTCATCGTCCTCATGGCCCAGGCCGGGTCGTTCGTCCCCGCCCGCGAAGCCAGCATCGGCTGGTTTGACAAGCTGTTCACCCGCGTGGGCGCCACGGACAACATTTCCCGCGGGGAATCCACCTTCATGGTAGAGATGCTGGAAACGGCCATGATCCTGAACAATCTGAGCGCCCGCTCGCTGGTGCTGCTGGACGAGATCGGCCGGGGAACCTCTACCTACGACGGTATGTCCATCGCCCGCGGCATCGTGGAGTTCATCCACGAATACGGCAAGGGGGCCAAGACCCTTTTCGCCACCCATTATCACGAACTGAACGACCTGGAAGGCCTTTTCCCGCGCGTGAAGAACTTCCACGTAACCGTGAAGGAAGTGGGCCGGGAGGTCCTGTTCCTGCGCAAAGTCAAGGAAGGCGGAACGGCCCACAGCTTCGGTATCCACGTGGCCCGCATGGCGGGCATGCCGGCGGCCGTCCTGGAAAGCGCAGAGCGCACCCTGAAGGCCCTGGAAAACAGCGACAAGCTGGAAGCCATCGGCGCCCTCACGCCCGTGAAGCCACACAACACCAAGGCCGGCAAAGTGGAGAAGGACGGCTCGCTGCAGCTGTCCATGTTCCAGCTGGACGACCCTTTGCTGGAAAGTCTGCGGGACCGCCTCAAGGACGTGGACCTCAATAATTTAACTCCGCTCCAGGCCTTCGACCTGCTGCGCGGCATGAAAGAGGAACTGGGAATATGAGAATGAAAAAATGCATCATCGTCGCCGTTGCCGACAACTACGGAATCGGCGTCAAAGGAGACCTTCCCTGGCACCTGGCAGAGGACCTGCGGTATTTCAAGGAAACCACCCGCGGCTATCCCGTCATCATGGGCCGTACCACCTACTTCTCCCTGCCCGTGCGTCCGCTCAAGGGGCGCAAGAACATCGTCCTCAACCTGGGGGGAGACCCCATCCCGGAGGCAACCTGCGTCTATTCCTTTGAGGATGCCTATGCCGAGGCCCGGAAAACCGGGGCCGACAAGTGTTTTGTCATCGGCGGCGCTTCCGTGTACAAGGCCGCCCTGCCGGAGATGGACCTCCTGTACATCACCCACGTCCACACGGAAGTAAAGGAGGCCGATGTCTTCTTCCCCGTCATCGACCCGGCCGTGTGGGAGCGCAAAAGCACCTCCGAAACGCACACGGACCCCGAAACGGGCTACACCTTCGAATTTGTCGTTTACAAGAAGAGGGGCCGCCGGGGATAAGCCTATCCCAGCAGCGAAGTAACGCAGACCAGCACGATGCCCACGGGTGCCACATAGCGCACCAGGAAGTACACCACGCCGAAGATGCGGCGGTTCACCGTGCCGCCGTTGGTAAACTCCTTGCGCACGCGGACCTTGGACATCTTCCAGCCCACGAACAGGGTGAAGATGAGGCCGCCGAAGGGCATGAACAGGCTGGAGCACAACTTATCCAGGAAATCGAAGAAACTCAGGCCCAGGATTTTAAATCCGGACAGCGGGCCGAAGGACAGACTGCACACCACACCCAGGAGCCAGCACAGGAAGGCCAGCATCAGGGTGGCCCGCCGGCGGGGCATCCCCTTTTCGTCGGAGAGGAAAGTCACGCCCACCTCCAGCATGGAAATGGCCGATGTGAGCGCCGCCGCCAGGATGGTAATGAAGAACACGGCGGATATGACGGTACTGAGCACCGGCATTCCCTCGCCCATCCGATGGAAGATGTAGGGCAGGGTTTCGAACACCAGGCCCGGACCGGCGCCGGGCTGGATGCCCGCGGCGAAGACGGCCGGCATCACGGCGAAGGCGGCAATGAGCGCAAAGGCCAGGTCGCTGATGGCCGTGCCCAGGCCGGAGACCAGAAGATTTTCCTCTTTCTTGATATAGGATGCATAGGTGAGGATGGTGCCTACGCCCAGGGAAAGCCTGGCCCAGCGCGGCGGCCACGGCATCGGCCGTCAGGCGCGAGAAATCCGGCTTGATCAGATATTCCACGCCGCTGCGCGACCCCGGCAGGGTAAGGCTATACACCAGGATGACCAGGATGAGCACGAAGAGCACCGGCATGGCCACCTTGGAAAACTTCTCGATGCCTTTTTTCACCCCGCCCAGCACGATGGCCGTGACCAGGGCCATAAAGAGGGTGTGGGACACGAGGGGCTGCCAGGCGGAAGAGATGAACTTCCCGAACAGGCCCGGCACTTCGCTGGCCGGAACATCCGTAAAGCTGAAGGAAAGCGACTTGAAAAGGTACTGCACCGACCAGCCGCCCACCACGGAATAGTAACTGAGGATCAGGAGGGGCGACACCACGGTGAGCAGGCCCGCCCAGCGCCAGGCAGTGCCGGGGGCCAGTTTTTTCATGGCGCCGTAGGTGTCGGTGCGGGCATGCCGGCCGATGATGGATTCGGCATAGAAGATGGGCAGGGCCACCAGCAGCGTGGCTGCTATATAGACCAGGATGAAGGCCGCACCGCCGTTTTCGCCCAGCACATAGGGAAAACGCCAGATGTTGCCCAGGCCCACGGCGCTGCCCGCCATGGCCGCAATGACCGCAAAACGGCTGCCGAAACTCTCCCGGGGCTTCATAGGAGGTTGGAGATAACCAGCACCAGGATGCCCGCCGGCGCCACGTAGCGCAGCAGGAAACGCACCGCCGGGAACAGTTTCACGTTCACCGGCAGGGTGCCGCCGTTGGTGAGTTCGTCATAGAGTTTCTGCCGGGGCATGACCCAGCCCGCCAGCACCACCACGATGAGGCCGCCCAGCACCAGCAGCACGTTGGAGGCGAAACTGTCGGCAAAATCGAAGATGGCCAGAGAGCCGATGTGCACCTGGGACAGCGGGCCGAAGGAAAGGCTGCAGAAGGAGCCCACGACACCGCAGGCCAGGAAAAGGACGATGCAGGCAGCCGTGCGGCTGAGTCCCTTGGATTCCGAGAGGTAGGCTACGCCCACTTCCATGAGGGAGATGGACGAGGTGAGAGCCGCAATGAGCACCGCCAGGAAGAAGAAAATGGCCGCCGCCGTGCTCAGGACGGGCGCCGTATGCCCCAGGTTGGAGAAGATGAACGGCAGGGTATCGAAGATGAGGGTGGGGCCGTTGCCGGGCTCGATGCCGGCGGCGAACACCGCGGGAAGGATGGCGAAACCCGCCAGCAGGGCGAAGAAAAGGTCGCTCAGGGAAGATCCCACGCCCGCCACCATCAGGTTTTCCTTCTTGCTGATATAGGATGAATAGGTGATGACGATGCCCATGCCCAGGGACATGGAATAGAACGACTGGCCCAGGGCGTCGATGAACGTGTCGGCCGTCACCTTGGAGAAATCCGGCTTGAGCAGGTATTCCACGCCCTTGGAGGCACCCGGGAGCGTGAGGGAGTAGACGGCAATGGCCACGACGAGGACAAACAGCGTGGGAATGCTCCATTTGCTGAAGCGTTCGATGCCGGACTTAACGCCCAGGGCCACCACGCCCACCGTTACCGCCAGGAAGCCCAGGTGGCAGAAAAGGGGCGCCAGGGGCTTGGCGATGAAACGGCCGAAACTGCCCGTGATCTCTTCCGGAGCGGTATGCAGGAAGTCCAACCGGACGGCCTGCACCAGGTATTCCAGCGACCAGCCGCCCACCACAGAGTAGTACGAGACAATCCACAGGGGCGTGAATACCATCAGAAGGCCCATCCACCGGCCCGCCCGGCCGGGCGCCAGCGAAGCGATGGCGTGACGGCAGTTGGCACCGCTGCCGCGGCCGATGGCACTTTCTGCCAGGAAAATGGGCAGGGACAGCACCAGCGTAAAACCAATGTAAATGAGGATGAAGGCCGCACCGCCGTTCTGCCCCACCAGGTAGGGAAAACGCCAGATGTTGCCCAGGCCGATGGCACTGCCCGCCAGGGCCATGATCACAGCCATCCGGCTGCCGAATTTTTCTCTTTTTTCGTTCATCAAGTTCGTTTTGGGGGAGCTAAACGGCGACAGGCGCCTTGATGGCCGGCCAGGGATCGTAGCCTTCCAGGGTGAAGTCTTCGTAGCAGAAGTCGAAGAGGGATGTGACGTCCGGATTGAGTTTCATTACCGGGAGTTTCCGGGGCTCGCGGCTCAGCTGCAGGGCCACCTGGTCGAAGTGGTTCCGGTAAATGTGGGTGTCGCCGGTAGTATGGATGAATTCCCCGGGCTGCAGGCCGCACACCTGGGCGATCATGAGCGTGAGAAGGGCGTAGGAAGCAATGTTGAAAGGCACCCCCAGGAACACGTCCGCGCTGCGCTGATACAACTGGCAGGAGAGTTTTCCCTCGGCCACATAAAACTGGAACAGGCAGTGACAGGGAGGCAGGGCCATCTTGTCTACGTCCGCGGGATTCCAGGCCGTTACCAGCATCCTTCTGGAGTCCGGATGGTGTTGTATCAGGTCAATTACCGACGAAAGCTGGTCGATGACCCTTCCATCCGTCGCTTCCCACGAACGCCACTGGTGGCCGTAGACAGGCCCCAGATTGCCGTCTGGGTCGGCCCATTCGTCCCAGATGGTAACGCCGTGGTCCTGCAGGAATTTCACGTTGGTGTCTCCGGCGATGAACCAGAGCAGTTCGTAGATAATGGATTTCAGGTGCACCTTCTTGGTGGTCAGGAGCGGGAAACCGTCGGAGAGGTCGAAGCGCATCTGGTAGCCGAAGACGCTCTGGGTTCCGGTACCCGTGCGGTCTTCTTTCATGGCGCCGTGGGCGCGGATGTGTCTGAGCAGGTCCAGGTATTGTTGCATATCAAAAGTCTACACCGAATATGAGTTCTACAGAATAGGGTTTCTGGTCTTCCAAGTGCTCCATGAGCGTTCCGCCCAGATAGGAGAAGGACACGCCGATGGAGGCGTCGAAGGGCAGGACGAACAGCCGGGCCAGCGAGGCGGAGAAATCTGCGCCCACGCTGTACAAGTCATACCCGTCAGCAAGGCCGGTATAGTCTGCGTGCGGGGAAAGGAGGAAGTTCTTGATATAGGCCAGGCCGGGAATGGACCATTCTCCCACGTAAATGGGGATGGCATAGTCGGCCGTCACCTTCCACTGCCCCGTGAAGGCGCGGGCCACCAGGGCCCCTACATCGGCCGAGAAGCCGCGCGGAAGGGTGTTGGCCACCAGGTCTCCGAAGAAACCGGGGGTGCCCATCTGCTGCTGGTACATGGCCGACAGCTTGAGCCCCTGCGTGGGCCAGAGGCCGGGCAGGTACCCATAGACGTAACCGTAAAGGTTGGGCGCGTAATAGTCCGTCATGCCGGGCCGGATACCGCCTCCGAGTTCTGCGCCGATACCCAGACGGGGATAGATCTGGGAATCGGCCCGGGGCAGCATATAATAGCCGCGGACCGACCCCGTGAGCCGATGGAACCAGAAGCTGGAGCCGTCGCCGGTGCTGGAAAGGGTATAGTGGGCAGGAAGGCCTTTCAGGTAGCCGGGGGCGTCGAAGCACACCGGATCCGGGGCAAAGAGGTTGTTGGAGAGGCTGTAACGGAGCTGGGGGGTGAAACCGTACAGCCGCCCGCCCTTGTTGAAGCTGAGCGGGATATAGGTGCGCAGGGAAGCGCTGAACAGGGGATTCCTGCGCGGGAAGGCGTTCAGGGCCCACTGGGCCGTTCCCTGGTTGACGTAGCGCTGCACCACATACTGCCGGGAGGCCTCGTCTCCGAGGTCGGCCTGGAACTCAAACACGGGATACAGGCCGGTGTAAGTGGCTTTCAGGTGCAGGGCGTTGCGCCAGCCGCCTTTCCGGTCCGGGTCCGGATGCAGGGCATAGCCCAGCATACCCGAGAAATTGCCCAGCGTATTCTGGAAAAAGCCGCTGAGGCCGATGGAGGCCGTTTCGTAGGAGAAGTCCATGCTTCCCTCTTTGACGGCGTCGTAGTTCACATACAGCGGCAGCCAGGAATGCAGCTGCAGCGCATGGGCGATACGGCTGTAGGGTTTGGGGGCCGACAGGGGCACTTCTTCTTCCAGGTCCGGCGCTGCGCCCAGGGCCTGCTCCTGTGCCGTGAGCTTGTCTTCGATGGGGTGGCTGCAGACATCCCCATAGCTTACCTCCTTGGGACGGAGGTCTCCGAGCGGGGTGCGGAAGACCGGACGGCCTTCCGGGGTCTGGCTGACGGAATAAAGATACTCGCCGTCTTCTGCATAATTGGTCGCGCCATAGCGGGAATTGGTGATTTGCAGCAGTTTATCCTGCTCGGGGTAATAGTGGTACAGCTCATTGACGCCGGTGCGGTCGCTTTCCCATGACAGGCAGTCTTCGCCGGCACCGAAATTTCCGATCTTCTGGTGCGAAGGGGCCAGGAGGGTTTCCCAGTTGCCGTCTGCCGCCTGCCGGTACAGGCCGTAGCCCTCCGGGGTAAGGCCGCTCAGGTAAATGCTGCCCTGATAAATGGCGGCATCCATGGCCAGGATGGCGGCGGGCATTTCTATGCGGTTCAGGGTTTTTCCGCCGAAGGCGTCCACTTCCACCACGGCCGATCCGCCGGCGGTGGGATACTCTACGGCGATGAGCGTCTTCGTGTCCCGGCCCACATGCGGATTGTAGTAGCGGGCACCGTGGGTGAGCTGACGGAAACGATTGGTGTTGAGGTCGTAATAGCACAGTTCGGAATTTCCGGCCAGGCTCCACCGCGGATGGCCCTGGCTTTCCGACCAGTACAGCCGGTTGTAGCTTTCTTCGTATTCTATGGAGGAGGTATGACTCGCGAAAGAGCGCAGGCGGCGCACCTGGCCGTCCCGGATCAGGACCAGTTCTGCGGGACGCAGATTGCTTGTACGCAGTGCCAGGAGGCCGTTCGGGCTGGCCTGCAGGCTGCTGTACTCCAGCGCGAAGTCTGCCTTGCGGGTAACCTGCTCCAGGGGCATGAAGGGGGCGCGGGCGGCGGCATCGGCCTGCCAGACGTCATTAAAGGCCTGCTGGATGTCGCGGAAGGCCGCCTTGAATTTTTTGCCGGAATGCTGCTTGATTACCTTCTGGGTATTGTACGGGCCGATCATCCAGGGCTTTTTGCCGGAAACGTCCATGGCTTCGCGGACGATCATGGGGTCGTCGTAAAGGTAGCGTGCGCCGGCGACTGTCACATAGCCCAGCGTGTACAGGTCCGGTGTAAAGTGCTTGTAGGAACCGTAGCGCCAGCGGTCCCAGCTGCGGTAGTCTCCCTGGTCCAGCACCACGCGGTAATAGTTGAGGAAGTCGGCGGTGCGGGCGCGGGTGCCGCCGGCAAGGCCCGTTTCCACGGCCACGGCATCACCCTCGCCGATGGCCCTTTCCAGATACAGCTGCCAGGCCACGGGCGCCCAGGCCTGACCGGTGAGCCAGGTGAGGAAACTGCCGGCGCCGAATTGCATCTGGGCCTGGTGACGGGGCTCGTGGGAAGTGAGCTGCAGGTACCAGGGAATGGGGTCTGAGCCATACGGCTCCTGGAGGGTGAACAGGTCCATGCGCCTGGGTGCCCAGCCCATGGAGCCGTTGGAATAAGTGTTATGGGTGTGCAGAACCACGGGCGTTTTTCCCCGCAGACCCTTGCCGGGGGTCATGTCCAGGCTTCGGCCCACCGGAACGCGGAACTGCTCCAGGGCACGGCCATACTGGTATGCCAGGGAATCGGCCCCGACGGGATAGATAATCCGGTAATGGGCGCTTTCTATGCTGCGCCAGCGCAGATGGCCGGGGTCGTCGCCGGCAAGATAAAATTGGGCGTGGCCTGCCGTAGCGGCCGCAAGCAGTATGATAAGGGTCAGGAGGGTCTTTTTCATATTCCTACAAAGATAATAAAAAATGTAGTATCTTTGCTATATGAAAAAGCTTCTGACTGTGATGGGCTTTGCCCTGCTGCTGTATGCGTGCGCCGGCCCTTCGGCCTCGTACTCGGAGAGTTCTACACGGGATTTCCCCATGGGGGAAGTTCCCATGATGGTAACGGACCCTCTGGAACGGGCCGCCTGGCTGGTGAACCATTTCTGGGACCGTTTTACGGAGCCGGACACCCTGTATCGCTGCGATTCGCTGGTGATTAACGGCGTAAGCAAGGAAGACCTGGAAAAGCAGATGGGCATCTTCGCCACCCTGACAGAAAGCCTTCCCCTGGAGGAAGGCAGCCGGGCCATGGTTCGTTTCTACGAAAGGCTGGAGGCCTTCCAGAAGGCCCAGCCGGCCGGTAACCTGCTTCCGCAGACCGTGGGCCTGGCCACCCGCTACTTCTACGACCCCAACTCGCCGGTTCGCAGCGAAGACCTGTACCTGCCCTTTGTGAAGAAGCTCGCCGCCAGCGAACTCATCGACCCGGCCTATCGCATGGGCTACAAGTGGGACGCCCAGATGTGCAGCATGAACCGAACGGGCACCCCGGCCACGGACTTCATCTTCGTCGACACGGAAGGCCGGCGCCGCACCCTGTACAGCATCAAAGCCCCGCGGACGCTCCTGATTTTCGGGAATCCGGACTGCACCGCCTGCAAGGACCTGATGGCCCAGATGGAAAGCTATCCGGAAATCACCGGCCAAATCACTTCCGGCGCCCTGCAGGTGGTGGACATCTATATCGACCAGGATATCGACCTCTGGAAACAGCGCAAGGCCAGCTACCCCGCTTCCTGGATCAACGGTTACGACCCCACGTTCACCATCCGCGAAGACCTCCTGTACAACGTCCGCGCCATCCCCTCCCTCTATCTGCTGTCCGAAGACAAGACCGTCCTCCTGAAAGACGCCCTCCCGGAAAAAGTCCTGGAAATGCTGCTGTAGAGGCGCTCCCTGTCGCGGAACACCTCCCCCCGAAAGCCCTCCCTGCTCGCTGTACATACTAGGTATGTACACAAAATCGGCCTTCCAGAGCGTTCCAGCTGTACATACCTCCTCCGGAACCCCTTCCTAGCCGCTGTCTGGCTGTACATACCTACGGCGAAACCCCTCTCCAGCCGCTGCTCATACCAGGTATGTACACGAAAACGGCCTCCCAGCGCGTTCCAGCTGTACATACCTCCGCCGGAACCCCTCTCCAGCCGCTGCACATACCAGGTATGAACACGAAAACGCCCTTCCACGGCCTTCCGGTTGTACATACGAGGTATGTACATTTTTTCACCTCTGGACCAGAAGGCCACTACCCGCTGTCAGACCTCAAAAACGTCGTTTCCCCGTAAAAAAAGGTCGTTCCGGCAAAAACCATAAATAAAATATTTTATTACAGGAAAAATCCGTTAAAAGATTTTTCTGTTTTGCATGACAACTTCGCGCTCAGGCGTTTATATTTGGGGCATGAGCACGATTGTTACACTGCTGTGGGCTTTATTGGCAACAGCGCAACCTCCTGAAGACACCCTTCGTGTCATGTTCTGGAACCTGGAGAACTTTTTTGACTGGCGCAACGATTCCACCAGCGTATCCGACGCCGAATTCAGTTCTCGCGGGGAAAGGCACTGGACGCGGAAACGCTTCTATACCAAGTGCCACGCCATTGCGAAGAGCATCCTTTGGGCAGGGTCGCAGGAAGGAGGGGTGCCGGACGTTATCGGCTTTGCGGAAGTGGAGAATGCCTTTGTTCTCCGTCGGATGTTACAGGTAACGGCGCTGCGGAAGCTGGACTATCGGCTCGTGCATTTCGATTCGCCTGACCGGCGCGGCATCGACGTCGCGCTCCTGTATCGGCATTCCCGCCTGAAGCTGGCCGATGCCCGTCCCTGCCATCTTTACGCCGGGGACAGCATCGTCGCTACCCGCGATATTCTGCTGGCTACTTTTCGCCTGGCCGATGACGACAGCATCGCCTTCCTGGTGAACCACCACCCCTCCAAATACGGAGGTACCCTCGTGTCCGACGCCCGGCGTCAGATGGCTGTCAGGCGTTTACGGGTGCTTGCCGATTCTTTGCAGGACGCCGGCGTCCGGAAGATTGTAGCCATGGGCGATATGAACGATACGCCGGACAATCCTGTCTACAAGGACCTGGAGCCAACGTTGCGGAATCTGGCGGAGCCGCTTGGTCGGCAAGGAGAGGGAACCATCAAGTACGACGGGGCTTGGGAACTCATCGACATGATTTTTGTGAGCCGGGCGGTGAAAGCACCTCCGTCCATGAAGATTCTCCGCATTCCTTTCCTGATGACGCGGGACGCAGGACATGCCGGCGAGAAACCCCTGAGAACTTACTCCGGCCCCCGGTATCAGGGTGGGGTGTCGGATCACTGCCCGGTTTGGATACAGGTGACTATCGGCCAAAAATAATTGATATATGGGAACTTACCATTTATGCTTCACCTCCCATGGCGAGGTGATGTTCAGAAACGAAGACGACATGAATAGGGGCTTCAACAGTCTTTGCTCGGCCTTATGCAAAACCGGAAGCACCTGCTATGCCTACGCTGCGATGAGCGATCATCATCACGGTTGTTACGCGAGTCAGAAGCCCGTTGAACTGATAAGGACCACGCGGGAGTCTTACACAAAACAGTTCAATTCCAAATACCGGAGGACGGGGCAGCTGGGAGAACCGGGTTGCTATATTCAGGAAGTTGTGGGCTTAAAGCACTTCTTGGCCGCCGTTTCCTATACGCTGAAGAACCCGCCGCATCACGGGGTTAGCCAGACGCCGTTCGAATATCCGTATTCCTCGGCCAATGCCTATTTCCGAAAAGAGCTGGGAAAAGACGCAATGCCTGAGAAAGTGTTGGATTTCTGGGAAACAAAGGCGGCGCTTCCCAGGAGGGCGGCATTCGAGACCCGGTGGAAAATGGGTCCTGCCGGTGTTTTCTTGCCCGAAACGGTCCTGGATATCGGCCTGGTGGAGAATAGTTTTTCCACCGTTCAGGCTTTTAACTATTATATGGGCCGAAAGAGTGGAACCGATTGGATAAAAGAGCAGGAAGACGAGAATGGCACTGCACCTTTTTCGCTGGAGAGTATGGAGGCGCCGCTTATAGCTCCTGACGGAGTTACGGTTGCAGAGATGCTTCGAAACGAAAAAAGCCGGTATGTGACGGCACCTATATCTGATCTGGAGCTATGTAAGGTGATTGATACACAGTATGTTCCTAGATACGGGAAGTTTTCTGTCTATGAGCTGGCGCAGAAAGAAAAGCTGGAAATAGCCAATATCCTGTATAGGGATTACCATGCCGGCGCCAGGCAAATCAAACGGTGTCTGGTGATGTAGGGTTGTGCGGAGATGCGGGTGTGGGTGTGGGTGCGGATGTACATACCTGGTATGTACAGCTGGAACGCGCTGGGAGGCCGTTTTCGTGTACGGAGAGGGGTTTCGCCGTAGGTATGTACAGCCAGAACGCGCTAGGAGGCCGTTTTTGTGTACATACCTGGTATGTACAGCGGCTAGGAAGGGGTTCCGGCGGAGGTATGTACAGCTGGAACGCGCTAGGAGGCCGATTTTGTGTACATACCTGGTATGTGCAGCGGGTGGAAAGGGGTTTCGCCGGAGGTATGTACAGCTGGAACGCGCTAGGAAGCCGTTTTCGTGTACATACCTGGTATGTACAGCGGCTGGAGAGGGGTTCCGGCGGAGGTATGTACAGCTGGAACGCGCTAGGAGGCCGTTTTCGTGTACATACCTGGTATGTACAGCGGCCAGGAAGGGGTTCTGGCGGAGGTATGTACAGCGGGCAGGAAGGAGTTCCGGGCGAGGTATGTACACCGGGCAGAAACCTCGGTATTCGGTTTTTCGCGGAATATTCACTATCTTTGTGTGATAAGCAAAACCAAAATAGTAACACTAGATATGAAAAACAAAATCCAGGAAAAATTCAAAGAACTGTTTGGCAAGGAAGGCACCCTCTATATGTCCTCCGGCCGTATCAACCTCATTGGTGAGCACACGGACTACAATGGTGGTTACGTGTTCCCCGGTGCCATCAACTTCGGCATCATGGCGGCCATCGAGCCCAACGGGACCAACAAGGTGAAGCTGTTCTCCATCAACTTTAACGAGTATGTGGAGTTCGGCCTCAACGAGGAAGACAAACCCGCGCAGTCCTGGGCCCGCTATATCTTTGGCGTTTGCCGGGAAACCCTCAAGCGGGGCGGCAAGGTGCAGGGATTCGACGCCGTATTTGCCGGCGATGTGCCCCTGGGCGCAGGCCTCAGCAGTTCCGCGGCCCTGGAAAGCGTATTTGCTTTCGCCATCAACGAAATCAACGGCAACGGCATCGAGAAGTTCGAACTGGCCAAGATCGGCCAGAGCACGGAGCACAATTACTGCGGCGTGAAGTGCGGCATCATGGACCAGTTCGCCTCCATCTTCGGCAAGGAAGGCTCCCTGATGCGCCTCAACTGCAAAACCGGCGAGTACAAGTACTTCCCCTTCCGCCCGGACGGCTATCGGCTGGTGCTCATCGACTCCTGCGTAAAGCATGAGCTGGCCTCCAGCGCCTACAACAAGCGCCGCGAATCCTGCGAAAAGGCCGCCGCCGCCATCCGGAAAAACCATCCGGACGTAGAATTCCTCTCGGACGCCAAGCGGTTGTGGCTGGACGAAGTCCGCGGAGAAATCACCGAAGAGGACTTCCTGCGGGCCGAATATGTGATTGGCGAAGTGCAGCGCGTACTGGACGTCTGCGACGCCCTGGAGCGCGGCGACTACGAAACCGTGGGCGAGATGATGTACCAGACCCACTTCGGCCTGAGCCGCCTGTACGAGGTCTCCTGCGAAGAGCTGGACTTCCTGAACAAGCTGGCCCGCAAGATGGATGTCACCGGTTCCCGCGTGATGGGCGGCGGCTTCGGCGGCTGCACCATCAACCTGGTCAAGGACGAACTGTACGACGCCTTCGTCTCCGAAGCCAGGAAGCAGTTCGAAGCCAAGTTCGGCCACGCCCCCAAGGTGTACGACGTTGTCATCAGCGATGGTGCCCGTAAACTGTAACAAGTGCGGGCAGAAGACGGAAATAGAAGTCCGTCAGAGCATCAACACCGCCCTTGACCCGGAACTCAAAGCCCGGGTCAGGGACGGTTCCCTCTTTGTGTGGGAGTGTCCCTACTGCGGTCACCGCAACCTGGCCAAGTACCAGACGCTGTACCACGACCCGGACGCCAAACTCATGGTCTGGCTGCTTCCGGGCACGGAAATGCCCCCGCAGAAAGTGGCCGATGCCGTCAAGGACCTGGACGGCTACACCCTCCGTCTGGTACGGGAAGTGGGAGACCTCATCGAGAAAGTGAACATCCACGATGCCGGCCTGGACGACAGCATCCTGGAAATATGCAAATGGGTGACGCGCCGGGAACTGGCCGCCAAGAACCCGGAAGCCCTGCAGGCTCCCCTCAAATTCCTTCGCCTGGAAGGGGCCGACAACGACCTGGTGCTGGCCTTCCCCCTGGGTGGCCAGATGCAGGTTGTAAATGTGGGATTCAACGTATACGAAGACGCCCGGGGCATCCTGTCCCGCCATCCGGACATTAAACCCGACGCCGGCTTCGCGCAGGTGGACGCCGCCTGGATAGAGCGTTTCTTCCGATAAAACTTACACGTTAAAGAGGAAGTGCATGATGTCGCCGTCCTGCACTACGTATTCCTTGCCTTCGATGCCCATCTTGCCGGCGGCGCGGACGGCAGCTTCCGTGCGGTACTGCACGAAATCCTCGTACTTGATCACTTCGGCCCGGATGAAGCCCCGCTCGAAGTCCGTGTGGATGACACCGGCGGCGCGGGGAGCCTTGTCCCCCGCCTTGATGGTCCAGGCGCGGCATTCGTCGGCCCCGGCGGTGAAGAAGGTGCGGAGGCCCAGCAGGTGGTAAGCCGCCTGGATGAGGCGCACCACACCGCTCTCCTGCAGCCCCATCTCTTCCAGGAACATCTGGCGGTCTTCGTACTCCTCGATCTCTGCAATCTCCGCCTCGGTCTTGGCCGATATCACCAGAATCTCTGCATTTTCCGAAGCTACGGCGGCCCGCACGGCGTCTACGTAGGCGTTGCCGGAAGCGGCCGATGCTTCATCCACGTTGCAGACGTACATCACCGGCTTGTTGGTGATGAGGAACAGGTCGTGGGCCATCTGCTCCTCCTCCGCGTTCTCCAGGGCCACGGTGCGGCAGGAAAGCCCCTGCTCCAGGGCCGCCTTGTACCTGAGCAGCAGGCCCAGCAGCTTTTTGGCCTCCTTGTCCCCGCCGGTGGTAGCCATTTTCTCTACCTTCTTGATGCGGTTCTCTACGGTTTCCAAGTCCTTGATCTGCAGCTCTGTATCGACCACTTCCTTGTCCCGGACAGGGTCGATGGAGCCGTCTACATGCACGATATTGCCGTCGTCGAAGCAGCGCAGCACATGCAGGATGGCGTCCGTCTCCCGGATATTGGCCAGGAACTGGTTCCCCAGGCCTTCTCCGCGGGAAGCGCCCTTCACCAGGCCGGCAATGTCCACGATTTCCACCGTCGCGGGAATGGTGCGCTGGGGATGACAGATTTCCGTAAGCACCTCCAGGCGTTTGTCCGGCACATTGGTAGACCCTACGTTAGGGTCGATGGTGCAGAAAGGATAGTTGGCGCTCTGGGCCTTGCCGGAGCTCACACAATTGAAAAGAGTAGACTTCCCTACGTTCGGAAGACCTACGATTCCGCATTTAAGAGACATAGCGCATTCAATAAAAGAGATGCCCGGTCAGGGGCCGGGCATGCTCTCAGGGTTTGATTACCGATTAATAGAAACGGGCCCGGTTGTCCTTGACGGTCTTATCGGCCATCAGGGGCAGCAGCATCTGGGTGTGATAGGTGTCGATGCGGCTCTGGGCGGCCTTGGCATCGTCCTCCGTGAAGTAGGCGCCGGTCTCGCGGCCGTCCACCTGCAGCACATAGGTTCCCATAATACCGGCTACGGGACCGGTGATCTCACCCTCCTTGGCAGCGGCCACGGCACCCACGAAAGCGGGCTCGGTGGCAGGAGCGGAGTTGGTGGAGAAGGTGACGTCGGAAACGGTGGAAACGGTGGTTCCCAGTTTCTCGGCAATGGCCTCCAGGTCTTTCAGACCCTCGATTTTGGCAGCAACCTCTTCCTTGCGGGCCTGGGCGTACTTTTCACGGTAGAGCACGTTCTTGATATCGTCGGAAACCTCGGATACGGCAGCGTAGCCCTCCTTGTGAGCGTCCTTGACGGCCACGATGAAGAAATAGTTGTTGTCTACGGTAATGATGCCGGAAGCCTTGCCGGGCTTGTTGTCGAAGGCCCAGCGGGTAACTTCCTTGGCGTGGCTGATGGCACCGTAAGTGTCCGTACCCTCGTTGATGGTGAGGCTGCGGGAATAGGTACCGGTAGAGTCGCAGGCGGCCTTGTAGTTGGCATACTTGCCGGCGGCACGTACAGCCAGCACATTGGCCTTGTTGTACACCTCTGCATAGGTTTCCTTGCTGGGCAGGGTGGCCTTCTCGAAGATGGCTACCTGCTTCTTGGCAAGGGGCTTGGTGGCCTTGGTCACCTCTACGATGTGGGTACCATACTGGGTGCCGATGATGTAAGGCTTTCCAACCTGGGCGGTGAGCACAGATTCGAAGCCGGGGATCATCATGTTCTGGGTCATCCAGCCGATGTTGCCCATTTCGCCTTCGTCGGCATTGCCCTGGTCGGCGGAATAAATGGCAGCGAGGGCCGAGAAGTTATTGCCCTTCACCACGGCCAGCAGGCTGTCGGCCAGATGACGGGCGTCGGCACCCTGGAACATCATGTGGCGCACATACACGGAATCCGGAATGTTCTTCAGGTCCATGATGCGGGCGGCATAGAAGGTATCTCCGGACTTGTACACCGGGGAAACGCCGCTGTTGTTGGCCGACACGAAAGCGTCTACCTCGCGGCTCACGCTGCGCAGGTCTCCGTCCTTGTACCAGGTTTCGCTCCACTGGCGGTCGCTGTTGCGCTGCAGGAAGGCGCGCACATTCTGGGCCGATGCAAATTCCTCGTACAGGGAAGCAAATTCCTCATTCTGAGCGGAAATATCTGCCGTAGAAGGCTTTACCTCATACACCACGTACTCGATGTCGCGGGAAGCGTTGCGCTGGAAGGTCTCCTTGTGGCTGTCGTAGTACTTCTTGATTTCGGAAGAAGAAACCACGATGGAAGAATCCATGGGGAAGTAGGTGTTGGGGGCCGATACGAAACGCACCTGGGCGGTGGTATTGTTTTCCTCGATGGCACGGTTGCGCTCCAGGGAATTCACATAGGAGGCGGCGGTGAACAGCGCATTGTACTTTTCGCTGTAGCGGTTGTTGCGCACGGCGTTGAAGATGTAGTTGCGCAGCAGCAGGCCGCGGCCGCTTTCGTCGGCGTTCACATTGTCCACAAAGTCACGGACGGACTCCTTGGAGAAGTTGCCGTTCTGGTCCGAGAAAATGCCCAGGGAAGTGATCACGGGGGAGATTTCGTCGCCGATCATGAGGTCGATCTGCTCCTTCTGGCCCACACGGATACCGGCTTCCTGGATGGTGGGGATAACCAGGTATTCCTCTACCAGATTGTTCCAGGCCATGTCGCGCACCTGGCGCTGTGCCTGCTCGCTGGAAGCGGAGCTGCCGGAGAGCATCTCCCGGATTTCCTGGAACTTCTTCACCTCCTGGTCGAAGTCCTGATAAGTGACGCGTTTGCCGTTGATTTTGCCGACATCATATTTGGTAGAAGCAGACTGGATGGTCTGGATGATGTCGGACGGGTTTACAAGGAAGAGTAACAGACCGAAGGCAATGATGAGCGACGCACCAATGCCGAATTTGGTTCTAATGGTCTCTAAAGCTGCCATTTTCGTGTATTTTTTTTAATTTTTCTTCAATTTTTGCACAAGGGCTGCAAAATTACAAAATTTCTGGAAAATAACCACTATTTTTTTGGCATGGGTCCGATAAAATTCACAGAATCAATGACGACTTTGGTAGAATCGCTCTCCAAAATGAACTCATTGTCGAAGGGCCGCATGAGAATGGCGTTGCGGGCCATCTCGTCCGAGCGCATCCCGTATCCCTGCATGAGGCCGGACGGGGAATACATGCGCACGTAGCAGTCTGTCCAGATTTCGCTCTTCTTGCTGTCCCAGTACAAAGTGTCCGTCTCCATGGTTTCCTGCTTGATGATGTTGCGCACCACCACCTTCCCGAAGGCCGACCACAGTTCCTCGTTCCGCTTGGGATACTTGTCGTGCCGGGCCATGCGGGCCACGATGGTGGTTTCCAGCGCGCCCTCTTCCGTGTAGCCATACACGTGGATGCCCTTGGGAAAAAGGTCGTATGACAGGGTATCGTACTCGTAAACCTCCATCCGGGGAGCCTCTACGCGCATTTTTAGACGGCCGTTTTCGGACTGCACGAAGAACATGCTGTCCACCGTCTGGAGGGGAATCCGGGCCAGGTCCAGTTTCTCTGCCTCTCCCAGATTGGTTTTGCAGGAATAAACGACAATAGCAAGCGCCACAGCGCTTGCCATTATCTTGAATATGTGACGGACAGCCACTTCCTTACTGGACGCGTACGGTTGTGGTTGCACTCATACCGCCGCAGGAAACGGTGTAGCTCTGACCCTTGGTAAGGTCGTACATGAAGGCCTCGGAGGCTTCCGGATAGTAGCGGCTTACGCTGCCGATGGAAGAAGAGGCTTCGTCGGCCACGGAAGGATCTGCGCTGCGGGCTTTCTGATAGTAGTCTGCGGCAACCCAGTAGCGGGCCCACTTGTCCACGGTGTCTCCGCAGGTGGCGGAAGCCCAGAGGTTACCCAGGATCAGGTAGCCCTTGCCGGCATAACCGTAGTCCATCTCGATGGCCTTGCGGGCGGCGTCGTAGGCCTTTCCGCGCATACCGTTCTTATAGGAGAAGGCGGCCAGCTCGTAGTAGTACTGAGCGTCGGTGGCGTCGTCGGATTCCGGGGAATCGATGGCTTCCTGGAGGTAACGTCCTGCATCGGCCACATTGTTGCGGGCGTTGTTAAGACGGTACAGGGCATAGGCGCTGCGGTAGGAAGGATCCATCTTGTACATGGCGGTGACGGCCTTCAGGTACAGGTCGTTGGAAGCGCAGTCCTCGGCCGAGTTCATGAGTTTCACGATGTTGGAAACCAGGGCCAGGTTCTCCGGATCTGCGTCGAAGCGGGGGCTGAAGATGGCGATGAGGTTCTCGCAGGAGGCCACCTTGCTGTCTGCGAAGATGCTCTCGATGCTGGCTTTCACCTTCAGGTTGTCCTCTTCCTCGGCGGCATTCTTGGCGGTGGCGCCTTCGATGTCGGCGGTGACCTTGTCATACATGGCGATGACGTCGTCTGCGCTGAGCTGATTCTCCCGGTACAGGGCGATGGAAGCCTGCAGGAGGTTCACCAGCACACTGCCGTTGCTCTTGGAACCCAGTTCATTTTCTACCTCGCCCAGGTTCTTGTAGATGTAGGCGGCATCCGTTCCGCGGTAGTTCACCATATACTGAGCCTTGTTGTTCAGGATGGAGATGCGGTTCTTGGGATAGGCGGCCATACGCTGGTCCTGGAGCGTGAGGATGGTGTCGATGATGGCATTGCGGGTGGCGGCATCCGGGGCCTTGCTCACGATGCGGGTCATGAGCGTGGTACCATGCACGAACATATTCTGGGAAGCCGTGGCAGGGCAGAGGGCATAGGCCTTGCGCCAGTTGGGCAATGCGGAGTCATAGTTCTTCTGCTTGTAGTACTCCTGATAATAGGAGAGATACTTGATGCATTCTGCACTGTCGGCACCATATTTTCCCTGGGCAGATACTTTCTGCGAAGAGAATACGGCCACTACGGCGAAGAAGATAAGGGCAAGTTTTTTCATAACATCAGTATTTTTAGATTTTCACATTTTCAATTATTGTACCACAATTATTCGTACGGTCGTTTCTGGAACCAGATGTCAAACACGTTCATGCCGATGTTAAAGCCAAAGAACGTCTCCTTTACCTGATTGCCCGCGAGGCCTTTACGTCCTACGTCTATGCCCAGCGACAGGCCGTTGTACCAGCGGAAGACGGGCAGGGTCATTCCCAGGGTGATTCCCACGGAATTGACATATTGTCCCCCGACCGTATAGTGCGACTGCTCGAAATAGGCGCCTCCGCGATAGGTGCAGCGGCGTAAGTAATAGCGGATGTCCGAGCGGTTGGGCGTGTATTCCACGCCGGCGCGGATGCTCTGACCCACGGCAGGTGCGAAGGTTACATCCCCCACATTGGAGAAGCCTGCCACCTGGTCCAGCCGGCTCCGGCTCCAGTCCGTGCGCGTATAGTCTACCTCCGCCATGAATTTGTCGGCCAGCTTATAGCTTACGCCCACGCTGAGTTCGTCGCCCATCATGAGGTTGTGCTGGTCCAGGGTCGTGGCCGAGCGCGTGCGGTCGTAGCTGCCCAGTTCCCGGTAGTGGATGCTGTAGCCGTTGATTTTGGTGGACAGCTGGTAGGTGGCACCCACGGTGAGGCTGGAAGAGTTGGAGAGCGGCTGGGCATACTGCAGGCCGAATTTAACTCCGAGGTTGTTCACCTGCAGGGAATCTCCGGTGTTGGAGGTGCGGTAAGAGGCGTCCGAGTAGCTCAGGGAAGCCTTTTTATTGATGTTGCCGAAGTTGTAGTTGAACTGTGCCCCCAGCGACAGGCGGTCCCACAGCGTGATGCCGGCGCCCAGGAAAATCTGATACATGCCGCCACTGCCCTTGGAAATGAAGGTCTGCTTTCCGGTGTATATATCCGTGAAGGTGGTATTGATGTTATATCCTACGTCACTCACGGGACGGATGCCGGCCATGAAGGCGGTGTGATTCCACATGGGGAAGGAAATCACGAAATCGTCTATATTGAATAGGGTATTAGAGGCCTTTTTGTCCCCTTCGGAAAAAACCGCTATGCGGCCGTTGAGCCCGAAGTCCGACATGAAGGAAAGGGAATCGCGGGCCGTGACGGCGGCGGGATTCAGGATATTGACATAGCGGTTGCTGCGGGCAGCTACGCCCACCCCGCCCATACCGCGGTTCCAGGCCGTTCCGCCCTGGTGGAGCTGGCCGATTCCAAACACGGAATACGGCGAAAAACCACCGAAGGTACCGTCTGTCTGTGCCCGGGCACCCAGGGAAACAAACAGCAGCAATATTACCACCAACCAACTAGCTTTCAATCTTACGGACATATTCGTCGGCCATTAAAGCCAACCCCATTAACACGAGGTTGCAAATTACAAAGATGGAACTTTTCATCCGTTTTGCAAAATAATTTGCATCGCCGCCGGTAAATACCACGATGTTTTCCGGATGAAGATTCAGGTAGCCCTCCATTTCAAATATGATGCCTGACACCACGCCGCTTTCGATGGAGGACTGTTCCGAAAGGCCCGTTACAGCGGGGTTGGCGGGTATTTCCACCAGCGGAAGCGAACGGGAATAACGGCTGAGCGCCTTGAAGCGCGTGCGGAATCCCAGGGAAATGTTGCCGCCGGTGTACAGGCCTTCCTGGTCTGTGAAATCGATGGAGAGGGTGGTGCCGAAGTCTACGATGGTACAGGCTTTCCCGCGGAATAAATACCTGGCAGCCAGGATGGAAGCCGCCCTGTCGTAGGACAGGTAGGCCGGCAGGCCGTGGCCAACCAGCGCTTCCTTGTGGTTGCGGTCCAGGATTTCCAGGCGGGTGCATTCGGCCCGCAGCAACTGGACATCGCTGTCTGAAAGCGGATAGACGGAAGACACCACCATGACCACGGGTTTTTCCCGCTGGGTGAGCGAGAGAATGAAATCCATATATTTCTCTCCCTGGTAGCGGAAAGTCTTGCCCAGCGTCATTTTTTCCGACCAGGCAGCTTTGAGCGCGGTGTTTCCTATTTCTACCAACAGATTAGACATAGCTTGCAAAAATACGCATTATTGCAGTTTTTTCAAAATTTGCAAGGCCTTATCCAGCGAATCCACGCCCCTGGAAACGGTTCTGAGCTTGCCGCCGTCCTGGTTGAACTTGTAAAGGGAGGAATGCTCGTTCACGCGCGCAATCACCGTGTCAAACTGTTTGGACTTATAGTAGGGCGAGAGCGGATTGTTCACGAAGAACATGATCTGCATGCCGTTTTTCACGATGATCTTCTCGAAGCCGAGGCGTGTACCCAAATTTCTGATTTTCACCACATTGATCAGATTTTTCACCTCCTCCGGCAACGGTCCGAAGCGGTCTTCCATATTCTTGCCGCAGCGGTCTATCTCCTTGTCGTCCTGCAGGGCGTCCAACAGCTTGTAAATACGGATTTTCTCTGCCGTGATGTCTATGTAATCGTCCGGAATGTGGGCGGGCCGGTCCGTTTCGATGGTGCAGTCTTCCACGAACTTTTCTCCGCGGGAAGGCATCTGCAGGCCCGTTTCCACCCCGATTTCCTCCATGGCTTCGGCCAGGATCTTCTGATAAGTCTCGTAACCCATGTCGGAGATGAAGCCGCTTTGTTCGGCCCCCAGCAGGTTGCCCGCGCCGCGGATGTCCAGATCCTGCATGGCGATGTTGAAGCCGCTGCCCAGGTCGCTGAATTCCTCGATGGCCTTGAGGCGCCGGCGGGCGTCGTCCGTGATGGAAATGAGCGGGGGCACGATGAGATAGCAGAAGGCTTTCTTGTTGGACCTTCCCACCCGGCCGCGCAGCTGGTGCAGGTCGCTGAGGCCGATGTTCTGCGCCTGGTTCACCAGGATGGTGTTGGCATTGGGAATGTCCAGCCCGTTCTCGATGATGGTGGTGCAAAGTAGCAGGTCATAGTCTCCCCGCATAAAGGCCAACATTCTGTCTTCCAGTTCTTTGGATTCCATCTGGCCGTGTGCGATGCAAATCTTCATATCCGGTACCAGGCGGTGCAGGATGTCGTGGATGGCCGGCAGTTCCTCTACTTTGTTGTGCAGGAAAAACAGCTGTCCGCCGCGATTGAGTTCATAATTAATGATGCTCTTGATTTCGGCCTCGTCAAAGAGGATGATCTCCGTTTGGATGGGAATGCGGTTGGGCGGCGGCGTCTGGATGATGGACAGGTCCCGCGCCCCCAGCAGCGAAAACTGCAGGGTACGGGGAATGGGCGTAGCCGTGAGGGTGAGGGTATCTACCGCCAGCTTGAACTGGCGCAGCTTTTCCTTGGCCGATACCCCGAATTTCTGTTCTTCGTCGATGATCAGGAGCCCCAGGTCCTTGAATTCGAAGCCGCTGCCCAGGATTTTGTGCGTGCCGATGAGAATATCGATGCTCCCCTCCCTGAGCCGCTTCTTGATGTCCGTAATCTGTTTCGCCGTACGCAGCCGGCTCACATATTCCACCGTGCACGGAAGGTTCTGCAGCCTTGCTTTGAACGTCTCATAGTGCTGCAGGGAAAGGATGGTGGTGGGCACCAGCACCGCCACTTGCTTGGAGTCGCAGACGGCCTTGAACGCCGCCCGGATGGCCACTTCCGTCTTGCCGAAGCCCACGTCGCCGCAGATGAGCCGGTCCATGGGGCAGCTGTCCTCCATGTCCTCTTTCACGGCCTTGGTGGCGCGCTCCTGATCCGGCGTATCCTCATACATGAAGGACGATTCCAGTTCTTCCTGGAGATAGGTGTCCGGAGAGAAGGCGAAGCCCTTGGCCGCCCGCCGTTTGGCGTACAGCTGGATGAGTTCCTTCGCAATGTCCTTTACGCGGGATTTGGCGGCCGATTTCAGATTGCCCCAGGTCTTGGAACCCAGTTTGTTGATGCGCGGCGGCTCCCCTTCCTTGGAGCGGAAGCGGGAAATCTTGTGCAGGGAATGGACGGACACAAATACCACATCGCCCCCGTGATACATGAGTTTTACCACTTCGTGCACGCGCCCATAGTCGTCTTTCATTTTCACCAGACCGCCGAAAACTCCCACGCCATGGTCTATATGCACCACGAAATCCCCGATGTTGAAAGAACTTAAGTCGTTGATGGTGAGCTGTTCGCTCTTTTCCACCGTGCGGCGGATGCGCACGCGGTGGAAGCGGTCGAAGATTTCGTGGTCCGTGTACCAGCACACTTTATCTTCATGGTCGATGAAGCCCGCGTGGATGTTTTTTCCCTTCACAAATTCCGGCAGCAGGGCATCCTGCTCCTGCAGCATGATGGAACGGAGGCGCTCCAGCTGGCTTTCCTTTTCCCCGAAGATATAGACCTGATAATTGCTTTCTATCCGGGAACGGATGTCGGAGAGCAGCAGCTCGAAGTTTTTGTTGAAAACCGGCTGCGGGGCAATGTTGAAGGCTACGGCATCGGCCCCCTCCGTCTGCAGCGGAATATCCAGGTAGACATGCCTGAAAGCCAATAATTCAGGGAAAAAATCCCGCTCTTTATACATGTCCGACGAATCCAGCCACACCGTGCTTCCCTGGGGCAGCAGGTTCACGACGCTCTCCCCCTCTTCCCCCGCTTCGCGGGCGGCGATGTCCGGGTAGATGTCGGCCTGATCCATTACCTCCACAGAGAGCTGCGTATTGCAGTCGAAGGTATGGATTTTCTCTATTTCATTGCCCCAGAAGCTGATGCGGTAGGGTTTGTCCAGCGAATAGGAGAAAATGTCCATCACGGCGCCGCGGACGGCTATCTGGCCGGGGGCCGATACGAAATCGACCCGCTCGAAGCCTTCTTCCAGGAGGCGGGTGCGCAGGCCGTCGTAGGAAATCTCCTCCCCCACTTTCAGGCTGAGCATGGCCCCTTCCAACTTTTGGGCCGATGCCACCTTTTCTTCCAGCGCCCCGGGATACGTGACGATGAAAAGCCGCTTGCTCCCGGCCTGCAGCAATTGGCCGATGGCGGCCGTCCGCTGCACGCCCAGCGACGACTTGTAATTGCTGCGCTCTACGCTTTTTCCCGATTCCGGCAGAAAGAAAACGCAGTCTCCCTCTACCATATTATATAAGTCTGCGCTGCAATATTCCGCCGATTCCCGGGTGGGAAGCACGATGATGTGGGTTCCTTCTGTGGCTACCTGGGACAGAACCGCCCAGCGTGCCGACAAAAAAAGCCCGCTGCAAAAGCATTCTTCCTGGTTTTGAAGTTTCTTTTGCAGGAGCGCAGAGGATTTTTGGCTTATTAACATTTTCCTCGTTTTGCCTGTTGAAAAGCTGTTCATAACCCTGTTAATAACGCACCGGTGCGCAGGGTGCCCTTTCCATTCACAGGTCCTTCACAGGATACTGACAGGTTTTCAACTTTCTATTTATCTATTTAATTTATTGATTTTTAAATACTTGCATATATTTATCAACATATGAACAAGTACATAAAAAACATAATTCTTAAATAAAAAAAACTATATTTGTATTTGAATTGAACGCACAGACAGACTATGTCCGATTTTGACCCGCACGATACAATCGACCGCAAAGATAGTGAATTTGATGGAATTATCCGTCCGCAGGGCCTGGGAGATTTCACCGGCCAGAAAGAAATCGTTTCCAACCTTTCCATCTATATAAAGGCGGCCAAACTGCGGGGCGAGGCCCTGGACCATGTGCTGTTCCACGGCCCTCCCGGCCTGGGAAAGACCACCCTGGCGCACATCATCGCCAATGAGATGGGCGTGAACATGAAGGTGACCTCCGGCCCCGTGCTGGACAAACCCGGAGACCTGGCCGGCCTGCTCACGTCCCTGGAAACGGGAGATGTCCTTTTCATCGACGAGATTCACCGGCTGTCCCCGGAAGTGGAAGAGTACCTGTACTCCGCCATGGAGGACTATGTGATCGACATCATGATCGACAAGGGCCCCGGCGCCCGTTCCGTACGTATTTCCCTGAATCCTTTCACGCTGGTGGGGGCCACTACCCGGAGCGGCCTGCTCACGGCGCCGCTGCGGGACCGCTTCGGCATCAACTGCGCCCTGGAATACTACGACACGGAGGATTTGAAGAAGATCGTCCTCAGGTCGGCCCGCATCCTGCAGCTGGAAATTGACGAGGACGCCGCCTTCGAGATTGCCCTCCGCAGCCGTGGTACGGCGCGTATCGCCAATGCCCTTCTCAAGCGCGTACGGGACTTTGCACAGGTGCTGGGAGACGGACGTATCAACCTGGAAATTACGCGTTTCGCCCTGAATAAACTGAAGATCGACAAGCGGGGCCTGGATGCCATCGACAACAAAATCCTGCGTACGCTCATCCTCACTTTCAAGGGCGGTCCCGTGGGTATCGGCACCCTGGCCACTTCCGTGAGCGAGGATGCCGGCACCCTGGAAGAGGTGTACGAGCCTTTCCTCATCAAGGAAGGTTTCCTCATCCGAACCCAGCGGGGCCGCGTGGCCACCGAACTGGCGTACCAGCATCTGGGCATGGAAGCCTACCTGAATCAGCGGAAATACAACCCCGATGAGAGCGGTTCTTTGTTTTAATCACGATTTTTCATAATTTATTCACGAAAAATGCTTATTTTTGTGAACTGATGAAATAAAATCACAACAACTGTAATATTATATGGCTGATCCTAAATTGATTTCCAAGATTCCGGACGGACCGCTCAAGGAAAAATGGTCCAAGCGCAAAGCAGAGATCCGGATTGTTTCTCCGAACAACAAGCGGAAACTGGAAGTGATTGTGGTAGGTACCGGTCTTGGCGGTGCATCTGCAGCTGCGTCTCTGGGCGAGATGGGCTACAACGTCAAGATTTTCTGCATCAGCGACTCCCCCCGCCGTGCACACTCCATCGCTGCACAGGGTGGTATCAACGCTGCCAAGAACTACCAGAACGACAACGACTCCGTGTACCGGCTGTTCTATGACACCATCAAGGGTGGCGACTACCGTTCCCGCGAAGCCAACGTGTATCGTCTGGCAGAGGTGAGCGCCGCCATCATCGACCAGTGCGTGGCCCAGGGTGTTCCGTTTGCCCGTGAATACGGCGGATACCTGGCCAACCGTTCCTTCGGCGGCGTGCAGGTAAGCCGTACCTTCTATGCCCGCGGACAAACCGGCCAGCAGCTGCTGCTGGGTGCCTATGCTTCCCTGAACAAGGAAATTGCCGCCGGCACCGTGAAGAGCTATCCCCGCCACGAAATGCTGGATCTGGTCATCATCAACGGAGAGGCCAAGGGTATCATCGCCCGCAACCTGGTTACCGGTGAGATCGAGCGCTTCGGCGCCCATGCCGTGGTCCTGGCCACCGGCGGTTACGGAAATACCTATTTCCTGAGCACCAACGCCATGAACTCCAACGGTTCTGCCGCCATGCAGGCCTACCGCAAAGGCGCTTTCTTTGCCAACCCCTGCTTCGCCCAGATCCATCCCACCTGTATTCCCGTGCACGGAGACCAGCAGTGCAAGCTCACGCTCATGTCCGAGTCGCTGCGCAACGACGGCCGCATCTGGGTTCCCAAGAAGAAGGAAGACGTGATGAAACTGCGCAAGCACGAAATCAAGCCTTCCCAGATTCCCGAAGAGGACCGCGACTACTATCTGGAGCGCCGCTACCCGGCCTTCGGCAACCTGGTTCCCCGTGACGTGGCTTCCCGCGCCGCCAAGGAGCGCTGCGATGCAGGCTTCGGCGTAAACGAAACCGGCCTGGCCGTATTCCTGGATTTCGCGGATGCCATCCAGCGCCTGGGTCACCAGCGCGTACAGGAGCGCTACGGCAACCTCTTTGACATGTACGAGAAAATCACCTCGTCCTCCCCTTGGGAAGAACCCATGATGATTTATCCCGCCATCCACTACACCATGGGCGGCCTGTGGGTAGACTACGACCTCCAGACCACCATCCCCGGCCTGTATGCCATCGGCGAGGCCAACTTCTCCGATCACGGCGGCAACCGCCTGGGTGCCAGCGCCCTCATGCAGGGTCTGGCCGACGGCTACTTCGTGCTGCCTTACACCATCGGCGACTATCTTTCCCACAAATTCTCGGAGCCCAAGACGGACACCAACGCCCCCGAATTCGCAGAGGCGGAAAAGGCTGTGAAGGAGCGTATCGCCAAGATTTTCGCGGTGAAGGGTACGGAAACCGTGGACAGCATCCACAAGAAGCTGGGCCACATCATGTGGGAATATGTAGGTATGGCGCGCAACGAGGCCGGCCTGAAGAAAGGTATCGAGGAAATCAAGAAGCTGCGTGAGGAATTCTGGAAGACGGTGCGCGTTCCCGGAACCAACGAGGAATTCAACCAGGAACTGGAAAAGGCCCTGCGTCTGGTAGACTTCTTCGATATCGGCGAACTCATGGCTTATGACGCCCTGAACCGCCGGGAATCCTGCGGCGGCCACTTCCGCGAGGAAATGCAGACCGAAGAAGGCGAAACCAAGCGTGATGACGAGAACTTCATGTATGTAGCCGCCTGGGAGTACAAGGGCGAGGGCAAGGAACCCGAGCTGCACAAGGAAGAGCTCAAGTACGAAAACATCAAGATTGCAACCCGTAACTATAAAGACTAATCCCGATTATGGAATATAATGTGAAAGTATGGCGTCAGAAGAACGCCAAAG
>CACZUR010000017.1 GCA_902784435.1 uncultured Bacteroidia bacterium | reverse complement strand
GGCATTGAGGAGTCGGCCCAGGAATTCACGGCGATTCATCACGAAGGAGCGATTGTTATCGGGGGCGTTTACTATGATTTCAAGATTCGTCCGCTTGAGGCCACACAAAGCGCAGCACTGATTATGAATTGGAGAGAAGCGCCTGAAGATCAATACCCTTGGACATTATTGGTAAAAACGACCGGCAACAAGCATGACGCCATCAAAAGAGTGGAAGCAATTGCAGCGGAAGTCTTCCCGGACCGGCTCTTCGAAGCCCAGTATATCGAGGAAATGATTGCAGACGGCTTTGCCGATGAGAGCCGGGTGCTGAACATCGTTCTCATCTTCACGCTGCTGTCCATCCTGGTGAGCGCCCTGGGCCTCTTTGCCATGAGCTCCTACTATATGCAGCAGGAAATCCGCAGCGTTTCGGTGAAAAAAGTCTTCGGGGCCGATTACTCCGGCGTGCTGAAGGAACTGGTGCTGTCGTTTATGAAGATGGTAGGAATCGCCTTCGTCATCGGCGTGCCGATTGCCTGGTTCATCATGAACCGCTGGCTCTCCGGGTACGGACACCGCATTGACCTCCATTGGTGGATATTCGTCCTCGCCGGACTGGCGGTTGCTCTGATTGCCATCGTGTCCGTGCTCTATCAGAGCATCAAAACCGCCCGGACGAATCCTGCCGAGGCGCTAAAGAAAGAATAATTACAAATTAAAATACAGACAATTATGATTAAAGTTTCCAACCTTTGCAAAGTCTTCCGCACGGAAGAGATCGAGACCACGGCCCTCAACGGTGTATCGTTTGAAATCAAGGACGGCGAATTCGTCGCCATCATGGGCCCTTCTGGCTGCGGCAAGTCCACGCTGCTGAACATCCTGGGCCTGCTGGACAATCCGACCAGCGGTTCCTACGAACTCCTCGGCACCGAGGTGGGTGGCCTCAAGGAGAAAGAGCGTACGAAGTTCCGCAAGGGCAACATCGGCTTCGTATTCCAAAGCTTCAACCTCATCGATGAACTCAATGTCTATGAAAACATTGAGCTCCCGCTGCGCTATCTGAACATTTCGGCCTCAGAGCGTAAGCAGAAAGTGACGGAGATTATGAAGCGCATGGCCATCAGTCACCGCGCTCAGCACTTCCCGCAGCAACTTTCCGGCGGTCAGCAGCAGCGCGTTGCCATCGCCCGCGCCGTCGTGGCCGGCCCGAGGCTGATCCTCGCCGATGAACCCACCGGTAACCTTGACTCCAAGAATGGCAAGGAGGTTATGGACCTGCTGAAGGAACTCAATGCCGAGGGAACGACCATTGTAATGGTGACTCACTCCCAGAAGGATGCGGCACAGGCCCAGCGGACAATCGACCTCTTCGACGGTCAGATTGTTTCCGACGTGAAGAACGAACTGTGGTGCTCCTATCGTCCCAATTTATGGGACATTGGGAGCGAAAAGAGGGGTAAAATGCTCCTATCGTCCCCAATTTTGGGACATTAGGAGCACTGAACAAGATTCAGTATAGTGAAAACAAAAAACGATATTCTAATCAAGGTCCTCTCCCTGGGCATCGGGTTGGCCGTGGGCATTGTGCTCATTGCCAAGGTGTTCTTTGAGCTGAGTTACGACAGCTTCTACAAGGACATCGACCGGGTATACACCATCAACACCTGGATTTCCATGCAAGGGAATGAGAAGGACTATGGCCAGGTGAGCGGCGCCGTGGCCGTGGGCTTCATGGAAGAGGTGCCGGGCGTTGAATGTGGCACGCGTACCACGTATGTATTCAATGGCGACACTTATCTGGACGAGGACGGTAACAAGCTGAAGGCTACGCTGGTCTGTGCCGATACCTGTTTCTTCCAGGTGTTCGACCGGCCGATTCTGGCTGGTAACCCCGTGAAAATCCTTGGAAAATGGGGAGGTGTGATGGTGAGCCGGAGCTTTGCGGAGAAGATTGCCAAAGAGATGCCCGGTCAAGCCGGGCATGACGACAAAAACGTCACCCCCGACCAGATCGGGGGTCTGTCCTCCGTCATCGGCAGGCAGATTTACAATGAGGACATGCCGGGGCTGAAACTGCCCATCGAGGGCGTGTTTGAGGACTTCCCGAAAAATGGCAGCCTGGACTATGACATTTTGCTGTCAATGGAGACCTACGGCAAGCAGAGCACCGATAACTGGAATGGCAACGACCGGTACAAGGGCTATGTAAAACTGATGCCGGGCGTGGACCCGAATACCCTGACCGATGGCATCCGGAAGATGCAGGAATCCCACCAGCCGCTGGAGCAGATAGAGGCCCAGGGTAATACCTTCCGTTATTTCCTGAAGCCCTTCAGCACGATGCATACATCGGCCCCAGAAGTTCGCCAGACGGTGATTCTGCTCTCCATCGTGGCAGCGCTGCTCATCCTGATTTCCCTGCTGAACTACATCCTCATTGTGATTTCCTCCCTGGTGAAGCGTTCCAAGGAAGTGGGCGTTCGCAAGTGCTACGGCGCTGAGGGTAAGCACATTTATGGAATGCTGACGAAGGAAGCGCTGCTGCATATCCTGCTCTCTCTGGCGCTGGCTGGGGTCATCATCTTCGCAGGCCGAAGCATCGTGGAGAACCTGCTGGGCGTGCCGTTCCAGACGCTGCTGGTGCCGCAGAGCATCCTTGCAATCGTCGCGGTGCTGGTGTTCGTGCTCATCATCTCCATTGTAGTCCCGGCAGAGCTTTATCAGCGGATCCCGGTGTATGCTGCCCTGAAAAACTATACCGAGAACTCCCGAAACTGGAAGCTGGGGCTTCTGGGCATCCAGGTGCTTATCAACGTGTTTCTGGTGGTGATGATGCTTATCATCGGCCGGCAATACCAGAAAGTATCCCATGCCGATACGGGTTACGACTACAAGAATCTGTACTACTTTGACATGTTCGACGGCGACCGCCAGGCGCTCGTACGCGCAGCCGAAACCCTTCGCAGCCTTCCAGACGTAAGCGGCGTTGCAGCCAGCTACAACCTTCCTTTCCAGGGCTCCAGCGGGGATAATGTCTATCTGCCGGACGATGACCGGGAACTTTTCAATATTGCCGATCAATATGAGTGCTCGAGCAATTTCTATGACCTGATGGGCATTGAGTTCCTGGAGGGTCGTGCGCCCCGGGATTCCTCAGAAATCGCTGTGGATGAAAAGTTTGTGGACAAGATGGCCGAGTTTACAGACTGGAGCGACGGCGCCGTGGGCAAGCAAGTGTTCATTACCGGTCACGACCGCTCACGCGATTCGGATCGGAGTTATTTCACCATTTCGGGTGTGTACAAAAGCTATCTCATCGGAAACCTGACCGGCGTGGATCCGCGCCCCAGCGCACTGTTCTATGGCGAAATTGGCTCGATGAGTTCCTGGATGCCACATGTGCTGTTCAAGATTCCCGGTCAGGCCGGGAATGACGGTGGGCGTCATGGCCGACTTGATCGGCCATCTCTGGACAAAGTGCGTGAAGCCTTGGAAAGGGCACTGGAAGGGCGTGAAATCAACATCCTGTCCTACGAGGAGCAGATGCGTGCCGCCTATGCCGACAGCAAGAAGATGCGCAACACCATGGCGCTGGGGGCAGTTTTCTCACTACTGATCGCCCTTCTGGGCCTCATCGGCTTCATCAAGGATGAAAGCCTGCGCCGCAGCAAGGAAATGGCAGTGAGGAAAATCAATGGCGCTACAACCCGCGACATCCTTGGTGTGTTTGCCACCGACATTATGAAACTGTCCGCCGTAATGGCTGTGATTGCCTGCGTGGCCGCCTACTTTGTAGCCCACAAGTGGCTGGAGCAGTTTGCCGAGAAAGTCTCGCTGAATCCGCTGTATTTCATCGGCGGAGCCGTCCTGGTGCTGCTGATTGTGCTGGGCGTGGTGGTGCTGAACTGCCTGAAGATTGCCCGGGCCAATCCGGTGGAATCGTTAAAGAACGAGTAGTATGAAGAGTTACCTGAAATTCCTCTCACGCAACAAGCTCTACACCGCCATCGAGGCGGTTGGGCTGGCCGTGAGTCTGGCGTTCGTAATTATCATCGGCAGTTACGTGGTGCAGCAGTACGAGGTCAAATATGAGAACCCGGACTGGAGGGATATCTACACCTTTGCGATGGTGGAGGAAGGCTATCCGGACCAGTTGGGACTCACCTACACTTTCATGGATGCCATCCAATCGGCGGCGCCGGAAGTGGAGATGGCCGGCAGGCTGTCGCCGGTGGAGATGCTGATAACACCGAAGGACGGGACCTTGCAGGCCAAAGTGGTCACGGCCGACAGGGGTTTCTTCGAGCTTTTCCCCAATCTCAAGTTTGTCGAGGGAGGCCCTGAGTCGCTGTCCGATACCGGCAATATGATAATCAGTGAGGAGTTTTCGCACAAGTCAGGCCTAAAAGTGGGAGACATTTGGAAATTGGGAGACAGCTCCTTTGCCGTTGCGGCCATCATGGAGGATTGGAAGTCTACGCTTTTCGAGTATGCCGATATCGTCCTTTCCATCGACGGTCCCGTCAGAGGCTTCTCCGACCCCAACGACCAGTTTGGCAGTGTGTACATTTTCGTGAAGCTCTCCCCGGGAGCCGACAGGAACGCCCTGGAAGAAAAGGCGGTGGCCGTATGCAAAAACCTGTACGACTTTTATGGTTCCTCTTTCCTGCAGGGCATACGGGTGTATCGGCTGGACGAGCTGCTTTTTGGCGACGTGCACGGGAACACCATCAGCGGCAACATCGCCCACAGCGACAAACGGACGCTGGACTTGCTGCTGGCAGCTGTACTGCTCCTGCTGGTCAGTGCGGTATTCAACTACATCAACCTGAATATGGCGCTGAGCGCAAAGCGGGCCCGTGAGATGGCTATGCGGCGGCTGATCGGCGCGTCACAGGCATCCGTATTCGGCCGGCGCATCCTGGAGTCCATGCTATTTACGCTGGTGTGCTTTGCCGTATCTGTCCTGCTGGCCGTTTGGTGGACGCCCGTGGTAAACCGGCTCCTGAACAATCCGGACATTGCCATCCGGATTCAGTTTACGTCCAAATATATCGCTATTTTTTCGGCCTTGGTGCTTGTGGTCGGTTCCTTGGCAGGGCTCCTGCCCGTCCTCTTCTCCGGTCGCTGGAGGCCTATTGATGTAGTCCGCGGGAACTTCCGCGCACAAAGCAAAATGACTTTCAGTAAACTGTTTATCATCCTGCAGAATGCGTTGTCGGTGTTTCTGATTACCCTTGCCATCGTCATGGAAGCGCAGTACCGGAAGTCGCTCCAGAGGCCGGTCCATGCCGACATCGGCAATAAATATCTCCTGCAGTCAGCGTCCTTAGGCCTGGAGTCTTTGCGCAGCTCATTGGAGGCGCTGCCTTTCGTTGAGCGCACGGGGCTTGCGTTCCAGGTGCCCGGCCAGCAAGGAAACGGCCAGTACAGCAAAACGGTGGACGACAAGGACATCCTCTACCGGGTATTCCACATGGACAAAGACGCCTTCGACATGCTGGACTTCGAGATTCTGGCCGATTATCATGCTCCGGTGGGCAATACCGTCTGGTTCGGGGAATCGGCCTTTGCTGCATCGGGATTTACCGAGGAATATCACGAGATCGAGACGCTGCGCCAACGAATGACGCATTGCGAAAACATGGGCGGAGTCATTGCCGATTTCCCGGTATCGCTCAGTAATATGGGAGCGAAGGAGGAGATGGTCGTCTTGGTTGAAAACATCCAGGATGCGTACCCCTATACCTCCGGCATCTTGATGGAAATCAGTGGCGACCATGAGGAGGCCCGAAAGCAGATCAGGGAAACCTATGAGACCTGGAAGAAGGACAATATGGTCTATTATGAGCTCGAAAACGGCTTCCTGACAGAGTTCTATGAAAAAGCATTGAAGCCTGCGCGGAACAACATGCGCTTGATGGAGGTTTTCATGGTGCTGGCCATGCTGCTCTCTCTACTGGACCTGGTAGCCATGAGCACGTATTATGCCGATGAAAAGTCCCGTGACATCGCCGTCCGGAAGGTCTTCGGGGGAACGGTGGACACGGAAGCCTGGCGCACGATCCGGGATTATATGGTACTCGTCGGCATTGCCTGCGTCATCGGCATCCCGATAGCCGTTTATGCGGCTCAGGAATATCTGAAAGACTTTATTTACCGACTGGAGGGCTATTGGTGGATATTCGTGGTGGCCGTGCTGCTCACCGGGCTTATCGCCTTTGTCTCCGTCATCTGGCAGGTATTGAAGGCCGCGAAGACGAATCCGGCGGTAGAGCTTAAGAAAGAATAGGGGGTTCGGGCACGGAAATGACCGTATTTGTGCCCGAACAATGAAAAAATAAGCCTTCGGGCTCAAAAAAGGGTAATATTGTGCCCGAACAAATGAATATGAAAAGTTATCTGAAATTCCTCTCCCGCAACAAGCTGTACACCGTCATCGAGGCGGTGGGGCTGACGTGAAGGGTGCTCCTATCGTCCCAATTTATGGGACATTGGGAGCGAAAAGAGGGGTAAAATGCTCCTATCGTCCCCAATTTTGGGACATTAGGAGCACTGAACAACCATCAGGAGAATATAGTGGCCGGCGTCAGGGAATCAAGGCGATAAGCCGGTGCGCCATTTCCTCGCCGATGGGCTGGTGGAAGGTGATATGGTACATGTACGCACTTTTGATGGCGACATAGGGGAGAAACTTCCGGATTTGCAGGCCGGCCTCTTCCGGAGAAACACCATAATAGGCAGGGGCAAAGATGCTCCAGTGCTGGCTTAGCTGCTCGGGCGTGAGGTGGAAAAGCTGGTCTGTCCTCTGCGGGTCCGTAATCTGGGAGATGCGCCAGCAAAGGCTCAGGTCCCATTCCGGGGCGCCATAGGCAAACTGGCCGATATCAATCCACAGCGTCCTTTTCCCGTCCGTGATGATGTTGCCTATCTGCATGTCGCCGTGCAGGCAGCAGGGCGTATCCGGAATCTGTTCCAGACAGGCCATCACTTTCTCTACATAGAACTTCGGGGCGATGCCTTCCTGGGAAAAAAACGCCTGCATGCGGGCTTTCATGGAGGGAATGCGGGTGGTGTCGGCCTTCATGGCGTGCAGCGCCCGGCAGGATTTGGCAAAGCGCAGGCTTATTTCCTCCATCCGCTCCGGCTCCTGGGAAATGATGCGGCAGAAGGAGCGTTTGTTCTCGATGAGTTCGTATTCCGTTCCCACGCGCTCTCCGTCCGTGACAAGCCGGTAAGGTTTGGGTGTGGGAACGCCCAGTTCATAGGCGGCGCAGGCCATCTCGAATTCCTTGATGGCGAATTCTGCGTCAAAACCGGGGTTGAACAGCTTGGCCAGGCGTTTTTCCGTTTTGTGGGTATAGGCAACTCCCTGCCCGCCTTCACCGCTGTAGGTATAGTCTGAAAGCTGGATGTTTTCGTATTGATGCATATCGTAAATTTACGCTGCAAGTTTACGCAAATCTTTTCACAACTGCAAGCGGGAATCTTGTTATTGCGCGCTTTTTTGGTTATCTTTGTCATTCAGTTTTACCTAATGCTATGATCGTCAAATCTTTTGTCCTGAAACAGCAGTCCGTCGCCCGCATCGCCAGCCTTGGCAGCGAGCCCGGCACCATTTCCGTTATCCGTCCGCAGAAAAAGATCGAGGCCGTATTCCGTGCCGCCATCGGCAAAACCCTGCAGGAAAAGAAGTGGGCCCGGGAAGAGCTCGCGCAAATCAAGGATTATTTCCAGGCCATGTCTCCGGATGCGGCTTACCGGCAGATGGTAGAGGATACCGTAGAGGGTATTTCCACCTACCTGCGGGAGGGAATGTACGTGCAAACCTCGCCCGTGGCCGTAGAAGACTATGTGATGGCCAAATGCGCCCGCCTGTGCGCAGAGGCCGTGAATGCCACGGTAAAGGGTACGCTCATCGACGGGACGGAAATCATGCTGTGCCATGCAGGAGAAAACGGACAGCAGCATTTTGACTGGGAGGCTTCCCGCAGGCAGATCTTCTCCCGCTGCAGCGTCCAGGGACCGGTGGTCATCTCCGGCGGCTATGGCCGGCTGGACACCGGATACGTGGTGCGGGTAGGCAAGGACGGCGCCCACCTGATGGCGTCCCTCATCGCAGAGGTGTTCAAGGCCTCTTCCATCGAGTTCCACATCGAGGCGCAGGGCATCGACGGCTTGCCCGCCATGACCTATGACGAAGCCGCTCACTACTGCGCGTCGGAAAAAGCCCCCTTCTCGTCGTCGGCCATCTGGCCCGCCAAGAATGCCGGCATCCCCATCCTGGTCAAGGACATTGCCGATGAAAATTTCCCCGGCACCCTCATTTCCAGCGGCTCCCTGCATCGGACGGGCGTCATCGCCGACACCAACCTGAACCTGGTCACCGTGTACGGAACGGGCCTGCTGGGCCGCGTGGGCATGTCCGGGGGCATTTTCTCCGGGCTGGCCGCCGCCGGTGTCAACGTGCGCTTCATCGCCCAGACTTCCTCGGAATACAGCATCAGCTTCGCCATCCGCAGCGAGGAAAAGGATCAGGCCCTGGAGGCCATCCGTGGCCTGTTCAAGGACAATCCGCTGCTCCCCCTGGACGATGTGGTGGTGCTCAACCAGGCCGTGGGCATCGTCACGGTCTTCGGCAGCAAGATGCGCAATCTGCCCGGCACTTCCGCCGCTGTCTTCGGCAAGCTGGGGCAGGCCGGCATCAATATCATCGCGTCGGCCCAGGGCGGGGAAGAGCTCAGTATTTCGCTGGTGGTGGCAGAGGAAGATGTGGCGCGCGCCGCTCAGCTGCTCCGTTAACTTTATTGCTCCAGGGCAATTACCCTTAAGTATTCCCCTGTAAGGCCGCCGGATCCGTTCTGGGAGTCGGCTATCAGGAGCAGTGTCTGCCGCCCGTCTTCCAGCACGGGCCCCAGGCACATCCCCTCGAAGTTGGCCAGGTTCAGGGCCGATGTCCGGAAGCTGGTGAGCAGCGTTTTCTCCAGCAGCTTGCCGGGCTTTCCGTCGGCGGGGGATACCACGTAGATGCGGGTTTCGGTAAAGGACTCCAGCAGCTTGGTCAGGGCGCCGGTGCCGCCGGGTACGTACACTTCGCGCTCCAGCACGGCCAGCCGTCCGTCCGGCAGCACCGTCATGGCCGATATCCCGGACACATAGGCCTGGGCCGATGCCTGCTTGGGGGCCGGCACCTGAGGCTTTTCAGCCTGGTACAGATAGCGGGCGCGGGCCTGGAGCCCTTTCAGGGAGAAGCTTTGCAGGATGTGCATTTCGGCCCCGGGGAGGGGACTCTCCGTGGTGGCCCAGAAAGTGCCGTTGGCATAGGCCAGGGCTTCGAAACCCCGGTTCCGGGCAGGGGAAGTGAGGTCCTTGGGAATGACCAGTTTCCTGCCGGTCTCCCGGCCGTCCAGGCGGTATTCACGGATGCTCTGGTCGCCCTCTGAGCAAACGAAAAGGCGTTTCCGCTCGGGTACATACACAATGTCTTCGTTGTCCCGCTTCGTTTTCCCCTGTTCCTGCGTCTCGAAGAAGCCGCAGTAGCCCACGCTCCCGTCCCCCGCCAGCTCCAGTGTGAGGACAAACAGGCTGGCCTTTTTGTCGTGGACCAGCATATAGGTGTCGTCTCCCGTCCGGGTAATGCCCGAGTATTCTCCTGCGGGGATATCCAGCAGTTTGTGCTGGATGTGCTGCGCTCTTTGAGCGGCCGCCGGGAATGCAGCCAGGGCAAGCAGAAAAAGTAGGACGGGAAAGTGTTTTTTCATGTCGCAAATATAAGAAATATTCCTATCTTTGTAGATGCGGTTACAGGATGTCCGCCTTAAAATCATATACTATGGCAAAAGAAGCAGCAGAAAACGGAGCCGCCAAACTGAAGGCCCTCCAGGCAACCATCGACAAAATTGAAAAAGACTACGGCAAGGGTACCATCATGAAGCTGGGAGACCAGCCGGAGTGGGACGCAGACCAGGTTATCCCCAGCGGTTCCATCTCCCTGGACCATGCCCTGGGCATCGGCGGATACCCCAAAGGCCGCATCATCGAAATATACGGGCCGGAAAGCTCCGGTAAAACCACGCTGGCCATCCACGCCATCGCGCAGGCCCAGAAAAACGGCGGCATCGCGGCCATCATCGACGCAGAACATGCGTTCGACCGCACCTATGCCAAGGCCCTGGGCGTAGACCTGGACACCCTCCTCATCTCCCAGCCGGACAACGGGGAACAGGCCCTGGAAATTGCCGATAACCTGATCCGCAGCGGCGCCCTGGACATCGTGGTCATCGACTCCGTGGCCGCCCTCACCCCCCGTGCAGAGATTGAAGGGGAAATGGGCGACAACAAAGTGGGCCTCCAGGCCCGCCTGATGTCCCAGGCCCTGAGGAAACTCACCGCCAACATCTCCAAGACCAATACCTGCTGCATCTTCATCAACCAGCTGCGTGAGAAGATCGGGGTCATGTTCGGCAATCCGGAAACCACCACCGGCGGCAACGCCCTCAAGTTCTATGCTTCCGTGCGCCTGGACATCCGCCGCACCACCCAGATCAAGGACGGCGACGAAGCCCTGGGCAACCACGTGAAGGTGAAGGTGGTCAAAAACAAGATGGCCCCGCCTTTCAAGAAGGCAGAATTCGACATCGTCTTCGGGGAAGGCATTTCCCGCAGCGGAGAAATCGTGGACCTGGGTGTGGAACTGGGCATCATCAACAAGTCCGGTTCCTGGTTCAGCTACGGCGAAAGCAAGCTGGCACAGGGCCGCGAAGCCACCAAACAGGTTATACTGGACAACCCGGAACTCTCCGAAGAAATCGAAGCCAAGATCCGGGCTGCCATGGCAACGGTGCAGGATTAAGCGCCGTTATTCGTTATCTTCCTGGATAGCTTTCTGGTAACACTCACGGCACAGGGGCTCGTAGATGTCTTTTTCTCCCAGCACTACGAGCTTCTTGGAGGCCGATAGCCTGTGTGAGTGGTTGGCCAGGGAACCGCAGCGCACGCAGATGGCATGTACTTTCTGGACATCTTCGGCAATGGCCATGAGGCCGGGCATGGGGCCGAAGGGTTTGCCCATGTAGTCTGTGTCCAGGCCGGCGATGATGACGCGGACGCCGCGGGCTGCCAGCTGCTGGCACACGTCAATGATGCTCTCATCAAAAAACTGGGCCTCGTCAATGCCCACAACCTGTACGTCCGGTTCAATCTGGAGCATGCGGGCGGGGGATTTGATGGGGGTGCAGGAAATGCTGTGGGAATCGTGCGACACCACGTCCAGGTCTGAGTAACGTTTGTCGATGGTGGGTTTGAACGTGGCAATTTTCTGCTTGGCAAACTGGGCCCGTTTGAGCCTTCTGATCAGTTCTTCCGTCTTCCCCGAGAACATGGAGCCGCAAATCACCTCAATGCAGCCCGATTTTTTTGCATTTTCCAAAAACATTTCCTTAACTTTGTTTGATGACTGTACAAATATAGTCAAAATATGGCAATAATGAGCACCGGAAAATTATTTATAGTACCCACGCCGGTGGGAAACCTGGAGGACATGTCCCTCCGGGCCATCCGTGTCCTCAAGGAGGCAGACCTCATCCTGGCAGAGGACACCCGTACCACTTCCGTGCTCCTGAAGCACTACGATATCCACAGGCCTTTGCAAAGCCACCACAAATACAACGAACACCAGAAAGTGGAGCTGGTGAAAGAACGGATCCTGGGCGGTATGAATGTGGCGCTGGTGTCGGATGCCGGTACGCCCGGCATATCGGACCCGGGATTCCTGCTGGCCCGCACCTGCGCGGAGGAAGGCATCGAGGTCCAGACGCTTCCGGGCGCCACGGCCTGCATTCCGGCGCTGGTATCCAGCGGCCTTCCGTGCGACCGATTCGCCTTTGAAGGTTTCCTGCCCCAGAAAAAAGGCCGGCAGACGCATCTGCAGGCGCTTTCGACGGAAACCCGGACCATGGTCTTTTACGAGTCGCCGTACCGTCTGGTAAAGACGCTGGACCAGTTTGCCCAGTATTTCGGCCCGGAGCGCCGCTGCTCCGTGGCCCGGGAAATTTCCAAACTGCACGAAGAACACATGCGCGGAACGCTGGAAGATGTAGCCAATTGGTTCCGTGAGCATGAACCCAAGGGGGAAATTGTGATTGTAGTAGCCGGCGCCCCGCCGGAAAAGAAACAGCGCAATGGACCCCGCGAAGAAAAAGAATAGTCCCCTCACCGCCAGCTTCGTCACCGGAGCCATCGCCCTGGTTTTCCTCATTTTGGGATACCAGGTGGCCCTTTTCATCCACAAAGCCGCCATCACCCGCCTGGTGGCCAACCGCGACAGCCCGGACACCGTCTATGTCATCGACCCTGCCTTGGCAAAACGCCTTTTGGCGGAAGATATGGCAGACCATGACCCCTTCGTCGCAAATGAGAGGGCCGATGCTCCTCAGGGGTCACGGTCTGCCGATGCTTCCTTTGGCAGTAGGATGGCAGGTGATAAACCTTTCGTCGCAAAGAAGAAGGCCGATGCTCCTCAAGGTTTATCACCTGCCGATGTGCCTGTTGTCTTGCGGCGGGGAGCGGGACATGGGAAGGAGGCGGCGGAGGTGCGGGAGAAGGCGGCGCCCCGGCGGGTGGAAAGTTTCCGTTTCAATCCCAATACAGTGCCGGTGGAGGATCTGCGGCGGCTGGGTTTCTCGGAGCGGCAGGCGCAGGCCATCGACCATTATCGGCAGAAGGGGGGACGCTTCCGGCGGCCCGGAGACTTTGCCAAGAGCTATGTGGTGGCGGATTCGGTTTTCGAGCGGCTGGCGCCATACATCGACATCCCGCGGCTGGACATCAACCGGGCGGATAGCGTGGCGCTGCTGGACCTTCCGGGCATCGGACCGTATTTCGCGGGGAAGGTGGTGCAGTACCGGACTCTGCTGGGGGGCTATTCCTGCAAGGAGCAGCTCCTGGAAATCTATCATTTCGACAAGGAAAAGTACGACGGACTGCAGGACCTGATCGTGTGCTCGGAGCCGGAGCCGTTTCCTTTGTGGACGCTGCCGGAGGAGCAGCTGGCGCGGCATCCGCACATTTCCCGGGCCGAGGCGCATGGTATTGTCCTGTACCGGGAGCATCATGCTCCGGAGGACTGTACGGTGGAGGGGCTGAGCCGGGCGGGGGTGCTCTCCGGGGAGCACGCGCAGGGGCTTGGGCGTTGCCGGATAGCGCCTTTGCCGCAGCAGTGACGTTATTTACCAAAAAATATGTATTTTTGCGTTATGAAAACACGTCTGCTGGGAAAAACCCCCGAAGAACTGAAAGAAATAGCGCTCTCTGCAGGTTTGCCGGCTTTTGCCGGGAAACAAATGGCGCAGTGGCTGTATGCCAAGCGCGTGCGCAGCATCGAGGAAATGACCAACCTGTCCCGGCAGGGCAGGGAAGCGCTGGCCCGGGATTATGAAGTGGGGCTGGCTCAGCCCCTGGACGTGCAGACATCCGCGGACGGCACGCGGAAGTACCTGTTTCCGGTAAAAGGGGATGCCGCCAATGCCGTGGAGGCCGTGATGATTCCGGACGCAGACCGCAAAACCCTTTGTGTGAGTTCCCAGGCCGGCTGCAAGATGGCCTGCCAGTTCTGCATGACGGGCCGGCAGGGCTTCCACGGGAATCTGGAACCGGCCGATATCCTGAGCCAGTTCTTTGCCGTGGAGGAAGCCGGGGAACTGACCAATGCCGTATTCATGGGCATGGGAGAACCCCTGGACAACTGGGACAATGTGCGGCGGGTGCTGGCGGTCCTCACGGAGCCCTGGGGCCTTGCCTGGAGCCCTAAACGCATCACGGTAAGCACCATCGGCGTCCTCCCCAGGCTGAAGGAATTCCTGGACGGGAGCAAGTGCCACCTGGCGGTGAGCCTGCACAATCCCTTCCCGGAGGAACGGGCGCAGATGATGCCCGTCCAGAAGGCCTGGTCGGAGACGGAAATCATCCGCCTCTTAAAGCAGTACGATTTTTCCGGTCAGCGACGCGTCAGTTTCGAATACACCGTTTTCCATGGCTGGAACGACACACCCCGGCACGCAGACCAGCTGGTGCACCTGCTGCGCCATCTGGAATGCCGCGTAAACCTGATCCGTTTCCACCGCATCCCGGATTTCCCGTACGGGCCGGCCTCACAGCAGCAGATGGAGGCTTTCCGGGACCGTCTGGTACAGGGCGGGCTCACCGCCACCATCCGCGCTTCCCGCGGAGAAGATATTTTCGCAGCGTGCGGCCTGTTGGCCGGTAAACATAACCAGGAATGAAAAAGATCGTCATCATAGGGGCGTTACTGCTCGTTTCCTGCCTGGCCCTCCAGGCCCAAAAGATCCAGGGACCGCCGTCGTCCACCTTCGGCCTGGACAAAAAACAGGACGAACAGGCGTTGCGGCAAATCCGCGCCCGGATGAGCCGTATCCGGCAAAACCGCCCTGTCGTGGCCCTGGTGCTGTCGGGTGGCGGTGCCAAGGGAGCGGCCACCGTAGGGGCGCTCAAGTATCTGGAAAAGTTCGACTTTCCCGTAGATATGGTGGTGGGCACCAGCGTGGGCGGCCTGATCGGCGGCCTGTATGCGCTGGGGTACGATGCCGCCTATCTGGAAGACATGGTACGCAATCTGGACTGGGACAAAACCCTGTCGGACAACGTGGACCAGAAGTATGTCCCCTATGCCAAACTGCGCAACCAGGAAAAGTACCTGCTGTCCATCCCTTTCTATTATGCCAGTCCGGAGAATGACGAAAACCGTGAACTGCACCTGGGCGCGGCCGAGGAAAAGAAATTATCCGGGGACGTGCTGGGAAGCCTTCCTGCCGGCATGGTCTATGGCCAGAATGTCGGTCAGGTATTCTCTTCACGGACCGTTGGTTACGGCGGAAAGACCAACTTCCTGCATTTCCCCATTCCCTTTGCCTGCGTGGCCACGGACCTGGTGTCCCTGAAGGCCAAGGTATGGCATAGCGGCAGCATCAATACCGCCCTCCGTTCCACCATGTCCATTCCCGGCCTCTTCGTACCGGTGCGCACAGACGGCATGGTGCTCATCGACGGCGGCATGCGCAACAACTATCCGGCCAACATCGCCAAGGAAATGGGGGCCGATATCATCATCGGCGTAGACCTTTCCAACGAGGCCCTCGTCGAGGAAGACCTGCGGAATCTGGGGGATATCCTCATGGGCTCCATCGACCTTTTCTCCAACGATGCCTTCGATTTGAACCAGGAGTTGGTGGACATCAGTATCCATCCCGATCTCACGGGCTACAACATGCTCAGTTTCAATAGAGAGGCCGTCGATACCATGTTGGTCCGCGGCTATAAGGCCGCGCAGGCCATGGAACCGCAGCTGACGGCTCTGCGCAAGCGTCTGGGCAGCGCCAAGCGCCGGCTCCAAGCGCCGGCTGCCATCGATATCGGCAAGCAGGCCGTGCTCATAGACGGCATCGACATCGAAGGCGTCCCGGAGAGCGAGGCCGACTATATCCGCTCCAAGATGCGTGTAAAGCCCCATACGCACCTGACCAAGGCCGTGCTGGAAGAGGACATCGCCTCCATCTTTGGAAAGGGATCCTACGACTATGTGAATTACGAGGTACTGGGGTCGCACGAACCTTTCCGGCTCCGGCTCATCTGCAAGCAGGGACCCATGCATCACTTTGGCCTGGGGGCGCGCATCGACTCGGAAGACCTGGTTTCGCTGCTCCTGAACCTGGGCCTCAACACCCGTGCCCTCAGCGGCCATTCCCTGGATTTCACCGCGCGCATCAGTACGCATCCGTATGCCGATCTGCTCTATGCCTACAACGGCCGGCGCTATGCCACTTTCAACGCCCGCGTGAACGTGAATTATATGGCCAGAGGCGCTTTCCGCACGCCGGACCATTCGCCCATCGCCGTGTCCTTCCTGCAAACCAACCAGGAGCTTTTCCTGTCCAACATGCACTGGTCCAGCTTTGACGTGAAGCTGGGGCTGCGCAACCAGTTCTTCCGCGTGTTCGAAATCATCAGTTCTGCCAGCGTGGATCTGCCCATCCTGGACCGCTCGGTCGATTACCCCGGCGTTTTTCTGGACGGAAGGGTAGAGCGTCTGGACAATTACTATTTCCCCACCAAGGGCATCTCGGCCGGTCTCCGGGGAGATCTCCTGTACTCCGGCCTGGTGGCGCAGGATATCGCAGGCGGGGATAAATGGCTGGGGGTCGTATCGGCCGATGCCACCCTTCCTTTCTCCCTGAACCGCTTCAGCATCATCGCCCAGGGAAATGCGCGCGTGGTCTTGTCCCAGGGCAATGCCCCGGTGCTGCTGCGGAATGCGGTGGGCGGGGATTTCCGGGGCCGCTACATAGAGCAGCAAATCCCTTATATGGGCGTGAACGGTGCCATCCTGATGGGCGACAACCTGTTTGTGGCACGCCTGGAAGCCCGGTACAGGGCGTGGAAAAACCACTATTTCTCCCTCATCGGCAATGCCTCCATGGACTTTAACGATTTTGCCGACATCAACAACGCCAACCTGCATGCCGGCGCCGGGCTGGGCTATGCGTACAATACCATCCTGGGACCGCTGAAGCTGCAGCTGCACTGGTCCACCATTTCCAGGTCGGTGGGCGGCTATGTTTCCATGGGATTCAATTTCTAAGGCATGGAAGAGCAGAAAGTCCTTGCGCGGTGGCAGCGGCAGTGTTCCAAGGCGGAATACTGCAGCGCCGATGTCTTCCGGAAGGCCTTGAAGGCGCTGGACGGAGACCGCGAGGCGGCTGCGCGTGTGGTGGCCTCGCTGGTGAAGGACCGCTTTGTGGACGATGCCCGTTATGCATCGGCCTATGCCCGGGAGAAGGCTTCCATCCAGGGATGGGGACCGGTAAAAATCCGCTTCCAGCTGCGTGCAAAGGGCATTTCAGAGGCCTCCATTGCCGCCGCCCTCTCCGAGGTAGAGCCCGAAAAGGCTTCCGACAAGCTGGACCGGCTGCTCTCCGCCAAGGCCCGCACGCTGGCCGGAGACCCGCAGTATCGGCTGAAGCTGCTGAAGTTCGGCCTGTCCCGCGGCTACGACTACGACCAGGTGGAAGCCTCCCTTGAGCGAATCAAAAATAATTCGTAACTTTGCCGTCCAAAATGGTAAGACGATCTGTCGCGGCCAATTTCCGCCTTTGCGGGAATGATGCTGAGGAAAGTCCGCACAGGAAAGGGCACCCGTCTGTGGAAAGCACAGTGGGGAGTAATCTTCAAAGGGCGTAACAGAAAAGAACCGCCGGGGAAGGCCTTCGGGCTGCCGGTAAGGGTGAAAACGCGGGGTAAGAGCCCACGACGCCGCTATGGCGACATACGGCGGGTACGCTCCCGGGCCTGCAAGACCAAATATACCGGCAGATGAGGACGGCCCGTCCGATGCCGGGGGGTAGGTTGCGAAGATAAATGACAGATTCAAAAACAGAAAGCGGCTTACGGCCTTGCCATTTGCCACAACAGCCCGTCACTTTCGTGGCGGGCTGTTTCGTAAATGACTGACTGTCAGTGGTTTGTGGATTTTTATCGGTCCAATTTGCGCCGATAAAAATCCATAAGTGGTTGATACGCAGCTACTTACAGGCGGGCCTGGATGGCTTGGGTGGCCTCTTCGTAGCCGGGTTTTTCCAGCAGGGCGAACATGTTCTTCTTGTAGGCCTCTACGCCGGGCTGGTTGAAGGGGTTCACGCCCAGTACATAGGCGCTGATGCCGCAGGCGAACTCAAAGAAATACAGCAGGCCGCCCAGGTTGAAGGCGTCTACTTTTTCCATGCAAACGGCCATCTGGGGCACGCCGCCGTCGATGTGGGCAATCTTGGTGCCCAGTTCGGCCATGTGGTTGCAGTGCTCTACGTGCTTGCCGGCAAGGAAGTTGAGCTGGTCCAGATTCTGCGGATCCGATTCGATGACCACGCTGCGCTGGGCGTTGTCCACGTGCAGGACAGTCTCGAACATCACGCGGGAGCCTTCCTGGATGAACTGGCCCATGGAGTGGAGGTCGGCCGTGTTATTGACGCTGGCGGGGAAGATGCCCTTTCCGTCCTTGCCTTCAGATTCTCCGTACAACTGCTTCCACCATTCGGCCACGTAGGTGAGTTTGGGGTTGTAGTTGACCAGGATTTCCGTGCTCTTGCCCAGTTCCGTGTGCAGGAGGTTTCGCATGGCGGCGTAGATGATGGCGGGATTTTTCCCGCTCTTGATTTCCAGGCCTTTCTGGGCATCCAGGGCACCGGCCACCAGGGCACGGATGTCGAAGCCGGCTACGCAGATGGGCAGCAGGCCCACGGGGGTGAGCACGCTGAAACGGCCGCCCACATTGTCCGGAACCACGAAACTGACGTAGTTCTCCTGGGTGGAGAGGGTCTTGAGGGCGCCCTTCTTGGCGTCGGTGATGGCCACGATGCGGTCTGCGGCCTCGGCCTTGCCGTAACGGACTTCGATGAACTGCTTCACGATGCGGAAGGCCACTGCGGGCTCCGTGGTGGTGCCGCTCTTGGAAATGACGATGCAGGCTACGTTACGCTCTGCGGCCAGGTCCATCAGTTCTGCCAGGTACTCCTCGGAGAGGTTGTTGCCGGCGAAGACCACCTCCGGAGCGTCCTTGCGTTTGAGCTGCTTGGCAAAGTTGTGGCTCAGGGCTTCCATCACGCATTTGGCACCCAGGTAAGAACCGCCGATGCCGATGGCGATGACCAGGTCTACGCCCTTTCTGACCCACTTGTCGCGGATGGCTTCATACTCTTCCAGTTCGCGCTCGGTAATCTGGCGGGGGAGTTTCTTCCAGCCCAGGAAGTCGTTTCCGGCGCCGGTTTCGTTCTTGAGTACATCGAAGGCATCCAGGGCCTTGGCTACGTAATCCTGATACTTGGCTTCTTCTACAAAGGAAGTGCAGCCTTTAACATCTACTTTAATCATATAATAAGCTTTGGTTGATATTTCTCGTTCAAACTTTCAAAAATACGGATTTTTGGGGAATTATTGCTATTTTTGATTGATGAAAATGAAAATTTGTTTTCTGCTGGCCGCCTGTTCGGCCCTTTCCTGCTCCCATGTCCCCATTCCGGCGCTGGTGGAGATGCCGGACGGCCGTTTCCGGATGAGCGCCACGGAGATTACCAACGCGCAGTATGAAGCCTTCGATCCCTCCCACAGGGCGTTCAGGGGATATGGCGGGTTCTCCCAGGCCGATGATGAAGCCGTCGTCATGGTAAACTGGGAAGAGGCCTGTGCCTATTGTGCCTGGCTTTCCCGCCGGACAGGCAGGCCGTTCCGTCTGCCTGCGGAGGCCGAGTGGGAATATGCCTGCCGGGCCGGGACCACCGGGGCCTACAATACCGGGGCCGATTTTCCCAAAGAGCAGTGGAAGGTGCAGGAAAACACCCGGGACAAAGTGCCCGTGAGCCTGCAGGTGGCACAGTTTGCGCCCAATGCGTGGGGCCTGTACGATATGCACGGGAATGTGGAGGAATGGTGCCTGGACAGCCTGCCGGGCGGATACCGGGCCGTCCGCGGGGGCAGTCACAACACGCCCGTGGAGTATCTGAGGGCCGATTACCGCTGCGCCTCCATCCCTCAGGACCGCAGCGTCCTGCTGGGCTTCCGTATTGTGGAAGCGGCCCGTCCGGGCACCAAAAGCCCCATTTCCGTGCCCGCATGCCCTGAAAATGACCGTCCGGGCACCGAAACCCCCGTTTTCGTGCCCGCGGACGCTCCGCGCGGCGCTTTCTTTGCCGACCCCATACCGTATGTACTGCCTCCGGAGGACGACGGCACGCCGTTTTATGCCCACAATCATCAGCCCGCCGTTACCTGGCTGCCGGAGGGAGGCCTCCTGGCCATCTGGTTCTCTACCCAGGCCGAGTCCGGCAGGGAAATGGTGGTGCTGCAATCCCGTTTTGACGGCAGGCAGTGGACGCCCGCCAGGCTCTTCTGCAAGGTGCCGGGGCGGAATATGACGGGCAGTGCACTCCTGACGCTCACTAGCGGAGAGATTCTCCATTTCCAGGGCGTCGGCGATGCCGGGGAGTGGAAAGACCTGGCTCTGGCGCTGCGCAGGCGCCGGGCCGACGGAAAATGGTCTGTCCTGCAATACATCGAGCCGGAACACAGGGTGCGCCATCAAGTGATTGCCGGGCCCATCGTGACCGGGGACGGCCGCATACTCCTTTGCTGCGATGCAGGACCGGACGGGGAAGCCGGAACAAGCCTGCATGTCTCCCGGGATGGCGGCGCTTCCTGGGAGGACACCGGCAGCATCATCAAGGGCATCCATGCCGGCATCGTGGAACTCTTGGACGGCCGCCTGATGGCTTTCGGCCGCGGAAACGCCATCGATGGCCGTATGCCCTGCAGCATATCGGCCGACGGGGGCTATACCTGGGCCTACAGCCCTACGGAGTTTCCGCCCATCGGCAGCGGACAGCGTCTTGTACTCCGTCGGTTGCAGGAAGGTCCGCTGATGCTGTGCTCCTTTGGAGAGCAGGGCCTGTTTGTCGCACTCAGTTACGATGAAGGCAGAAGCTGGCCGTTGAAAAAGCTGCTCACGGACGGCAGGAAGCGCGTGCTGGACGGCGGTGCCTGGACGGGGACGTTCACGATGGATGCCGCCCATGCAGAACCCAAGGGGTATCTCGCATGCACCCAGGGCCCGGACGGGGTCATCCATCTCCTCAGCAGCCGCGTTCACTACCGTTTTAACCTGGCCTGGCTGGAAAATTGATTTTATTTCGTATTTTTGTATCCGATTATGAAAAGATGGCTGGTCATACTGTGTGCCGTGACGCTCTGTGCCTGTTCCCAGGCGCAGGTGGTGCCGTACAAGGTGAAGGTAGTAAAGGAGTATCCGCACGACAGAGGCGCCTACACCCAGGGCTTGTTTTTCCATGGCGGCACGCTGTATGAGACCACCGGCCAGTACGGAGAAAGCACCATCCGGACCGTAGACCTTTCCACCGGGAAGCCCATCGAGAAGAAAAAGCTCAGCCGCAAATACTTCGGGGAGGGTTCCGTGATTCTGGGAAAAGACCTGTATGTGCTCACCTGGACTAACAAAGTGGCTTTCCGCTACGATGCGGCTACGCTCCAGTACAAGAGTACGGTCAGTTATCCCCGCGAGGGCTGGGGTCTCACTACGGACGGGAAGCAGCTCATCGCCAGCGACGGCAGCGCCACGCTGTATTTTCTGGATGCAGACATGAAAGTGACCCGCCGGCAGCAGGTGACCATGAACGGCCGTCCGGTGCGGAACCTGAACGAACTGGAATGGATAGACGGAAAGGTCTGGGCCAATGTGTACCTGACAGATGTGATTGTTGTCATCAACCCGGACAGCGGCAAGGTGGAAGCAGCCGTGAACTGCAGCGGATTGCTGCCCCAGGCCCTCCGGAACCGGGACACGGACGTGCTTAACGGCATTGCCGTGGACGGGGACGGACGCATTTACCTGACCGGAAAGAACTGGCCCCGCCTGTATCAGGTGGAGCTGGTGAAGAAATAATGATTTAGGGGTATCGGCCTAGGCCGATTGAGACAGACCCTTTGAACTTGATGCGGTTCATACCGCCGTAAGGAAAATGAAAAAAACACTGCTTGCCGCAGCACTGTGCGTGCTGCCACTGTGCGCCATCCGGGCGCAGGAAAAGACCGAGCGTCTGGACTCGGTGGTTGTGCTGGCCTCCCGTGCCGGCAAAGAGACTCCCGTTACGTACACCAGCCTGGGCAAGGCGGAACTTGGGGAAGCCAATCCCATGCATTCCCTGCCCATGACCCTGAATCTGCTGCCTTCCGTGGTTACTTATAACGAAGGCGGTACGGGACTGGGCAATTCGGCCATGACCATCCGCGGGTCCAAGGGATCGCAGATTAACGTGACCCTGAACGGCATCACCCTGAACGATGCCGAGTCCCAGGAAGTGTTCTGGGTGAACATCCCTTCGCTTACCAGCCTCATCTCCACCGTGCAGGTGCAGCGCGGGCTGGGGACATCGGCCAATGGAGCGGGTGCCTTCGGGGCCAGCATCAACATGAATACCGCCTTTGTAGGGGCCCATCCTACGGGAACCGTGGAACTGAGCGGCGGCTCTTACGGAACGGCCATCGGCTCGTTGGCGGTGTCTACGGGCCTGCTGCCCGGCGGATTCTATTTCAACCTGTCCGGCAACCTGGCCCATACGGACGGCTATATCCGGAACGCCAAGGTGAGTTCCCAGTCGCTTTTTGCCGTGCTGGGCTGGCTCAAAGGGAACAATTCCCTGCGGCTCACCTACCTGATGGGGCATCAGAAGAGCGGCATCACCTGGGACGGCATCGACCTGGACCAATATTACAAAGACCGCCGCTACAACGGTGCGGGGGAGTATTACGACGACAACGGCAACGTGCAGTACTATCCCAATCAGACGGACAATTATGCCCAGCACCACATCCAGCTCAACTACACGCACGCCTTCGGGGAGCGTCTCACCTGGGCCAACACCTTCAATTATACCCGGGGCGACGGTTACGACGAGTACTACAAAAGCAACAAAAAACTCAAGAATTACGGTTTCCCCTCCGACACGGACCCAGCCCGCAGCGACCTTACCTACCGCAAATGCATGGACAACGACTACTTTGTGCTGAACAGCAACCTGCGTTACCGTTCGGCCCTGCTAGACATGACCGCAGGCGTGAACCTGGGCAGTTACCGCGGCGGCCACTGGGGCGAAGTCCTGTGGACCAAGACCCTGGGGGAGGGCGCATCGCCTGCGTGGTACGACAACACGGGCACCAAGAAAGAAGCGTCGGCCTTTGTCCGGGCCGAATACCACCCCTGGCCCTGGCTCACCGCCTACGCCGACCTGCAGTACCGCCACCTGGATTACGACCTGGTGGGCGTGGACGACGACTGGATCGAGTACGGCCGAAATGAGGCCGACCGCTTTGACTACCATACGCCCTGGAACTTCTTCAATCCCCGCGGCGGACTTACGGCCAGCTGGGGGCCGCACAAACTGTATGCGTCCGTAGCGCTGGGACACCGCGAGCCCGGACGCGGCGACATCAAGGAAAACGTCAAGGGAGACGCCCTGGCCATCCGTCCGGAAAAGATGACGGACGTGGAGGCCGGTTATGCTTTCAGCGGCGCTCACCTGAGCGCATCGGCCAATCTGTACCTGATGGAATACCGCGACATGCTGCTGGAAACCGGCCGCCTGTCCAGTTCCGGCTATGCCATCAAGGAGAATGTGCCGCGCGCCTGGCGACGGGGCGTGGAACTGGCCCTGGGCTGGGAACCGCTGCGGTGGCTGCGCCTGGACGGCAACACCACGCTGTCCGTGAACCAGATTGCCGATTATACCTCCTACGTCCCGTACGAGGACTATTCGGCCACTTTCCCGGTGAACTATGGCCAGACCACCATGCTCATGTCGCCTTCGGTGATTGCCATGTTCCGGACCCAGGTGAAGCCCTGGAAGGGCGCTGTCCTCGGAGCCGACGGGAAATACGTGGGTAAACAGTATCTGGACAACAGCATGCGGGAAAACCTGGCCGTTCCGGCCTACTTTGTGGCGGGGCTTTCTTTCAGCCAGGAGGTGGCGCTCAAAAAGGGCCTCCTGACCGTGAGCGCCTATGTGAACAACCTGCTGAACCATCTCTATTATGCAGCCGGATGGCGCTGGGAGAGCTATGACCCTTCTAGCGGAGCCATCACGACCGGGATGGGCGTCTATCCCCAGGCTCCCCGGAACTTCACGCTGAAGCTGCGGTATAGTTTTTAAAAAAATTTATTTAAAAAAGAAAAGTTTAAAAAATTTTGCAGATTAAAAAACTTGGTTTATATTTGCATTAGCAAAAGGAAAATAGGTAGTCCTTTTGCGGAAGAAACGCATCTTCTAACCAACTAATTAACCTTCTTCTTAAGGTAAGAATACACTACTAACTAACCAAAATAAGGCTCGCAGGGATGCGAGCCTTATTTTGTATGTTATTTCAGCAGTTCCGGGCGCCGTTCCCGGGTACGTTCCAGGGCCTGTTCGTCCTGCCAGGCCCGGATGAGTTTGGGGTTGCCGCTGAGCAGTACGTCCGGCACCTTCCAGCCGTTGAATTCCGCCGGGCGGGTGTATACGGGCGGGGAAACCAGGCCGTCCTGGAACGAGTCGCTCAGGGCCGATGTCTCGTCCGTGAGCACGCCGGGCAGCAGCCGGATAATGCTGTCGGCCAGCAGGGCTGCGGGGATTTCCCCGCCGCTGACCACGAAGTCTCCCACGGATATCTCCCGCGTGATCAGATGCTCGCGGATTCGCTCGTCGATGCCTTTGTAGTGCCCGCACAGGATGATGATGTTCTCCTTGAGCGACAGTTCGTTGGCTATACCCTGGGTAAGGGTTTCCCCGTCCGGGGCCATGTAGATGATTTCGTCGTAGTGGCGTTCTGCGGTAAGTTCTTCGATCATCCGGAAAACCGGTTCCACCATCATCACCATGCCGGCGTCTCCGCCGTAGGAATAGTCATCCACCGTCAGGCGCGGCCCCAGCCCGTATTTGCGCAGGTTGTGCACGTAAATCTGGGCCAGCCCCTTTTTGACGGCGCGGCCGGGGATGGAGTGACTCAGGGGACTGTCCAGCAATTCGGGGACTACGGTGAGGATGTCGATTCTTAGCATAGCATAACGATTGTCTTGCAAAAATAGCGTTTTTTCGTGGAATAATTCGTATATTTGTGGGTTAATGTTTAACCTTATTTGATTAACCGATGAGTGAAGAAATTAAGCCTGTGGTCAATGCAGAAGCCGCAGATGTAGAAAAGCAGGAGCAGACCATCCCTGCAGAGGAAGTGAAAACCCCGGTAGAAGAAGTAGTGGATTTGGGCAAGAAAACCCTCGCAGAACTGTCAGAGCTGTTCCAGCGCCTGAAAGAAAGTGAAGACCGCATGAAGCGGTCCAAGGAGGCAGAGGCCCTCAAATCTGCCTTCTATAAAAGGCTCTCCAAGGAAAAGGCCGATGCCGGAGAGGACGCTACGGTAGAGGAACCGGACGACAATACGCCCGCCGACGATGCCACCGTCCCGCTCCAGAGCGGTCCCGTCAGCCCCTTCGCCGCCATCGAAGCCGGCTTCAAGAGCCTGTATATGGACTATAAGAAAGAGCGCGCGGATTACAACCGCGAGCAGGATGCCCAGCGGGAGGAAAACCTGCAGAAGAAGCAGGCCATCATCGAGGAGCTGAAAGCCCTGGTGGAGGAACCCGGAGAGATGAAAGACGCTTTCCCCAAGTTCCGTGACATCCAGAACCGCTGGCGGGAAGTGGGCCCCGTGCCCCAGCAGAACTTCCGTGACATCAACGATACCTACCAGCTGTATGTGACCAAGTTCTACGACCTGGTCGATATCAACCGGGAACTCCGGGACCTGGACTTCAAGAAGAATCTGGAAGCCAAAACCGCCTTCTGCGAGCGTGCAGAGGCCCTTTCGGCAGATGAGGATGTGGTGGAAGCCTTCAAGGAGCTCCAGAAACTGCACGAGCAGTGGAAAGACCTGGGTCCCGTGGCCAAGGAATACCGCGACGCCATCTGGGAGCGTTTCCGCGCTGCCACCGCCGTCATCAACAAGCGTTACCAGGCCCACTTCGAGGGTCTCAAGAGCCAGCAGCAGGACAACCTGGAAGCCAAGACCGCCCTCTGCGAAGAGGTAGAGGCCATCGCCGCAAAGGAAATCACTTCCTCGGCCGAATGGAATGCCCTGAGCAAGAAAATCGAGGAAATCCAGGCCAAGTGGCGCACCATCGGCTTTGCCACCCGCAAGGAAAACCAGAAGGTATACGAGCGTTTCCGTGCCGCCTGCGACAAATTCTTCGAGCGCAAGCGCGCCTCCTTCACGGAGTTCAAGGACAGCATGAACGAAAACCTGCAGAAGAAGATGGCCATCATCGAAGAGGCCGAATCCCTGAAGGACAGCACGGACTGGAAGGCCACCACGGAGCGTCTGATCGAACTCCAGAAGCAGTGGAAAGAGATTGGCGCCGTTCCCCGCAAGAAGAGCGAACAGATCTGGAAGCGCTTCCGCGCCGCCTGCGACGCCTTCTTCACCGCCCGCGACAACCGTCCGGACGGGCAGGGCAGCCTGAGCGGCAACCTCGCTGCCAAGAAGGCCCTCATCGAGGAAATCAAGGCCTATGTCCCGGATCCCGAAAAGGATGCCGATGCCTATAAGGAATTCAGCCAGAAGTGGAATGCCATCGGCTTCGTCCCCTTCAAGGAGAAAGAGGCCATTCAGGCCGCCTACCGTGCCGCCCTGGACGAGAAATTCCCCGGAATGGGCCGTGGAGGCCGCCGGGAGCGGGGTGGAAACGCCTCCCGCGGCGAGCGCCGTCCGCTTTCCGAGGTAGACCGCCTCAAGGAAGCCTTCGGCAAGCTGCAGCAGGAAATCCAGACCTATGAGAACAACATCGGCTTCTTTGGCATGTCCAAGGGCGCAGAAAAGCTCAAGGCTCAGATGCAGGAGCGCATCGACGCCGCCAAGGCCAAACTGGAAGAGTTGAAGGCGCAGATCCGCGCCAAGGAAGCGGAGGAACAGGAATAAGCGCCTATGGATAAGAATTCAATCATCGGCTTTGTCCTGATTTTCCTCATCATGATGGGGTTCTTCGGGTATCAGAGCGCTCAGTACAGAAAACAGCAGGCGTACCAGGCCCAGCTGGATTCCATCGCCCAGGCAGAGGCCTATGCCCAGTGGCAGCTGGACAGCGCCTGGAAGGCGGAGCATCCGGAAGAGGCCGCCGCGGCGGAAGCTGCCCTTCAGCAGCAGGCCGTGGAGGCCGCCGCTACGCCTGTCTATTCGGATTCCCTTCTCAATGCCGCCGCCCACGCCGAGGCTCAGTACATCACCCTTTCCAACGAGAAACTGGAGGTGGTGTTCACCACCCGCGGCGCCCAGCCGTACTCCGTGCTGGTAAAGAACTACCTTACCTATGGCAAGGAGCCCCTGTATATCCTGCAGGCCGGGAAATCCGAACTGGGTTACGTGGTATATGCCCCTACGGCCGTAGATACCCGCAAGTTCAACTTCGATTATGTGGCGGAGGAATCGTCAGACAGCACCGTGGTCATGCGCCTGCCTTTCGGCGAGGGGTATATCCAGCAGATGTATACGCTGGAAAAGGATTCCTATTCCGTGAAAGAGACCGTGTCCTTCGTGGGCATGGGCCAGCTCATTCCCCGTAACGTGGGCAGCATCGACGTAGACTTCGACGCCGTCATCCCCCGCATGGAGAAGGGCTACAAGAACGAAATCCAGTACTCCAGGCTCAACTATTATTTCCCGGACGACCAGAAGCCGGCCAGCATCGGCAACGGCCGCAAAGGAGAGAAGCGCTTCAACAACAACATCGAGTGGTTCGCCTTCCAGCAGCAGTTCTTCAGCGCCATCATGCGGGCGCCCGGGAACTTCACCTACGGAGACTTCAACATCGACTTCCTGCCCAAAGGCGACAAAGACCTGATGCACTGCCACGCTGCCATGCGCGCAGACATCACGCCCGGCTCGGACAACATCGATGTTCCGTTCGAGTTCTATTTCGGCCCCAACGACTACAAGGGTCTGAAGGCGTACGGCCATGCTTACGAGAAAGTGATTCCCCTGGGCGGTAAGATCATCGGCGTATTCACCAAATACGTGATCATCCCCCTGTTCGACTGGCTGCACAAGTCCATCGCCAACTTCGGCATCATCATCCTCCTGATGACCCTCTTCATCAAGATCGTGGTGCTTCCGTTTGCCTACAAGAGCTATTCTTCCAGCGCCAAGATGCAGGCCCTGAAGCCCTACATGGACAAGATCAACGCCAAGTATCCCAAGCAGGAAGATGCCATGAAAAAGCAGCAGGAAACCATGGCCCTGTACAAGAAGGCGGGCGTTTCGCCCATGGGTGGCTGCCTGCCCATGCTGTTGCAGATGCCCATCCTGTGGGCCATGTTCCGCTTCTTCCCGGCCTCCATCCAACTGCGTCAGCAGCCGTTCCTGTGGGCCGAGGACCTGAGCGCCTACGACGACGTCATCCACTGGGGCACCAGCATCCTGGGCATGGACCACATCTCCCTCTTTGCCCTCCTGATGGCGCTGTCCATGTTCTTCTACTCCAAGATCACCATGCAGCAGCAGACGGCCGGCAACGACCCCAATGCCAAGATGATGCAGGCCATGAGCCTGTACATGATGCCCGTCATGATGTTCTTCATCTGTAACAACCTGTCTTCCGGCCTTAGCTACTATTACCTCCTGAGCAACCTCATCACCATGCTGGAGACCTTCGTCATCAAGAAATGGATTGTGAAGCCGCAGGAAATCCTGGCCAAGGTGGAACAGGCCGACCGGGAGAATAAGGGCGCCGCTCCCAAGAGCAAATGGCAGCAGCGCCTGGAAGAGGCCCAGAAGATGCAGCGTGAAATGCAGAAACAGCAGCAGAAGAAAGGCCGCAAATAGATGATCGCACAGAATCTGAGACATTTGTTAAGTAAACTGCCGCCGGACGTACAGCTGGTGGCAGTTTCTAAATTCCATCCGGTCCCGGCCCTGATGGAAGCCTATGATGCCGGCCAGCGCGTCTTTGCCGAAAGCCGTCCGCAGGAACTGGCTGCGAAGGTGACTCAGATGCCCCCGGATGTGCAGTGGCACTTCATCGGCCACCTGCAAACCAACAAGCTCAAGCTGGTGCTGCCGTATGTGAGCCTGGTGCAGTCCGTAGATTCCCTGCATCTCCTGGAGGCCATATCGGCCTGGGCCGTGGCTAACGGACGGGTCATCGACGTGCTCCTGGAACTGCACCTGGGCGCCGAGGAGACCAAGCAAGGCTTCACGGAAGAGGAAATCCTGGCGATCTTGCCGCCAGAAGGGGTGCGCATCAGGGGCCTCATGGGCATGGCTACCAATACGGACGATATGGCAGTGGTGGAAAAGGATTTTGAGCGGATAGAGGCGCTGTATAACAGCATCAAAGCCCTCGGAAGGGAAGGCTTTGATACGCTGTCTATCGGTATGTCGGGGGATTGGCCCGTGGCGGTGCGGCATGGCGCCACCATGGTACGCATCGGCACGGATATCTTCGGCCCCAGAGAGTATTAACCCAGCATCTTGAGTATTTGCGCATCCGTGGCATGGGGTACTATGCTGCGGATATGTTTTTGTAAGCGCCGGAGGGATTCGGCGGGGGAGTGCTGCACTGGAAGGGACATTTCGTCGGCAAAAGGAAAACCGGCGGGAAGACCGGCCAGGGGCACGGTGTTGTCGAAGAGCGCTTCCGGCGTGCAGAAGCTGGACACTTGCCAGCCGTTGTAATGGAGGTCCGGGCCGCGGTACACGCGGGTGATGTCGCCGGTGATGACGCGGCACTGCATCATCAGGCGGGTAATCTGGGCATCGGCAGGGCCTTTTTTCACGCCCAGCAGGCCGCGCACTTCCTTGATTCCGATGCTGCCGTACTGCCCAAGGTATTCCAGAATCTGCTGCTGGGCGGCGTCCGGCCGGTATTTGGACTGCGCCTGCCGATAATTGCGCAGTTCCCGGTACCATTCCACCGTGGCGAAGGCGGCCTTGCCGCCCCAGAGGAATTTCCCATAGGCTATGTCTCCGCTCTGCACGCAGGGAATCTTCCAGTCCCAGGGCGTGAAAGACAGGTTCTCCTGGGTGTCGAACCAGTTTTCCCGGGGAGTCATTTCCTCGATGGAAAAGCCTGGGATGGGGTTTTCGAAGAAGGGAATGATCCCCATTTCCCGGATGGTGTCCAGCATAGCCTCCGCACTGGTAACGCGCGGAGGTGCACTGTTTACTGCGTGGCGGACGATGGACATGCCTACTACTTCCGGTTGAACAGGATTTCGCGGGTGAGGGCAGGGTTGTTGGTGGTGATCTGGTCCACGCCCAGGTCCCGCATCTTGCGAAGGGTAAGGGCATCGTCCACTGTCCAGACATTGACGCTCATGCCCAGCGCGTGGGCTTCCTGCACCCATTCGGGATGTCTCCGGAAACAACTGGAGGGGTAGTCGATGCCGTTGATTCCGTCGGCGTATACCTGGGCGGGGGATTTGTCGCCTTCCAGGTACTGGACGGTGAAGCCGGGGCACTGTCGGGCCAGTTCCTGGCAGATGTGATAACTGAAGGAGATGAAGGCCACCCGGTCCGGGTTCAGCAGTTTCTGGGCCTTCAGCGCGGCCAGGCACTGCTCCAGGAGTTTGTCTTCCCGCTCCTGGCTGGTCTGGGGCTTCAATTCCATCACCAGCACCAGGTCCCTGTTGTCGGCGCCCTGTTTCAGGTATTCTTCCAGGGTGGGCACTGTCTCTCCGTTCCGCAGGCTATGCTTCCGGACCTGCTCCAGGGTACTTTTCTGGATGTCCGTGAAGCCGATGCGCCGGTCATGGTTCACCACCACCACATCGTCGGCCGTCAGGTGTACGTCGAATTCGCTGCCCCAGCAGCCGAATTCCTGGGCGGTTTTCAGGGAGGCGATGGAATTCTCCGCGTTGTCTTTCCAGTAGCCGCGGTGAGCTACGATCTGCGTATGGGGGACCCGCGTCGCGCAGTATGCCTTGACATCTTCCCACTTGTAGTAAGGGCCCTGAACGGGTGTGAGGGCGGGAATGGCGGTCTCGCGTTCATTCACCAGGAATTTGACCAGGACCGGAGCGTCGGCACTTCCATTCCGGTAGAAGATAATCTGCAGGTTGGCGGCGAAGGGGCAGTTCCAGGAGGCCATCCAATGGTCTGCCGCCTCTTCCATCGACAGGCGGTCTCCCACGCCTTCCAGGCCGAAGTAGCTGCAGAGGCCCAGGTAGGGCCAGTCGTGGCCGAAGGTCAGGTCTGCCGCCCGGGAGGAGGCGCCGGACAGCACGCGGTCGGCCTGGACAATAAGGCTGTCGGCCAGCTCTTTGTTCCTGGGCAGGCGGAGGTCTCCGTTGAGTTCGGAGTTACACTGGTTCAGGTAGGCGCTCAGGAACTGCTGTTCATGCATGCGGTACATGACATCGTAGGGCAGGTAGCGGAAAAGGTTGTCGTTGATGTCGCAGGCTTCGGCCTCCTTGGCCACCGCGAAAATGCCGGCCAGAAAAGCGTCGATGCTCTTGACATACGGCTTGCCTTTTTCCGGGTCCCGGAAGAGGATTTTGAAAACGCCGTCCTTGTCTACCGGGTCTGTATATCGCTGCGCCATGGCCTTCTGGGTACGTGCGCTGATGGTCCGGTTTTCCCCACGGGCAATATAGGAATAGAATTTCTCTCCCGTATCCAGGCCGATTCTAAGGTCCGGCTGCAGGGCCCTCAGTTCGGCGGTAAAGCCGTTCATGGACACGATGCAGCGGGGTGTAGTGCTGGAGACGGCCCGGATTTCCTTGCTGCCCTTTTGGAACACCTCGGGGAAACGCAGATACATCCGGTGGGCCAGCTGCTCGTGCTCGCGGACCCCGCGGGGGGTCAGCCGCCCGTCCATGCCGTCGTAGCAGGCATAGACGATGGCCGATTCCCTGAGCAGGGAGTCTCCGGCAGGGGTGAGCGCTACACCGTCGGCCTTGGCCTTGGCCAGGATGTCGCGGACCAGTTTATAAGTGTGGTCTCCGCCCCACTCGCTGCGGGAACCATGCCGGCCGTAGTGGCTGATGTAGAAGGCCTCGTAACCCATGGGGGCCGGGGTATCTTTCACATCGATGAATTCGTAGGAGTGGGTGTTGAAAGAGGCCCGCTGGGGAAATTCTTTCAGGAACTGCACCATGGTGGGGCTTTGCGGCTGGGCCTGGGCAAGACCAAAGGTGCAAAGCAGGGAGGCAAGGAGGAAGAATCGTTTCATATCTGCGTGGATGAGGGTTTTAGTCGGGGTGTGACGGACCGTATTAGATATCCTTTGTCGCCTTTGCCAGCCGGGTTGCCTCCGCCTTTCCCCATGAATAGATGAGCAGGCACTGCCAGGCAGAGGGTTTGTCGGTACTCTTCTTCAGGACAAGGGAGACCGTGTTCCCATCCTCGTCCGTGTAATCCAGTTCCTGTTCGTTGCCCGGGGAGGAATACGGGCGAATGAGGGGATATTTCTCCAGCAAAAGCTGCTGCATCTCCTTAAAACGGGCGTTTGCCAACTGTTTGTCAGCAGACTTGTACTCGAAGCAGATGCTGCTGAACACCTGCACGCTCTTCGCGTTTGACTTGGTTTGGGCATCTACGAAGTCCAGGTGTGCATAGGGCCAGTCACATCCGGCGAAGGGAACATTGTACACCACTTTCTCCTTCCGGTCACCGGTGGGATGCATGCCGTAACGAAGTTTCATCCTTCCGCTGACATTGGAGATGCTCTCGCCGAAATGGGCCGAAAAGAAGGTGGTCTGAACCTTCGATTGGCTGGCCGCCTGGCTCACGGTCTTTTGCGTACTGCAGGAAACAAGGCACCATGCGCTTAGCATGGCAATGAATGCGATAGAGAAGAGTTTTTTCATCTTGGATTTCATTTAGTGCATCGGATTTCTCCCTGCATATTTCGCGCCATCGCGCTGCTGCCAAAAGCAAAGCTCCGCTTGGCGCAGGTCGTGCCCTGGGCGGCGCAGGTCATGCCTTCGATGGCGCAGGTCGGTAGGCCTGGTGTCTTCGAGGGATGTCGGCCATGGTGCGTAATGCGCTGATTATCAGGCGTTTGCTGATTTTTATCGGAGCAAATAGCGCCGATAAAAATCGGTAAGTTACTGATGTTCAGCGACTTACCGATCATGCTTACACTGGCCCGAGAGCCGTGAGGGTGTCTGATGAGGCCGCGCCCCCGCATCGGTGTATAAGGAGGCTGCGCCTCCTGTATTAATGCGCCATGATAGCGCCCACCAGACCCAGGATGGCGTAGAATTCCGGGAGAGCGGCGTAGATGAGGGTGTTGGTAACCACGTCGTGACCCTGGGATACGCCCACGATACCGTTGGCGCATACCTGGCCCTGACGGATGCCGGAGATCATGCAGGCCAAGCCTACAGAAACACCGATGCCGAAGCAGAGCATGCCGCCGATGGTGCCACCGGTGTACTTGCCCAGCATGATGAAGAAGGCTACGAAGCCGTAGATACCCTGGGTGGAGGGCAGGGCCGACAGCAGCAGGTAGCTGCCGGAGGCCTCCGGTTTGCGTTTGAGTGCACCCTCGGCCGCATTACCGGCGATGGTGGTGCCGATGGAGGAGCCGATACCCGCCAGTGCGAGGACGAGTCCGAGTCCGAGATAACCAAGAATTTGTTCCATAATGATATTGTTATTTGTTTATTGTTTTTTCAGCGGGTTGTATTGGCGTCCGGTGGCTTCGTAGCCGGAATTCTTGAAGAACTCCAGGAAGTTCAGACGCAGGGGGTGCACAAAGGCGCCCAGGGCGCACATGGCAATGTTGAGCGTGTGGCCGATGACGACCAGGAGGATGAACGGAATCCACAGCGGGATGAAGGAACCGTCTCCCAGCACCATGAGGCCCATGTCGTTGAACGCCATGCCCAGCATGCTGCCGGCCAGGCCCAGCGCATACAGTCGCAGGTAGCTGAGGACATCGCCCATCAGACCGGTAATCATGTTGTACGTGTCCCAGAGGCCCATGCCCACATTGGCCAGCTTGTTGCGCTTGGGGTCGTTGAAAACGAAGATGCCCAGTGCGCTTACGATGCCCAGGACGATGACAATCCATCGGGTGATTTCCGCATCCAGGACACCTGCCAGTGCGAAAGCGGCCACCGTAACGCCGCCCACGACGAGCAGCGTCCATCCCCAGGTTCCCAGAGAAGCGTAGAAGCCCTTGGTCTTGGTCTCATGGATGGTTTTGACCACCATGGCCAGGCAGATGTGCAGGATACCCACTACCAGCGCCAACACCATGGTGGCGTCGTTGCCGGCTATCTGGGCCGGGAGGAAAATGCCCTTGATGGGGGCAAAGACCTGCCACTGGGAGATGTCCATGGAGAAGAAGGTGTGGAAAAGGAAGCCGATCACCGTAGTGGCTACGCCCAGGATAACCACCAGGGGAGCCATATCCTTGAAGGAATCCACTTTCTTCAGAAGCAGGCCCGCCGCCACCAGCACCAGTCCGTAGCCGCAGTCGCCCATACAGAAGGCGAAGAACAGCATGAAGAAGATACTGATGAACGGGGTGGGGTCGAATCCGTCATAGGAGGGGCGTCCGTACATGTCGGTGAGGGTCTCGAACTGACGTACGAACCAGTTGTTGCGGAAGCTGATGGGCGGATTGTCTTCCACCACGGCAGCCTCTTTCAGGTAAAAGACGCCGGCTTGGTCCAGGGCTGCAGTAACGGTCTGGTCTTCTTCCGTGGGAGCATAGCCCACCAGGGTGACCAGGGTGTCTTCTGCGGCGGGAACGGCAGCGGCGCCTGCCAGATGCAGGTCCAGGGCGGCCAGAATATCTTCCCGGTGTTTCTTGAGTTCCGGAAGGCGTTCCTTGGCGCCGGCCATGCGGTTCAGGACAATCTGATAGTGTTTTTTCTTGTCCCGCAGTTCTTTCTCCTTCTCCTGAGTAAAGGCGGTGGGGGCGGGAACCTCGCCGGGCAGAGGGTCTTCGCCGGCCACGACGAACCAGGTCTGGTTTTTATCGGCCTGGACGATGGAGAGGGCATAATCCTGTTCCCATTCCGGCTGGAAAAGCTTGCTGGAAAGGATGTGGAAGTGGACGGGCACGCCGGCCTGCGCCAGCTTTTGCAGGATTTCCGGGTCGAAGCTGCCCCAGATTCTTTGCTGGGCCAGTTCCTGCTCCATCTGCCGGATCACCTCCCGGTCTTCCGAATAGCGCATGAGCATGCCGCCGGCCAGGCGGACGACATCTCCGTCGATGTGCTCGGGAACGGTGCCTTCCGGAACCTCTGCCTTTTCCAGGCCGGCGATGAGGCCGGTGATCAGATCGGCTTCCGAAAGAAGTTCGCGGGAGCGGTCGTCCACAGGCTTGGTGCTGCGGGTGATGTCTACCAGACCCAGCCCCTGAAGCTGTTCCAGAAGGTCATTCTGCATTCCGTTGAGCAGAATGAAGGAATATTTGGTCATGGACGCAATCATAGGCTGGAGGCCTCCTCTTCCTCTTGGGCGTGGCGGTTCTTGACAATCTTGGACGAAGCCTTGGACAGGTTTTCTTCGTCTTCCATGTAGCGTTTGATCTTGCGGATGGCTTCCTGGTAGCCCGGAATCTGGACTTTTTCGTACAGATTCACCTTCTGAGTGGTTTTCTTGCGCTGGTAATCCAGGATGCGGGCCTTTTCGTTGTACACTTCGCTTTCGATGCCCAGGCGGCTCAGCTCCTTCAGGATGGCGACGCCGTCGGCGAACCAGGCGGGTTGGGTGAAGGCGTTGAAAGGCTTGATTTCATAGTGAATCTCGCCCAGGGCCGGGGTTTTCACGCCGGCCACCTTCTTGGTGTACAGGTCTACGTCCGTGATGGCGATGAGTCCGGGGTCGAACTCGTTCCACAGCGCGGCCAGGTAGTCGTATTGCTTCAGGGCCACTTCCAACTGCTCAATCAAACGCTCGCTGTCTTCCTTGGCTTTGCGCACCTCCAGCCGCAGGGCGCTCTCCTTGTTCTGCAGGGTAGGAAGCGCCCGCTGCCGCATCTTGAGCTGCTTGCCCAGTTCCGTCAGCGAAGTTTTATTGTATTGGAATTTAATAGCCATTATTTGACCCAGTATTTGTCGATAAGTGCCTGTTTGATACCGGTTTCGGCCGGACTGAAGTACTTGGCAAAGAGTTTCCAGGCGGTGTCCAGCATCTCGATGATGGAGATGTTCACGTCAATGGCCAGCAGCTCGCGGGCGTAGTCCTTGGCGTAGGCCAGGCAGCGGTGGTCGTAGTCGCTGAGGTCGAAGCCGTTCTCCAGCTTGGTCTTGGCGTTCTGGGCGTCGGCGTACAGACGCACGGAGGCGTTCATCACCTGGGAGTGGTCCTCGCGGGTTTTCTTGCCCTGCACCAGCTGTTTCAGACGGGAAAGGCTGCGGAACGGGTCGATGATGACCTTGCCCGTATCCGAATCGGCCCGGAGGAAGAGCTGGCCCTCCGTGATGTAACCGGTGTTGTCCGGGATGGCGTGGGTGATGTCGCCGTCGTTCAGGGTGGTGACGGCGATGATGGTGATGGAGCCTTCGGTGGGCAGCTGCACGGCCTTCTCGTAAATCTTGGCCAGGTCGCTGTACAGCGAGCCCGGCATGGAATCCTTGGAAGGAATCTGGTCCATGCGGTTGGACACGATGGAGAGGGCATCGGCATACAGGGTCATGTCCGTGAGGAGCACCAGCACCTTTTCGTTCTTGTCCACGGCAAAGTATTCCGCGGCGGTGAGGGCCATGTCGGGCACCAGCAGGCGCTCTACCGGCGGGTTTTCCGTGGTATTGATGAAGCAGATGATCTTGTCCAGGGCGCCGGCGGCCTCGAAGCGGCCGCGGAAATACAGGTAGTCGTCGTTGGACAGGCCCATGCCGCCCAGGATAATCTTGTCTACGTCGGCACGGATGGCTACGTCGGCCATCACCTGGTTATAGGGCTGGTCCGGGTCTGCGAAGAAAGGAATCTTCTGGCCGGAGACCAGGGTGTTGTTGAGGTCGATGCCGGCGATGCCGGTGGGGATGAGCTGCGAAGGCTGGCGGCGCTTGTAGGGGTTCACGGAAGGGCCGCCGATCTGGCGCTCTTCGCCTTCCACCTCCGGACCGCCGTCGATGGGATGGCCGTAGGCGTCGAAGAAGCGGCCGCTCAGCTGCTCGGAAACCTTCAGGGTGGGAGGTTCTCCCAGGAAGGCTACCTCTGCATTGGTGGGGATGCCTTCGGTGCCGGAGAAAATCTGCAGCGTAACCATGTCTCCCTTGGTGCGCACCACCTGGGCCAGACGCCCGTCCACGACGGCCAGTTCGTCGTTGCTCACACCTTTGGCGCGCAGCGACACAGTGGCCTTGGTGATGCCTTCCAGCTTGGTATATACTCTTTGGTATGCTTTGTTCATAATGCTAAGCGATCATCTTTTTGACGGTTTCGTTGTAGGCCCAGAACTGCTCGCTTTCGTAGGCCGAGTAGTTCATCTGGCGCAGCTCGTTGATCAGGTTCTTGAAGAACTCGCGGCACTTCTCGAAGTCCTCGAAGTCGTAGTCCTTCTCGCAGATGGAAAGGACCAGGTCCAGCATGAAGCGCTGGCGCTCCATGGGGCACAGGGCGTCGATGGCGTCGAAGGCATCCTGCTGCAGGATGACGAAGTCTACCAGTTCGCTCTTCCAGAAGTTCACGTGGTAGCTCATGGGAACACCATCGTCGCCCAGGATGTTGATCTGCTCGGCGGCTTCCTTGCCGCGGCGGATCAGGTTCTTGGCGGTGAGCACTTTCTCTACCCATTCCTTTTCCACGGTCTCTTCCAGGAAACTGCGGATTTCCGGGTAGTCCAGGTACTTGGAGTAGGACTCCAGCGGACCCACGGCGGGATACCGCTTTTGGTCGGCCCGGTTCTGCTCCAGGGCGTAGAAGCAGCGGGCGGCCTTCTTGGTGCTTTCCGTCACCGGCTCCTTCAGGTTACCGCCGGCAGGGGATACCGTGCCGATGAAAGTGACGGCACCCGTCTGCCCGTTGTTCAGCACCACCATGCCCGCGCGGGCGTAGAAGTTGGAGATGATGGCACTCAGGTCTACGGGGAAGGCATCGGCACCCGGGAGTTCCTCCATACGGTTACTCATCTCGCGCAGGGCCTGTGCCCAGCGGGAGGTGGAGTCTGCCAGCAGCAGGCACTTCAGGCCCATGGCGCGGTAGTATTCGCAGATGGTCATGGCCGTGTACACGGAGGCTTCACGGGCGGCCACGGGCATGTTGGAGGTATTGCAGATGATGGTGGTACGTTCCATCAGGTGACGGCCGGTGTGCGGGTCTATGAGCTCCGGGAACTCGGTGAAGATCTCCACCACCTCGTTGGCGCGCTCGCCGCAGGCCGCCATCACGATTACGTCGGCGTCGCCCTGTTTGGCGATGGCGTGCTGCAGCACCGTTTTACCGCAGCCGAAAGGTCCGGGGATGAAGCCCGTGCCGCCTTCGGCGATGGGATTCATGGTGTCTATGACGCGTACGCCCGTTTCCATGATGCGGTTGGGACGGGGTTTCTCCCGGTATCCCTTCACGGCCACCTTCACGGGCCAGCGCTGGGTCATGGTCACTTTCACCTCTTCCTTGTCCTCGTTGACCAGGACGGCGATGCAGTCGTCAATGGTGTATTCTCCTGCGGGCACGATGCTCTTGATGGTAAAACTGCCCTTGAAAGAGAACGGAACCATGATTTTGTGGGGCAGCCAGCCTTCCTTCACCTCTCCCAGCCAGTCTGCCGCCACGACGGTGTCTCCGGGATGGGCGATGGGCTGGAAATCCCACTTCTTCCCGTGGTCCAAGGGATCGGTGTATTCTCCGCGCTGGAGGAACACCTCGGTCATGGTGGCCAGGTTGTTCTGCAGGCCGTCGTATACGCTGGAAAGCAGGCCGGGGCCCAGGGTGACCTCCAGCATGCGGCCTTCGAATTCCACGCTGTCTCCGCCGCGGAGGCCGCGGGTGCTTTCGAACACCTGCACAGAGGCCGAGTCTCCGTTCACCTTGATCACCTCGGCCATCATTTTCACCCCCTGGAGGTCTATGTAGCAGATTTCGTTCTCTGCTACGGGACCGTCCACCTTCACGGTGACGAGGTTACTCACGATGCCGGTAACTATACCTTTTGTCTTCATATATAGGATTCTTTATTATTCTGTATAATGGACACCCTTGAAGGTGCCGCGGACCTCGTTGACCAGCTGCTGGAAGCGCTCGCGGCCCTTTTGTTCGTCCAGGGCCAGCCAGCGGTCTGCGATGTGCAGCTTGGCAATATAGGCCAGAACGGCCGTGAGGTCGAAGTAGTGGAACGTTTCCAGGGAAGAGATCTTCTCCCAGGAGATGTCGTCCAGTTCCTTTTCCCGGGACAGGAGGTCTCCCAGCGAAAGGGCGGTGTCTACCTTGGCGGCTTCTTCGAATTCCCCGCCGTGGAAGCGGTACAGGTCCGTGTCCAGGTCCTGGTCTTCTTCCGTGCCCAGGCCGGTGATGACATCCTGTTCGTCCGGACGGCCCAGGCTCCTGTTCAGGAAACGGACCTTGGCATTGCGCAGGTTGAGGTCGAAGCGGAAATACTCCCGGATGAACTTGTGCGGGTGTCTCAGCGCCCCGGCATAGAAGTCCGGATTGAGTTCGCTGCCCTGGAAGCCCTTTAACAGGAAGTCCAGCACGGCATTGTCCTTCTCTCCCAGGTTTTCCCGGATTTCTTCCACTACGCGGGAAAAGCCCTGGCCCTCCGCGTATTTGTAATCTACGGTGAGGTAGGGAAGGGAGGAGATGATGTACTCGAAATTGCTCATTCGCCGAAGAGGATCTTCTTGGTGGCAGGACGCAGATAATCCCCGATCAAGGACTGGAAACTTTCGTCCGTGAGGCTGATGAAATAGGAGCCGTCTTTGGGACCGATGCGGAAGCCTCCTTCCATCTTCTTGGAGAAGCTGGCCTCCACGCCCTTGCCGATGGCCTTGGCCAGTTCTCCCTTCACGAAGGGTTCCAGGTTATCCTGCAGCTTCTGCGGCAGGACCAGGGCCAGGTCTGTGCTTTCCTGGGCGCTGAAACGCTGGGCGACGGCGGTGATGATTTCCTTCAGGAAGGCAGGCTCTGCCAGGGCGCCCTTCACGGGCTCCACGGCCTTGGCCACAATCAGGTTCTCTACGCCGGTACGGGTGGCCTGCAGGGCCTGGGCCGATGCCATCTTTACGTCGCCTTCTACCTTGATCTTGTAGTCTGCGGCGTCCTTATGTGCCTTTTCCACAATGGATTGCGCCTGTTCCTGGGCTTTTTTGACTATTTCTTCTGCTTCTGCCTTGGCTTTGGCCAGAAGGGCCTCGCCTTCTTCTTTTCCTTTTGAAAGACCCTCGTTATAGAGCTTTTGGGTCAGTTCCTGGAGTTTGTCCATATAAAGATGTTTAGTGTTTTCAGATTGACAAATATACGAAAATATCGCGGCATAAGCAAGTTTTTTACCCTCCGATCGCACTCGCCGCAATGGACGCCACCGTGCCCCGCAGGCGGCCCACGGAGCCTTTGTCACGGGGATGCACGCGGTTAGACAGGATGATGACGGCCGTCCGGGTGAGCGGGTCCAGCAGCACCGAAGTGCCGGTATACCCGGTGTGCCCGCGGAGTTTTTCCAGGGGGAAGATATCCCCGCTGGTATACGGTTCCCGATAATAGGTGTCCCAGCCCAGCGCACGCGCCACCTTGGGGTCGTTCCCGGCCGGCACGGTGAACATTTTCTCTACGCTCAGCGGACTCAGGATGCGTTTCCCGTCGTAGCTGCCGCCGTCCAGCAGTGCCGCGCAGATCACGGCCAGGTCCTCCACGTTGGAGAACACCCCGGCATTGCCCGAATTCCCCAGATTCACGATCCGGGCGGTGGGGTCGTGCACCTGCCCCCGCAGCACCGTCCCGTCCTCCAGCTGCTCCGTAGGGGCACACAGAGCAACGAGTTCCTCCAAGCGGCCTGCATTCGCAACAGTAGTAGCAGAAGAGGATACTCCTAAGGGAGCATCGGCCTTCTCTTTAGCGACCGCAGGAGTATCCTCTTCCGCATGCTTATCCACTGTCTGTAATTCCAGGGGGAAGTAGCAGGTGTGCGTAAGCCCCAGGACGTCGAAGATGTGCCGCTGGGCGTAGTCGCACAGGCGTTCGCCGGTGATGCGTTCCACGATATGCTGCAGGACGATGAAGTTGAAACAGCTGTACAGCTGGTCCGTGCCCGGTTCGAAATGGCGGCCGGCCTCCGTGGAAATGTAATACAGGAGACTGTAGGGGGTGCCGGCGCCGAAGCGCTGCACATAGGCGGGGACATCCGTCAGGAAGGCGTCCAGGCCGGAGGCGTGCGTGAGCAGGTCCTGGATGGTGATGGCCTTTTTGCGGCGCGTCTTGGGGTCCTGCCAGGGCAGAAACTCCGGGATGTACCGGCTCACGGGGTCTGTCAGGCGCAACTTGCCCTGCTCCACCAGCTGCATGACGGCGATGGTGGTGCTTACGCATTTGGATACGGAAGCCAGGTCGAAGAGGGTTTCCACCGTCATGGGCTCTTTCTGAGGGACCAGGGCCCTGTTGCCGTAGGCCTTCCCGTACACCAGGAAACCGTTGCGGACGATGCCCACCACGGCGCCGGGAATGGTGCCGTCGGCGATGGAAGCGTTCACGGTGCTGTCGATGAGCGCCAGGCGGGCGCTGCTCATGCCCTGCTCCTCGGGGGTGGAGCGCCGGATGCCGGTCTGCCGGTCCGGAGCCTGCGTGCAGGCCGATGCCAGCAGCAGGACGGCCGCAAGGAAGGGGAGTAAGTTTTTAGAAAACATAAGTAGAAGCCATGCCGATGGTCCAGTCGCTGATTTGCGGGTCCAAGGCCCGTCCTACGTCGATGGACATCATAAAGTTGGTGTTCATGATGATTTTGGCGCCAATCCCGGGCGCTACCATGACGGGCAGTTTCCTGTCCTGGTAAAGCGGCCGTGAAGGATCCGTGGGAATTACGGCCATCTGCTCTGCCAGCCTGTAGGTACGCGTAATGGCAGCCAGGTCCACAAAAGGATTCAGGACAAAATTGAAATCCTGACGGAAGGCATGGAAGGCGAAAGGTGTGATACGGAATTCGAAGTTGCTCCAGGCATAGCCTGCGGCCGCCAGCCTGTTGTAGCGGATGCCCCGTACGCTTACGCGGCTGCCCAGGCCGTCATACTCCTCGAAGGGATAGAACGTGGTGGCGAGTTCGTTCAGGTTGTAATAGGGCATCTCTCCCCAGACCTGGTGCTGGAGGCCCAGGTGATAGGCAAAGACCACGCGTTCGGGAACCAGCGTGAGATAGTGCCGGAAATGGGCCACCAGCTGGCCGTAGTTGTATTTTCCGTATTCCGTGTCGAAGTTGGACAGGATGTACAGTTCTGCAAACATGCCTTTCCCCGGGTTGCGTTCTACATCGCGCGAATCAAAGGTGAGCCCCGCTTTGCCCTCCAGGGAAGAACCGCCCGGGAACTCGTCATTCCGGATCAGGCCCGTACGGGCATACTCCATGAACAGCGTCTTGTCCGAGTCGTACCGGTCCAGGTGAAACGTATCCATTAGCGTATGGCGGTACACCAGGCCGCCCATCCAGCTGAGGTTTCCGGCGATATGGCCTATGATGGAAGCGCTGATCCTGAGATTCCGCCGCCGGTTGGTGTACCAGGCCGTGGCGGTTTCCGGGTTGGCGTCCAGCTCCGGAAAATAGGGAGAGGCTATGCCGTTGAAGCCGTAGAAGTTGTTCACCATGGCCTGCCGGTAAGTGAAGGTGGCGTTCACACGCGCCCAGTCTATCAGGGCGGGCGATTCGAAACAGCCGTGTACGTACCAGGCTCCCTTGGTGGAATACCCGGTTACAATGCCTAAATGGTGTAGGAAGTTGGGATATACGCTGCCGTCACCGTAATAGAAAATATCGCTCATGACACCCAGGGTGGCCCCCGTATCCGTCGAGTATCCCAGGTTGGGCAGGGGGGTGAACACCCATCCTGTTTTTACCTGTTCCTGCTGGGCCAGGGCCGATCCTGCCATGCAGAGGGCGCAAAGCGATAGGATGAGTTTATGTTTCATCGAAAGTGAAGGTTTTCATCTTACAAATTTAGCTGAAATCCCCGGAAGAAAAAAGAATCTTAAAAAATTTAACCAAAATTTGTAAATTTGCTTAAAACTTTTAACTTTGTAGAAGATTTTACGGTGATAACCGCCAATAAATAGCACTAGATACTAAAACTATGGCAGAGAAAAATCTGTTATTGGGAGACGAAGCATTGGCTTTGGGAGCCCTTCATGCGGGATTATCAGGCGTTTACGCCTATCCCGGAACACCCTCTACGGAAATTACGGAGTACATCCAGGGACATCCCCTGACACGGGAACGCAAGGTGCACTGCACCTGGTCCAGCAACGAGAAAACGGCCATGGAAGCCGCTCTGGGCATGTCTTTCGCCGGCAAACGTTCCCTGGTTTGTTTCAAGCACGTGGGCCTGAACGTGGCCGCCGACCCTTTCATGGGATCGGCCATGACCGGCGCCGGCGGCGGTCTGGTCATCGCCTCCTGCGACGACCCTTCCATGCACAGCTCGCAGAACGAGCAGGACTCCCGCTTCTATGGCGCCTTTGCCATGATGCCGGTCTTCGAGCCCTCTTCCCAGCAGGAAACTTACCAGATGGCGCGCGAGGCCTTCGATTACTCCGAAAAGCGCGGCATTCCGGTGCTCATGCGCCTCACCACCCGCATGGCCCACTCCCGGGCCGTGGTGGAATCCATCGACCCCATCCGGGAACAGAACCCGCTCCACTATCCGGAGAATCCCCGCCAGTGGGTAACGCTGCCCGTCAACGCCAGGGTGCGCAACCGCCAGCTCATCAAGGACTATGCGGCCTTCGAGGAAGACGCCGTCCACTCCTCATTCAATTTCCTGGAGGACGGTCCGGACCGCAGCCTGGGCATCGTCGCCTGCGGCATCGCCTATAATTATTTGATGGAGAACTATCCGGACGGCTGCCCTTATCCCGTTCTCAAAGTGTCCCAGTATCCTTTCCCGCGGGAACTGGCCCGGGACCTCTCCGGCATGGTCAAGACCATCCTGGTACTGGAAGAAGGCCAGCCGCTGGTAGAACAGCAGCTGAAGGGCGTATTCCCGACGGGTATCACCGTCAGGGGCCGCCTGGACGGCAGTGTGAACCGCGACGGGGAACTCACCCCGGATGCCGTCCGTGCCGCCCTGGGCCTTCCGGCCCTGCCCGTTCACCCCGCCTCCGAGGTAGTAGCTCCGCGCCCGCCGGCCCTGTGCATGGGCTGCGGCCACCGGGACTTCTTCACGGCCCTGAACAATGTGCTCAAGGACTATGACGGAGCCAAGGTATTCGGCGACATCGGCTGCTACACGCTGGGCTGGATGCCCCCGTTCCAGGCCCTGGACACCTGCGTGGAAATGGGCGCCAGCGTCACCATGGCCCAGGGATCGGCCTACAGCGGCACCTGGCCTGCCATCGCGGTCATCGGAGACTCCACCTTCACGCACAGCGGTATGACGGGCCTCCTGGACGCCGTCAATACGAATGCCGATATCGTGGTGTGCATCTCGGACAACCTCACCACCGGTATGACGGGCGGGCAGGATTCGGCCGGCACCGGGCGCCTGGAAGCCATCTGCGAAGGCCTGGGCGTGCCCCGGGAGCACATCCGCACCATCGTCCCGCTGCCCAAGAACTATCCGGACATGGAGCAGGTCATCCGCGAAGAAATCGAATATCACGGCGTATCTGTGGTCATCAGCCGCCGCGAGTGCATCCAAACCCTCAAACGTCACGCCAGCAAGAAATAGTCATGAAACAGGATATCATACTCTCGGGTGTGGGAGGACAAGGCATCCTCTCCATCGCAACGGTCATCGGCAGCGCCGCCCTGCAGCAGGGCCTGCACCTGAAACAGGCCGAGGTCCACGGCATGAGCCAGCGCGGCGGCGACGTCCAGTCCAACCTGCGCCTTTCCTCGGAGGTCATCTATTCGGACCTCATCCCCAGGGGCGGGGCAGACCTCATTGTGTCCCTGGAGCCCATGGAAGCGCTCCGTTACCTGCCGTATCTGTCCCGGGAAGGGTGGATCATCACCAATACTACGCCCCTGGTGAACATCCCCAACTATCCCGACATGGACCAGGTCATGGCCCAGTTGAATGAACTCCCGCATGTCGTGGCCCTGGACGTAGATTCCGTGGCCCGTGACCTGGGTTCTCCCCGGGCGGCCAACATGGTGCTGCTGGGGGCCATGTCCGCCGTCCTGCACATCCTGGAGCCGGATGCGCTCCGGGAAGGCATCCGCCGCATCTTCGCCCGCAAGGGAGATGCCGTGGTGGAAAGCAATATCAAGGCGTTCGATGCCGGTTTCGCATATGCTCAAAGCAAACGTTAAGTATGGATAAACCCTTAAGTCAGGAACAATTGCTGTCCCAGTTCCGGGAACTGGGCATCGAGGATGTGTCCCACACCACCATCCGGCAGTGCTCCATGGTGGGGTCGGCCCTGGAAGCCCTTTCCGGAGAGAAATTCTCCCATCTGGAGTTCGGCGTCCCCGGCATCCCCGCCTGCCGGATCGGCCTGGAGGCGCAGAAAAAGGCGCTGGATGCAGGCATCCCCTCCATCTATCCGTCTGTCCAGGGTATCCCGGAGCTCAAGAAAAACGCTTCGCGCTTTGTGAAAGCGTTCATCGACATCGACATCGACCCCAAGGGCATCGTGCCCACCGTAGGCTCCATGCAGGGGAGCATGACCAGCATCCTGGAATGCTCGCAGCTGCAGCCCGGCAAAGACACCATCCTGTACATCTGCCCCGGTTTTTCGGCCCACGGCCGCCAGCCGGACCTGCTGGGCATCAAGAACCTTACCTTCGATATCTATGAGTACCGCGCAGAAAAACTGCGGGACAAACTGGAGTCTTACTTCAAGCAGGGCAACATTGCCGCCATCCTGTATTCCAATCCCAACAACCCCGCCTGGATCTGCCTCACGGAAGAGGAACTGCAGATTATCGGCGAACTGGCCACCCAGTACGATGTCATTGTCCTGGAAGACATGGCCTACCTGTGCATGGACTTCCGGAAAGACCTCTCCGTGCCCTTCCAGCCGCCTTTCCAGAGCACCGTGGCCCGGTATACGGACAATTACGTCATCCTGCTTTCCGGTTCCAAGATCTTCAGCTATGCCGGCGAGCGCATAGCGGTGGTGTGCATCTCGGACAAACTCTATCAACGGGAATATCCTGCCCTGAAAGAGAAGTGGGGCATTGCCAAATTCGGCGACAACTTTATCCTGAACTACCTGTACGTGAACACCTCCGGCGCCTCCCACAGTGCCCAGTATGCACTGGCGGCCATGTTCGAGGCCTCCGTGGACGGACGCTACAACTTTGTGAAGGAACTGCGCAATTACGGCCTCAGGGCCCACCGTTCCCGCGAAATCTTCGAAAACAACGGCTTCCGCCTGGTGTACGACAAAGACATGGAACAGACCATCTCGGACGGCTTCTTCTACACGGTTACCTATAAGGACCTGGGCAACCGCGAACTGTTGGAGAACCTGCTCCGCTGCGGAATCATCGCCATTCCGCTCAACACCACCGGCAGCGGCCAGAGCGGCATCCGCGTGTGCGTTTCCCGCCTGCTTTCGGAAGAGGACTTCCAACTGCTGGACCAGCACCTGAAATTATTTGTAAAACTTGTAGGATGAAATATGTAAGTGCCGACGAAGCCGTGAAGCTGGTGCGCAGCGGAGATACCGTTGCATGCCAGGGCGGCGCATCCGTCCCCGTTCTGTTGCAGGAAGCCCTCGCGCGGCGCCATGCAGAACTGCGAAATGTCACCATCACCTCCGGCTTCAATGTCCACAAGGAGCCGGCTCCCTTCTGCAAGGAGGAATACAAGGATTCCTTCCTGGTAAACAGCATCTTCATCAGCGCAGACCAGCGGGCCCATGTGGCGGCCGGTTACGGCAGCATGACCCCGGCTTTCCTGGGAGAGGTGCCCGCCATGTTCCGCAGCGGGGAATTCCCGGTGGATGTGGCGTTTATCGTGTGCTCCGAGCCCGACGAAAACGGCTACTGCAGCTTTGGCATATCGGCCGATATCGCCGTGTCGGCCGTAGAGGTGGCCCGCGTGGTCATCGCCGAGGTCAGCCCCAACATCCCTTACCTGTACGGCGACTGCCTTATCCATGAAAGCAAGATTACCGCGGCCGTGCACTGCGACGTGGCGCCGGTCGCCATGGTCTTCGGCGAACCTACGCCCATCGAGGCGGCCATCGGGGCCAACGTGGCCTCGGAGATTCCGGACGGCGCCTGCCTGCAGATCGGCGTCGGGGGCATTCCCAATGCCGTTCTGAACGGAATCAAGCACCATAAGCACCTGGGCCTGCACACGGAGGCCATGACGGACGGGGTAATCCGGCTCATCAAGGAAGGCGTTATCGACAACAGCCTCAAGAAGGTAAAGCCCGGCATCAGCGTGGCGGCCCTGGCCATCGGCTCCAAGCCCATGTACGGGTACATAGACCACAACAAGAGCATGGAATTCTACGACGTGGCCTATACCAACGACCCTTTCCTCATTGCGCAGAACCCCCGTGCCTGCGCCATCAATTCCGCCATCGAGGTGGACCTGACCGGCCAGATTTGCGCGGATTCCATCGGCGAGACCATCTTCTCCAGTGTAGGCGGCCAGCACGACTTCATGTACGGCTGCTCACTCGCAGAGGGCGGGCGCACCTTCATCGCCCTGCCTTCGCGCACGGCCAAGGGAAAAGCCAAGATTGTGCCTACGCTCACGCTCGGGGCCGGCGTGGTGACCACACGTTTCCAGACGCAGTTCGTGGCCACGGAGCACGGCATTGTGTATTTACGCGGAAAGAGCCTCGCCGAAAGGGCGAAGCTCCTCATTTCCATTGCCCATCCCGAAGACCGGGAGGAATTGGAGAAAGCCGCGTGCAAACGCTTTGGCTACAGCTTTTTGCGGCTGAAGGTCTAACCCAGGAAGCCCAGCAGGATACCGGCCGCTACGGCCGATCCGATGACACCGGCCACATTGGGGGCCATGGCATGGGTGAGCAGGTGGTTGGAGGGGTCTGCCTCCAAACCTACCGTTTCTGATACGCGGGCGGCGTCCGGAACAGCGGATACGCCCGCGTTTCCGATGAGCGGATTGATCTTGTGGCCTTCCTTCAGGAACAGGTTCATGAATTTCACGAAGCATACCCCGAAGGTGGTGGCAATCACGAAGGAAGCCAGGCCCAGCCCGAAAATGAGCACCGAGCGGCCGCTCAGGAAGACATCGGCCTGGGTGGATGCCCCCACGGTGAGGCCGATGAGGGTGGTGACCACGTCGATGAGCGGACCGCCGGCGGTGGCCGCCAGGCGCTTGGTGACGCCGCTTTCCTTCAGGAGGTTGCCGAAAAACAGCATGCCCAGCAGCGGCAGGCCGCTGGGGACGATGAAGGCCGTGCAGATAAAGCCCACGATGGGGAAGATGATCTTTTCCCGCTGGCTTACCACGCGGGGCTTGTTCATGCGGATGAGACGCTCCTTCTTGGTGGTAAGCAGCAGCATGATGGGCTTCTGGATCACCGGCACCAGCGCCATGTAGGAATAGGCGCTCACGGCGATGGCGCCCATCAGTTCCGGCGCCAGCTTGGAGCTCAGGAAAATGGCCGTGGGGCCGTCTGCGCCGCCGATAATGCCGATGGCACCGGCCTCGTTGGGCAGGAATCCCACCGAAAGGGCCAGCAGGTAGGCCCCGAAGATGCCCAGTTGTGCCGCCGCCCCGATGAGGATGAGCCGGGGCTGCGAGATCAGGGCGCTGAAATCGGTCATGGCGCCGATGCCCAGGAAGATGAGCGGCGGGTACCAGCCGTTGCGCACGCCGTGGTACAGGATGTTCAGCACCGAATTCTCTTCGTAGATGCCAATCTTCAGACCCACGCCGGTGGCCGGGTCGAAGAACAGGGGAATGTTGCCGATGATGATGCCGAAGCCGATGGGAACCAGCAGCAGCGGCTCCCATTTCTTGACGATTCCCAGCGTGATGAAGGTGAGGCCGATGAGAATCATCACCAGATGCTGCCAGGTACAGTTGGCAAATCCCGTGAACTGCCAAAACTGCTGCAGGCTGTCGAGTACGGTATCCATTAGCCGATGGTTACGATGTCTGCCCCTTCCAGTACGGAATCGCCTTTGGCGGCGTGGATGGCCGTGACGGTGCCGTCGGCCTCTGCCAGGATGTCATTTTCCATCTTCATGGCCTCGATGACGGCCACTTTCTGCCCGCGTTTCACGGCCTGGCCTTCCTTCACGTCAATGGAGATGATGATGCCGGGCAGGGGACTCTTGACGGTGAGGCCGGCGCCTTTGGGGGCGGCAGCGGCAGTTTCAGTAGCGGCAGGGGCTTCTCCTAAAGGAGCATCGGCCCTCTTATCAGCGACTGCAGGAGAAGCCCCTGCCGTCTGTGTCCGGCCGGCCATCTCCTGCTCCAGTTCTACCTGGTAGTCGGCGCCGTTGACGTTTACGGTGAGCGTTTTGCCGCTGGCCTCACCAATGGCTACTTGATATTCCTTCCCGTTGATCTTGAAAGTATACTGCTTCATATTTTATCTGGGTAATTTTCTGAAATTTAATGCTTTGTTATTCCATGCGCTGTCTTTGCGGACAATGGTGACGATGAGGGGCTCCGCGTCGTGCACGGTTTCCGACAGATACAGGTGAACCGCTGCCGCAATGGCGGCATATTCGTCACCGGAGCACTCCATATCCAGGGCCAGCGCGATGGCCGCCGCCACCTCCGGATCGGCCGTCGCTTTGGCGGGCTTCCGGGCGCGCTTGAATTCTCCGGAGAAGAGCTTGCCGGAAAAGCTGTACACGAAATACAGTACGATGAGGGCGGCAAAGACCACCATCACGCTGATGAGCGTGAGCGTCCAGCCGTGCGGGTCTGTCTGCAGCATCCGTTCCCCGCCGGCGGTGAGGATGCTATAAAGGAAGGTTGTCATGTTTCTTGGCGGGGATTTCCTGGCGCTTGGAAGCGAGCTGCTCCAGGGCGCGGATTACACGGAAACGGGTGTTGCGCGGTTCAATGACATCGTCGATGTAGCCCTTCTGGGCAGCCTGGTAGGGGTTGGAGAAGAGTTCTTCGTATTCCTTCTTCTTTTCCTCGAAGATGGCCTGGGCATGCTCCGGGTCTGCCTTGATGTCCTTGGCATAGAGTACGTTCACGGCACCGTCGGCCCCCATCACGGCAATCTGGGCGCTGGGCCAGGCGTAGTTGATGTCGCCGCGGAGCTGCTTGCAGCTCATGACAATATGGGCGCCGCCATAGCCTTTGCGCAGGGTGACCGTCACCTTGGGAACAGTGGCCTCGCCGTAGGCGTACAGCAGTTTGGCACCGTTGGTGATGATGGCTCCGTACTCCTGCTGCGTGCCGGGCAGGAAGCCGGGAACGTCCACCAGGGTGACCAGCGGGATGTTGAAGGCGTCGCAGAAGCGCACGAAGCGGGCGGCCTTGCGGCTGGCATTGATGTCCAGCACACCGGCCAGTTCCCGGGGCTGGTTGGCCACGATGCCCACGCTGCGGCCGTTCATGTGGGCAAAGCCCACGATGATGTTCTTGGCAAAGGCCTGATGGATTTCCAGGAAGTCTCCGTCGTCCACGATGCTGCGGATGACGTCGTACATGTTGTAGGCCTTGTTGGGAGAGTCCGGGACGATGCTGTTGAGGGCGTCGTCCGTCCGGCCCACCGGGTCTGCCGTCTCCCGGAAGGGTGCGCTTTCCAGATTGTTCTGCGGAAGGAAGCCGATGAGCCGCTGGATGGTCCGGATGGCCTCCTCTTCCGTGGGGGCGGCAAAATGGGCCACGCCGCTCTTGCTGGCATGTACCGTGGCACCGCCCAGCTCTTCCTGGCTCACTTCTTCTCCGGTGACGCTCTTGACCACGGCCGGTCCGGTGAGGAACATATAGGAAGTGTTCTGGACCATGAGGGTGAAGTCCGTGAGGGCGGGGGAATACACCGCACCGCCGGCGCAGGGGCCCATGATGCAGCTGATCTGCGGAACCACGCCGCTGGAAAGGATGTTGCGCTCGAAAATTTCTCCGTAGCCGGCCAGGGCGTCGATGCCTTCCTGGATGCGGGCGCCGCCGGAATCGTTGAGGCCGATGCAGGGCGCGCCGTTCCTCAGGGCCATATCCATGACCTTGCAGATTTTCTCGCTCATGGTCTTGGACAGGGAACCGCCGCTCACGGTGAAATCCTGGGCGAAAACGTACACCAGGCGGCCGCCGATGGTGCCGCAGCCAGTGACCACGCCGTCGCCGTCCGGATGGCTCTTCTCCATCCCGAAATTGGTGCAGCGGTGCTGCACGAACATGTCGTATTCTTCAAAACTGCCCGGGTCCAGCAGCAGTTCCAGGCGCTCGCGGGCCGTCTTCTTGCCCTTGGCGTGCTGGGCTTCGATGCGCTTTTCGCCGCCGCCCAGGCGGGCTTTGGCGCGGCGCTCCACCAATTTTTCTATATTCTCCGACTGGATACTCATATTCTCTCTAAAAAAACGTGCAAAGATACGCAATTTAGGCCAACAGGCCAAAAATTAGCGGAACATCCGGTCCACTTCCTTCACGGCGCTGGGCAGAGCAAAGACAGCCACACGGTCGTAAGGTTCTATGTGCGAATGACCTACGGCGATGAAGCTCTCTCCGCCACGGATTACGCCGCCGATGATGGCATCGGCCGGAAAATCGATCTCCTTGAGGGTGCCCTTGGTGATGCGGGAACCCGGGGCGGCCGTGTATTCCAGGACCTCGGCGTCCGTCCCGCTCATGTAACGCACGGAACGCACCTTGTCCGAGAGGGTGAACTTGAAGATGCGGCTGGCGGTGATCAGTTTCTTGTTCACCACGCTGTCCACGCCCATTTCCTCTGCCAGGCGCACGTATTCCAGGTTTTCTACCTGGGCAATCACGCGCGGAACGCCCAGTTTCTTGGCCACCACGCAGGTGAGGATGTTGATTTCGTCGTTGCCGGTGACAGCCAGGATGGCCTGGTAGCTGCGGATGTCCTCTTCTTCCAGGAAGTCCGTGTCCCGGGCGTCGCCGCAGGCCACGCTCACCTGGTCCGGCAGGATTTCCGACAGTTTCCGGCAGTGCTGGGGATTGATGTCGATGATCTTGATGTCGTCCAGTTTCTGGCCTGCCAGGCGGGCGGCCACCATCTGGCCGATCTCCGAGCCGCCCAGGATCATGACCCGGCGCACCTCGATCTTGTCCTTTCCCAGGTATTTCATCAGGGCCGGCATGCCGTCGCGGCGGGAGATGATGTACAGGTAGTCGTGGTCCTTGAAGGTGGTGTCGAAACTGGGGATGATGGTTTTCCCGCTGCGGGAGATGGCCACGATGCGGAAGTCCTCGTGCTCGCTTTCGGCCTTTACGGCATGGGCGAACTCCTTTACGTTCATGTCCAGCAGGGGAGAGTCGTCGTCCAGCTTGAAAACGGCCATCTGGAGCTTTCCACGGGCAAAATCCATGGAGTCTGTGGCAGCGCTGTGGCGCAGCATGTCCAGGATTTCCTCGCTGGCGCTTTTCTCCGGGAAGAACATCATGTCTATGCCCATGTCCTTGAACAGGAGCTTGTTCTCCGGGGCCAGATAGGCTTCGTCGTCTATGCGGGCAATCACGCGCTTGGTGCCCAGTTTCTTGGCCAGCAGGGCGCTCACGATGTTGGCGCTCTGCTCCATGCTGGGATTCACGGCGATGAACAGGTCTGCGGTTTCGCAGCCCGCCTCCAGCAGGTGGCCGATGGTGGAGGGCGGGCCCTGGATGGTGTTTACGTCGGCCGTCGACATCAGGGCACGGATGCGGGCGGGGTCATTTTCGATGACCGTGACCTCGCTGCCCTCTGCGCTTAACATCTTGGCCAGGTGCGAGCCCACCTGACCGGCGCCTTCGATGATGATCTTCATAGAACCACTTGTTTATCCTGCAAATATACTACTTTTTCCCAAATAGCCCTTTGGGCACGATCCAGCCGCGATACAGGCCGTCGGGCATGTGGGGCTGGGGTGGAATGACGCCGGGACGGCGGAGTTTCCGGTATTCGGCGTGGGCCGTAACCACCGCCTTGTAAAAGCTGTAACGCTTGGTGACCAGGTAGGTGAGGGCCGACATCCCGTCCAGGCACATCCTGAGGAAAATGCGCCAGCGCGTTCTTCTCCGGGCTCTTTGCTCGGGATACCCTTCGGCCACGAAGGTGGCGGGGAGGTTGTTTTCCAGCAGCAGGAGGTTGTTCCGGAAATTGAGCCGGAGCTTGAACGGAGATTCGTTGGGCAGGGTGCCGCCGCCGATATGGTATACTTTCGATTCCGGCACCACCGTCACTTTCCAGCCCTGCAGCTGCATCCTCCAGCACAGGTCTATTTCTTCCATGTGGCAGAAAAAGCGCTCGTCCAGGCCGCCCAGTGCCTTCCACAGGCTGGCCCGCACCATCAGGCAGGCCCCGCTTACCCACAGGACATGGGCGGGGGTGTCGTACTGTCCGTGGTCTTTCTCAATCTTTTGCAGGATACGGCCCCGGCAGAAGGGATAACCATAGCGGTCCAGCTTTCCGCCGGCCGCACCGGCATATTCGAAGCTGTCCCTTTCGTTGTAGGAAAGCAGTTTGGGGCCGCAGGCGCCGCAGCGGGGGTGGCTGTCCATCCAGTCCACCAGGGGTCTCAGCCAGCCCTGCGGAACTTCTATGTCCGAATTGATGAGCACAAAATACTGGGCCTCTATCTGTGCCAGGGCCCGGTTGTAACCGCCCGTGAAACCGTAGTTCTCCTGCAAGCAGATGAGGGGAATCTCCGGGTACTCTTCCTGCAGGAACTGCGCCGAACCGTCGCCGGAGGCATTGTCGGCCACTATGACGCGGGCGTCCAGGCCCTCGCACGAGGCCACGAGTCCCGGAAGGAACTTACGCAGGTAATCCTTTGTGTTATAATTCAGTATGACGACGGCTACTTTCATCTATGCGCTGAAATCTACGTTCCGGAAGGCCAGGGTGGGGATGAGCTTGGACATGCAGTTGCGGGCATCGTCGGCCGCGATGGCCAGGTTGTTCCACAGGTCCAGGAAATTGCCGGTAACCAGCATCTCCCGCACCGGATGCACCTTCTTTCCACCCTTGACCAGGAACCCCTCTATGCCATAGGAAAAGTTGCCGGTGGCCGGGTTGGAGTTGCCGCCGTTGAAGCCGGTGACCAGGATGCCGTCCTGCACTTGCTGCAGCACTTCTTCCTGCGTCCGGCAGCCGCCGGTGGGCAGGACGCGGATGCGGGTGGCGTCCTCGATGGTGGGCTCCATCTGCATCTTGGGGGCGATGTAGGTGCTCAGGAAATAGGTCTTGACCACACCCTTCTCAATGATGGGCATCTCCCGGGTGGCCACGCCTTCGCTGTCAAAGAGGCGGCAGCCGGTCTGGCCTTTGGTGCGGGGCAGGTCCAGGATGGTAAGGTTGTCCGGGAACAGTTTTTTGCCCAGGCTGTCGTTGAGGAAAGAGTTCTTCTGCTGCAGGGAATAGCCGCCCAGGGCATTCAGCAAGGGCGTCACCACCTTGGAGGCGCACTCGCTGTCCAGGATCAGGGTGTATTTGCCGCCGGGAACCGTTTGCGGGCCCATGAGCGCCGCAGCCCGCCGGCAGGCCGTCTGGGCGCAGTCTTTCCACGCCAGGTCCTTGAAATACGGCTGGGCGTCCCACCAATAACTGGAAATGTGATTGCCCCGGGCATCCTGGATGGTGCTCTCGTAGCCTATCTCAAAGGAGGTTTCCGTGTGGCGGGCGTATAAACCCTGGGAATCGATGGTCAGGCTGTCGAACACACTGTCGGAGTATTCTCCTTCCTCGGCAATGAGGGTGAAGCCATTTTCCAGCTGCGCTTTCCGGGGCCAGGCCATGGATGCGAGGGCCAGTTCGCGGCGCTGTTCGGAGGTCAGGTTTTCCACGGTGCTGTCGTACAGGCCCAGTTCCTGACCGCCGGTGGCGTCTTTGGCCAGCCTTTCGGGTTCCGGGAGGCGGCGGAATTCGTCGGCCTCCAGCATTCTCACCGTGCCGATGGCGCTTCTGAGGAAGGCCTCCAGCCCCTCTTTCTCCAGGCGGTTGCTGGAAAAGGAGCCAAACTTCCCGTCCACGAACAGACGCAGCTGCAGGCTGCGGTCCAGGGCGTGGGCGGTTTTGTCCACTTCTCCACTGAGCACGCCCACCAGGTTCATCAGGCTTTTGCTCAGGGTGATGCGCACCATCTGGGCGCCCTGCTCCTGCGCATAAGCCAGGCAATGCCGGGCCAATGCGATTTCTTCCGGGGTAATCAATGCTTTCTCCATCTTATTCTCCTCCAACTGTCAATTTGCCGATCAGTACCGTGGGAATGCCGCAGGAAACGGGCACGGACTGCTCCTTGCCGCAGGTCCAGGCGCCGGGGTCGATGACCAGGTCGTCGGCCACCCCGCACATATCGGCCAGTGCCTGGGGACCGTTGCCGATGATATTGATATCCTTCACGGGCATGGTCAGGCGGCCGTCCTCTATCAGGTAGCCGGCTTTCACGTAGAAGGTGAAGTCGCCTTCGCCTATCTGGACCTGCCCGTTGGAGAATTCGTCTACGTAAATCCCCTTGGAAACGGAAGCGATGAGGTCTTCTTTCTTCGCGTTCCCGCTTTCCATGTAGGTGGCTCTCATCCGGGGGAGCGGGGCATAGCGGAAACTCTCCCGGCGGCCGTTTCCGGTGGGCCGGACACCGTAATGCGCGGCCGATATGCGGTCGTGCAGGTAGGAGGTGAGGATGCCGTCCTCTACCATATAGGTCTTCTGTCCGGGGATGCCTTCGTCGTCGAAGTTCAGGGAGCCCCGGTTGCCCTGGAGTGTGCCGTCGTCCAGGATGTTGATGCCTTCCGCACACACGCGCCGGCCCATTTTGTCGGCGAAGATGGAGGTGCCTTTGCGGTTGAAGTCGGCCTCGAAGGCATGGCCCATGGCCTCGTGCAGGAGGATGCCGGAAGCACCGGCGCCCATGACTACGGGCATCTGGCCGCCTTTTGGCCGGCGGGCGGCAAAGCGGTCGTCGATGCCGCTCACCACGTCCCGGGCCATGTCCTCCACCAGGGCGTCCGTGAGCATTTCGGCGCCCAGGCGGAAACTGCGGGAAGTGGATTTGTTCTCCAGCTGGTCTCCCTGGCGGAAGACGACGCTCACGGAGACACTGCCCATGGGACGGGTGTCCCACTTGAGTTCCCGGAAGGAATTGTACATGAGGATGTCGCTCACCTGGAAGGCCAGGTTCACGATGACTTTCTCTACGCGGGCGTCGCGGCTTTTGACGCTGTTCTCCAATTGCTGGAGGAAGGGGAGGAAGCCGTCCATGGGAACGCCCCACCAGGGCTGGCCGATGGGATATCGGTCCGCCGCGGGATTGGGCTCTCCGCGGCTGGGGTTGCGGGTGCCGTAGGGACTCACGTCCGCAGGGCGGGTGGCGATCTGGGCGGCGGCCCGGGCGCAGGACACCATATCGGCCCAGCCGGTGCTCTCGGAATAGGCGTATCCGGTTTTTTCGCCGGAGAGGACGCGGATGCCCACCCCGAAGTCGATGTGTTTTCCGCCGGAAGTGACGGCGCCGTCCCGGAGCAGGAGGCTGCCGTAGCTGGTGTTTTCGAAGTAAAGGTCGCAGTAGCTTCCGCCGCTGCGAAGACCTTCTTCCACCAGCTTGTCCAGGCTGGCTGTGTCTACCTGGAAGATGTCCAGGTAATAGTTTTTGCTCTCTATCATTCTTCTGCTGCTTTTTCCGTACTCTGGGGCTCGAACGGCACGCCGTCGTGGGCTACGGGTGCCTTGGCAATTTCCTTGGCGATGCTCTCCGCCACGTCGCTCAGGGGGGTAAGCGGCTCCACATAGTCGGTCACCAGAGACCGGACCCGGTTGTATTTATCCATGTCCCGGATGATGAGTCCCTTCTTGGATCCCTCTGCGATCACCTGGAACGGGGGCTCGGAGTTGTCGGCCAGAATCCATTTGTCGCAGGACTGCATGTAATTGTGGAACAGGTAGTTGAGCCCCATCTGATAGCGGCGGCGGATGGTCTCTTCCGGAATGTCGTGGCCGCCGGCACGTACTCTTTTGGCTACGCGTTCGATGGCAATCTCCGGCTCGTTGAGCCAGAAATACAGCACAGTCACATAGTAGCCCTTCTGCTGGGCGTTTCGCACCATCTTCAGGAGGGAACGGGTGGCCAGCGTGGTTTCTATGCAAAAGTCCTCCCGCCGGTCAAAGAGGTACTGCACCTTCTTGAGCATGAGGCGGCTGGCCGTGATGTAGGCGCTCTCCGGCGAGAAAGGGGACAGATGCTTGGCGAATTCGTCCGAATTCACGAATTCACTGCAGTCCAGCAACTCCGGGAGCATACTGTAGGAGGCAGTTGTCTTCCCGGAGCCGTTGGGGCCGCTTATGATATAGAATCTTGGCACAGTTTTGTTTTCCTTTGTTGGTGCGGGTGTTGTTGCTGGCGCGGGGAAGGTCCCCTATGGTTTTGGGGAAGGTCCCCCGGTAAAATGGGGAAGGTCTCTTTTTTCTTTGGGGACCTTCCCCACGGAATCGTTGTCTGGGTGGCCTGTAGGGCCATTTCTCTGGGGAAGGTGTCGGCCTAAAAACGAGACCTTCCCCAAAATAGCCAATGACCTTCCCCAAAATAGCTACCGACCTTCCCCAAACCTGCCGGGCTAAGCCTTGGGTCATTCTGAGGGGGTGGTCACGCTCGGTGATTTCCTTCCCCACAGGACCCAGGCCTCACACTAGGAGGCGGTGGCTTCGTTGATCTTCTTCATCATGCCGAACATGATGGCGCCGGCAATGATGCAGAGTGCCATCAGGATGGCCCAGTTGGCCCAGAGAGGAACGTTGTTCCACAGCAGGCCGGGGATGGAACTGAGGTAGTTGCCGATGGCCGTAGAAGCGAACCACAGGCCCATCATCAATCCCTTATACTTGGGCGGTGCTACCTTGGTGACGAAGGAAATGCCCATGGGGCTCAGGAGGAGTTCGGCGAAGGTGAGTACCAGATAGGTGGTAATCAGATACATCGGAACCACGGGATCGGGTGCGACGGTGCCCTGCAGGGAGGCCGGAGAAGGCTGGCCCAGCGAGCCCATGACCATAATCAGGTAACCCAGGGCGGCCACAAACATGCCCAGACCGATCTTTACAGGTGCCGAAGGCTCTTTGCCTTTGCTGGCCAGGGCGCTGAAGATGGCCATGGAGATGGGGGTGAGGAACACTACGTAGAACGGGTTGAACTGCTGGAACAGCTGAGGCTCGATGTTCAGCGGATCCGGCATGCCGGAATAAATCCAGTAGGCACCGCCCCACAGGAGGGCCGTTGCCAGGCCGGCGAGCAGTTTACCCTTCCTGGTTTCCGACTGGAAAATGGCGAACAGCGTATAGATGCTGACGGCGATGAGGGCCAGCACCCAGATGTTGAAGCCCAGGCGTGTGGCTCCGGTGGCAAACGGCAGGGTGTAGTCACGGGCGAACCAGGTGAGGGACTGGCCATTCTGGTGGAAAGCCATCCAGAAGAAGATGACTACGGCAAACACCATGATGAGGGCGGTGATGCGGTCTTTGGTCTGCTTGGGGGTGAGTTCCTGAACCGGGGCATTGGTGGCGGCGGCCTGTTTGGCATTCACATCGGCATGCTTGAACCAGCTGCGGCAGAAGAAGTAGATGAGAATGGACACAATCAGGGAGATGCACGCCACGGCAAAGCCCATATTATAGGATGAGGACAGGTGCTCGATATAATAGGAACTGAAAGCGGCAGGGTCCATGGCGGCGACGGAAGCGTCGGGCATGACGGACTGCAGTTCGGCCAGGCGGGCGGCGTTGTCGGCGGTGATGCTGCCGTCCAGCGTCTGATGGGCCAGCGCCGGGATGGCGGCCTTGTAGATGAGGCCGGCTTTTCCCATGAAACTGTTGGTGATGGCCGTGGCGGCGGAGGGGGCGAACATGGCGCCGATATTGATGGCCATGTAGAACAGGGAGAAGGCGCTGTCACGCTTGGCTGCGTATTTGGGGTCGTCGTACAGATTGCCCACCAGCACCTGCAGGTTGCCTTTAAACAGGCCGGTACCCACAGAGATGAGCAGCAGGGCCCCCAGCATGAGTACGATGCCCATGGTGTTGGCACCGGTAGGGATGGAAAGGGCCAGATATCCGGCAAACATGACGCAGATACCCGTAACCACGCATTTTCCGTAGCCAATCTTGTCGGCCAGGATACCGCCTACCACAGGCATGAAGTATACCAGCGCCAGGAAAATGGAGTACACCTGGCTGGAAACGGCCTGGTCCCAGCCGAATTTGGCCTGCAGGAACAGCATGAAGATGGCCAGCATGGTATAGTAGCCGAAGCGCTCTCCGGTGTTGGCCAGGGCGAGGGCAAAGAGCCCTTTGGGTTGTCCTTTGAACATAAGTATTTGGTTTTTAGTACATTACTTGACGGGAATGTTGGCAAGGATGGCTTTCAGGTATTCCCAGGTGCGGGCCACGGATGCGATG
>CACZUR010000016.1 GCA_902784435.1 uncultured Bacteroidia bacterium | reverse complement strand
CGCAGCTGCGGGTGACGAAGACGGTGTCATTGGACATATCCTTGAAAGCTACAAGACGGTAGGTTTCGGGATGAATTCCTTTCTTCATTTTACGTAAAAATTAAATTGTCAACAATTTTGGGCTGCAAAGATAGAAATTATTTCCGCCAAATGCAAATATTTATTTAGTATCCGAAGATTTCTTCCAGGGAAAGCATCTGAACGGGGCCCAGGGTCTTGAGGAAATTCAGATCCAGGTCCTTGGCGTCGCCCAGGATGGCGTACTGGTAGGTGCGGCCGGCAATCCACTTGGCGTGGGTGGCCTTGAGGTCTTCCATGGTAAGGCCTTCCACTTGCTGGAACACCTGCTTCTCACGGGGCTCCTTCAGGCCCAGTTCCTGGGCGTTCAGGTAGCTGTACAGCACGCTTTCTCCCAGGGTGCGCTGCGTGCGCAGCTTGCCCAGGATGGAGGCCTTGGCGATTTCCAGGTTCTCCGGGGCTTCCGGGAGGGTGGAGATAATCTCGTCAAAACCGTTCACGGCTTTCTGGAGTTTGTCGTTCTGCGAGCCGATATAGGCGCGGAAGGAATAGGTATCTCCCTGGAAAGTGGGATCCGACAGCCAGGCACCGGCGCTGTAAGCCAGGGCGCGGGACTCTCTCATTTCCTGGAAGACGATGGCATTCATGCCGCCGCCGTAATACTCATTGAAGAGGTTGATGTACGGATCCTGGGCAAGGTCCAGGGTTTCTCCGCGGTCCGAGTACTGCACATAGTTGAACTGGCGGGATTCGTACTGGGCCAGGTACACCTTGGACTCGGGCGTCAGGCGCTTCCGGGCGTAGGTTTTCTGCAGGGGCTGCAGGTCTTTGGCCGGATGCAGTTTTTCCAGCATGGCCTTTACCTCTTCCAGGGAAGCGGGACCATAGTACAGGATCTTGTGCTCCTTGCCCAGCAGGTCCCTCAGGGAGCCCAGCAGGTCTTCGGAAGTGAGGGCCGATACCTGGGCGTTGGTGAGCGTCCCGGCCTGGATGTATTCGGGACCGTACATCAGGTAGTTCTGCAGGGCACTGTTGCAGGCACGCTGGTTCTTCTTGCTGTCCACGCGGCTGCGCAGCAGGTCGGCCTTGAGTTCGGAGAGGACCTCCTCGTTGGGCCGGGCATTGCGCAACTGATACTCGAAGGCTTCCAGGGCGGCCGGCAGGTTCTCGCTCAGGCCGCCGATGTTCAGGGAGGTGGTATTGCCGCCCACGCGGGGACCGGCGTTGCAGGCCAGGCCATACAGCAGGGAAGAGAAGGCCTCGGCGCTGTACTTGTCAGAGCCCAGGTAATCGAAGTAATACTCGGCCACCGTCAGGAGGGGATTGTTGTCCGAACCGCAGTCGTAGCGGAAGCTCAGGGATGCGATGTCGTTCTGTACATTCTTCTTGTACAGGAGCGGCAGCCCGGCGAATTCCGACACGGTCATGTCTTTGTCGAAGTCCACGAACACGGGCTCGATGGGAGCGGGTTCAGTCGCGGCAATCTCCTGCAGGAAAGCGCTCTGCTTGTCGCGGTTGGTGAGGATGGGGGTAATCTTCGGGGCTTCAATCTTCTTGATGCTCTTGTCTTCGCCCAGGCGCTTGAACACCACGGCGTAGCTGTCGGGCCCCAGGTATTTCCGGGCCCAGTCCACCACGTCGGCCTTGGTAACCTTGGCGATGCGGTCCATCCGGCCGGCTTCCCATTCCCAGGAAGTGCCGTTGATGAAGGAGTCCACGAAGGCGTCGGCACGGGAACGGTTGGAGGTGAGGCTTTGCATCTGGCGCAGTTTCCAATTGGCCTTGGCAGCCTCTACCAGCTCTTCGGAGAAGTCTCCGCTGCGCAGTTTTTCCGCTTCCTGGAGCAGCAGGTCACGCACCTGTTCCAGGCTCTGGCCTTCCTTGGGCATGCCCTGGGCGATCATGAGGCCCCAGTCCGAGCGGCCGTAGTTCATGAATCCGCCGCCCAGCAGGCTCTGGCTCTGGATGAGGTCCGTATCCACCAGGCCGGCGCGGCCGTTGTACAGCACGGCGCCCACGATGGCGGCCAGTTCGCTCTCCGGGAAAGATTCACCGGGGGTGCGCCAGCCCATCATCACGAATTCGGCCTCGTTGCCCAGCACGTCCTTCACCTTGGGGGCGGTGATGGGGCCCTCGGGGGCGATGCTGCGCTCCGGAAGCTCAGGGTTGGGTTTCCACGCACCGAAATATTTCTTGATGACCTTGACCATATAGTCCGGGTCGAAGTCGCCGGACAGGCAGATGGCCACGTTGTTGGGTACGTAGTAGGTGTCTTTCTGGTAGCGGATGGCCTTCAGGGAAGGGTTCTTCAGGTGGTCCTGCGTGCCGATGACCGTCTGGGTGCCGTAGGGGTGATGGACGAAGAGCATGGAATCCAGGGCGTCGATGGCTTTTTCGGAATCGTCCGTAAGACCCATGTTCTTTTCCTCATACACCGCTTCCAGCTCCGTGTGGAAACCGCGGAATACGCAGTTCATGAAGCGGTCGGCCTCTATGCGCGCCCAGTTCTCGATCTGGTTGGAGGGGATTTCCTCTACGTAGCAGGTAACGTCGTTGGAAGTATAGGCATTGGAACCTTCCGAGCCGATGATGGACATGAGCTTGTCGTACTCGTTGGGAATGGCGATGCGGGAGGCTTCGTAGCTCACAGCGTCGATCTGCTTGTACAGGGCTTCCCGTTCTGCGGGGTCCGTGAGGGTGCGGTATACCTCGTACAGGGAGTCGATTCGGGCCAGGAGCGGTTTTTCGGCCTCATAGTCCTGGGTGCCGAACTGCTCGGTGCCCTTGAACATCATGTGCTCCAGGTAGTGGGCCAGACCGGTATTGTCTGCGGGGTCGTCCTTGCCGCCGGCATGGACGGCGATGTAGGTCTGGATGCGGGGCTCGTCCTTGTTCACGGTCATATAGACCTTGAGCCCGTTGTCCAGGGTGTAAATTTTGGCCTGCAGAGGATCTCCTTTTACGCTCTGGTAGCGGGAGCATGCAGTGACGGCGAGCAGGAGGGCCGCCGCGAAAAACAGGAGTGATTTTTTCATCTTCTTTGTCCGTTAAGGAATACAAAGGGCAAAAATACACAAAAATTCGTATCTTTGCACGATATATTTAATTAGTTGCAACACAGATATGAAGAATTTCGTGGAAGAACTCCGCTGGAGGGGAATGATCCAGGACATCATGCCCGGGACGGAAGAAAAACTGATGGAAGGCCCGCAGGCCGCCTACGTGGGAATTGACCCTACGGCAGACTCCCTGCACATCGGCCACCTGGTAAGCGTGATGATCCTCAAGCATTTCCAGCGCTGCGGCCACAAGCCCTATGCCCTGGTGGGCGGGGCCACCGGCATGATCGGAGACCCTTCGATGAAAAGCGCAGAGCGCAACCTGCTGGACGAGGAAACCCTCGCCCACAACGTGGCCTGCCTCAAGGCCCAGCTGGCCCGTTTCCTGGACTTCGAATCGGACGCCCCCAACAAGGCGGAACTGGTAAACAACTACGACTGGATGAAGGACTATACCTTCATCAACTTCATCCGCGACATCGGCAAGCACATCACCGTTAACTATATGATGGCCAAGGACAGCGTGAAAAAGCGCCTGTCCCGCGACTCGTCCGAAGGCATGTCCTTCACCGAATTCAGCTACCAGCTCATGCAGGGCTACGATTTCTACTGGCTCTGGAAGAACAAGGGCTGCGTGCTGCAGCTGGGCGGAAGCGACCAGTGGGGCAACATCACCACCGGTACGGAACTCATCCGCCGCATGGACGGGGGCACCGCCTTCGCCCTTACCTGCCCGCTCATCCGCAAGGCGGACGGCACCAAGTTCGGCAAAACCGAAAAGGGCAATATCTGGCTGGACCCGGAGCGCACCTCGCCCTACGAATTCTACCAGTTCTGGCTCAATGTGGCCGACGACGACGCAGAGCGCTACATCAAGATCTTCACCCTGCTGGACCGCGAGACCATCGAGAGCCTCATCGCCCGTCACCGGGAGAATCCCGGCGCCCGCGAACTGCAGAAAGTCCTGGCCCGCGAGGTTACCGTCATGTGCCACGGACAGGAAGCCTACGACAATGCGGTGGCGGCCTCCCAGATGCTCTTCGGCGGCAATTCGGAAGCCCTGAAAAAGCTGGACGAGCGCACGTTCCTGGCCGTTTTCGGAGATGTCCCTTCCTTCGACCTTCCCCGTGCCGCCCTTCCGTTGAACATCCTGGACTTCCTGGCCGTGAATACGCCCATCCTGCCCTCCAAGGGAGAAGCCCGGAAGATGGTGCAGGGCAACGGCATTGCCATCAACAAGGACAAAGTGACGGATATCGCCGCCATGGTCACGGAGAATGACATCGTGAACGGCCACTATATCCTGGCCCAGAAGGGCAAGAAGAATTACTTCATCGTAAAGATCGTGTAAATGGAAAAACCTGCAAGTACCCGTCAGCTCAAGGTGGCCCGGGAAATCCAGAAGGACCTGGCCGAAATCATCCGTTCCAAGGGAATGGCTGCCTTCGGCGGTGCCCTGGTGACGGTGAGTGAGGTCCGCGTGAGCCCGGACCTTTCTGTGGCCAAGGTGTTCGTGAGCATTTTCCCCTCCGAAAAACAGGGCCCGGTGATGCAGATCCTGGAAGAGAACAACAAGGCGCTGCGCGGAGAACTGGGCCGCGTCGTGGCCAAGCAGTTCCGCATCGTACCGGAACTCATCTTCCTGCTGGATACCACCCTGGACTATGCAGAGCACATCGAAGAGCTCCTGAAAAAATAGCTTAATGTCCCTGCTGCCGTTCCAATTCGCCCTCCGGTACCTCTTTGCCCGGAAGTCCTACAACGTCATCCATCTCATTTCGGGCATCGGCGTTGCGGGCATGGCGGTGGGAACGGCGGCCCTGGTCATCGTCCTTTCCGTCTTCAACGGCTTCAAACAGCTGGTTTCGGAATCCCTTTCGGATGCCGGCGCCACCCTGGTGGTGCGGCCTGCGGCGGGGAAAGTGTTTGTGCCGGAAGGGGAGGCCTTCGACTGGATGATGGAATCGGACGATATCCTGTCCCTGTCCAGCGTGCTGGAAGAGCAGGCCTTCCTGTCGTACGACGGGCGCCAGAGCCTTGCCCGCGTCAAAGGCGTAGATGCCGTGGCGGAGGAAAGCTCGCCGTTGCAGGACCATCTCATCGACGGCTCCTGGCAATTGCACGCCGGTTCGCTGCCCAGGGCCGTGGCCGGCTCCAGCCTGGCCTATTCGCTGGGCCTGAATCCCCGTTTCGTGCAGCCGCTGGAAATCCATTATCCCTCCCGTACGGAGGCCGTTTCGCTGAGCAATCCCGCGGCGTCGCTCCGCAGCGTGAAAGTGCAGCTCTCCGGGGTCGTGTCCGTGAACGCGGAGCTGGATGCCAAGTTGCTGGTGGTTCCCATCGGCCTCATGCGGGAGCTGCTGGAATACGAAAAGGAAGTGTCGGCCCTGGAAATCGAGACCGACAAGGCTCCTCAGGTGCAGAAAATCCTGCAGGAGCGCCTGGGTCCGGGATTCCGCGTCCTGGACCGCTATCAGCAGAATGAATCCGTTTTCCGGATGATGCGCTACGAGAAACTGGCCATCTACCTGATCCTGGTGTTCATCATCCTCATCGTGGCCTTTAATATTTATAGCTCTCTCCGGATGCTCATCATCGAAAAGCAGGCCGATACCGGAACGCTCCGGAGCCTGGGCGCCCCGGAACCCATGCTCCGGCGCATCTTCCTCCTGGAGGGTTTCCTGGTGTCGCTCCTGGGCATGGGCATCGGCCTGGTGGCGGGCATCGTGCTGGTCCTGCTGCAGCAGCGTTTCGGTTTTGTCGGCATGCCCGGCAACTTTGCCATTACGGCCTATCCTGTAAGCCTGAAGGCCGCAGACATTCTCTGGACGGCTTTGGGCGTGTCCGGGGTGGGGCTGCTGATGGCGTATGTCCCTTCTCGGAAAATATGATTATCTTTGCATATCAAGTTTGATTACCATGAATACTCACGTTGTCATTATGGCCGGCGGAATCGGCAGCAGACTGTGGCCGCTTTCCACTCCGGATGTTCCCAAGCAATTTATCGACGTGCTGGGCGTGGGCCGCAGCCTGATCCAGCTGACGGCAGACCGATTTGCCCCCCTATGCCGGCCAGAGAATTTCTGGGTGGTTACCGGAGAGCGGTACGTGCAGCTGGTTCGTGAACAGCTCCCCGCCATTCCGGCAGAACAGATCCTGGCAGAACCGGAAGGCCGCAACACAGCTCCCTGCATTGCCTATGCCTCCTGGAAAATCCAGCAGAAGGACCCGCAGGCCAATATCGTGGTCACGCCCGCCGATGCCCTGGTGCTCAAGACGGACGCTTTTGTGGACACCATCGGCAAGGCCCTGGCGTTTACGGAAGACAGGGATGCCATCGTGACGGTAGGCATCGCCCCCACGCGTCCGGAAACCGGCTACGGCTACATCCATGCTGCGGAAGCCCTGCACGGACAGTTGGTAAAGGTGAGCGAATTCCGTGAAAAACCGGATCTGGACACGGCCATCGGCTATCTGGAAGACGGCCATTATTTCTGGAATGCGGGCATTTTCGTCTGGAATGTGAATACCATCGTCCAGGAGCTGCGTGCCTATGCCCCGCAGATTGCCGGGGTGATGGACTCGCTGGCTCCGTTCTTTTTTACGGAGCAGGAAAACGAACAGCTGCACAGGCTGTTCCCCACCTGCGACAAGATTTCCATCGACTACGCCGTGATGGAGAAGAGCCCGCGCATTTTCGTGATTGCAGAAGACCTGGCCTGGAGCGACCTGGGCAGCTGGGGCTCGGTGATGACCCACCTAAAAGCCGATGAAGAGGGGAATACCGTCGTGGGGCCGGACATCCGTCTGTTTGGGTGCCGGAACTGCCTGGTGCACACTTCCTCCGAGAAGACGGTTGTGGTGGAAGGACTTGACGGATACATTGTTGCAGAGTCCAGGGACCGCCTGCTGGTTTGCCGTCTGTCCCAGGAGCAGCACATCAAGGAATACTCGGCGTAGAGCCGGTTTTTCCGGACTGTCTCCGGAGTCTCAAAAATTTTTAAAATTTCTTTTGCAGATTCCAAAAAAGTTACTACCTTTGCAATCCCATTTGGGACGGAGGACTCGTTAGCTCAGTTGGTAGAGCACAACACTTTTAATGTTGGGGTCTCGGGTTCGAGCCCCGAACGGGTCACAAGAGTTACCAGCACTCTTAGCTCAGCTGGTAGAGCAGCTGACTCTTAATCAGCGGGTCTAGGGTTCGAGTCCCTAAGAGTGCACAAAAGGCTTCCGGTTTTCCGGAAGCCTTTTCTCGTTCTTCGTACGCCCGAATGTCGTCAGGACCCTTCGGGTTTATATTCCAGCAGATCGGCCGGTTGGCAGTCCAGCGCGTGGCAGAGGGCATCCAGCGTACTCAGGCGGATGGCCTTTGCCTTGCCGCACTTCAGGATGGAAAGGTTGGCGGGGGTGATGCCGACTTTTTCCGCCAGCTCGCCGGAGGACATTTTCCGGCGGGCCAGCATGACATCGATATTGGTGATAATCGGCATAAGCGCTTACTTTTCTGCCTCCGGCTGAGGCTGCTCATCGGGCTTACCCTTCAGGTAGGAGGGGAGTTCCATACCGGCCATCTTGAACAGGTCTTCCAGCGGAGGTACGGATTTCATCATGCCGGAGATGAAGTTGGACGTGGCGGTCTTTCCGTCGGCGCCGTTCCCGGTATCCCACACGGTGACCTTGTCGATATTGATGCCTTTCACGGCCTCTACCTGGGTCTTCACCAGTTCGGGCAGTTTGTCGGCGATCATCATGAGGACGGCCTTCTGGGCGTCGCCTTCCGCGGCGCTGACCAGGTTCTTGAAACCGTCGGCCTGCTTGGTCAGGATTTCCAGCATACCCTTTGCCTGGGCGTCCATCTTGGCGAAAATGGCGTCGGCCTCACCCTTGGCCTTGCGGCGGATCTGCTCGGCTTCGGCCTCGGCCTCGATGATCTTCTTCTGCTTGTCGATTTCCGCAGCCACCACGATGTTGGCTTTCTGGGTGGCCTGTTCGCGCTCGGCGCGGGCCAGTTCGGCGTCACGCTCACTCTGGTAGGCTTCTTCCAGGGCCTTGGCGGCCTGCACCTTTTCTGCGGCCACGGCCACGCGGTCGGCTTCTGCCGTCTTCTGGCGGCGGAGAGCGTCGGAGTTGGCGATGGCGATCTTGGCGTCGTTCTCACCCTTCACGGCGTCGGCGTTGGCGGCAGCCACGTTGATACGGGTGTCCTTGTCGGCGTTGGCCTTGCCGGTTTCACCGTAACGGTTCTGCTCGGCCACGCTCTTCTTGGCGTCGTTGATGGCTTTGGCGGCGGCTTCCTTACCCAGGGCCTCGATGTAGCCGGATTCGTCGCGGATATCGGTCACGTTCACGTTGATGAGCTTGAGGCCGATTTTGCGGAGTTCCGCCTCCACGTTGGTGGACACGTTGGCCAGGAACTTGTCACGGTCTGCGTTGATTTCCTCGATGTCCATGGTGGCGATCACGAGACGCAGCTGGCCGAAGAGGATATCGGTGGCGATGTTCTGGATGCTGTCTACGCTCAGGCCCAGCAGGCGCTCGGCGGCGTTGGTCATGTTCTCCGGTTCGGTGGAGATACCCACGGTGAAGCGGCAGGGAACGTCGACGCGGATGTTCTGCTTGGACAGGGCGTTGGTGAGGTTGCACTCGATGGAGATGGGCTTCAGGTCCAGGAAGGCATAATCCTGGAACACGGGCCAGATGAAGGCGGCTCCGCCGTGTACGCAACGGGCCGAAGAGATGCTTCCGGTGGCATTCTTACCGGTTTTACCGTAGATGACAAGAATCTTGTCCGAGGGGCAGCGGCGATAGCGCTTGAGGATGGCCGACAGGGTTACGAACACCACGGCCACGATGATGAGGATCAGATACAGATGAGACATAATTATACGGTATAAGAGTTACTTTCTTCTACTAACAGGGTATTGGCGTCCAGGGCGTCTACCACACGGATGGAGGTGCCGGTCTTGAGCGGAGCCTCATTCTCGGTGACAGCATCGTACTCACGGACCGCACCGGAGATGGTAATCTGGACCTTGCCGGAGCCGCTCCGGGCCGCAGGGATGGTCAGATAGACCTTTCCTTCACAGCCGGCGGCAGACCTTTGCAGGTTGATGTTTCCGCTCTGCTGCATACCGGCCAGCCACTTGAACATATACATGACGGCGACAACCAGTCCGATACCCACCAGGACCGACAGCGTGATGCGCAGGGCTACCGACGGGACGCTCTCCTGCAGCAGGATGGCGCTCCAGCCGAATCCCAGGATAAAGTTGACGAAGTTGCGGAAAGTATACAGGTTGGACCCGCCGTCGATGTTGGAAAGGTCCGACCCGTCCATGGAAGCATCCACATCCAGGTCAAAGTCGGCGGCCGAGTCTGCATCGGCCCCGATGAAGGTGAGGATGCTCTGGATGAGGAAGATGAGGGAGGCTGTGAGCGTGACGCTCCACAGGATTTTCATGACCGGGCTAAGTTCTGCCCACCAGGATGCGATCATAGGACTTCAGTGTTTGGTTTTTGCAAATATAGTAATAATTTACCGAGTTGCAATAAATTTTTACAAAATCTTGAAAAATTTTTATTCTGCAGTGAGTTCTGTTCCCCTGGCGTCGCAATGGAAGCGATAGCGGCCGCTTCGGAAAGGCAGATAGCCAAGTTCCTGCGAATTTGGAACTGGCGGCTAACCTACTGATTAATTGCGCTTTACGTCATCGGACGGGTACTTGTCAGTTACCCGTCCGATGACGTAAAGCAGTGAAAATAAATGACTTGTCTGCCAGCGCTCAAATCCGGGGTTTCTGGATAATCCGGATGACGAGCGATAAGAAGTAGACAATCAGCCCGTAGGAGGTGGAAATCAGTGTCACTTTCAGGCCACCGCAGATAACGGCAGGGCTTATATCTCCAAACAGTTGGAGCACACCCAGCATCTGGGTCAGGCCGCGGATAGACCAGAAAATTCCAATGACAAGAGCGCCCAGGCCGATTTCTTTCACCCACTTGGGCGCTTTCCAGGCTGCCAGGAACAGGCAGATGAGCAGAACGGTAATGGCAATCATGCCGGCCAGTCCGCCTGCAACAAACAGGTTCGTGATGGGTTCACGAGCCGTTTCGATGGTCTCAGGCTGTGATACGCCCAAAGAGTCCACAACGTAATAGACTTCCTCTTTCATAACGGATGTGTTTTGGTTTGCTGCAAAGGTACTCCAATCCGGGAGTATAATCCAAAGTTAAAACCCACCATAGCCCTGTCAAAACCCTCTGCAAGGCCTATATGCTTGTTCAAGAGAGACTTTTTCCCTATTTTTGCGTACTGATGAGAGTCTTATTCCGCATAGCTTACTGGCTGGCTGCCGTGGCATTACAGGCTGCCATCCTTACCAGTTTGGACTATACCCTGGCCCAGGCTGTTCTTATCGGCCTCGTTTTCTGTCCCTGTGCTTTAGCCCTGGAGTTCTGGATGCCCAAAGCGCAGCGGCCCAGGGACAAGGTGTATCTGTCTCTTGCCGTTTTGACAGCTGTCATCCTGCTGGTGATTATCCTTCATTTCGGGGTGTGGACATCGCTAACCCCGGAAGGGTTTCATCAAAGCAGAAAGAGCATCTCTCCTATGCTCATTAATCCGGCCTTTCTGGGAATGATTCTTACCACCCTCTCTCTGGGAGACTATTTCTGGGGCCGATGGATAGGAAACCATATCAAAGCCAGACCCCGTACGGTCACTTTCTTCTCTGACCGGAAAAGTGTTTCGCTGCCTCTTGCCGAGATTGCTTACGTGGAGTCCAACGATACCGAGGTACGCATTGTAACAGCGGACGGTGCGGCGTACCGCAATAAAACCGGTATCGGCCAGTGGGAGAATCTGTTGGGAGAAGGCTTCCTCAGAATTCACCGTTCCTATCTGGTGAACCTCAGTTTGCTGGTTCCGGAATCGCCGGAATGCGTTTTGGTGAATGGCGTCCGCCTTCCGGTGTCCAGAAAGTATAGAGATAAGGTGGCCTCTGGCACTAAAACTCTTGACAGATTGTAAGTTACGTCATCGGACGGGTGGCCGATAAGTACCCGTCCAGTACTGTAAGTTTTTGGTAGAAGGTGATTTAAGTGCCAGCTGGCAAAAAGGATTCGTGAGCATCTGTTTTTTTATTATCTTTGTAAACGTATGATCAAGATCCTGAAGGCGTCGGCCGGTTCCGGCAAAACATACAATCTGGCCAAGGAGTACATCCGCCTGGTTATCGGCAGCGGGCAGGCCGATGCGTACAGGCATGTGCTGGCCGTGACCTTCACCAACAAGGCCACGGACGAGATGAAGCGGCGCATCCTCAAGGAGCTGAACATCCTGGCAACCACGCCCGGAGAGTCTCCTTATCTGGAAGACCTGAAGGCTGGTCTGAAGATGACGGAGGAGACTATCCGCCGGCGGGCGCAGCAGCAGCTTTCCGGCATCCTGCACGACTATTCGGCCTTTGCGGTCAGTACCATCGACCGCTTTTTCCAGCAGACGTTGCGGGCCTTTTCCCGCGAGATCGGCCAGTTTGTGGCCTATCAGGTGCAGCTGGACCGGGAGGCCCTGGTGGCGGAAAGCGTAGACCGCGTACTGGACGGCCTCACCGAGGACGGGGATCCCCAGCTCCTCCGGTGGCTCACGGATGGCGTACAGGAAGACCTTCATCAGCGCGGCTATTTTTCCCTGGAGGCCCGTCTGCAGGAAATGGCCCTGAGCCTCAGGGATTTACCGGAAGGAAAGGATTTTCCGCGGGAAAAACTGGACGGACTGCGCCGGTATTGCCGGGAGGTGCAGCAGAACTTCCTGACGCGGGTGAAAGAGGCGGCATCGGCCTGCGTGAAAGCCCTGGAAGGGGCCGGCGTAGACCCTTCGCAAAGCAACCGCGGTTTCCTCAAAGCCCTGTACAACTATCTGGATCCGGAGGAACCCATCAAACGCCCCACGGATTCCTTCATGAGCAAGGCCGCCAACCCGGAGCTATGGTTCTCCAAGGCCCATGCCCGTCTTCTGGACCAGCTGGGCGGCGCCCTGGACGGGCCGCTGCAGGCGTTTCAGGACTGCTTCGGCCTGCCATTCAAGGCCTATAACACCGCGCGCACCATTCAAGGGCAGTTGTATGCCCTGGGGGTGGCCGGGGAACTGCGCACCGCCTTCACCGCCATCCAGAAAGAGAAAAACCTGCTGTGCCTGGACGATAGCAACACCATCCTGAAAGGCATCATCGACGGAACGGACGCCCCCTTCATTTACGAAAAACTGGGCGTTCGCTACGAGCATTTCCTGCTGGACGAGTTCCAGGACACGTCTGAAATCCAGTGGGACAACTTCCGGCCGCTCCTCCATAACAGCGACGCTGCCGGACAGGATTCGCTGGTGGTGGGCGATGTCAAGCAGAGCATCTACCGCTGGCGGGGCAGTGACTGGAACCTGCTGCACAGTGGACTGGAAGGGGAATTCCCCCGCGCGAAAACCGTTCCGCTGGACCGGAATTACCGCACTTGCCGGCAAATCGTCTCCTTTAACAACCGTTTCTTCGTGCATGCCGCCGGGGAACTGGACCGCCTGCTGGAAACGGACGTGGTGGGAAAACTGTATGCCGATGTAGAGCAGGAAGCCCAATTCCGGGATCCGGCCCCGGGATCCGTGGAAGTGCTTTTCACCGAAGACCAGATGGGAGAAATCCTGCAGACTGTGCAGCAGATTCATGAGAGCGGGGGAGCCTGGTCCGATATGGCCGTCCTGGTGAGGGGAAATGCCGAGGGTGCCGCCGTGGCTGCCCAGCTGCTGGAAAACGGCATTCCGGTGGTGTCGGACGATTCCCTTTTCGTGAAGTCTTCCGTGACCGTGCGCCGGCTGGTGTCCCAACTGTCGCTGGTAGAGGCGCCGCCCAGTCCGGAGGCTCCTTCCGTGGCCGGTTTCCTGGCCCGGTCGCTGGATATCCGGATTCCCGGCGGCTACCATTCGCTGACAGACCTGTCAGAGGCCCTGCTGCGGGAAATCAGAGAGGCGGATCCTGCTTTATTCGATGCAGAGACACCTTATATACAGTCCTTTATGGATTTCCTGCAGGACTGGGTATCCCTCAATGGCAATAACCTGGAGGCCTTCCTCCGGGCCTGGTCAGATGCCAGCCCCAAGATTGCCTCTCCCCAGCGCGGCAATTCCGTGCGCGTGATGACGGTGCACAAGTCCAAGGGACTGGAGTTCCCCTTCGTGATTGTCCCGTTCGCGGAAAAAGTGACCCTGTTCAAAGGCAGCCCGTACTGGTGCTCACCGGCCCTGGAGGGCAGCCCGCTGGAAAACAGGGCGGAGGGAACTTACCGCGTGCAGCTGGACGGCGGTGCGGCCGACACTTTCTTCGAGGCCGATTACCGCCGGGAGCGCCTGCGCCAGGCCATCGACAATATCAACATCTTCTACGTGGCCCTGACGCGGGCACAGTACGGCCTGAAGGTGATTGCCGCCCCCATGCCCAAGAATTTTTCGGAGCCCAAGAACATGGCCCAGCTGCTGTATACTTTTGTCAACACGGCGCATTTCACCCAGGGAGAACCCTACCCCTGGCGCCAGCTCCGGCGCGAGACTTCGGACCAGGAGCCCGTCAAGGCCACTTACACCTCTTTTCCGGCCGACAGCGGCAACCGCCTGCGTTTCTCGCCGGAAGCGATGGACTATTTCGGGGAAGACGGCAGTTTTGGGGCTGCTGCCAGCCGCCGCATCCGCGGCAGTATCCTGCATGGCATCCTGGAGCACGTGAATATCCCGGAAGACCTGGACGACGCCGTAGAGGCGGCTATCGGCACGGGAGAACTGCCCGCCTCCATGCGGGACGAAACCCTGGAACTGCTGTCGGAGCGCATCGCGTCCGTGGAGGAGCGCGGCTGGTTCAGCGCAGCATGCACCGTGTTGAGCGAGTCGGCCATCCTGGCCCCGGACGGGGCGGAATACCGGCCGGACCGCGTGGTCCTGCGCCCGGACGGTTCCGTAGACGTGATAGACTACAAATTCGGAGAGCCCAAGCCCGCTTATGTCCGTCAGGTTCAACGCTATTGCAACCTGTTCAGGAAGATGGGATATGCAAAAGTTGCGGGATATCTCTGGTATTTGGAAGATAATTTGATTACCTTTGTAAACTAAATACATTCCTGATTTCTATGGAAGCCAACGAAAATACCATCAAACTATACTACAACACTGAAGTTGAGAAACTCCAGATGCCGGAATACGGCCGCAACGTGCTGCACATGGTAGAGCAGCTGAAAGAAATCCCGGACAAGGCCAAGCGTACGGAGCAGGCCTATGCCGTGGTCAAGGTGATGGAAAGCCTGAATCCCCAGGTTCACCAGCAGGAAAACTATGCCCAGAAACTGTGGGACCACCTTTTTATCATCGCCGGCTACGACCTGGACGTAGACGCTCCCTATCCCAAGCCCGTCCCGGAGGTCATCAACAGCAAACCGGACCCCATTCCGCTCAATACCAAACCCATCCGGGCGCGCCACTACGGCCGCAACATTGAAAGTATCCTGGACCTCATTGCCTCGGAGCCGGAAGGGGAGGTGAAAACCGCCATGATTCGCTCCCTGGCCATCTACATGCGCCAGCAGTACCTGATCTGGAACAAGGACACGGTGGCGGACGCCACCATCTTCCAGGACATCGAGCGCCTTTCGGAAGGCCGCGTCAAGGTGCCGGAGGGCTTGGAACTGTCCAAACTTTCGGCCGATGCTTCCTTTGCCCGCCCGGGCATGAACCTGGGCTTCGGCGGGAATGGAAAGGGCGGCAAGTTCAACCGGAATTACCGCGGCAAAAAGGGTAAGAAATGATTTCATTCAAGAAATATTGGGAAGGCCTGAGTGAGCGCAAACAGGCCGGTATCCGTTTCGCAGGCATCGGCCTGGTCTTCATCCTCACCCTGTGGGTGGGGGTGTCTGTCATTTCGTATATCGGCTCCTGGCGCTACGACCAAAGCGCTCTGGGCGGGGAAGGGCAGGTACAGAATGCTGCCGCCTCTTCCGGTCTGTCCCTGGGGCATTTCCTGGTCACGGATTCGTTTGGCCTGGCTGCTTTCTGCATCCTGGCGTTCCTGCTGGTCTGGTGCATCAAAATCCTGTGGAAAGACTGCCCCTGGAGCCTGAAAAAATGGTTCTATGGCTCCCTGACGGGCACATTCCTCCTGTCCTGGATCCTGTCGCTGGCAGGAGACCTGGCCGGTTGGGAATATGCTTTTGGCGGTGGCCTGGGCGGCCGTGCCGGCGCCGCTTTCGTGGGCTTCCTGCTGTCCAAGACCGGAGAAATCGTGACCATTGCCCTTCTGCTGGCCCTTGCCGCCGCCTGGCTGTATTGCCTGAGCCGGCGTTTCTCGGACCTCATCATGGGCCGGCGGCCTGAGCCGGAGGAGATTCCGGAGCCCGATCCGGTGAGCGAACTCCCGGTAGAAACCACCGATACGCTGGAACCGGAGGAGGAAGTGGAGGAAGAACAGATGCCTGAAGAGGAAGACGCAGAGGAAGAGAATCCCCAGCCGGAGCGCAAACCCCGTCCCCGCCGCGTGAAAGAAGAGGGGGAGAAGCCTGCCGAAGAGCAGGAAGAAGGCGGTATCACCGTCATCACGGACGATACCCTGGAACAGGAGGTGAAAGAACCCCTGAAACCCATTGACAACCGCCTGGACCCGCCGGACGGCCTGCCCAAGTACAAGACGCCCGCCCTCAGCATCCTAGGAGACTACACCAGTTCCCGCCACGAGGTGTCGGAAGACGAACTGGTGCGCAACAATACCAAGATCCGCAACACCCTGGCCAGCTACAAGATCCAGGTGCGGGATGTGACGGCCGTGGTGGGCCCCACCGTTACGCTGTACAAGGTGTATCCCGCCCCCGGCGTCAAGATATCGGCCATCAAGCAGCTGCAGGAGGATATCGGCATCAACCTGAACGCCAGGGGGGTCCGCATCACCACCTTGTCAGATTCCGTGGGCATCGAGGTGGCCAACGACAAGGCATCCATCGTGCCGCTGAAGGCCCTCCTGAACGACCCTTCCTTCCGCGACAGCAAGGCGGAACTGCCGGTGGCTATCGGCTATACCATCTCCCAGCAGGTCAAGGTGTTCGACCTGGCCGATGCTCCCCACCTCCTGGTGGCCGGCGCTACCAAACAGGGTAAATCCGTGGGTCTGAACGTCATCGTGGCTTCGCTGCTGTATTCCAAGCACCCTTCGGAACTCAAATTCGTGTTCGTGGATCCGAAGATGGTGGAATTCTCGTCCTATGCCAGCCTGCTGCACCACTATCTGGCGGTGCTGCCCAACGCCGGCAGCGAGCAGGAGGAAAAAGACCGCGCCATCGTGAAAAACGCCAAGGATGCGGCCGCCGTCCTGCAGTCCCTGTGCGTGGAAATGGATGCCCGTTACGAGCTGCTGTCCCGCGCCTTCGTGAATAATATCAAACTGTATAACAGCAAGTGGAAGGAACATCACCTGCGCTCGGACGAAGGTCATCACTTCCTGCCGTACATCGTCACGGTCATCGACGAATACGCAGACCTCACCATGTCCGTGGGCGCCGGTCCGGAATCCAAGGCCCTGGCCCGCAGCATCACCACTTCGGTCATCCGCCTGGCCCAGAAGGGTCGTGCAGCCGGCCTGCACGTGATCCTGGCCACCCAGCGTCCTACGGTGGATGTCATCACCGGCCTCATCAAGGCCAATTTCCCCATGCGCATCGCCTTCCGCGTCACTTCGCGCATAGACTCGGCCACCATCCTGGACCAGCCCGGCGCCGACAAACTCATCGGCCGGGGCGATATGCTCCTGTACAGCGGCGTGGAAATGGAACGTGTCCAGTGCGCCTACATCGGGAATGACGAAATCGTGGCCCTGACCAATGCCGTGGGAGATCAAGTGGGTTATCAGAAGAGCTACAATACCCCTTATTACCTGCCGGAACCCGCTCCTGCGGAGGGAGAGGAAGGCGGTGGCGGAATGGTGGACATGAAGGCCCTGGACGAGCGCTTCGAGGAAGCCGCCCGTACCATCGTGCTCAACCAGCGCGGCTCTACCTCGGACCTGCAGCGCAAGCTTGGCATGGGTTATGCAAAGGCAGGTAGGGTGATGGATCAGCTGGAAGCTGCCGGAATCGTGGGGCCGCAGAATGGCTCCAAACCCAGGGAGGTCCTGGTAAAGGATTTGGCAGAACTGGAAGAGATCCTTCAGCGCGTACGCAATGAATAGATTGTTTTCTTTGGTGCTTTTCCTGTGCTCCCTGGTGCTGCCGGCGGGAGCGCAGGGCATTGCCCTGCTGGACCGGGTCCAGGGGCACCGTGTCACTTTTCACTATACCTACAGCCTTTCCCAGAAAGGGAGTGCGTTCAATACCGTCACGGACGGCGACGTTACCGTGGAGGGCAACGCTTATCTCCTGAACGGCCTGGGCTTGAAGGTGGTGAGCGACGGCGTCACCCGCTGGACGGAAGACCCTGAGGCAAAGGAAATGGTGGTGGAAACCGTAGAAAAAGAGAACCTTTTCACCAATCCGGCCCTTTTTATCGGCTCTTACCGGAATTATCTGGATAAGATCAAAGTCAACAGCATGGGCGACGATTCCCTGGATGTTACCTTAACCCTGGACGACGAAACCCAGGCGCGTTTCCTCCTGAGGGACATCGTCTATCTCCCCGAACAAGGAAAAAGCGATTTCTCGCTGGACGAAAAATCGCTTCCTTCTTCCTATGTGATCACAGACCTGCGTTAGTCCTGAACGCAGCGTACGCTCATATACAGTGTCTCTTTGTCTCCCCAGGCCTTTTGTACCTGGGCTAGGTCTTCGTAGATGTAGCGGTATTCTCCACCCTTTTGGTCTGCTGACGAGGCCGTCCACCAGGCGGCGTAAGAGCTGTAGCTTCCATAAGGGTCCACCTTGTTGTTCTTGTCCCAATAGCCTACGGGAATAGCGTTGAATCCCAGGCTGTTGGTGGGGGTGACACCGGGCCAGTATTCCCACATTTTCTCTTTCAGGAAGGAGGCGTCTGCCATGAGGGCGCCGGCGTCCGTGCCCAGGCACTGGTCAAACTCCGCGGCGGTGGGCAGGTGCCAGCCGGCGGGGCAGGCGGTCTGGGCTTCCTTCCAGTTGTACAGGCGGCCGAAGACGACATCTACCACCGGAGAATTCTCAAAACTGGCCCCGAGGCCCGTTTTGTACAGATTCTGGGAAAGCCAGGTTTTTCCGCCGATGGCCACGGTGCCGTAGTCCTGCCCGTCCAGGTTAACCACGTCTTTGTGTTCTACGCCCTCCAGGGCCGTGTCCGGGGCGATGGCCTTGAAACTGGCCGTGGCGCTGGCGCTGTAATAATCCTTGGCGTAAGCGTAGCAGAAAATGGTGTAGCTGCCCAGGGTGTCGATCCGGTAGCTGAACTGGGGATTGGTTTTTCCGGCGTCTTTGGTAAGGGTATCTTTTTGTGCGCTGTTCACCTGCCAGATCAGGCTGACGGGACCGGGCTTGCTTCTGTCGCTGGTGGTGAGCGAGGTAATGTCTGCGTCTACTTTCAATACATCGGCCACCGCTACGAAGCTGGGGACCGAAGACAGATACAGGCCGTTTAGGCTGGGGGTATTGACGGTTTCGTCATCCTTTTTGCAGCCCCATATGGCAGAGCCGGCAAGAAGGGCGACGATGCAATATCTGAATGCTTTCTTCATCTTTTCCTTGGATATAACCCACAAATATCGGTATTTTTTTATAATTTTGCGCAAATTTCTTGCCAATTATGAGAAAACTCCTCCTCATTGCCTGGGTTCTGCTCGTGGTCGTCTCCTGCAAGAGCCCGTCCCGTCAGTTCATACAGATTCAAGGATTTGCGCAAGGGGGAACTTATACCGTGAAGATGAACCTGAGCGGTGTCCAGGTCCCGGTAGAGACCATCCGGGACAGCATAGACGCTCTGCTGTTCCAGATAGACACCACGCTCTCCGGTTACAACAAAAAATCCCTTCTTTCCCGCTATAACGCGGGAGAGGTCGTTCCGGCCACGCCTCTTTTCCTGGACATGTACCGGGTCAGTTACCAGTTATGGGAGCGTTCCGGCGGGGCACTGGATTTTGCGGCCGGTCCGCTGTACGACGCCTGGGGTTTCGGATTCAAAAACAGTTCATTTCCCTCGGACCAGACCGTCCGGGACCTGCTGGAAAGCTGCGGGATGGGCCGTCTGCCGGCGCAGCTGCCGGTAAGCGGCGGCTTCACAGACCCTGCCCTCCTGGGATATCCCCGCCTGAATTACAACGCCATCGCCCAGGGGTACAGCTGTGATATCATCGCCCGTTACCTGTACAGCATCGGCGTAAAGGATATGCTGGTGGATATCGGGGAAATCTGGTGCGACGGGCTCAACCCGGCCGGCGCGCCCTGGACGGTGGGTATCGACCGCCCCGAAGACCAGGCGTCCACCGACCAGCCGTCGGCCCTGGAAGGCATCTGGCTTTCTGGCGGAAAGCCCTGTGGAATAGTTACTTCCGGAAATTATCGGAAGTTTTACATTAGGGATGGGCGCAAGTATGCCCATACCATCAATCCCCGGACGGGCTATCCCGTGACGCACAACCTGCTCAGCGCCACCGTGGTGTCTTCCGTGAGCGCCGCCGAGTCGGACGCCATGGCCACCTGGTGCATGGTGGTGGGCCTGGAAGAGGCCAGGAAGCTCATTCTGGACAATCCCGATCTGGAAGGCTATCTCATTTACGACGGACCGGACGGCACCATGCAGGAATGGGCGTCCCCGGGATTCACAGTCCGGCGATAATTCCCAGCACCCACAACAGCAGGCGGCACAGGCCGTCTGTGGCCGATATCAGGAAGCCGGGGCACAGGCCCAGGCTGCCCAGGACCAGCGTAACGACGGCTACGGCCATCAGAGCGGTGGTCAGGGGAATGGCCATGAGGTTGGTGAGCAGGAAATAGCGCGGGAAACTGTGGAAGCGCAGCCAGGCCAGGGGAGCGGTGAACACCTGGCAGCTGATGCTGAGGGCCGCCGTTTTCCAAATCCAGCGCAGCGGGTCTTGCCGGAGTCCTTCCGGATACCATTTTTCCAGCACGGGATACAGCAGGACGATGCCGGCCATGGCCAGGTAGGAGAGCTGGAACCCCAGGCTCCGGATGACGGACGGGTCCATGGCCAGTTGGACAAGGAGCGCCAGGCACAGCACCCGGGAGGCCTTCCGGCGCCTTCCCAGGAGGCGCAGGCTCTCGTTGATGCCGATAAAGAGGAAGGCGCGTACGACGGAAGGGCCCGCGCCGGTCATGAGGGTGAAAAACCCCGCTGCGGCGAGGATGGCGGCAAAGCGGATGCGACGGGCGGCGGGGGAATGCCCCATCACACGGGTAAGGCGGTCGAACAGAAGGTAGATGATGCCCATGTGCAGTCCGGAAAGGGCCAGCAGGTGCGAAGCTCCGCTGTTTCTGAACACAGCCACCGTTTCAGGGGGAAGGCCGCTGCGGTCTCCGGTGAGAAGGGCGGTCAGAAGAGGAGCTGTATCGTCGGCCCGGAAGGGGAACGCTCCGATAAACGCGCGAAGCCCCTGAGCCGCCCTGCCGGCCACCGTTTCCAGCATTCCCGGGAGATGCGCAGCCGGGAAGGCGGCCATCCGCGCGCAGAAAAAGCCCAGCAGGAGGAAGGTGCCCAACACCAGGCTTACGGAGGCTTTTTCATTCAGACTCAGTAGTTTGCGCCGAAACAGGACGGGGAGGCAGAGCAGGGGTAAAAGCAGGCTCGGAAGCAGTCCTCCTGCCCCCGTGGAAAGCAGGGTACCGGCTCCCACCCCGGCTGTAAACAGCACCGACAGCCATTCTATGTTTTTCACCTTCTCCATCTAGTGCGAAATTAGTAATAATTTCGTATCTTTGCCCAAGATAAGCCGAATCTTATTAACAACAATAACTCAATTCTATGATCATTCTCGTCATCAACTGCGGAAGCTCCAGTATCAAGTATCAGTTGCTGGATATGAAAAGCGACGATGTCTATGACATCATCGCCAAGGGCATCGCAGAGAAAATCGGCCTGCCTGCCGGTATCCTTCAGTATGCCCCTACGGGCAAGGACAAAATTGTTACGGACGTGCCCATCCCGGACCACAAAGTGGGTATGCAGCTCATCCTGGCGGCCCTCACAGACCCCAAGACCGGTGTGCTCAAGTCCCTGGAAGACATTGAGGCCGTGGGGCATCGTATCGTGCAGGGCGGCGACTTCTTCTCCGGTTCCGTCCTGGTCAACGACGACGTCATCGACAAAATTACCTTCTGCGCAGACTTTGCTCCCCTGCACAACCCGGCCCACCTGCTGGGCATCCGTGCCATGCAGGAAGTCCTTCCTTCCGTTCCGCAGGTGGTCACCTTCGACACCGCTTTCCACCAGAGCATGCCTTCCTATGCATACATGTATGGCCTGCCCTATGAGTATTACGAGAAATACCGCGTACGCCGTTACGGCGCCCACGGAACGTCCCATCAGTTCGTGGCCGGGGTAGGTGCCAAACTCGCCGGATTGGACATCAACAATGCCAAAATCATCACCTGCCACCTGGGCGCCGGCAGTTCCATCTGCGCCATCCAGAACGGCAAGTGTGTAGACACTTCCATGGGCTTCACTCCGCTGGAGGGCATGATCATGGGCACCCGCGTGGGCAACATCGACGCCAACGCCGTTCTGTACCTGGAAAAGAAACTGGGTGTAGACGCCGACGAAATGACCACCATCCTCAACCGCAAATCCGGTTTCCTGGGCATCTCCACCAAAACTTCAGACGCCCGCGAACTGGACGAGCTGGCCAATAACGGAGACCCTAAGGCCAAGCTCGTGTTTAAGAAATACACCTACGACATCATCAAGAACATCGGCTCCTATATCGCTGCCATGAACGGCGTAGACCTCATTATTTTCACGGGCGGTATCGGCGAACACAACAGCCGCCTGCGCCGCCGCGTCCTGGAAAACTTCTCCTATCTGGGCCTGAAGGTGGACTACGAGGCCAACGTGGCCTTCGGCGAGGACGCCATCATCTCCACGGAAGATTCCAAGGTAAAGGCTGCCCTCATCTGCACCAACGAGGAACTGGTCATCGCCCGCGACACCATGCATATTGTACTTGATAATCAGGAATAAACTATGATCAGCAATTTTAATGAACTGTTTGCCGAACTGAAGGCAAAAGGCATCTGTAAGAAAATGGTAGCCGCCTGGGGCGTGGATTCCCACACCATCGAGGCTGCATCCCTGGCTTCGGACATGGGTTTCGTCAAGGTAACCCTGGTGGGAGACCAGGATCTCATCGCCAAGGTTTGCGAGGAGTGCAAGATTGACATGGGCAAGTTCACCATCGTGGACATCAAGGAAGAGCTCAAGGCGGTGGCCGAGGCCGTCCGGATGGTCCATGACGGGGAAGGAGACGTGCTCATGAAGGGTCTCTGCTCCACGGACAAGTTCCTGCGCGCCATCCTGAACAAAGAGTGCGGTCTGCTGCCTCCCAAGGGCCTCCTCAGCCACGTGGGCGTAATCGAGAACCCCAACTACCATAAGCTCCTGTTCATTACGGACATGGCCGTTATCCCGGCTCCGGACTTCCGTCAGAAGGTGAAGCTGGCCGGTTTCGTGACCGGTGTGGCCCGCAACTTCGGAATCGCCATGCCCAAGATTGCCTTCATCGCCGCTTCCGAACAAATGCTGGACAGCATGCCCGCCTGCATCGAAGGCGCCATGCTGGCCAAGATGTGCGACCGCGGCCAAATCAAAGCCATCGGCGACGGTCCGCTGGCCCTGGATGTGGCCATCGACCAGGAATCGGTCCAGATCAAGAAGCTCACCAGCCCCGTGGCCGGCGACGCCGACTGCCTGCTGTTCCCCAACATCGAAAGCGCCAACGTATTCTGGAAAACCAATTCCAAACTGGCCAACGACGTGCGTCAGGCCGGTTTCCTGGTAGGCACCAAGGTCCCTTGCATCCTGGCCTCCCGCGCAGACTCCGTAGACGTAAAACTCAATTCCATTGCTTCTGCAGTAATATCCGTTAAATAAAATATGAGAAAGTATATTGTAGCCGGGAACTGGAAAATGAATACCACCGTTCCCGAAGGCGTAGAACTGGCAAAGGCCGTCGTAGAGAAGGCCAAGAATCTCCCCGCAAACGTAGAACTGATCGTGGCTCCGCCGTTCACCCACCTGTGCCCCGTAGCAGAGGCCCTGAAGGGTTCCAAGGTAAAGCTCAGCGCCCAGAACTGCGCAGACCATGAGAAAGGCGCTTACACCGGCGAGGTTGCCGTGAATATGCTCACTTCCATTGGCTGTGAATACACCATCCTGGGTCACTCCGAGCGCCGTCAGTATTATGGAGAGACGGACGAGAAACTGGTGGTCAAAACCAAGCTGGCCCTGGAGGCTGGTCTGAAAGTGATTCTCTGCGTTGGTGAAAACCTGGAGGAGCGCGAGGCCGGCAAACACTTCGAAGTAGTTACCGCCCAGACCAAGAATGTCCTCTACAACTTCACGGCCGAGGATATGAAGAATGTGGTCATCGCTTATGAGCCCGTCTGGGCCATCGGCACCGGTAAAACTGCCACGGCCGCCCAGGCTCAGGAAATCCATGCCTGCATCCGCAGTGTCATCGAGGCCAAGTTCGGCGCCCAGGTGGCCCAGGACATGACCATCCTGTATGGTGGCTCCTGCAAGCCGTCCAACGCCAAGGAACTCTTCGCGGAAAAAGATATCGACGGCGGCCTCATCGGCGGCGCCGCCCTCAAGGCCGATGACTTCCTGGGCATTGCCACCAGCTTCTAAACAACGTATTCATACAAAAAAACCGGCCTTCAAGCTAGCTTGGAGAGCCGGTTTTCTTGACGTGTACTAAAACCTAAACCTATTATAAAGATGCAGAAAAAAAGAAAATGTTGCAGAAAAAATGAAATTTCTGCAACATTTTTCTTTTCAGTGGGGATTTTGCTTACTTGGCAGCGTCTACGGACACTTTGCGGAACTCCTTGAGGTCTTTCATGAGTTCGAGAGCAGCCTTGCGGGCGCGGGCGCCAGCGGCTTTGTTACCCTTTACTACCTGTGCTTCGGCGTTCTTTGCAAATTCTGCGTAGCAAGCGTTGATTTTTTCGACAAGCTCTTTCATAATGGTTTTTTGTTTTATTGGTTCGTTAAACGTTTAAGTGTCAAACTTTGGTGCAATTTAGACAAAAAAAACAAAAAGCCAAAATATTTTTGTGGAAAAAATTACCTTTCAGGCACTTCCGGGCTATTTTTCCCTGGATTTTGCTCCGGTTCGGCCTTATTTGTCGGTTTGGGTTTGGCATTGATGCCGCTCATGGCCCGCTGCAGGCCGATGGTGGAATAGTCCCGGATACCCTGCGCAATGCGGGCGGACAGTTCCGGAATCTGCTCCAACTCCTCCCGGGAGAGGTTTCCCAGTACATAGTCTATCTGCCCTCCGTGCGGGAAACCGTTTCCGATACCCACCCGGATCCGGGTCCATTGCTCCGACTCCAGTTTGCGGGTAATGTCCTCCAGGCCGTTGTGGCCGCCGGACGACCCGTTGCCCCGCATGCGGATGGTGCCGAAGGGAAGATTGAGGTCGTCGGAGATGACAATGAGGTTTTCCAGGGGAAGGTTCAGCTTCTGCATCCAGTAACGGACGGCATTGCCGCTGAGGTTCATATAGGTAGAGGGTTTCAGGAGCACGAACCAGCGGCCCTTGAAAGAGATTTCCGCGACATCCCCGTAACGGTCTGTCTTGAAAAGGACATTGGATGCCTGAGCCCAGGCATCCAATATCATAAATCCCATGTTGTGGCGGGTATGGGCATATTCTGCACCAATATTTCCCAGCCCTACAACCAGGTAGTCCATCCTTACTGAGCGTTCTTGGCGGCTTCCTGAGCAGCCTGCTGCATGGCGCGGGTGGTCTTGACAGAGCAGATGATGGTGTTCTTGTCGGAGACAATCTGGAGACCTTCGAATTTGAGGTCGCCGGCCACCATGCGCTTGTCCAGCTCCAGCGGAGTGACATCGATGTCCAGCTGGTCCGGGAGGTCCTTCATGAGGGCGCAAACCTTCAGGCTGCGGGCGCTCTGGGTGAACTTACCACCGGCCTGAACACCTTTCGGGTGACCCGTAATGTTGAGCGGGACGCTGATGACGATGGGCTTGGTTTCGTTGACGGCGAGGAAGTCCGCGTGCAGGCAGTTGTCCTCTACCGGGTGCCACTGATACTCGTGAGCCACGGCGGTGTAGGTCTTGCCATCCAGTTCCAGGTCTACGATATAAGAAGCGGGCGTGTGGGTGAGACCCTTCAGCTCTTTCTCATTGACGGTGAAAAGGATGTTCTCCATTCCCAGGCTGTAGAGGTTGCAAGGAACCAGGCCCTGGCGGCGGAAGGCCTTCATGACGGCCTTGTTGCCCTTCTGGCGGATTTCGCCTTTAAGCGTAAAATGCTTCATGTGTGTATAAAATAAAAATGTGTTACTCAGTGCTCTTTTTCAAGCACCCCATTGCACCAAAAAACCTTTACGGCTTTTTAAAGCGCGCAAAGGTAGGAATTTTTTTTGAATCCGTCAAATATTCCGGCGTTATTTCCGCGGATGGTGCTCCAGAATGGTCTTGTACCAGGTGGAAGAGTCTATGTGCGTGTAGATTTCCGTGGTCAGGATGCTTTCGTGCCCCAGCATCTCCTGGACGATGCGGAGGTCGGCCCCGTTTTCGATGAGATGCGTGGCAAAGGAGTGGCGGAAGGTATGGGGCGATATCTCTTTCCGGATGCCGGCGGCCATGGCCTGGTCCTTGACCAGCTTGAAGATGGAAACGCGGCTGAGGGGCTTCCCGAAACGGTTGAGGAACAGGATGTCTTCCCACTGGCGTCCGGCAGGGCAGGGGCGCTCCGGCAGATAGGCGCGGATGGCATCGGCCGCAATGTCTCCCAGTGGTACCAGGCGCTGTTTGTCGCCTTTGCCGATCACGTCTACGAACCCCTCGTCCAGGTGCACGTGGGAGATGCGCAGCCCCGCCGCTTCGCTCACCCGCAGTCCGCAGGCGTACAGCACTTCCAGAATGGCCCTGTCCCGTTTGCCATAAGGCTTTTTCAGGTCGACGGATTCCAGGATGGCGGTTACTTCGTCCACCGACAGCACCTCCGGCAGGTATTTTCCCAGTTTGGGCGTATCCACGCGGTCGCAAGGGTTCTCTTTCACTTCGCCCTCCTGCACGCACCAGTCAAAGAAATTGCGCAGCGCACTCAGCAGACGGGCCGAACTCCTCTTGGCCAGTCCGCGGGCCGATACCTCGCTGAGATACCGTTCGATGTCTGCGGGCGTGATGACGGAAGGGGAGAGGTCGCAGAATGCCAGGAACCCCTCTACATCATGACAATAGGATGCCACCGTGTTGGGTGACATCCTTCTCTCGATGCGCAGGTAATTCCTGTAATCCCGGATCAAAGCGTACCGTACTTTTTGCCGTAGAGCAGCATCTGTCCCAAGTAGTCGTCCGTATACACGGGAACATAATCCGTCACGGTGCCGTCGGCAGCCACAACGGGCTGGATTTCCGGATTCACGAAGCCGCCGTAAGGCTTCAGGTTCAGGGCTTCGTAGCGTTCCTTCACTTCCTTGTGCAGGGCAGGGTCGATGTGTACGGCATAGGTCTCGATGAGCTGTTTGCCGGCCTCGTAGTCTCCTTCGCTCTTGATGCGCTGGATTTCTGCGAGCAGCTGGGCGAACAGGGCGCGGAGCTTCACATAGTCGTTGACGACGAAATAAGTCTTGCCGCCCTTGATCTTCTTAACGATAACCTTGTCTTGGGCGCCCTTTTCAAAGCACCATTCGGCTATGAGTTTGCGATTTTGCATGTGGGCTTCCGTATTGGGCCGGCCCAGTTCCACGCGGGTGAACTGCACCATGAGCCCATTGCGGATGTAATTGGCATATTCTGCCTTGTAGGCCTCCGGGTCCGGCATGATGCCCAGTTCCACCATCTTGGGATCGGCGGTATAATACAGGCCGAAGAGGTCTGCGCGGGCTTCTTCCAGGGCCGATGCATATTCTCCCATGGCGGTGGTACTCACGCCCGGCAGCAGCTGGCCGGAGCCGTGTCCCAGGCACTCGTGCAGGTCGGTGTGGATTTCATCGGCCACGGTGCCCCATTTCTTCGCGAGGTCTATCTCTTTTTGGTTGTAGGCGAACTCCTGCAGGGTGCTGGTGGGCAGTTCCTGCGCCGCCCAGTCGTAAGTGTGCGTAATGTTGGCGATGGTCACGCTCTTGGAGCCATGCTCTTTGCGGATCCAGTCTGCGTTGGGCAGGTTGATGCCGATGGGCGTGGACGGATAGCTGTCGCCGGACAGGCATACGGCATTGATGACCTTGGCCGATACGCCTTTGACCTTGGCTTTTTTGAAGCGCGGGTCTACCGGGGAGTTGTCCTCGAACCACTGGGCGTTGGCGCTCAGGATTTCCGTGCGCTTGGAGGCTTCGAAGTCCTTGATGTTCACGTAGCCTTCCCAGGAGGCCTTGCGGCCCAGCGGGTCGTTGTAATCCTCGATGAAACCGTTGATGAAATCTACCGTGCCCACGGTATCCTTCACCCATTCGATGTTGAATTCGTCCCACTTTTTCAGGTCTCCGGTGTTGTAGTATTCGATCAGGAGCCCCAGGGCACGCTTCTGGATGTCGTTTTCGGCCACTTCACGGGCTTTGGCCAGCTCTTCGCAGATTTTGGCGATGGCCTCGGAGTACAGCCCGCCCACTTTCCAGGGCAGTTCCACAATTCTGCCGTTTTTATCTTTCACCACCTTGGTGTTCAGGCCCCAGGAAACGGGTTCGGGGTCTGACGGGTCCATGAGGGCGGCGTAGTACTTCTCCACTTCTTCCCGGGTGACGCCTTCGTAATAGTTCACGGCCGACAGCTTGACCAGGTCTCCGGAAGTTTCCGTAGAACGGCGCTGGGGATAGATGGCGGGGTTGTAGATGATTTCCGAAAGGCCGGGGTCATCGATTCCGGCGGCGGCGAGCAGGCTCTCGAAATACGCCCGGCTGCAGGCGGGGAAAAGCTTGTCCTCCGCGTAATGATGATGGATGCCGTTGGAGAAGAACACCCGTTTGGCATAAATGAGGAAATCTTGATACTCAGTTGTTTGCGTGTCTATCCCTTCCGAGGTGAGGATGGCCTCCAGAGCGTGGCGAACGCGCAGGTTCTCCTTGCAGTTTTGGTCCCAGAGGATGTCGCGGCCGTATTTGGCGGCTTCGGCCAGGTGATAGGCATATTCCTTCTGTTGCAGGCTCAGGTTTTCCCAGCCGGGAATCCGGTAGCGCATGACCTTCAGGTCTGCGAAGGAGTCTATGGTGTACTTGAATTTTTCCGTGTCAGATTCCCGTTCGGGATTTTCGCATCCGGCCACCAGGGCGGCCATTCCTGCCAGCATGGTCATTTTCCAAAAAGCTTTCATAATAATCCGTTTTCAAGAGTACTATATACTCCCAATGATGCAAATATAGGAATTTTTCTTAACTTTGCATGATGGGGTTTTACATGAGAAGACTCGGATTCATATTTTCCTGCCTGCTGGGAATCGTTTTTGCGGTTTCCTGCCGGGACGATAATTTCACCCCCTGGACCGTCTCCGCGGAAACCACCACGCCCGTTACCAAGCCCGCCCGCATTGAGTCGGAGGAAATCCGTAACGTGGTTATCATGGTGTCGGGGGGCTTCAATTCCCTGTCTTCTTACCTGCGCCAGGACCTCATGGACCTGTCGGAGAATTACCTGCCCGGCGGGTACCGGACAGCCCATGTGCTACTGGTCCTGTCCCGCCTGCCCGCAGACGGAAGCTTTGCCACCACATCGGCCCCTGTCCTGTACCGGATGTACCGGGAAGAGGAAGGAGTTGTGCGGGATACCTTGAAAATCTGGCCGCAGGGCACCCAGCTTTTCGGGGGAACCACCCTGAGGGATGCCCTGCAGTTCGCCTACGACCGTTTCCCGGCCAAGGGTTATGGGATGGTCCTCTCTTCCCATGGTTCCGGCTGGCTCCCGGAGGAGTATTATTTCGACCCTTCCAAATTTGAAACCAACGCTTCGTCTTCCGGCGGGAATGTCTGGAACGCTCCTGCCCGGCGGACGGGGAAGTGGTATTTCCCGGAAATCGTAGAAGATGGTGCGCCGGTTAAGAGCATCGGCCAGGACAAGGATGGCTCCAATGCCGTGGAAATGGATCTCGTGGCCTTCCGGGACGCCTTGCCATTCCACCTGGATTATCTGCTGCTGGACGCCTGCCTGAGCGGTGGCGTAGAAGTAGCCTATGAACTCCGGGAAAAAGTGGATGTCCTGGGATTCTCCCAGACCGAACTCCTCGCGGAGGGTTTCGATTATGAAACCTTGATGTCCCGTCTGCTGGTGTCCGACCCGGATCCTGTGGCTGCGTGCCGGGATGCCTATAATTATTATGCCGCCCAGACCGGGATCAACAAGTCGGCGGTGTTCTCGGCCATCAACCTCCGGGAAATGGAGGATCTCTCCGGCATTTGCCGTACCCTTTTCCAAAAATACCGTTATCCGTTGGCTATGTTGCAGGGAAGCAGCGTACAGGGCTATTTCCGCTACGAACGCCATTTCTTCTACGACCTCAAGGACATTCTCGTGAAGGCGGGTATTTCTGCAGAAGAAGAGGCGCAGCTGGATGCAGCGCTGGCTAAATGCGTGATATTCAAGGGCGCCACACCTTATTTTATGCAGGGCACTCAGTACGGCTTTGCCATCCAGTGCCATTCCGGCTTTTCCATGTATCTGCCCTCCATGGGGTCGGCCTACCTGGACCATTATTATAAAGATAATCTGGCCTGGAACCAGGCTACGGGACTTGTTCAATAATTGATTTCTTCCATATGAAAGATTTTGTAAAAACCATGCTGGCCGTGATTTGCGGCTATGTTGTGTTAAGGATTATCGGCTTCCTTTTTCTCTTGATAGTGCTGGGCAGCGCCTTTGCTACCGGCGGCCGCACCCGCATTACCAAGGGCGGCGTGCTGGATCTGGACATGTCCACGTTCACGCTCGCGGAGCAGACTCAGGAGATGCCTGCCCCGGATATGATGTCCTTCCAGATGGGAGGCATGCTGCCCGCCTTGGGTGTGCGAGACGCCGTCACCACCATCCAGCAGGCCGCTTCGGATCCGTCCATCCGATATATCCTCCTGCGGGCCGACGGCATGAGTGCCGGAATCGCCGACGTAGAGGAGCTTCGCAAGGCGCTGCAGGCCTTCCGTCTCAGCGGCAAGCCTGTCATCGCCTATACGGAGAGCCCCAGTAACGGTTCCTATTTCCTTTCCTCGGTGGCCGACAAGATTTACATGGCTTCCCAGCACGGCGGCAATAACATGCTCATCGGCATTTCGGCCCAACTCACCTTCCTGAAGGATATTCTGGATAAGCTGGGCGTGAACGTGCAGCTCATTCGGCACGGCAAATACAAGAGCGCCGGCGAAATGTTCATCCGTTCCAGCTCGTCGCCCGAAAACCGGGAGCAGAACCAGGTGATGGTCAATTCCATCTGGAAGGCCTTCAGCGGGGAAATGGCCCAGGCCCGGGAGATTCCCGTGGAGAAGTTCAATGCCCTCATCGACGACCTTGCCCTGAACTTCCCGGAAGATTTCCTGGCTAACGGCCTGGTAGACGAACTGGTCGATCACGAGACCCTGGTTGCCAAGCTCTGCACCCTGGCACAGGTAGACGAGGTGAAGCACATGCATCTGGTTCCCTTCGTAGATTATACCCTCTCCAAGGTGGAGGGTAGCCTACCCGGCCGCACCAATGTGGCCGTCATCCACGTAGACGGAGACATCGTGGAAGGGAAGGATTACGTGAATGTAGCCGGAGACCGCTTTGTCCAGATCATCGACCAGGTTCGGAAGGACAATAGCATAAAGGCCGTCGTACTGCGCGTGAATTCTCCCGGCGGCAGCGTGAGCGCTTCCGTGAAAATCCGTTCGGCCCTGGACCTGCTCCAGAAAGAGAAGCCCCTGGTGGCCTCCTATGGCAATTATGCCGCTTCCGGCGGTTACTGGATTTCCAACGGCTGTCAGAAGATTTATGCCGATGCCACCACCATCACCGGCTCCATCGGCGTGTTCTCCATGATTCCCGAATTCTCCGAGGTGACCAAGAAAGTGGGCGTGGGTATGGAGTCCGTGAGCTCCAACAAGCATAGCGATATGTTCTCCCTGATGCGTCCCTTTGACAAGGCCGAACTGGCCTATATGCAGGCTTCGGTAGAGGATATCTATGATTCCTTCGTGAACCTGGTGGCCACCAGCCGCGGCATGGAATCCGCCCGGGTGGACGAGATTGCCCAGGGTCGTGTGTGGACAGGGGCCGATGCCCTGGAAATTGGCCTGGTAGACGAGATTGGTACCCTGCAGGATGCCATCGCCTATGCCGCTGCCCTGGCAGACCTTCCCTCCAGCGACCTGTACAAAGTCGTGGATTACCCCGAACCGCTCACCTTCTTCCAGGAACTGATGCTGCAGCTGGGACAAACCACGGAAGAACCCACTATCCTGTCCGGAACGCCCTTTGCGGGCCTGGCCCCGGCGGTAACTTCCCTCAAGGCCAATGAGCCCGGAAAAGTGTACGCGCGGCTTCCTTACGCGCTGGATATCCGCTAAATAAAAGTGGTGGCCCAGATTGACGGGGTCACCACTTTTTTTGACAGAAGGGCCGGAACTACTTCTCGAAGAAGCGTTTGTACAGTCCCAGGAAGCCTGCGCCATGGCGGGCTTCGTCTTTTGCCATTTCGTGGATGGTGTCGTGGATGGCATCGTAGCCCAGCTGTTTGGCTTTGACGGCAATGGCCAGTTTTCCTTCGCAGGCACCGGCTTCTGCCTCGTAGCGTTTCTTCAGGTTGGTCTTGGTGTCCCAGACTACTTCTCCCAGCAGTTCGGCGATGCGGGCGGCATGGTCTGCCTCTTCAAAGGCATAGCGCTTGAAGGCATCGGCAATCTCCGGATAGCCTTCGCGCTCTGCCTGACGGCTCATGGCCAGGTACATGCCCACCTCTGAGCATTCTCCGGCGAAGTGGTCCTGGAGGCCGGCCCAGACCTCCGGGTCGCAGCCTTTGGCGACACCCAGTTCGTGCTCGCAGGCCCACTGGGGTTTGTCACCGGCTTCTTCCTTCACTTCTACGAATTTGCTGGCCGGGGCTTTGCACACGGGGCATTTTTCGGGGGCGCTGTCTCCTTCGTGGACATATCCGCAAACCAGGCATCTGAATTTCTTTTTCATAAAGTATTCTTTTAAGGTTGTTAGTTTATGATACTTCACAAATATAAGTAAATTTTTTGTATCTTAGCAACAACTATGGAGCCCTTTTTGAAACAAGTGGCCGCCCACTACTTCCAGGGCGGAGACATACAGGCGTTGTGTCTGCTTTTTCCCAACCGCCGGTCGCTGGTTTTCTTCAAGAAATACCTGTCGGAACTGGTGCGGGACAGTGGCGCCGGCATCCCGCTTCCGCTTCCCAAACTGTTCACCATCAACGATTTCTTTTACAAGATAAACCATGCGTCGGTAACGGATAAACTGCGTCTGCTCCTGGAACTGTACCGCTTGTATCAAGAACTGAATCCGCAGGCGGAACCCCTGGACGACTTCGTGTTCTGGGGCGACGTCATGCTCTCCGATTTTGACGACATAGACAAATACCTGGTGAACGCGGAGGACCTGCTGCAGAATGTGTCGGATTTCAAGGCGCTGCAGGATTCCCTGGACTATCTGTCAGAGAATCAGCAAAACGCCATCCGGCATTTTCTGGGCCATTTCCGGGACGCCAAGGGCACCCTGACCGTCAACCAGGACGGGGACAATGTGAAGTCCCGCTTCCTCAAACTGTGGAACCTGCTGTACCCCCTGTACAGGAATTTCAACGCCAGCCTGCAGGAGAGCGGCATGGCCTATGAGGGGCGGGTGTACCGGATGCTGGCCTCCCGGCTGCAGGAGGGCGTGCCCGTGGCCGATATCCTGCAGGAAGATTTCCCCGATGTAAAGGGCTATGTGTTTGTGGGACTGAATGCCCTGAACGAATGCGAACGCCTGGTTATGAAAAAGATGCGGGATGCCGGCCTGGCCCAGTTTGTCTGGGATTATGTGAGCCCCCTCATCCGGGACAAGGCCAACAAGTCTTCCTTCTTCATGCAGCGGAATGTAGAGGAATTTCCCCAGGCGTTTCCGCTGGAGAACATCGGCCCTGTTCCGGAAGTGACCGTCATCAGCGTGCCGTCTTCGGTGGGACAGGCCAAACTGGCCCCGCAAATCCTGGCGCAGGCCCAGGGCTCCGACCCGGTGGAGACCGCCTTCGTGCTGCCGGACGAAAACCTGCTCCTGCCGCTGCTGAACTCCATTCCGCTGTCGCAGGACAGCGTAAACGTAACCATGGGATATCCCATGTCCCAGAGCGCCGTCTATAGTTTTGTGAGCGCCCTGGGGCAGTTGCAGCTCAGCCTGCGCGGGCGGGCCGACGGCTGGTGTTTTTACCATCGCCGGGTGCGGGAAATCTTTTCCTCGGGCCTGCTGAAAGCCTTGGCTACCCAGGAGGAAACGGAGCGCATCCGCCGCATCAAGGCCGGCGGCAAGTACTACATACCGGAGGAGGACCTCCGCGGTGCCGGTCCTTTGATGGACCTGGTTTTCAGGCCAGTGATTACCGCGCCCAAGGAAGCATCGGCCGGGCAGAACCACCGGATGGAAAGCTATCTGTCAGAGGTGGTTGCCTTTCTGGGCCAGCGCCTCAGCGCCGGGGGAGAAATGCTGCTGGAACTGGATTTCGCCAAACGCTGCCATACGCAGTTGAACATCCTGCAGGAGATAGACCTGGCGGTGCTTCCCGCTACCCATCTCCGGCTGTTGGAACGCATCCTGGAGGGCATTTCCGTACCGTTCCGCGGAGAACCGCTGCAGGGGCTGCAGGTGATGGGGCCGCTGGAAACCCGTACGCTGGATTTCCGGAACCTGGTGATCCTCAGCGCCAACGAAGGCGTGTTTCCCCGGCGCAGCGTGAGTTCCTCGTTCATTCCGCCGGAGCTGCGGAAGGGCTTCGGCCTGCCCACGTATGAGTATCAGGACGCCGTGTGGGCCTACTATTTTTACCGCATGATCCAGCGGCCGGAAAAGGTGTGGCTCCTGTACGACAGCCGCACGGAAGGCCTCAAGTCCGGGGAGGAAAGCCGCTACATCAAGCAGCTGGAATACAGCTTCGGTATCAAGCTCCGGCGGCAGGTGGCGGCATCGGCCCTGATGCCCGTCAAGGAAGACGCTCCCATTCCCAAGACGGAGGCCGATATCCGCACCATCCGGGAGAAGGAACTGTCGGCCAGTGTGCTGCAAAGCTACCTGGCCTGCCCCGCCAAATTCTATTACCAGGCCGTGCAGGGCCTGAAGGCGGAAGAGGAGGTGGCGGAATCGCTGGACCAGAGCATGATCGGGAAGGCTTTCCACCGCATCATGCAAAAGCTCTACAGCGAGGATACCCGCATCACGCCTGCGCATCTGCATGCCTGGCTCAAGGACACCGCCCGCCTGCGGAAAATGGTGCGGGAAGAGGTCCTGTACCAGATGAACGGCCTGGAGGTGTCCGGCCGCAACCTGGTGCTGGAAGAAGTGATCCTGGACTATGTGCAAAGCACCCTTCGGCACGATGCCGCCTTATTGGCCAGCCCGGATTCTACCGGAGAACTGCAGATTTACGGGCTGGAGAAGAAAAAACGGATGGAATTCCACGGTTTCCGTTTCAAGGGCTTCCTGGACAGGATAGATTCCTACAAGAGCGGTGAACTCCGCATCGTGGACTACAAGACCGGCCGGGTAGAGGATGACGAAATCCTGATTACGGACGCCAACGCCGCCGACGTGGTGGAAAGGCTCTTCGGCCCCAGCAACAAGAACAGGCCCAAGATTGCTCTGCAGCTGTTCATCTACGACCTGCTGGCCCATGCAGACCCTGCCTGGAGCGGCTTCCGCATTGTCAATTCCATTTACAGTACGGGCCGTTTCTACTCCCAGGCCCTGCCGGACGCCCCCGAAAGCCCGGAATTCCTGCGCCTGACCACCGAGCGCCTCAAAGCCCTGCTGGACCAGATCGTAGACCCCGCCGTTCCGTTCTATCGCACGGACGAAAGTCGCACATGCGAGCTGTGCGACTTCAAGGATATCTGTGGCAGGTAGGGGATTTACTGTTCTTCGTCCGTAAGGCCAAAATGAGCGGCTACATCGTCCGGGATGTCATTGAAATCGATAGCATCCCAGACTTGTTCTATCTCCCGCCGGTCTTTCTTGGTAGGACGGCCGGCACCCCGGTCGCGGGTAAAGAAGAAGCTTTCGACAGGGGCGCGGAGTTTTTCCAGTTCGGCCTGGGGCGTCAGGTTCTCGGCGAACTGCGGAACCAGTTTGGCCCCCACCCGGTGTTCCGTGGGCTGGACCACCTTGTAAGTGAAAGTAACCGAGCCTTTGCGCACCTGGATAACGTCTCCCGGCTGCACGGCCTTGGACGGTTTGGCATTCACCTGGCCGATTTTCACTTTTCCGCCCTTGCAGGCGTCCGTGGCGTCCGTGCGGGTTTTGAATGCACGGATGGCCCAGAGGTATTTGTCTATGCGGACTTCGGCCATGGTACTATTCTTCTACGGGTTCCGAAACGATGTCATTCTCCTCGCGGGGGTCCATCCGCACTTCCAGGAGTTCTGCATCTTTCTCGGCGGGAAGCAGGAAGAAGTCGGAGCATTCGGCAGGCACCAGCACGACGTCATTCTGCCGAAGGTTGTAGTTGGTGCCGTTTTCCTGAATGACGGCCGCTCCCCGGGTACAGATATACAGGAGAAAAGTATCATCTTCGTCCCGGTGGCTTTTCAGCGGCTGGTCCAGGGCAATCCGGTTCACGGTGAACTGCGGCGTGGTGGCCAGGGTATTTCCTTGGGAGGCCGATATGTTGCAACGCTTCAGGTCAATGAGGTCAAATGCCTCTTCCAGATGAAGTTCCCGGTCTGTCTTTCCCCAGTCGTACAGGCGGAACCACAGCTCCGAACCCTCGGCAATCTCCAGCAGGGTCACGTCTTTGGCGGCATGCACCATGCCCGGCGTTATCAGGTAGCACTCCCCGGGCTGGGGTTTCACGCTGTGCAGCAGGGCGCTCACGCTGCCGTCCTGGCAGGCGTTGTAGAACTGTTCGGCCGTCACGTCTTTCTTGAACCCCAGATACAGGCGGGCATCGGCCCCGGCTTCCTGCACGTACCAGAGGGCGGTTTTTCCAAAGGCGTCGTAGCGCTGCTCGGCCGTTTCGTCGTCCGTGGTAATGTGCAGCGATGTGCGGCCCTTCACCGTGAGCCGCTTCACCAGCACCGGAAACTGCGTTCCGTACCAATTGAAGGAGGTCTCTCCCACCACACGCTCCAGATAGGTCTGCATGATGTCGCTCAGGGAGTTCCCTTTGAGCCAGCCCTCGCAGGCCATCGAATCTACAAAGCCCAGATCGGCCAGCTTGTATTCTGCGGTACCCCAGGGCATCTGCTTAACATCCGGCAGAAAGCGCATCGGGGTTAATTTCTTGTTCTCGTTATCCATATCGTCTGCAAAAATACAACTTTTTCCGGAGAAAGCCGCACGGAGCGTTTGTGCGCCAGGCGGGCTGGCTAATACCTGGGAGTTTAATACCCGAAATAGTACTCCTTTTTGGCAGTGGGAACGCCGTCACGCATCCAGGCGGGCTCCGGCGCGCCCTTGAGGTAATAGTCGAAGAACTGCTGCAGGCGGATGCTCAGGTCCTTGCGGTTGCGGCGCTCCCGCAGGTTGTGGGCCTCGTTGTTGTATTCCAGCAGCCAGGCGGGTTTGCCCAGGCGGCGCAGTCCCATGAACAGTTCGATTCCCTGGTACCACGGCACGGCGCCATCGTTGTCGTTGTGCATGATGAGCACCGGTGTGGTCACGTTGGGCAGTTTGAACAGGGGAGAGTTCTCCATGTACAGTTCCACGCCGTTCCACAGGTCCCGGCCGATGCGGCTTTGCGTCTGCTCGTACTGGAACTGGCGGCTCATGCCGCTTTCCCAGCGGATTCCTCCATAGGCCGATGTCATATTGGCCACCGGAGCCCCTGCGCCGGCCGCCTTGAACAGGCCCGTGCGGGTGATGAGATAGGCCACCTGGTAACCGCCCCAGCTCTGTCCCTGGATGGCCATGTTGGCATCGTCTATCCAGGGGAACTGCTTCAGGGACTCCGCTCCGCTCACAACGCAGTTGTAGGCGCATTCGCCGGGAATGCCGGCTTTGTACACGATGTCCGGGACAAAGACCACATAACCGCGGGACACGAAGAAGGGGATATTGATGATGGACCACATGGGCTGCACCGGAATGTGGCTGTACAGGGTTTCGGAATTGCGCTCGTAGAAGTAAATGATGACCGGATAACGCTGGCCGGCATCGAAGTTCTCCGGCTTGTACAGCAGGCCGTCCAGGCGGGTTCCGTCAAAGGCTGTCCAGTGATACAATTCCGCCGTGCCCCAGTTGTAGTCTTCGATTTGCGGGTTGATGGCAGTGAGTCTGCGCTCCTTGTTGCCGGGAACGGCGGCCGTGAAAACATCCATCGGCTGGCGGAAATTGCCTTTCTGATAAATGTACACGGGCGCTTTCCGGGCCTTCTTGACGCCGGACCAGGTGAAGCCGCCGCTCACCAGCGTGCGGAAAGCGGGCTTCTTGCCCACATTCACCATGGCCAGGCCGTTTTCCTTGGTGCTGTGGTTGAAAACGCTCAGGAGAATGTCCTCTTCCAGGCCGATGTGCCGCTCTTCCGAAGCATCTTTCAAGTTGATGACACGGTAGGTGAGGCCGCTTTCCCGGCCGGCGGTGAGGCGCACAGGGGCGCTGCCGTCCATGGGGACCTTCCACACGTCGAAGCGGTCGTACAGGAGAACTGCACTGTCACCTTCCAGCCAGCCGCCCATGCCATAGGCATCCGGCACGCTGGGGGTGTCGTGCTCTTCGTCCCACCAGATAACGTCTGCGGCATGGGCCAGCTGCTTGACAGCTCCATCCTGCAGCTGCTGGACATACCATTGTCGATCTTCTAAGTTCCACCAGCTCAAGTACTTGCCAAGAGGAGAGAGGCGGATTTCGCTCAGTTTTCCCGTAACGGGCGCCGTGCCGCTCACCTGTGCGGTGCGGGTGTTCTGGATGTTCCACTGGGTTTCCACCGGATTGTCTTCGGTAACCAGGAGAGCCTTTCCTTCGTCGCCCCGGTTGGCCAGGGAAATGCGGGTGAAGGGATTGACGGAATACGGAACCAATTGTCCGTCAACAACTTTGCAAAGATACGTGCGGGAGGCTTCCTGCTTCAGGTTGGCTTTCTGGAAGGGCGGAAGCTGGGGCGCATCCCAGTTCCAGATGTCCAGACCGGGCGTTTCGAAGGGTACCAGCGAAGTGTCCTTGGGCGGAACGAATTCCTGTACGCCCACAAAGATATGCTGCCCGTTGTGGCTGAAGGAAGGTTTGCTGTTTTCCGTCAGGCCCCAGTTTTCCGGGAGCTGCCGGAGACCCGCTTCACCCACCAGGAGCCGTTCGCTTCCGGAGCCGATGTCCCACAGGTGCAGGCTGGCGTGCTTGCTGCCCGTTTTCACGGTGTCGGCGGCGCTCAGATACAGGGCGCGGGCCCCGGGCTCGTCAAAGACGGGAAGGCCCATCCAGGCGGTGGTATCGGCCCCGAAAACGGCCTTGTGGGCTGTTACGTCGTAGAATCCGGGATTCATCTTCTGCTTGCCCAGCTCACGCACCAGGGCCAGCTGCAGGCCATCTTGGGAGAAGGCGTAGTCGCTCACATTCCGCAGGGTGTCCAGGCGGCCGTCGGCAAAATAATACACGGCCAGCGGACCGCCCATATCCTTGTCCTTCCGCTCCTTCTTGGGAATGAAGGTGGTGTCGGCCGTGGCAAAGGCAAAGGCCTGCAGGGCGTGTTTCCCGCTTTTGTAGCTTTTGACATCGGGAAATTTTACCACGTTTCCGCTGCGCAGGTCTATCACCGCCAGCGAATCCTTGGGCATCTGGTCCGGCTTTTTCTTGTCGATCCTGGCCCGGCGCGTCTGCTGGAAATAGGGCTTGATCAGGCACACGGCATAACGCTCGTCATCCAGCACCGTGGCTTTGTAACCGCGAGGGATTTCGATGATGCGTTCCGCTTTCTTTCCGGCTATGCGGAAGGTGAGCGTACCGTCGCCTTCCTGGGGATTGACCTCGTAACTGATGACATTTCCACCGGGCGAAACGGCCGTGTGGGAAACCGACTGCCAGCTGTCAAATACGCTGTGGTCCAATACTTTTTTCTGGGCCTGCAGGGAAAGGCCGCAGGAGATGCACAGCAGGGAAATAACTATTTTTCGCATATTACAGATAAATCTACCAATCCTTTGATTCCATAAATGACAGCACCGTCCGTGAACTGCCAATATTTCCATCCCTTGCAGCGGGGTGGCTGGGTGTTATAGCGGGCTATCCACAGCGGATAATGCTCTTTGATTTCCGGCAGCAGCCAGTCCTGGGCGAACGAATCGCCGGTATAGACGATGGGCCTGCGCCCGTAATGTTTCTCTATTTCCTGCAGCCACACCAGCAAGTCCCGGTTCAACTTCTCCCGGTCCAGCCCGCTGTGGGTGGTCTCTATGTCCAGCACCGGAGCCAGGTCGCGGTGGGTGAGCTGTACGGTGCGGATGTAGTTGGCCGCCTGCCGCAGAGGGTCTTTGGACGTACGGTAAAAGTGGTAGGCACCGCGGGAAATCCCGGCCTCGCCGGCCTGCTCCCACCACTGGGCAAAGTGTGCGTCCCGGCTCTTTTCGCCTTCCGTCGCTTTCATCACCACGTGGCTGGGTGGGTAAACCTCCTTCGCCTCGTGCAGATGCCGGGCCGTGATGCCGCCAGGCCGGAGCATGACGCGGAGGGAATCCCACACCACTTCCCGCGGATTGTAATGGGAAATGTCCACTACAAAATGCCGATACCCTGCGGGAACGGCCGCCCCATGTTCCAGATTGCGCCGGTATTTGAGGTAAGGGGCCAGCGAAATGCCCAGCTGGACCAGCAGCACCAGTCCCAGGAAAGCGGCTATCCACCAGGGCTGGAGTCTGTATTTCCGGGTTTTCCGTTTCTTTTTCTTCGGGGCCGGTTTCCGCCGGGGTGCAGCGCTCATCTTACCACCAGGTTCTCCAGGATGTACAGGACGAAGACCAGGAGAACCGCCAGGCTCCAGTTGAGGCCCATGACCAGGGTGAACACGATGGCGGCCGCTGCCAGCACCAGGAAGACGATGCGTTTGGTATCCAGCAGCTTATGCCCCTTGGCCACCTTCATCCCGAACATGGGAATCTCGCTCACCAGCAGCAGTCCCAGTACAAGCGCCACGGCCGGCAGGAACCAGACGGTGCCGGCCCAGCGGGCCACGAAGGTATCCGGTTGCACGAAAATGAAATAACAGAGGGAACCGCAGATCATAGCGGCCGTAGGGGTGGCCACGCCAATGAAATCCGTGCCCTGACGTTCGTCCACGTTGAATTTGGCCAGCCGGAGGGCGCTCATCACCGCCAGGAACAGCGGCAGGAAGCTGATCCAGCTGTCCACCCCGTGCATCTGCATGGTCTTTACCAACAGTACGGACGGCAGCAGGCCGAAGCTCACCATATCGGCCAGGGAATCCAGTTCCTTGCCGATGGGGGAATATGCCCCCAGCAGGCGGGCGGCCAGTCCGTCGCAGAAATCGAAGAGGGCGGCGGCAAGCATGAGCGGAAAGGCGATGTCCGGGCGCCCCTGCAAAGCGAACACCACTCCCATGCTGCCCGAGAGGACATTCATGGAAGTGATGCCGTTGGGAATGTGTTTGATGAGGCCCATGAACTACTTGATGCCCAGTTTCTTGAGGATTTCCTTGGGAACAGCCTTCTTGTTCACCACGATGTTCAGGGTCTTGCCCTTGGCGAATTCCTCGGACATGTACCACAGGCCCTTGTAGGCGCCGCTTTCTCCCCAGGAATTCTTGATCATATAGTACTTGGTGCCGTTCTGGTCCTTGGCAATGCCATACAGGTGCATGCCGTGGTCGTCCGTGGAGGTCTTTTCGTCGTACCACTGCTGGCGCAGTTCCTGGGTGACCTGGATTTCCTTGGCGGCGGGTTTTTCCGCCGGCTTTTCATCGGCCTTGCCCACCCAGCGCTCCTGGTCCGAGCCGCTGGTGGCTTTTACCTCGGTGTCAAGGAGGATGCCCAGGCCGTCGCGGGTGAAGCCGGCTTCGGACACGTCACCGCCCCAGGCTACGGTGTAACCGTTGTTCACGGCATAGTCGAAGATGGACATGAATTCGTCCAGCGGAAGGTTCCAGGACGGGCTCTGGCGCCAGTTGTCGCACACTTCCATGGCAAAAGCCGTGTAAAAGGGATGGTGGGTATAGGAGGTGAAGCCGATGTAGTCGTCCAGGTTGAGGCCCTGGGCGTCGCGGTAGCTTTCCGGGGTGTAGGTGACGCCGTTCACTACGAAGGTTTCCGGAACGGGACCCATATAGGCATCCAGGATGCCGTCTACGCCCTTGGGCCAAACGGGCGTGAGTTTGCGGTTGGGGTTTTTCACGATGGCCGATACATAGCCCTTGAGACCGGCGTCCAACTCTCCCTGTACGGGAAGGTCGTAACCGTACTGCATGCCGGTATAGGCCTTCTGGTCTACCAGGCCGTATTTCCGGGCGGTCTCGATGGCATCTCCGAAATCCGAGCCCACGGCAAAGTTCATGTTTCCGTCCATGCGCACATAATATACGGCGCGGTCGAAATAGGATTTGCGTACGATGAACATTTCCGAGAAATCCGGATACTGGGCCGGATCCTTGAGGCCCTTGGCCTTGATAACCTCACTCTCCAGGAAGGAAAGGGCGCTGAAGCACCAGCAGGTGCCGCTGCGGTTCTGGTTCTTGACAGACGTGATGGGATTCTCCTTCACCACGGTGAACTGATAGTCCTTGGTGGAGACGGGTACCGGGCGGGTCTGGGCGCCGGCGCAGAGGCAGAGGCTTGCCAGGGCTGCGATTACGAGGATTCTTTTCATATTATATCATAAATTGTTCTTCCTGGACAAATGTAAAAAGAATATCATTAATTTGCAAAGCTCCGGGCCTGCTGTCGGGGCCGGTCTTTGCAAATACAGGCAGAATTGTGTATTTTTGCAGAATAATCGGACCGTTATGAAAAAATATATCCTTCTGCTGCTGGCCCTTGTGGCTGCCGCTTCCTGCAAGAGGCCGGTGGCGCAGCCGCGTCCTGCCATCGGCCTAGTACATGCCGTGGTGGCAGACACCGCGGGGCTGTACCGTCTGGCCGCCCAGGCCGGCCGCCGGGGGGCGGAGGGCTCCATCGCCATCATCGGCGAACCGGAAAATGCCATCCTCCTGGCCCGCCGTTTCCAGGGAGCCGATTTCGTGGACAACATAGACGGAGGGGCTGGGCGGGATTCCCTGCAGGACTTCGCCGGGGAAAGCTTCGACGTAGTGATGGATGCCGCCAATGCGCCTTACGCCCATTTCTGGCAGGTGGCGGAGCCCCTGGCCGACAGCCTTCGGCACCAGGTCCTGGACAGCCTGCGCGAAGCGGCCGTCCAGAATGCCCTCTTCGCCTGGGACAGCACCTGCTACCGGCAGGCCCTGGACCCCGAAGCTTTCCTTCATAAGCAGCGTGCTAAAATCCTGATATACACCTCTTCCCTGAATGCCCGCTGGGGACTGTTCGACGTAGACACCCTGCAACAGCTGTGCGGCGGACAAAGCCGCATCCTGTCGCCGGTGCATACCCTGCTGGCCGATGCCTATGCCGCCGGCGCCCGCAACATCGCCGTCTGGACCAGCCGCGACATCCGCAGCAGCGGGGCCTGGCAGGCCGTTTTTGCGGAGGGGGATTATCCGGACGCCCGACTGGCCGTAGTGGCCCCGGAAGCCGCCCTGGACGTGCGTACGGAATTCCGCAGTTTCCTCCGGCAGTACCGCTCCACCGGGCGGCCGCTGGACGCCCTGCTGCTGGACAGTTATACCATCGATGTCAATCCGCTGCTGTCGGAACTCAAGCTCATCCGCATCCAGGGTACGGAAGAGGATACCGCCTTCAGCCAGATGCTCAGCCCCGGCTTCCAGATCCTGGACCCCATCCATTCGCTCATCGGCACCACCTACCGGCTTCTGCGGGAGAACCACTTGTTCACCCACAAGATTGCCCGGCCTGCCATCCATTTCTACGAAACGGACGAGGGGGAATATGGCAATAACGTCATCATCGAAACCACAGCTTCTTACGCACTGTCTACCTATGTTCCAGATCTCAATTAACCCGGACGAAATAGCTGCCCTGGAACTGGCTTCTTTCCCCGGGGAGATTGTGGTGGTAGAAGAAGAAGGTCCCGTGATGGACCAGGCCCTGCGCTATCTGAAAAAGCAGACGGTCCTGGGCTTTGACACGGAGTCGCGCCCAACGTTTTCGCCGGACCAGCATTCCAACGGAACGGCCCTGCTGCAGCTTTCCGGCAGCGGGAAAGCCTACCTGTTCCGCATCAAGAAATGCGGTCTGCCGCGGCCCCTGGCTTCCATCCTGGCCAATCCGCGCATCCTGAAGGTGGGGGCCGCCACCCAGGACGATGTCCGCGGCCTGCAGAAGGTGGCGGGGTTCGCCCCCAAAGGGTTTATCGACCTGCAGAATATCGTATGGGAATACGGTATCCGCGACAAAAGCGTGAAAAAGATGGCCGCCATCATCCTGGGCGTCAAGATTTCCAAGGCCCAGCAACTGTCCAACTGGGAGGCGGAGCATCTGTCGGACGGCCAGCGCCGCTATGCAGCCACCGATGCCTGGGTGTGCCGGGAAATGTACCTGAAACTACTGGGCTCGGAAAAGCATCCCCTTACGCCCCAAGAACTTCACCCCGAACGTTTTACAGAAAATGGATAAAGTCATCCTGAAACCTCACCGGGAGGAATCCCTCCTGCGTTATCATCCCTGGGTGTTTTCCGGGGCCATCGCCCAGATAGTGGGCCACCCCGCGGAGGGAGACCTGGTCAGTGTCCAGTCTTCCGACGGGCAGCTCCTGGCCTGCGGCCACTACCAGGTGGGCTCCATCGCCGTCCGCATCCTGAGCTTTGACGAGGACCCCACCCAGCCGGATTTCTGGCTGCGGATGCTCACGCGGGCCTACCGCCTGCGGGAAGCCTATGGGCTTACGGACAGCCCCGATACCAACTGCTATCGGCTGGTGCACGGGGAAGGGGACGGCCTCCCCGGCCTGATCATCGACTATTACGACGGCGTGTGCGTGTTCCAGGCGCATTCCGTGGGCATGTTCCGCGCCAAGGGGGCCATCGCCGATGCCCTGCGTTCCCTGTACGGGGACCGGCTGAAGGCGGTATACGACAAGAGCTCCGGGACGGCGCCTTTCAAGGCCGGCCTGGAACTGGTGGACGGCTACCTCTGGTGCGCCCCTTCCTACGACGGCAGCGCAGAACAGTCGGTGCTGGAAAACGGCAAACGTTTCCTGGTGAACTGGGCCGAAGGCCAGAAGACCGGCTTTTTCCTGGACCAGCGGGACAACCGCCGCCGGGTAGGGGAACTCGCCCGCGGCCGCCGCGTCCTGAACCTGTTCTGCTACACGGGCGGTTTTTCCATCTACGCCCTCTCCGGCGGCGCCCTGCACGTAGACTCCCTGGACAGTTCCCGCCGTGCCATGGACATGGTAGACCGCAATGTGGCCCTGAACGGATTCACCCCGGAGCAGCATACTTCCTACTGTGAAGACGCCCTGGACTTCGTGAAAAACATCCCGGACGGTTCCTACGACCTTGTCATCGTGGATCCGCCGGCATTCGCCAAGCACCGGGGCGCCCTGAAAAACGCGCTGCGTGCCTATCAGCGCTTGAATGCCGCCGTGCTGGCCAAGGTAGCCCCGGGCAGTTTCGTGTTCACTTTCAGCTGTTCGCAGGTAGTGGACAAGGAGGCCTTTGCCCTGGCCATTTTCTCGGCCGCCGCAGAGAGCGGCCGCAGCGTGCGCATCCTGGACCGTCTGAACCAGCCTGCAGACCATTCCGTGAACATCTATCATCCGGAAGGGGAGTACCTGAAAGGCCTGCTGCTGTATGTAGAATAAACAATGCCGCCTCCGGTAAGCGGCATTGCAAAAAGGCAGTTTCCGGCGGCCGACGGATCAGTTCCGGTACGCGGAATCGCCGCACAAAATTACCATCCCGCCAAGCCTCCTCCAAAAAATGGAGGAGGTCTTTTGTGTCAATATAATTCACTGATAGTCATTAATTTACGCGTATTATTCAAAACCCTTCCTTCCTGAAAATGCCGTTTTACGTGCACGAATGGGCGTTTTAGATGAAATTATTTTGTATTTTTGTCCCGTTATGGCAGACGACAGGGCATATATGTTCCCCACTTCGGTCAAGGAAGTGGAAGTTTTGGGCTGGGATTACATAGACATCATCCTCTTTTCCGGAGATGCCTTCATCGACCATCCCTCCTTCGGCACGGCTGTCATCGCCCGCTGGCTGCAGAAATGGGGCTACCGCGTGGCCGTGGTACCTCAGCCTAACTGGCGGGACGACTTGCGGGATTTCCGGAAACTGGGCACTCCCAGGCTGTATTTCGGCCTGAATGCTGGCGCCATGGACTCCATGGTCAACCATTACACGGCCTCCAAACGCCTGCGCCACGACGATGCCTACACCCCGGACGGCAAGGCCGGCGCCCGTCCGGACTACGCCGTCACGGTGTATACCCAAATCCTGAAAAAGCTGTTTCCCGAGGTGCCGGTGGTCATCGGCGGCATCGAGGCCTCCCTGCGGCGCCTTACCCACTACGACTACTGGAAAGATTGCCTGCTGCCCTCCGTCCTGGTCAGCTCCGGGGCCGATTATCTGTGCTACGGCATGGGTGAGCGCCCCATGCTGGAACTCACCAAAGGCATCGAAAAGGGCTGGTCCCAGCACCGTATGCACCAGATTCCCCAGATTGCCTTCTTTGTCAAAGGGACGGCTCCGGAAACCTGCTCCGGAACCTTGGTGCTGCATTCGTTTGAGGAGTGCTGCAAGGATAAAAGGGCGTTCGCGGAGAATTTCCACTGGATTGAGACGCATGCCAACATGATGCATCCGGACACCATCCTGGAGCCGGTGGGGGAAGGGTATGTACAGATCAATCCGCCGTATCCGCCGGCCACGACGGAAGAGATGGACAGTTTCTGGGACCTGCCGTTCACCAAGCTGCCGCATCCGCGGTACAAGGGAAAGCGCATCCCCGCCTACGATATGATCAAATTCAGCGTGAACACGCACCGGGGCTGTTTCGGGGGCTGTAATTTCTGCACCATTGCGGCGCATCAGGGGAAGTTCATCCAGAGCCGCAGCGAGAAATCCATCCTGAAGGAAGTGTCGGCCCTGAACAACTTGCCGGACTTTGCGGGCAACATTTCGGATGTGGGGGCCCCCACGGCCAACATGTACGGCATGCACGGCAAGAACCTGGAACTGTGCGACAAATGCAGGCGCCGCAGCTGCCTTTTCCCCAAGCGCTGCCCCAACCTGGAGTGCGACCATACCCGGCTGATGGAACTGTACAGGCGCATCGACAGCACCAAGGGCATCCGGCACAGCTATATCGGCAGCGGCATCCGCTACGACCTGTTTCTCACGGAGGACGGTTTCGTGGACCCGAGTTCCCGGCCTTACCTGGAAACCTTGGTGCTCAACCATACGTCGGGCCGCCTGAAAGTGGCTCCCGAGCACACGGAAGACCATGTGCTGCAGAAGATGGCCAAACCCAGTTTCCGCCTGTTCGAGCGCCTGCGCAAGGAGTTTGACGGGGTAAACCGCCGGGCGGGGACGCACGTGGGACTGGTACCTTATTTTATATCGTCCCATCCCGGCTGCACCATGAAAGACATGGAAAGACTGGCCAGCCATCCGGCGCTGAAGGGCATCTGGATGGACCAGGTGCAGGATTTTACGCCCACCCCCATGACCACTTCTTCGGTGATGTTCTATACCGGGCTGGATCCACGGGACATGACGCCGGTTTTCACGGAACGTGATCCGGAGAAAAAACAGCGGCAAAAGTCGTTTTTCTTTAAAAATTCTGCGAAAAAAAGCGGCAAGCCCTTGCAAGGTTCAAAACAAAAGCCTAATATTGCAGCCGGAATAAAGAAGAGAAAATAGCAATCTATAACCTATACCCTATGGCAGACAGCAAGAAAAGACATGTGGTAAGCTATGAGAAGATGGCAGGGCATCCGGACCTGAATGCCGCTTTTCAGGAAAAATATCCCCGCGGCTTCAGCGATTATCTTACAGACCTGGTCAAGTATCCCAAGCCGGACGGGACGTCCTTCTATGCCGTAACCGTAGAAATTCCCGACGCTATTTACCTGGTCAAGATCAACGTGAAAACGGATGACCTGGAGGATGTGGCCCGTTGGCTGGAGGGAGAGGAAGACGCGGAGAACGAAGCCGTGGCCGGAGGCAGCGCCGATGCATCGGACGCCGCCGGAGAAACCCTCCCGGACGACAACATCGCCCAGTACTCCAACGGTTCGGACGACGAATAATGGCGCACCGCGGCGGCATAAAGCTTATTTGGGCCCCTTTGCGGGCCCTTTTGCGTAAGGTACCGGAGCGTCACGCCCTCCTGGGGCTGTCCGTCGTCACCGGTATCCTGTGCGGGCTGGCCGCCGTCACGCTCAAACTCGCCATCCATGCCATCCAGGGAGGCCTGGCCTCGCTCACCGGCGGCCAGCCGCTCTGGGAGTTGGTGCTCCCCGGCGTGGGCATGCTCCTGAGCCTGGTCATCGTCCGTTACCTGGTAAAAGACAATATCGGCCACGGCGTTACCAAGGTGCTGCAGGCCGTTTCCAAGAACGAATCCCGCATCAAGGGGCACAACTGCTGGAGTTCGCTCCTCACCAGCGCCCTCACCATCGGCTTCGGCGGTTCGGTGGGTGCGGAGGCTCCCATCGTGTATACGGGCGCGGCCATCGGCTCCAACCTGGGCAAGTACAGCGGCATGTCCTACCGGGGCATGACCCTCCTGCTGGGCTGCGGAGCCGCCGGGGCCGTGGCAGGCATTTTCAACGCTCCGCTCGCCGGCGTGCTCTTCACGCTGGAAATCCTGCTGTTCAACCTGTCCATGTCCGGCATCCTGCCGCTGCTGCTCAGCTCCATATCGGCCACCCTGGTCAGTTACCTGATCCTGAGCCGGGAGAGCCCCTTCGCCGCCTATGTGGTGCCTTTCCACCTGGGGAATCTGCCCTTCTACCTGGTTCTGGGCATCCTCTGCGGGCTTTTTTCCATCTATTTCATCCGCACTACGCTGGAGATGGAAGACCGGCTGGGCAAACTGCAGAATCCCTATCTGAGGTGGGTTGTGTCGGCCCTGATGCTGGGCATCCTCATCTTCCTGTTCCCGCCGCTGCACGGGGAAGGCTACGGCTTCCTTTCCCCGCTGCTGAATGGCATGCAGGCCGATTTCGGCGCCACGCCGTTTCGCTTTTTCCAGCATCTGCCTTGGGCGGTGCCCCTTTTCTTCCTCCTGGTGCTGCTCCTGAAGGTGTTCTCCATGACCTTCACCAATGCGGGCGGGGGCGTGGGCGGTACCTTCGGCCCTACACTGTTCATGGGCGCCCTCGCCGGTTTTGTGGTAGCCACCACGCTCAACCTCCTCTCTCCGGCCATCGTCCCGGTGTCCAATTTTGTGCTGGTGGGCATGGCCGGGCTCATGGCCGGCGTCATGCAGGCCCCCCTCACCGCCATCTTCCTCATTGCCGAGATTTCCGGCGGGTACGAGCTTCTGGTGCCGCTCATCTTTACATCGGCCATTTCCTACGGCTTTACCCGCATCTTCGAGAAATATTCCATTTACACCAAGCGCATCGCGGCCAGCGGAGAACTGCTCACGCACGACTCGGACCAGGCGGTGCTCACGCTCCTGAAAACCGACGGCCTGCTGGAAAAGGACTTCGTGGCGGTGGATATAGACGCCACGCTGGGGGAACTGGTGAATGCCGTCTCGCGTTCCCGGCGGGACATTTTCCCGGTGCTGGACGGCCGTGGACGGTTCCAGGGCTATGTGTCACTCTCGGACATCCGGAAAGACATGTTCTGCACGGAGCTGTATACAAAACGCCACGTTTACAATTATATGCGGTCGGCACCGGAATACATCCATCCCGGTGAGGCCATGGATTCCGTGATGCGGAAGTTCGAGAAAACCGGCGCGTGGAACCTGCCGGTGGTGGCCGAGGACCGCACCTATGTGGGGTTCCTGTCCAAATCCAAGATTTTCAGCGCCTACCGGGAAGAACTCAAAGACTTTTCACAGGACTAGTTATGAAAGAACTGTATATCAAGTATATAGCGCAGCTGTTGGGCGTGCAGGCCTGGCAGGTGGAGAATTGCGCGGAATTGTTTGCCGATGGCTGCACGGTGCCCTTCATCAGCCGTTACCGCAAGGAGCGCACCGGCGGGCTGAACGATGTGGACGTGGCCGAAATCAAGCACTGGACCGAGGTGTTTTCGGAAATGGAGAAGCGCAAGGCTTCCATCCTCAAGACCATCGGGGAGCAGCAAAAGCTCACCCCGGAGCTGCAGAGGCAGATAGAGAACTGTGTGAGCGGCAGTGAGCTGGAAGACCTGTACCTTCCTTATCGGCCCAAAAGGAAGACGCGCGCCACGGTGGCCATCGGCAAAGGGCTGCAGCCGCTGGCCGATTTACTCTGGAGCGGAAAGACCACCCGTCCCCGTCAGGAGGCGCAGAAGTTTGTGAAGGGAGAGGTGGCAGATGCCGACGAAGCCCTGCAGGGCGCCCGGGACATCCTGGCGGAGCGCATCAGCGAAACCGCCGCCAACCGCGAGACCCTCCGGAGCATTTACCGTACCCGCCGCGTACAGTCCAAAGTGACCAAGGCGGGCCAGGAGAACCCCGAGGCAGCCAAATACCGCAGCTACTTCAGCTTCAGCCAGCCCATCGGCAAAATCCCTGCCCACAACCTGCTGGCCATGCTCCGTGCCCAGGAAGAAGGCTTCCTGAAGGTGGACATCGACGCCGACGGGGAGAAGTGCGGCAACAAACTCTATTACGATTACTGCCAGGCGCAGGGCTATCCCAGCCGGGAAGCCGGCGAACAGATCCGACAGGCCGTGGACGATGCCTGGAAACGCCTGCTGGATCCTTCCATCACGGGTGAGGTCATCCGGGAAGCCAAGGAAAAGGCCGACAAGGAATCCATCCAAGTCTTTGGCGACAACCTGCGCCAGCTGCTGCTGGCCCCGCCCGTGGGGCAGAAGCGGGTGATGGCCATCGATCCGGGCTTCCGCACCGGCTGCAAGGTGGTGTGCCTGGATGCCCAGGGTAACCTCCTGTGCCACGATGTCATCTTCCCGCATCCGCCGGTGGCCAGGAAGATAGAGGCCATTACCAAGGTGGCGGACCTGGTGGAAAAGTATGAGATCGAGGTCATTGCCGTCGGTAACGGGACGGCGGGCCGCGAAACGGAGGGTTTTATCCGAAAAGTGGGCCTGCCGGAGGCTGTACGTGTGTTTTCGGTGAGCGAAGACGGGGCTTCCGTCTATTCCGCCTCGGAGGTGGGCCGCGAAGAGTTTCCGCAATATGATGTCACGGTGCGCGGCGCCGTTTCCATCGGCCGTCGCCTGATGGACCCGCTGGCGGAACTGGTGAAGATTGACCCCAAGTCCCTGGGGGTGGGACAGTATCAGCACGACGTGGACCAGGGCCTTTTGAAGGAGAAGCTGGACAACACCGTGGAAAGCTGTGTGAACAGCGTGGGCGTGGCCCTGAATACCGCCAGCCCCTACCTGTTACAATATGTCAGCGGCATCGGCCCTGCCCTGTCCAAGGCCATCGTGGATTACCGGGCCAAGAACGGCAACTTCCGGAGCAGGGAAGAGCTGAAGAAGGTACCTCGCCTGGGTGCCAAGGCGTTCCAGCAGTGCGCGGGCTTCCTGCGCATCGCCGGGGCCGCCAACCCGCTGGATAATTCGGCCGTGCATCCGGAAGCCTACCATATTGTGGACAAGATGGCCCGGGACCTGAAGCTTTCCACCAGGGAGCTCGTTGGCAACGCGGAGCTGTGCAAAAAGATTGTGGCGGCCGACTATGTGGAGGGCGACTTCGGCCTTCCCACCATCAACGACATCATCCTGGAACTGCAGAAGCCGGGACGGGACCCGCGTGAAAGCGCACGCGAATTCTCTTTTGCCGACGATATCCGGGACCTGGAAGACCTGAAGGTGGGGATGGAATTGCCGGGCCTGGTGACCAACATCACGGCTTTCGGGGCGTTCGTAGACATCGGCCTGCACGAAAACGGCCTCATTCACGCCTCGCAGATGGGCGTACGCGGTATGGCGGTCCCGTCCAAAGTGCTCAAACTGCACCAGGCGGTGCAGGTGCAGGTCCTCTCCGTGGATCTGGAGCGGAAGCGGATTGGCCTCAGGCTTTTGAAGTAACGAATTTGCGGAATCGGAGGCCTATTACGCCCCAGAAGGCCTCGCCGAAGATACCGCTGCTCATCTTGGAGCTGCCTTTCTGGCGGTTGGTGAAGATGATGGGCACTTCCTGGAGTTTGAAACCCAGTTTCCAGGCGGTGTATTTCATCTCTATCTGGAAGCCGTAGCCTTTCATGCGGACGTCTTCCAAATTCATGGTTTCCAATACCTTACGGCTATAGCACACGAAGCCCGCGGTGGTGTCGTATACGTGCATGCGCAGCACGCCCCTTACATAGGCCGATGCAAAATAGGACATGATGATGCGGCTCATGGGCCAGTCTACCACCGACACGCCGTTGCAGTAGCGGGAGCCCACGGAGAGGTCTGCGCCGCCTTCCGTACAGGCGTTGTGCAGGCGGAGGAGGTCCTTGGGGTCGTGGGAAAAGTCGGCGTCCATTTCGAAGATGTAGTCGTATCCCTGTTCCAGGGCCCAGCGGAACCCCGTGAGGTAGGCCGTGCCCAGGCCCAGCTTGCCGCTGCGTTCAATCAGGTGCAGCCGCTGCTCCGCCGTAGCCTGGAGCGATTTTACGATGGCAGCCGTTCCGTCGGGGGAGCCGTCGTCGATGACAAGGATGTGGAAGTTTCCCGGCAGGGCGAACACGGCCCGGATGATATCCTCTATGTTCTCCTTTTCGTTGTAGGTAGGGATAATGACCAGTTTCTTGTCCATGGGCGTAAATGCAACTACATTAATAGATATATATAATCCTCAAAGATAAGGATAAATTCCGAAAAGAAAAAATTTTAAAAAAAATGCAAAAAAAGTTGTAAAAAATTTGCAGAATCAAAAAAAGGTAGTACCTTTGCAGTCCCGTTCGGAAACGAGCGGGTTTTTAACGCCCAAAAGCCGAAAGGCTGGGGCCGTAAAAAGATCTTTGAAAAGACTGAAAGGAAAGTACAAGAAGCAAGTACAAACGAGCGTCAGTTTCTTTAGGAAACTAGGAAACCAAAAGAGCGTCGGGAACAAGCTAAGAATTATAGAATATACAATGAAGAGTTTGATCCTGGCTCAGGATGAACGCTAGCGGCAGGCTTAACACATGCAAGTC
>CACZUR010000015.1 GCA_902784435.1 uncultured Bacteroidia bacterium | reverse complement strand
GCTCAAGCACCTGTTCCACATGGACAGAAAGATGCTTACGCATTTTTATCAGTCTATGGGAAGGCAGTATTTCGGCCCCGTCTGGGATACGCCGGAGCATAGGGAGAAGATGCATCGCATAGATCAGATTATGGCAGGGAAAGCCATCTGTATGTGGCCCCGGTCCTACCATGTCAACCTGCCCTATCTTCAGGGAAAGAAACTCCTGACCGCCATCAACCTCTTTATCGGAGACCGGATGTAAACCGCCGCCTTGATGGGGGGGGCGCCTTCACTGTTAAAGATCAGGCCGACAGGCCATGTTTACAGCTATATCGCTCCTGTGGCCGATTTCACTGCACACACGGCAACGTCCCTGGCTTGTTGAGCAGAAGGACCTTAAGCAGGTCAAACTTGTTCTTCATTTCCGTTCCGAAAATGTCGTAAAGGATGTAATTAAATCTAATAGCGCTCTATATAAACCAAAAAGAGTCGCCGCTCGCGACCCCCGGCGTGACAGGCCGGTATTCTAAACCGACTGAACTACCGCACCAAGTTTTCAGTGAACTTCCCTTTCGGGATTGCAAAGGTACAAACTATTTTTGAATCTGCAAGGGCTTCGGCAAAAATTTTTGAAGAATTTTATATTCTCCGAAAAAGTAGTACTTTTGCCTTAACGAAAACTGGTATATGGAAGAGCCGCAACTTCACTGGTACGCCCTGAAGATATTTTACAATAAGGTATTCGAGGCAGAACTCCTGCTGGACAGCTGGGATATGGAAACCTATCTGGCCGTGCGGAAGGTCCCGCTGAAGGGCCTGGAATACCTGGCGGCCAAAAGGAGGCTGGCCCGCCTGCAGGAGGACGGCACAACGGACAACCAGTTTGTCCGGGAAGGGGTGACGATCTACAAACGTGTCCCGCTGGTAAACGCCCTCATCTTTGTCAGACTCACCCGTCAGCAGGCCCAGGAAATGGACGAACGCCTGAAGAAGGAAGCCAAGGTTAACGGCTTCATCTACAAGGAGGTGCAGTGGGTCAAAGACGACGAAACCCGGAAAGAGAACCGTTCGAAGGCCCCTGCCGTGATTCCGGACCGCCAGATGGCCACGTTTCGCCTGGTAACGGAATCGGAGGTCACCGGCCTGGAATTTTTCTCCGACGACGGCATCACCTTATTCCAGGAAGGGAAGAAAGTGCGCGTAAAAGAAGGCCCTCTGAAAGGGGCCGAAGGCTATATCAAACGCATCCGCAAAGACCGCCGGCTGCTGGTGAGCATTTCCGGCATCGTGGCGGTGGCTACCTCCTTTATTCCTCCGGAGAATCTGGAGCCGGTGGCGGAGGAGTAAGGTCTTCCTTCACGCCCTGCACAAGGTCTTCCTCCAGGCCCAGCACCTGGTCCAGGCGCTTTTTCTTGCTGGAGCTCACGCTGATCAGCTGTTTTCCATCGGCCCCCAGGTCGATGAGCTGCCGGGCCGTGGTAACGATGCTCTTCCCGCTGGGCGAGAGTTTCTTGGCCCCGTCCCCATACACATCGCTGACCCTTTTCAGGGATTCGCCCAGTGCTTCGTACTGCACCGCGAACATGCCCACGCGGCGGACCATCTCGTCGGCCAGTTCGAACACCTTCTTGTGATTCTGGGCCTGGACCACCTGCTTCCAGGTAAGGCTCACCATCTTCAGGGCGCCGTACAGGCTTTGTTCGTCGGCGATATAAACATTCATATCCGCCGCCCAGCGCCACAGCGTGGGTTCTTCCCGGAGGGCCGTCCACAGCGCGCCCGAATTGGGCACGAACATGATCACATAGCCGGCCGATTCCTTGGGCGGCTGGATATAGGCCGAATAGTCCTTGTGCGAAAGCTCTTTCACGTGCCGGCGAATGCTTTCCACGTGGGCTTTCAGGTGCTGCTTGCGGTCCTCGTCACGCTCTGCGTTCACATATTCCACGAATGCGGTCAGGGAGACCTTGGAGTCGATGATGACTTCGCGGCGCTCGTCCAGGTGCAGGATGACGTCCGGCCGCAGCGTCTGCCGGTTTTCCGGCACCTCTACGATGTTGCCGGCGGCATCCCGGATATATTCCTGCGTGTCGAAGTGCACGCCTTTGGTGAGCCCCTGCGAAGAGAGCAGTTCCTCCAGGATGGTCTCTCCCCAGTCTCCCTGGAGCTTGCTGCCGTGCTTGAGTGCTTCGGACAGGTCGTCGGCGCTCTTGCGGGCGGCATCGCTCAGTTCCATTAGGGAACGGATGCGCTCTTTCATCTCGCCGCTGCGTTCCGCCTGCTCCTTGTTGCCCTCCTCCATGGCCTTTTTGAGCTCTGCGATCCTTTCCTTCAGCGGATCCACAATCTGTCCCAGGCTCTCACTGCTGGCCTCCGAAAATTCCTTCTGCCGGGCTTTGAGCATTTCCCCGGTTTCCAGCTTTACCTGCGCAGTTACTTTATCGATGGTTTCCTTAAACCGCCCCTGGAGCGCCTCCATGGCCTCCTGGTGGGTTTTCTCCGCCTGCTCCCGGGTTTTCTGAGCCTGTTCCCGGGTTTCCTGCACCTTCTCCCGGGCGGTGTTCAGTTCCGCCTCCAGGCGGGCCACTTCCACCTTATAGCCCGATTCTACCTGCAGCCGTTCCTTTTCGGTGGCCTGGGCCACGCGGGAACGCACGACGCTCCGCGCCACGAAGAAAGCCACCAGCGCCGTCAGCAGCAAACCACCCAGGAAAGATAAAAGGATTTCCATACTTTTTAATTTCTCTGTGCAAAAATAGCAAATAATCCGGAAAACCTAAGGCTTCCGGACACCCCGCACCGGCAAAGCCTCCAGCGGATTGTCGGGCCAGGCATGTCTGGGATAGCGCCGGCGCAGTTCTTTCCGCACTTCGAAGTATGTACCGTTCCAGAAACTGGCCAGGTCCGAGGTAAGCTGGACCGGTTTGTATCCCGGCGACAGCAATTCCATGAGGACGGGCCGACGGCCCCCGTCTACGGTGGGGGTTTCCACCAGGCCGAAGCACTCTTGCAGGCGTACGCGGAGAACGGGAGCTTCGGCCCCCTGCCTGTACTGGAGGCGGATCTGGCTGCCGGTGGGAACGCCGATATGCGAGGGCGCCAGACGGTCCACGGCCTGCTGCTGCGAATAGCTGAGTAGGCTCCACAGCACGGCGCAGAGGTCGATTTTCCTCAGTTGGGCTGCCGTAGTGGCCTTTCCTGCAAACAGCGGCACCCACTCCCCCGCCCTTTGCAGCAGAGCTTCCGTGGACAGGTCCGGCAAGTCCAGCTCCGGATGCCACTGCGCTACGGCGGCCACGCGCCGCTGGAGGTTCTGCACCTCGTCTGAAAAATCGAAGAGGCTGGTCCCGTCCTTCTGGGCCGTTTCTGCGATGACAGAGAGCATCTGTTCCCGCACCCCTTCCGAAAGCGGATGGCTCTCCAGCAGCAGGTTGCCTATTTTCCATTCTTTCCGGGCCACGACGCAGCCCTGCGCCTTGTCCCAGAAAACGGCTTCCCGGCACATGGAAAGGGGTTTCAGGTCTTCCGGGAGCACCGGACTGGCGAGGAAAACGCGCCCCACGCCGCCGGGACGGCTGGACATGGACGCCACGGCCATCCACTCTTCCGCAGCCAGCGGGTCTGCAACGTCGACGGCCACCTGCTCTCCGCCGGCAAGGAGGAACTTGCCCGCACCGCAAGCCTTGCCGATGCGCTCGGGATAGGCCCGGGCGATGAGGGCGCCGGCCTCGTAAGGGTCCGGGGAATCGTCGCCGGGATGTACGCCGGCCATCCGGGCATATTGGAGGGCCATTTTCAGCGTCCGTCCCCAGCGGCCGGGTTGGCTGCTGCGACGGGCTTCCCGAAGGGCCCGGAGCCGGACTTCCAGGCTGGCGGACAGTTCCTGGGGCAGCGGGTCTTTTTCTTCCAGGATGGCGGCGATATCGGCCGCCAGGGCCTTCTGGGAGGCGTTTTCTCCCGTCAGGAGCATCTGCGCCAGGCGGGGATGGCAGGGCAGCTGGGCCAATGCTTTTCCGTGCGGGGTAATCCGGCCGTCCGGGTCTACGGCGCCCAGGGTCCGGAGCAGTTTCCGGGCTTCGGCCACATGGGCGGGAGGCGGCGGGGTAATCCAGGGAAGCGAGCCGATGTCCGTCTCTCCCCAGGCGGCGGCATCCAGCACCAGCGAAGCCAGGTCCGCGTCCAGGATTTCCGGCGTACGGACAGCCGGCATGCGGGCTTCTGTCGCCTTGGAATAAAGCCTGTAACAGACGCCCGGAGCCACACGGCCGGCGCGGCCGCTGCGCTGGACGGCCATATCGGCACTGATGCGCACGGTTTCCAGGCGGCCCAGGCCGCTGCGGGTATCTACCACCAGACGTTTGCACAGACCGCCGTCCACCACCACCCGTACGCCCTCGATGGTGAGGGATGTTTCTGCGATGGGGGTGGCCAGCACCACCTTCCGCTCCCCTGCCGGGCTGGGGGCGATGGCGGCTTTCTGCTGCACATTAGTCAGCATGCCGTAGAGGGGACAGATGTGCGTGGCGCCCAGGGAGGAGCCCAGGATCTCTTCGGCGCGCCGGATTTCGGCCTCGCCGGGCAGGAAAGCCAGGATGTCGCCTTCCAGCTCCCGGTGTGCCTTCCGCACGGTTTGCGCCACCAGATCGGCCACGTTGGAGGGGTCGGCCTCCTTTTCCGTATGCCGGATCTCCACCGGAAACATCCGGCCTTCGCTCCGAAGGACCGAGGCCTCCAGGGCGCCCGCAAGCGCATCCGTATCGATGGTGGCCGACATGAGCACAATCCGGAGGTCCTCCCTAAGCAGCGCCTGCGCCTGCAGGCTCAGGGCCAGGGCTTCGTCGCTGGCGAGGGAGCGTTCGTGAAATTCGTCAAAGATGAGAACGGATACCCCTTCCAGCCCCGGGTCCTGGACCAGCATCCGGGTCAGAATGCCCTCTGTGAGCACCTCTATGCGGGTTTCCCGAGAGACTTTGCTTTCGAAACGGATCCGGTAGCCCACGGTCTTTCCCACCGGTTCTCCGAGGAGGAATGCCATACGCTCGGCAATCTGGCGTGCCGCCACCCGCCGGGGTTCCAGCATGAGGATGCGGCCGCTGCCTTTCAAGCCCTTCAGGATGGTCAGGGGCAGTACCGTGGACTTACCGGCGCCGGGCGGAGCCGTCACGACGACCCGCCGCTCCGTTGCCAGAATCCGGTTCAGATCCTGCGCTATGCCATAGGCCGGAAGCGTCTGCATTCGCTTTTTCTATTGATTTCGGCCTGTTTTTTCAGCAAAAATCGCGCCCGTCCGGAAGAGGCTGGAAAAGCATTTGGAAGAGTCAGTTTTTTTGCGGAAATTTGTATACGCAAAAGCACTGGCATTGGAACGTGTAAACACACTCAGAACCACCCGGAACTTGCCGGACGGCCCCCTTCTGGAACTGCTGGAAACTACGGATAAAGCCGTGGCCCGGTACCTGAAGGAGAGCGCCCGGGAGGTTTGCCGGAGTGTCTTCGGAAACGAGGTCCAGCTCCGGGGGCTCGTGGAATGGAGCAATGTGTGCCGCCGGGACTGCTATTACTGTGGCCTCCGCCGTTCCAGGGCGCTCCCCCGCTACAACCTTACCTCTGCTCAGATTCTGGCGTGCTGCGAAAAAGCCTGGGCCAAGGGCATCGACACCTTCGTCATCCAGGGCGGGGAGAATCCCGCCGGAGCGCTGCAGCTGGTGCCCGTGGTAAAAAGCATCCGGGAGCGCTGGCCGGGGGCCATCATTACCCTGTCGCTGGGAGAACTGCCCTTTTCCACCTATGCCGCCCTCCGGGAGGCCGGAGCCAACCGCTACCTGCTGCGGCACGAAACCGCCAATCCGGCCCTCTACGGGCGGCTGCACCCCGCTCCGGATGCCCTGGAATCCCGCCTGGCCTGCCTGCAGGAACTTCGTCGGCTGGGGTTCCAGATTGGGATGGGCATGATGGTGGGAAGCCCCGGGCAAACCCCGGAGAACCTGTTGGAAGACTTGCGCCTGATCCAGCAGTGGCGGCCGGAGATGATCGGGATCGGCCCGTTCATTCCCCAGGAAGATACACCTTTCACCCACTGTCCGCCCGGCAGCGCGGAAACCACCCTGCGGCTGCTGGCCATCCTGCGGCTCATGCTTCCCACCGCCCTCATTCCTTCCACCACGGCGCTGGCCGTGCTGACGGGAGGCAAAGAAGCCGGCCTGGAAGCAGGTGCCAACGTAATGATGCCCGTCTTCACGCCCGAAACCGAAAAACGAAAATACGACCTTTACAAGGGAAAACATCATGTATAATCCTCTCAGCTCACACGCAGAAGAATTCATCGACCACCAGGAAATACTGGACAGCCTGGAAGCGGCCGAAAAAGATAGTCAAAACCCTGCCCGGGTGGCACAGATCCTGGAAAAAGCCGCTTTGCTCAAAGGCCTTTCCCACCGGGAGGCCGCCACGCTTATGGCGTGCACGGATCCGGCGCTGGAGCAGAAAATCTATGCACTGGCGGCCGATATCAAGCAGCGGTTCTACGGCAACCGCATCGTGCTCTTCGCCCCGCTGTATCTGTCCAATTACTGTGTAAACGGCTGTGTTTACTGCCCTTACCATGCCAAAAACCGCAGCATTCCCCGCCGGAAGCTTTCACAGGAAGAGATTGCCCAGGAGGTACGCGCCCTCATCCGCACCGGCCACAAGCGCCTGGCGGTGGAGGCCGGCGAAGATCCCGTGCACAACCCCCTGGAGTATATCCTGGAGTCTATCCGCACCATCTATTCGGTGCAGGAAGGCGGCAACAGCATCCGCCGCGTCAACGTGAACATCGCCGCTACCGACGTGGAGAGTTATCGTCGGCTGAAGGCGGCGGGTATCGGCACGTATATCCTGTTCCAGGAAACCTACAACAAAGAGCAATACCAGCGCCTGCATCCCACCGGCCCCAAGAGCAACTACGCCTGGCACACCGAAGCCATGGACCGGGCACAGGAAGGCGGCTGCGACGACGTAGGTATCGGCGTGCTGTTCGGCCTGGCCGGCTACAAATACGAGTTGGTTGGCCTGCTGATGCATGCCGAACACCTGGAAGCCCGTTTCGGCGTAGGGCCTCACACCATTTCCGTGCCGCGTATCTGCCCGGCCGACGACATTTCCGTAGCAGATTTCAAGGATGCCCTGCCGGACGACATCTTCCGGAAACTGGTGGCCGTGCTCCGGGTGGCCGTACCCTATACCGGCATGATCGTATCGACCCGGGAGAGCCAGCGGATGCGGGAACAGCTGCTGCACTGCGGCATTTCCCAGATCAGCGGCGGCTCCCGAACCAGCGTGGGCGGCTACACCACCGTGGAACGGCACAACGAAACGGCGCAGTTCGACGTCTCCGACACCCGACCCCTGGACGAAGTGGTGCGCTGGCTGCTGGAAAACGACCACATTCCCAGTTTCTGCACCGCCTGCTACCGCGAAGGCCGCACCGGAGACCGCTTCATGAGCCTGTGCAAGAGCGGTAAGATCGGCCTCTGCTGCACGCCCAACGCCCTCATGACCCTCAAGGAGTACCTGATGGACTACGCCTCCCCGGAAACCCGCGCTGCCGGCGAGGCCCTCATTGCCCGCTCGCTGGCCGATATCCCCCTGGAACGCACCCGGGAAATCACCGTGCGGCATCTGCAGGAGATTGAGGCCGGCGCCCGGGATTTCCGCTTTTAGGCGTCCCTGGGGAAGGTGCCCCAGGATTTCGGGGAAGGTGTGTGGGGAAAATGGTGAAGGTCTGTTTTTTGGGGCGACACCTTCCCCGGCGAAATGGCGTTTGAAGGCAGTGTGAGGGCGAATGCATGGGGAAGGTCCCCCTTCAAAAAAGAGACCTTCCCCGAACGTCCCAGGCACCTTCCCCGAATTGATGGAGCACCTTCCCCAAACATCCCAGGAATCTTCCCCAAACTGCTCAACGCTTCCCTCGAATCTCGGATCGTCCGAAAGCCCCGTCTCCAGTTAGCCCTGTCCCGACGAATTTACCCTGGCGCGGAAACAACTGTGTATCAAAAACTTACTTATTTTTATCGGCGCTATTTGCCCCGATAAAAATAAGCAACCGCCTGAATTTCAATTTGTTATGATTTATCAAATGAAAGTTTGGCGCAGGTCAAGGCACGAATGGAGCAAGTCAAGGCAAGTTTGCCACAGGTCAGGGTACCTTGGCCACAAATCCCTTCCGGCAATGAGACAGACATGCCCCAATTCTCGGGATTCTTTTTTATATTTGCAGTGTTGATCTCAGACCTCTTATGCAACCTGTCCAGATTTCTTTTTTCGGAGCCACCAACAGTGGGAAATCCACGCTGGTCAATACCCTTGCAGGACAGTCCGTCTCGCTGGTGAGCGAACTTCCCGGAACGACGACGGACCCCGTACGCAAACGGATGGAACTGCCGGGAATCGGCCCCGTTATCCTGGTAGATACGGCCGGTTACGGAGACAGCAGTGCTCTGGGCGCCCAAAGGGAAAGGCTTACACAAGCGGTGATCGACACCACGGACGTGGCCGTTCTGCTCTTGTCCGGTCATCCGGCCGACGCCCGTTGGCAGGCCCTCCTGGAAGACGCCGGAGTGCCCGTTGTCACGCTGGACAAGCGAAGACAGGCCATTCCGGAAGGGGTGTCCGTTGCTATCGTGCAGGCGCAAGCGCAAGCGCAAGCCCAAGCTCAGTCACAAGCACAAGCCCAAGTGCAGGCCTGGTCCGGCGGCCTGGATTCCCTTCTCAAGCGCATCGCAGAGTTGATTCCTCAGGAAGAAAAGCGTTTCCTTACGGGATCATTGGTCCAGGAGGGAGACACGGTCATCCTGGTAATGCCGCAGGATTCGGAGGCGCCTAAGGGACGCATCATCCTGCCACAGGTGCAGGTGCTGCGGGAGCTCCTGGACCGCGGGTGCATTCCCGTCTGCTGCACGCCGGAGCATCTGCCGGGCGCGTTGGACGCCCTGGGTGCCCGGCCCCGGCTGGTCATCACGGATTCACAGGTATTTGCGGCCGTAAATGCCGCCCTCGGGGCCGATATCCCCCTCACTTCCTTCTCGGTCCTTCTGGCTGCCGCCAAAGGCGACATCCGGGTCTTCGTGGAAGGGGCCCGGGCGATAGACCGGCTCCAGCCCGGAGACCGGGTCCTCATTGCCGAAGCCTGCACGCATGTGCCCGATACGGAAGACATCGGCCGGGTGAAAATCCCCGCCCTGCTCCGGCAAAAAGCCCCTGTTCAGGTGGACATTGCCGCCGGAAACGACTTTCCAGAGGATCTCGGCGCCTATTCCCTCATCATCCACTGCGGAGCCTGCATGTCGCAGGCCTCTCTGGTGAAGGCGCGCATCAGAAAGGCACTCCGCGCGGGAGTGCCCATTACCAATTACGGCATAGCCCTGGCCCATCTGCAGGGAATCCTGGAGAGAATCGCCATCCCCTAGCCCGGGAACATGAGAATGTCATCCCCTAGCCCGGGAACATGAGAATGCCCTCCTCCCACAGGCAAGCAATGCGCCTAATGTCCCCAAAAATGGGACAATAGGCGCATTGGGAGGCTTTTTTGCGCCTAATGTCCCCAAATTCGGGACATTGGGCGCAGTACCGCAAGATCAGCCGTCGAATTCGGCCACAATCTTCTTGATGTCGGAAGGATTGAGCCGGCCGTACACCTTCTCGCCGATGGTGGCCACCGGGGCCAGGCCGCAGGCGCCTACGCAGCGCAGGCAGTCCAGCGAGAACTTGCCGTCCGGGGTGGTTTCCCCCACTTCGATGCCCAGCACGCGCTTGAACTCTTCCAGCACTTTGTCGGACCCGCGGACATAGCAGGCCGTTCCCAGACACACGGAAACGGGATACTTGCCCTTGGGCACCATGGAGAAGAACGAATAGAACGTTACCACACCGTATACCTTTGACGCGGGGATGCCCAGCTCGCGGGCAATGACCCGCTGCACTTCCTCGGGGAGATAGCCAAGCGTATTCTGGCACTCGTGAAGGATGCTGATGAGTTCGCCGGGGTCGTTCTTGAATTTCCGGCAGATGGCCTCCACCTGGCGGAGCGCTTCACACGATACTTTCATAACTACTGGATGCTTTTGTCAAAATAATGGGTATGGAGGAGTTTTTCCGAAAGTTCTCCCAGGGGCTCTCCCAGGAACACCTTGTACAGCTGCTGGATATCCGGGTTTTCGTGGCTCTTGCGGATGGGCTTGCCCTCGTCTTCCCGGTAGATGGCGCGGGCGCGGGCCTTCAGGATTTCCACATTTCCGTGATGGTAAGGCTGTCCGGCACCGCCGATGCAGCCGCCGGGGCAGGCCATGATTTCCACCACGTGGTAGTTCAGTTCCCCAGCCCGGAGCTTGTCCATGAGATAGCGGGCATTGCCCAGCGTATGGGCCACGCAAACCTTGAGCTGGAAACCGTTCAGGTCTATGGTAGCCTCCTTGATGCCTTCCAGGCCGCGCACATCCTGGAATTCCAGGCGCGGGAGGGTCTTGCCGGTGTATACCTCATATACGGTACGGAGGGCCGCTTCCATGACGCCGCCGGTGGCACCGAAGATGGCGCCGGCACCGGAGGATTCTCCCATGGGCGTGTCAAAGTCACTGTCCGGAAGGCTCTTGAAGTCTATGTTGGAACGCTTGATCAGGCGCGCCAGTTCCCGGGTAGAGATGGAATAGTCCACATCCGGATTGCCGTTCACGGAGAATTCCTCGCGTTCACACTCGTACTTCTTGGCCAGGCAGGGCATGATGGACACCACCACCAACTTTTCCCGCGGGATACCCATCTTCTGCGCCCAATACGTTTTGGCGATGGCCCCGAACATCTGGGCCGGGGATTTGGCCGATGAAGGATAGGAGAGCAGGTCCGGGTAATTGTGCTCGTAGAAATTCACCCAGGCCGGGCAGCAGGATGTCATGATGGGCAGTTTCACGTCCTTGTCCCCGCCCAGGAAAGCCTTGAGGCGGTGCAGGATCTCCGCGCCTTCTTCCATGATGGTGAGGTCGGCCGCAAAGTCTGTGTCAAATACGTAATCGAAACCCAAATAGCGAAGCGAGGTAGCCAGTTTCCCGGTGACGATGGTTCCGGGCTCCAGGCCGAATTCCTCTCCCAGGGCCACGCGCACGGCGGGTGCGGGCTGGGCGATCACAATCTTGTCCGGATTGCAGAGGTCTTCCAGCAGGCGGTCCGTGTTGTCCCGCTCCGTAAGGGCGCCGGTGGGGCAGACCGCCACGCACTGGCCGCAGTAGGTGCAGTCCGTGTCCTTGAACATGCGGTCGAAGGTAGGGGCGATGGTGGTTTCAAAACCCCGGCGCACGGCGCCCAGCACACCGACCGTCTGAACCTGGTTGCACACCGTTTCGCAGCGGCGGCACAGGATGCACTTGTCCATGTTGCGGCTGATGGCGGGCGTTTCCTCTTTCTTCCTCACGCTCTGCTCTCCCTTGTAGGTCATCCGGCGGATATTGAAGCGGGTGACCAGTTTCTGGAGTTCGCAGTCGTTGCACTTGGGGCAGGTAAGGCAGTCGTTGGGATGGTCCGACAGGATGAGTTCCGCCACCGTCTTGCGGGCGCGCACCACACGGGCGCTGTTGGTGCGTACCACCATGCCTTCCGTTACCAGCGTGGCGCAGGAAGGGGCCAGGTTGCGCCGGCCTTCCACTTCCACCACGCAGATGCGGCAGGAAGCCGGGGCGTTTTTGACACAGGTGCCCTTGAGGTCCATATGGCAAAGGGCAGGGATATTGATGCCGATAGAAGCGGCCGCGTCAAGGACGGTAGTTCCTTTGGGCACGCTGACGGCCCTGTTATCTATAGTAAGGGTAATCATATTTTCCATAGCGTGCAGGATTAGAATACTTTAATGGCGCCAAACTTACACCGGGACAGGCACATGCCGCAGCGGATACACTTTTCGGAGTTGATGGAGAAAGGCTTGCGCACCTCTCCGGCGATGGCCTCTGCGGGGCACCCGCGCGCACAGGCGCTGCAGCCCTTGCACAGGTCCGGGTCGATGGAATACGTGAGCAGCGCCTTGCACTTATGGGCGCGGCACACATGGTTCTGCACATGTTCCACGTATTCTTCGCGGAAGTTGGCCAGGGTGGAGAGCACGGGGTTGGGAGAAGTCTGGCCCAGGCCGCACAGGGCGGTGTCTTTGATAACCTTGGCAAGGTTTTCCAGCGTATCCAGGTCTTCCAGGGTTCCCCGGCCCTGGGTAATCTTGTCCAGGATTTCCAGCATGCGCTTGTTGCCGATCCGGCAGGGCGTACACTTGCCGCAGGACTCCCCTACGGTGAATTCCAGGAAGAACTTTGCCACAGACACCATGCAGTCGTCCTCGTCCATCACGATCATGCCGCCGGAGCCCATCATGGAACCGGCCGCCGCCAGGGATTCATAGTCGATGGGAATGTCCAGGTGCTTTTCCGTGAGGCAGCCGCCGGAAGGACCGCCCGTCTGGACAGCCTTGAACTTCTTGCCGCCTTTCACGCCGCCGCCGATGTCGTAGATGATTTCGCGGAGCGTGGTGCCCATGGGCACTTCGATCAGGCCCACGTTATTGATCTTGCCGGCCAGGGCGAACACCTTGGTGCCCTTGGATTTCTCCGTGCCGATGGATGCGAACCACTGCGGCCCCTTTGTGAGGATCACCGGCACGTTGGCCAGCGTTTCCACATTGTTCACGTTGGTGGGATGGCCGAAGTAGCCGGCTTCTGCCGGGAACGGCGGTTTCAGGGTAGGTTCGCCGCGTTTTCCTTCCATGGAGTGGATGAGGGCGGTTTCCTCGCCGCAGACGAAGGCGCCGGCACCGTAACGGATTTCGATGTCGAAGTCGAAGCCCGTTCCCAGGATGTTCTTGCCCAGCAGGCCGTATTCGCGGGCCTGGCCGATGGCCACCTGCAGCCGGTGCACGGCCAGCGGATATTCCGCACGGATATAAATCAGGCCGTGGTGGGCGTTGATGCAGTAACCGCAGATCATCATGGCCTCGATCACGGAATTGGGGTCTCCTTCCATGATGGAGCGGTCCATGAAGGCACCGGGGTCTCCTTCATCGGCATTGCACACCACATACTTGTCGGGGGCGTCGAACTTGCGGGCGATCTCCCACTTCACGCCGGTGGGGAAACCCGCGCCGCCGCGGCCGCGCAGGCCGGAGGCCTTGATGTCGGCCAGGACGTCCAGGCTGTCGCGCATGAGGCTGGTGGCCAGAGCTTTGTAACCGTCCCGGGCAATGTATTCCAGGATATTCTCCGGGTCGATGAAACCGCAGTTCCGCAGGGCGATCCTGAGCTGCTTGCGGTAGAAATTCATGTGCTTGGAGTCCGAGATGTGCTGTCCGGTACCGGGGTCCGTGTACAGCAGGCGCTCCACTTTGTTGCCGCCGATGATATGGGACGTGACAATCTCCTCCACGTCCGCGGGACGGACGGAAGTATAGAACGTGTTGTCCGGGACAATCTTGACGATGGGGCCTTTTTCGCAGAAGCCGAAGCAGCCGGGGACGATGACATCCACTTTGTCGGCGATTCCGTGGGCGGAAAGGCTGGCGCGGAAATTCTCCACGATGGTTGCACTTTCGGAGGCTTTGCAACCGGTACCGCCACAGCAGAGAATCTGCAGGTGCGGCGTTCCCTTGTCCAGGCCGGCCGCTTCCGCTTTGCCGGAGTGGTTGCTTTCCTCCCTGACAGAGAGGGCCTTCAGGGCCTCTTGTCGGATGCTTTCCAGGGCATCAGGTGAGTTGATGGTCATTGGTTTCTGGTTTGAATATGTAGTTTGACTTGCAATTTACGCATTTTTCTTTCACTTTGCAAATCCCGGGGTCAAATGACTTTCAAATCTTAAACAGCATGCCCCCGATATTGTCCTGCCGGGCCCCGGTGACAGAGCGCAGACAGGAGGACCGGCCGGCCATGTACAACACGCCCAGGAAGGCGAAGATGAGCGCCTCCTTGAATTCCACGATGGCAGGTTCCGGGACCTCCAGCCGGCAGGCCGACAGTGCCCCCATCCGCTCCAGCAGGAACTTGTTGTAGGCTCCCCCGCCGGTAACCAGTACCCGCTTTCCGGGCACCGTCACGCGGGCGAACTGCCGGGCGCAATGTTCATAATAGGTGCGCAGAAGGTCTTCCAGGGGCAGGTCCCAGCCTTCTAGGAGCGGAAACACCTCGCGCTCCACCCATTCCCGGCCCAGGGATTTGGGATACGGACGGGAATAGTATTCCAGGGCGTCCAGCTGCGCCAGCAGCGTTTCGCAAACCCGGCCCCGGGCGGCGATACACCCGTCCCGGTCCATTTCCAGGCCCACGCTGCGGCAATAGCGGTTGATCACATAGTTCACCGGAGAGATGTCAAAGGCCATGCGACGCTCCCCTTCCCGCCAGGAGATGTTGGAGAACCCGCCGATGTTCAGGCAGTAATCGTATTCTCCGAACAGCAGGTTGTCGCCCACCGGCACCAGCGGCGCACCCTGGCCGCCCAGCATGATATCCAGGCGGCGGAAGTCCGACACCGTGGGAATCCCGGTTTCCGCGGCGATGGCGGCCCCGTCCCCGATCTGGAACATCAGTCCCCGGCAGGGTTCATGGAAAACCGTGGACCCGTGCGAGGCCACGATATCCGGATGCAGACCGGTTTCCGAAAGGAATTCGTTCACCTTCCGGCCCAGGAAATGCCCGTACTCGCTGTGGAAGGCCACGAAGTCCCGGGCGCTCATTCCCTGTACCCGGTTCAGCAGTTTGTCCCGGAGCTCCGGCGTGTAGCCGAATTCCCGGGCGGCATCGATGTGGAAGGTCCACTTCCCATCGGCATAGGTAAAGGTGGCGCAGCAAACGTCCAGCCCGTCTGCCGACGTTCCGGACATGAGGCCTACGCTGGTCATTCTCTGAATCATCCCGAATGCTTTTCTACAAGCAAAGATAGACATTTTTTGCGCACAGGCAGAACAGTTTACCGGATTTATTCGTATATTTGGAAAACTAAAACTCTTTTAAACCTTTTTGCGTATGAAAAAGTACATTGCAGAGTGCGTAGGCACATTCGTTCTCACCTTCCTGGGCTGCGGCACGGCCATGTTCCTGGGCTGTAACACCCCGGCCGGCGTGGTAGGTACCGCCATCGCCTTCGGTCTGGCCGTCGTGGCCATGGCCTACACCATCGGCGGCATCAGCGGTTGCCACATCAATCCCGCCATCACCCTGGGCGTGGCACTGAGCGGCCGCATGAGCTGGAAAGACGCCTGCGGTTACTGGGTAGGACAGGTCATCGGCGGTATCCTGGCCGGTGCTTGCCTCCTGCTGGTGGCCAATGTGGTTGCCGCTCAGGATCTGACCGGTGCTCTGGGCTCCAACGGCGTAGCCAATGCCGGCGGCGTGGGCGGTGCCTTCCTGGTAGAAGTGATCGCCACCTTCCTCTTTGTCCTGGTAGTCCTGGGCACGACGGATGCCAAGGTGGGCGCCGGCAACTTCGCCGGACTGGCCATCGGCCTCAGCCTCATCCTCATCCACCTGGTGTGCATCAACCTCACCGGTACTTCCGTGAATCCGGCCCGTTCCATCGGCCCGGCCCTGTTCGCAGGCGGCCAGGCCCTCAAGGACGTGTGGGTATTCATCTGCGCCCCGCTCGTGGGCGGTGCCATCAGCGCACTTGTCTGGAAAGGCCTGGCTCCCAAGAAAGCCTAATCCCTTCCGGTAATGATGATCGGGGCGGCCGTCTGTTCGATGGCCGCCTTTTCTTGTTCGCTGAACGCCGTATTGGCCAGGGCGCCCAGGTTGTCTTTGAGCTGGGCCACGGAACTGGCGCCGATGAGCACGGAGGTGACCTCCGGCTTGGCCAGGAGCCAGGACAGGGCCATCTGGGCCAGGGACTGGCCGCGCTGCCGGGCAAGGGCATCCAGGCCTCTCAAGGCTTCCAGCATGGCGGGGGTAAGCACATTCCTGGACAGGGAGGAGCCGGAACGGGACATGCGGGAACCCTCCGGTATCCCGTTCAGATAACGGTCCGTGAGCAGGCCCTGCTGCAGCGGCGAGAAAGATATGAAGCCCGCACCGTTCCGGGCCGACAGCTGCACCAGGTCTTCTTTTTCCGGCATGCGGTCAATGATGTTGTAACGGTCCTGGAACAGCAGGCAGGGGGTCTTGTTCTCCCGCAGGTACTGGTAGGCGAAGACGGCCGCATCGTGCGGATAGCGGGAAATGCCCACATACAGCGCTTTCCCCTGCCGGACCATGTCCACCAGGGCCTGCAGGGTTTCCTCCAGGGGCGTGTCGGGGTCGTAGCGATGGGAATAGAACAGGTCTACATAGTCCAGTTTCATCCGTTTCAGGCTCTGGTCCAGGCTGGAGAACAGATACTTCCTGGAACCCCACTCCCCATAGGGGCCCGGCCACATCAGGTAGCCGGCCTTCGTGGAGATGAACAGCTCGTCCCGGTAGGGCCGGAACGACGTCTGCATCAGTTTTCCGAAGTTTTCTTCGGCCGCTCCCGGGACCGGGCCGTAGTTATTGGCCAGGTCGAAGTGGCAGATGCCCGCATCGAAGGCATAGTGCGCGATTTCACGGATGGTGTCGAAGGGCGTCTGGGAACCGAAGTTCTGCCAGAGGCCCAGCGTGACGGCGGGAATCCGGACGCCGGAGCGCCCGCAGCGGTTATACTGCATTTTGCCGTAGCGGTCGGCCGAAGCTGCGTAGGGAGTGTGCTGTGACATCGTTTTAAAGAATTGGTTGTCACAAATATAGGCAAATAATCCGGATTTTCCACCATAGCGCCGTCCTGGGAGAGAGAAAACGTTTTGCATTATTCGGGGAAAAAGAGTATCTTTGGAAATTAGAATACTAATGCCAAGGCAAATGAAAAAAAGCATCCTCTTATTGACCACGCTGCTGCTTGCCGTGCCTGTGTTCCTGCATGCCCAGGACAACCCGCAGGAAGCCATTCCGCTGGACGGACAGGTGCAGGAGATTCCCCAGAACAGCTTCAAGAAAGACCGCTATATCTACCTGTGGGACGTTACCGTCTCCATGCAGGGAAAGGTCTGGAACTCCGCCTCCAACAAATACGACTATGAAAAAGAGTCGGACATCTACGACCAGGTGGTGGAAGAGATTATCCGGGACATCAACAGCATCACGGACGAAACCACCGAAATCGTGGTCATTCCCTTCCAGAGCGCGTCTGCGGGCAGCTACCAGAGTACGAAGGATCCCTGGATTTGCAAAACCGCTTCCGGTCCCAACAAGCAGGCCCTGATAGAAAGGATCCGCGCCAGCAAGAAAGACTGGCTCAAATATGCCCACGGCAACACGGACGTAGTCCCGGCCCTCAGCTATGTCATCCATTCCGTCATCAGCGACGACCGCATAGACTACTTGAAAATCCTCACGGACGGCAAGATGGCCGATATGGACGGGCTGCGGAAACTCATGGCGCAGTGGTGCCAGCTGGCCAGCCAGAAAAAGGGCATGCACGCCTTCTACATTTCCCTGAACCAGGAAGCCTCGGAATCCATCCAGGCCATCATCCGGGACGCCCAGCAGCAGGACTGCTTCAAAATCCGCAAACCCGGCCCGGAGCCCCTGGCTTTCTTCCAGGTCATCCCCTATCCTTCCATTCCCGTCAACTGCAACGACCAGCTCTCTTCCGGCTCCCCCGCCGTCAACGTGCAGCTGCAAGTGAAGGGCCCCGGCAAGCTGCCGGATTCCTTCAAGGTACGCTTCCAGGCCCAGGAGAATCCCCTGGTAGACGTGGATAACCGCATTGTCCAGGTCAAGGACAATGCCTTCGTGCTGCCCCTGAAGTTCAAGACGGACATGAGCGGCCTCAAGGGCGCCATCGCCACGGGCATGAAATATCCCGTCCCGGTGAACATGACCGTCGTGGACGGAGACAACGTATACCTGCTGGAAAACACGGTTACCCTGTACCTTACCGTAGAGCGGCAGAAGAAAATGACCATCCGTTGGGAATAAAGTAGCAAGCATATGAAAAGATATATTTCCGTCATCGCACTGGCCCTTTGCGTCCTGGCGCTGCCCTCCTGCCGCCAGAAAGACGCGAATGTAGAACGCTGGGGAGAAATCACGTCCTTCCCGGACTGGTGGCTGAACAAATACCAGCCCGTCACCCTGGAACGCAACCTGCACGTGGAATTCAACAAAGACGCCCGGGAAGACTGGGAGAGAGACGTGGTCCTGGCCCTTTACCGGATAGACGACCAGGGCAGTGAAAGACCCGCCCGCCCGGAAGACGTCCAGCTGTTCGTGAACGGGGAACCTTCCCCGGACAACCGGCTGCGCATCGGCCGCTCCGACAGTGACATTACCGTTGGCCTGCAGGTCCAGAAAGACTTCCTGGCGCAGAACGGCACCACCACCTTCAACTGGAAATTCAAGGTGGTGGATAACGGTGGCCTGGACTATATCAACGACTTCGAAGTGTCCGGATCGGACGAGTCGCCCCTGCTCAGGGACAACTCCGCCATGGATGTGTACCACCAGCGCGGAAAGAACAAGCCGCGCGTGATCACGGACACCACCCTTCTCACCATCCTGGCCCTCATCGTCGCCTTCATCGTTTTCATCCAGCTGGTTACCGCCAAGTTCACCCCGCATCAGCTGGGGAAGGTGTTCATCACCGTAGACGGCGTGCGCAAGAACATCCAGGGCATGACCCGGGAAGCCAAGGGTGCCAAACAGGTTATCCTCACCGGCAAGAAGAAAAGCCAGGGACTCCTGAGCAAGCTCTTCCAGGGCAAGGACTGCTACCTGTTCATCCGCGGCCTGGCCTCGGACATCGTGCTCACGCCCGGCAAAAAGTTCCAGACCAAGGCCCGCTGCAGCCATTCGCAGTACGAGACGCTCACGGCCGGGGACAGCAACGAACTCAAGGTCATCAAGGGCCAGACCCAGGACGGCCTGCCCGTAGAAGTGGAATTTTACGCAAAAAACAAATAATCAAGTATAATTATGGCTACAAAACTTAAAAGATCCCTCTTCATCGGTCTCGGTGGTACCGGTATGAAGTCTATCCTCAAGACCAAACAGCTCTACAAGGACGAATACGGAAAAGTACCGGAGATCATCGGCTTCCTGGGCATTGACACCTCTACGGAAGAATTTGCCAAGCAAACCGTCACCCAGGACGACAAAGCCGTGAAACTGGATGCCCAGGAGTGCGTGAAGCTCACCATCCAGCAGCCCAACGCCTACTACAACGCCCACAAGGACAGTTTCGAGTGGATTCCCAAGCGCAATGTGCAGGCGCTGCAGGGCTTGAGCGCCAACGGCGCCGGCCAGATCCGTACCAACGGCCGCTTCTCCTTCACCATCAACTACAGCCTGGTGGAAGCCGGTTTCCGTCAGGCGGTGGACCGCGTGCGCAATGCCACCAACGACGGCAAGGGCCTGTGGGAGCTGGTAGACGACAAACTCCAGATTTATCTGGTGTTCTCCCTTTCCGGCGGTACCGGCTGCGGCACCTTCCTGAACATGGCCTACCTGATCAAGGACATCCTGGGGGACAACTGCGTCTTGTCGGCCTATGCCGTCCTTCCCAACGCCTTCCAGGGCTGCGGCCAGTTTGTGGGAGCCAACGCCTACGGCGCCCTGCTGGACCTGGACTACCTCATGAAGTACACGGACTTTGACAACCCCGTCTCGCTCACCCTCCTGAACGAAACCAAGACCTACGACTTCGCTCCCTTTGACCTGGTCTATCTGGTAGACAACAAGAATGCCTTCGGCGACACCTACACGGACGCCAAACAGCTGTACACCATGATCGGACAGGCCCTGCTGGCCATTTCCGGTTCCATCGGCTCTGCCGCCGCAGCGGACATCGACAACTTCAAGCAGATCATGATCGACGGCTCGCTGGATATCGAGGACAAGAAAGCCTGGATCAGCGGCATGGGTCTGTGCGAAATCCTGGTCAACACCAAGAAACTGGGCCGCAAATACAGCCTGAAGGCCGCTTCGCAGCTGGTCACCGACATGGTGGGCACGTCCAACGTGAACCACGTCCAGGAAGCCACCGCCTCCTTTATCCAGGCCAACCATTTCAAGGAGCACGAGGCCGACGAACTGCTGGACTCCCTGTTCAAACTCTCGGAAGTGCCCGAATCGGCCATCATCGCCAAGAACGCGGACGACGCAGAAACGGAGAGCAATTCTTACATCGCCGACTCCCTGAACCAGGTCAAGAAAAAGATCGAAGAGCGCTTCAACGCCCGCCTGCAGGCCGTCAAGGACAACTTCGCCCAGCAGCTGGACCAGGAGACCAAGGGTCCGTTCGGTCTTACCGGCGCCGCCGAATTCATCGATGCGCTGGTGAGCGCCATCAACCAGTACTCCTCCGAGATGAAGGAAGAACTGGTAGACCCGATCGGCAAGAAAGCCGCCGGACTGAAGGCCAATCTGAAGGAAGCCATCGAAGACTTCCGCCACAAGCCCTTCTACAAGGGGGCCGATCCCTTCAAAGAGGCCATCGCAGACGCCCAGCTGGATTACCTTGTCAACGAGATTGACAAGATCCGCCACGAGAAAGCAGACCAGTTCTTCCTGGACCTGAAGACCTTCGTTTCCCAGGAACGCCTGGTGATCAAGGAAACCAAGGAGCGCCTGGAAGGCGTGAACGAAGAGCTGAGGGACACCCTCACCCGCATCTCCTACACCAAGGACGTGAACCCGTTCCAGATAGACCTGGCCGCAGAGATGGAGGTGGACGGCACCCAGGATCCGGACTGCACCATCAACAAGTTTGCCCAGACCCTGGAAGGCGCCCGTGTCCTGTCCCTGCACAATCTCAGCTCGGACGAAATCCAGGAGATGGTCCTGAACTTTACCCAACAGCTTTCCGGCGCCAACTTCGAGGAGATGTCCGTGGAAGATGTCATCCTGGGCTACTCCGACGAAAAGAAACAGGAACTGTTCACAAAAGCCCTCCGCAAGGCCCAGATCGTACTGGAAATCAGCCCCAACGGCTACAATAACGAAGGCTTGCTCAGAAATGCCATCTATGTGTCCGTACACGGCGGAGACCGTTCGGCCATCGCCAACAACAAAGTGATCCGCGCCCTGGTAGACAACGAGACCGGCCTGGTGAAGCCCGTCTTCTCCGACGTTCCCGGCACCAAGAGCATCCTTATCTACCGCCAGAAGGGGGTCTATCCCGTATTCCAGATTGCTACCGTGGAACCGCAGCGCAGGGCCTATGAAACCCACTCCGAGCGCAAGGGATTCAGCTTCGACGCCCGCGTGGAGGCCCGTCTGGAAGAACTGCGTTTCAGCTTCACGCCCAATGTTTCCGCGGCCGACGAAGTGGTCATGGAAATGTGGGTGAAGGGCCTTGTTCACGGCCTTGTCAAGCGCGAAGGCCAGAAATATCTGGTGTACAGCCCCGCCCTGGCCAACGGCGACTTCTCCAATGACGGCTGGGTCCGGCTCAAGGGCGCACCCGAAGGCGAGGGCACGGAAGCCCGCTACTATGCCTTCGAGGACTTCAAGTCCAAGAAGAAGATCCTCAAATCCAAGAACGACCTCCTGGCCGAAATCAAGAAGAAGGAAACGGAAATGGGTCTGAATGCCGCCACGGAGCTGTACCGGCAGGTAAAGAGCTGCTCGGCATCCGAGTACGTGGACAAATTCTCTGCCGCCAACGTGAAGATGGAAACCATCTCCAGCAGCATCAGCTACCAGAAAACCAAGGCCGTCATCAACGACGAGCTCAATTATATCAAGACCAAACTGGTAGAAAGCCTCACCCGATAATTAGTAAACCGCATAATCCAAGACATATATGATTCATATTATGCTGGGCTCCTCCTTCGAGGAAGCCGTATGCAGATTGAAAGGATATGTCCTCAGTTACGAAGACAAAGCTACCGCCCATTATTTCCGGGGTATCGTCTGTACCCAGGAAAAAGACGGTACGCTTGTCTTCCGGACTGCAGAAAGCTTCGCCGCCCAGAGCGGCGGGGCTTTGCGGTTTAATTCGGAACCCGACGATCCTTTTTCCGTCCGCCTTTCCGAGGAGGCCGAAAAATTCGGCCCGGAAGAGCAGAACGCCTACCTGAAAAACTACTTCGCCCGGATGTTCGACCAGGTGATCAACCTGGAGGAGGGAGAGCAGTTCAACCAGCTCAACATCACCCTGTATCTTCCGCTGTACGACGCCCAGTACTGGGATGTGGCCCGGCGGCTGGTGAAAGCCATCTCCGAGCAGCGCCGCCGCATCAACGCAGACCTGTTCTTCCTGACGCCGGACATGGCCTACCTGTTCACCCCGGACCAGCAGCAGGCCCAGCTGCCCAAACTGCTCCTGGAGTACCAGAAGACGGCCCAGAACATCGTCAAACAGGCCGTAGCCTTCAAGGAGAAATCCAAGGACGCCGGCAAGCTGGGGCACATCGTGGTCATGCAGAACTGCAATTCCGACGGCCGCGCCTTAAACCTGGACTGGGATTCCTTCATCCGGATCATCGGCGAATACGTGATTGCCACCGTGAACAGCTACACGGAAGTGTTCAGCGCCAACGCAGAGATTGAGGGACGTCCCATCCACGCCTTCGGCCTCAGCGTCCTGAATCTGGACAAATACTACTACGTCCGATACCTCCTGAGCCGCGCCTACGTGACCATCTTGGAACGGGAAGGCGTGAATGTGGAGGATGTGGATATTGCAGAACTGTCGGCCCGGGTACAGAAGCTCCTCACGGAAGACAACAGGCGGTATAAGGTGTACGACCACATCTACGACCGCCGGGTAAAAGGCTATCTGGCCACCAGCGGCAAGACCGACGAGGAAATCATGGCCCAGGCGCGCCGGGACATCGATGCGGACATAGAGGAATTCGTGACGGCCATCACCGCCTTCATGAACGACGACGACATTTCGCTGCCGGCCAAACGCGTCACCCTGGCCCAGCTGCTGGGCCTGGACGACGAACTCATGTCCGGAGACCTGTTCCAGCCGGACCAGCTTCTGTTCCGTGACAGCTATACGGACTGCCTGGACATGTTCGTCAAGGCCAACAACGCCCTCCTGAACACGAAGCCTGCCCAATTGTACGTTCCCCTGCCGTCGCTGCCGGAAGAGGTTCCTGCCCCCGAAGAGGAGGCCGGGGAAGCTGCTCCGGAGCAAAAGCCCGATCCGCGGACGTATCCGGAAGAACTCCGGAAATATGCCGCCCTCATGGATGATCCCCTGGATTTCCAGGCCCTGCTCAAGGACCTGAAAGAGTATGACATCAAGATGCGGCGTCAGACGGAATACATCCGGACGCTGCAGAAAGACCTGGACAGCTGCGATGTACAGATCCGCCAGAGCGACGAAAAGGCCAAGGTCCTCAAGGAGGACGGTTTCCACTATGGAGACAACACCTTCCAGCTGGAGCCCATCGAGGTTATTCCCCTGGAAAAGACCTTCGTCCCCAGCGGCGCCAAGCTTCCTCCCAGCGTGAGCCTCCGGGAAGGGTTCACCCCCATCCGGAACCAGGGTCCCCTGGGCTCCTGCACCATCTTTACCATGGCCGGCCTGTTCGAGTACATCCTCAAGAATACGCCGGGAGGCCAGGACATAGACCTCAGTGAGCGTTTCCTCTACTACAACACGCGCATCGCCGCGCTGGAACGCGAGGGTAAGCCCACGGACCATCTGGAAAACACCGGAACCAGCTTCTACGACGCCGTCCACAGCCTTTCGCGGCAGGGTATCTGCAAAGAGCCCCTGTGCCCGTATGTGGAAAGCCTGGAAGAGGCCAACCAGCGTCCCTCGGACGAAGCCTATCACGAAGCCCTGAGCCGACTGGTGGTGGAAGCCCGGAACGTGGAACTGAAGGAGGAGCACCTGAAGGCGGCCCTGAACGAGGGGTATCCCATTGCCGTCGCCGTGCACCTGTATTCCCAGTTCGGAGAGTCCAAGACCGGCTTCACCCCCATGCCCTCGGAGGAAGAGATTGCCAACCCCGGAGAAGACCAGGGAATGCACCGCTCCCATGCCATGATTGTCTGCGGCTATTCAGACGAGAACAAAGTGTTCGTGGTGCGCAACTCCTGGGGAACGGACTTCGGCGACAACGGCTACTGCTATCTCCCCTACTCTTACCTGACGGACACCCGCATCACCCGGCAGGCCTGCATCATCACGGAAGTGAATACGGGCCATACCGGCAGCCAGGGGAAGAAAGAAGTGGTGCAATTCGACCGCATGAACCCCGAAATCAACGCCGCCATCATCCGGAACCTGATTTCAGAGGCCCTGGCCGAAAAATCCAGCCTGCTTCGTGAACGCACGCAGCTGTACGCCGCTTTTGCCCTCATTGAAAAGAAGGTAGTGAGCCCGGAAATCCGCAACCAGCTCTATACCGGCACGCAAAAGCGCCTGCAGTGGGAACTGGAACAGATCCATCGGCAGATGGAAGAGAACGACCACATACTGGATGCCCGCATGGAACAGCTGAAAAAGAAGAACACCAAGGTCCTGCTGTACTTCGGCCTCGGCCTGGTGGCCCTTCTTGTGATCCTGTTCTCCTATTGGGGTTCGGACTGGGCCAAAGCCCTGATTTCCGGAGGCTTTATGTTCAAATTCTTCCTGCTGGTGCTGGTAGGGGGTGCCATTGCCCTGGGCATCTGGCTGCTTTCCTACATGAAAGCCCGAAAAAACGCCATGGAAGAGCATGCCGAAGCCAACAGCCAGCTGGAACAATACGAGCATCTGCGCAAGCGCGGAGACGCCAGCAACCTGGGCCTGTATACGGACAAACTGAATATCCGCATGTTCATGCCCTGGCTGGTGGTGCGCAAACTGTCCGACTCCCAGAACAAGCTCACGCAGAAATACCAGATGATGGTCGCGTTCACCAACAACCTGCGCGAATGGTACGATGTGGAAAGGAAGAAGGTTTCCACCATGAATCCGGAAACCCGGACGCCGTTCATCTCCCTGCTCACCAACGAAGCGCTGGACGCCTACTACGACAAGTATGCCCAGAGTATCACCGCCGGCCTGCGCCTCTCCACCCTGTTCCACCAGGGATTCGGCCTGGAGGACGAAGCCATCGTGCAGTTCCAGACAGACCTCAAAAACGCCATCATCGGCAAGCTGGAAGAGTCTCTGGAAGAGTTTACCGTCTACCGCTATCTCACCGGGAAATCCCGCTTCGAGTTTGCCCGCAAGATGGATGGCTCCATTGACAAGATGCTGTCGGACATGGAGCGGAAGTCGGCCGTCTTTGTGCGGATAGGGGCCGCGGCCAACGATTTCGACGCCGTCAACGCCGCCACCCGCCTCATGATGAGCTACGACATCGAAGACGATATCGCCACCTGGAACGAGAAGTTCGCCAAGAATTTCACGCTGCCTCCGTTCCAGCTCCGGATCCCGTCCCCGTTCAAACTGTCTTTCCTGCAGATGAAACGCTATCCGCTGGAAGAATGCGAAGACCTGATTGACACGCCCGAGAACTGATTTCTATGGAAAGAACCGTCCTGAACAGAACCATCCTCGTGGGCCTGGGAGAAGTAGGCCTCAAAGCCCTGGTAGCCCTGCGGAAAAAGATCCAGGGCAGTTTTTCCGAGGAGCCTCCCGTCATCGGCTACCTGGGCGTGGGGATAGAGGAGAATCCCCCGGAGGGGCTCTATGCCGGGGAGTATCTCCGCATCCGTCCGGCATCGGACCGCGCCCAGCAGCGCAAACTCTTCGTGGAAGAAAGCAGCGGTGCCCTGATCGGCATCCTGAAAAATACCATGGGCAGGGTGAGCTATGCCGGCGTAGACGAGGGAAAGGACTGGATGTTCTCGGACGACCCCAAGGTCAACGTCCACCTGGTTTTCTCCCTGGCCGATGTAGCTGGCTCCGGCCTGTGCATAGACGTGGCCTTCCTCCTCAAGACCCTCTTCGGAGAGCGGATCATCCTTTCCATGCACTGCGTGCAGTCCGGCCTGTCGGAGCCCTTCGGGAAAAGGCACGCGGCCAATGTCTATGCCACGCTGCAGGACCTGGATTACCTGAATGCCTCTACCACCTATGCGCATCCCTTCCGCCAGGTGCTCCCCTTCGAAACCTATGAGATCCAGGAGGCCCCGATGGATTCCTTCTACCTGGTAGGTGCGGGCGAGGACGGCGGAGAAGAGCTGGCCTCGGAGCTCTACGCCTTCATCCTGCTGGCCCGGACCATCGCCACCACCGACGACAACATGCGCCAGCACATCCTGGAAGGTTCCCTGGACGTAGAGGAGAAGAAAGCCTGGGTGAGCCTTTCCAGGGCAGCCACCTTCCGTTTTACGCCCCCGTACACGCTGGAGCACAAGGAAGAAATCCTGAAAGAAGCCCTGGCGGCCCTCAAATACACGGTGCATCCGGAAGGGAAAGGCTACAACAACCTGCCCTTCGTGTACCATCCTTTCATCGTGGCCGGGCCGGAGGACCAGCTCATCGTCCTCCGGCAGGAGCCCCGCCTGAGCGGCCTCATCACCCTCCCGGAATGTCCCTGGCAGGAATATGTGGACAAACCGCTGCAGCAGATCGTCCTCCTGCGCGAATCCGGCGTATACCCCGCTTTCCAGGTAGCCGGATGGGAATGTGAACTGGCCTACTATTCCTATGAAGACCACAGGCCGTTCCATTTTTCGGAAGAAGTATACGACCTCATGTACGCCAGCCGCTTCTCCCTGGCGCCCAACGTGACCATCACGGACGACGAATTGTCCGTATACATCAAATCCCGCCTGTTTGGTTTTATCCCGCAGGAAATGTCCCTGGACGAGGCCTATGCGCGCCGCCGGGAGCTCCGGGCGCGGATTTTCCAAGCCGAGAAAGAGCAGCCGGACCGGGCCGATGCCCTCTACGAAAGCCTCCGCCACCTGTCCCGGGAGGAGTTTCCCGCGCAGTTCCCCTGCCCGGAAGACCTCACAGATGCGGCCTACAACTATGCCACCCGCATCCTATAGACTATTTCAGAATTAATTCACGGATATAACCCACGGTCCGGTTGTCCTGGGTGAACAGTTCGTCCTGATCGAGAAAACGGTTCATTTTCTCGATCAGGAGGTCCCGCTGCAGGAACAGTTGGCTGCGCAGCACCGAAGAGTTGAGGGTGATGTACAGTTTGCCGTCCCGGAAGAAGCGCTTCAGCGTATAGGGGCCGGCGCCGGAACAGGCGTCCCAGGCCGCAAAGATGCGCTGGGTATTGAGCCCCGTGGCAATTTTCATCTGCCGGATATACTCCCGGACGATGCTGTCCATCCCCACGGCTTCTTTCCTGTGAATGCGTACGGCCATGGCGCTAGTCTATTTTCGTAAATACGCCGCCGGCCGCATTGAAGTAGGCCCGGTCCTCGGTAAGACGGTCCACGATGGCCGAAAGGCGCTTCTTATCCGTATCCGTAATGAAAATCTGGCCGAAGTCCGCCCCCGCCACCATGCCGATGAGATTGGAAATGCGACCCCAGTCCAGTTTGTCGAATACGTCGTCCAGCAGCAGCATGGGCGCAAAGCCATAGGAGCGTTTCATGAGTTCGTACTGGGCGAATTTCAGGGCCACCAGGAAAGACTTCTGCTGCCCCTGGGAACCGGCCCGGCGGATGGGATGACCGTCCATCGCGAAAAAGAAATCGTCCCGCTGAATGCCCGAGCAGGTGTAGCGGAGGGCATAATCCCGCTCCCGGCTGCGCGAAAGGATTTCGGAGAGCGACGCATTTTCCAGGTCCGATTTATACGTGATGGATACTCCTTCCCCGCCTCCGGAAATGAGCCTGTAATACTCCCCCACCAAGGGATTCAGGCCATCGGCCCATTGCTTCCGGAGCGCGTAGATCAGTTGCGCATGGGAGTCCATCCGGCTGTCCAGCACATCCAGCAGCGCAGGGTCCGGCGAGAACTCTTTGAGCATTTTGTTGCGCTGGGCCAGCAGCCGGTTGTAGGCCTGCACCGCAGCCATATACGAAGGGTCCATTTGGGAGAGCACGGCATTGGACAGCCGGCGCCGCTCTTCCCCGGAATCGCTCACCAGGGCGGTATCCCCCGGAGAGACCATGACCACGGGCAGCGTGCCGATGTGTTCCGCCATGCGGGCGCAGGGTTTGTCGTCCCGCACCAGTTTCTTCTCCCCGTCCCGCACCTTGATGGAAAAACGGGATTCCAGGCCGTTCTCCATGCCGTATGTTCCCCCGATGGTGAAGCCCTCCGTCCCGTAGCGGAAATTGTATCGGTCCGGGGCCGGGAAGGCGCTTTTGGTCATGGACAGATAGTAGATGGCGTCCATCAGATTGGTCTTTCCCTCCCCGTTGTTGCCGCTGATGCAGTTCACGTTGGGAGAGAAACTCAGTTCCTGGAATGCGATGTTCCGGAAATCCTGTACGACTATTATCTTGAGATGGGGCATACTAGTGCTGGCTTTGAATTGCAAATATAGAATAATTTTCGTAAATTTGCGGGCTCAAAAGCTAATTAAGAAACAAAACAAATATGGCAAAAATTACCAAGACCGAACAGGAAGTGCGTCAGCAGAACGTGGCTGAAGCCGTTTCCAAGACCGACCAGTTCTTCAAGGAGAACGGAAAACTGATTTACGGATGCGTTATCGCGGTGCTGGTCATCGCCCTTTGCGCCATCGCCTACAACCGCTTTATCCTGCAGCCCAAGAAGGCCCAGGCTTCGGAGCAGATGGTACGCGCAGAGCGCTGGTTCGAGGCCGGCGAGTATGAGCTTGCCCTGAACGGGGACGACAACGACCCCGGCCTGCTGGACATCCTGTCCCAGTACGGTGCCAAGGCCGGTGAGGCCGTTTACCTGTACACCGGTATCGCCCAGCTGCAGACCGGTGCCTACGAGGAAGCCATCGCCAACCTCAAGAAATATAGCGGAGAGGATCCCATCCTCCTGTCCCGCGCCCAGGCCTGCATCGGAGACGCCTATGTAGAACTCCAGAACAACAAGGAAGCCAGTGCATGGTACCAGAAGGCCGCCAAGACCGTGGACAATGCATTCGCAGCCGCCTATCTCCTGAAGGCCGGCATCGCCGCCGAAGCCAATGGGGACAGCGCCCAGGCCCTTTCCTTCTACCAGGAAATCAAGGACCAGTATGCCAACGCTCCCGAAGCCATGGAGATTGACAAGTACATCACCCGCATCCAAACCGCCGAGTAATATGGGAAGAGCTTTTGAATTCCGCAAGGAACGCAAGATGAAGCGTTGGGGCCACATGGCCAAGACCTTCACCAAATTGGGCAAGGAAATCACCATCGCCGTGAAGCAGGGCGGTGCAGAGGTAACGGGCAACCCCCGTCTCCGCGCCCTCATCGCCGAGGCCAAATCCGAGCAGATGCCCAAGGAAAACATCGAGCGCGCCATCAAGAAGGCCACCGAGGCCAAGACCGGCGACTTCAAGGAACTGGTCTATGAAGGCTTTGGTCCCTTCGGCATCGCCTATCTGGTAGAGGCCGCGACGGACAACAACACCCGCACCGTGGCCAATGTCCGCAGCTACTTCACCAAGTGCGGCGGCTCCCTGCAAACCAGCGGCAGCGTGGCCTTCATGTTCGACCACAAGTGCGTGTTCCGCATCAAGGAAAACCCCGCCGCCCCCATCGACGTGGAAGAACTGGAGCTGGAGCTCATCGACTTCGGCGCAGAGGAAGTGTTCAAACAGGAAGTGGAGGACGAGGACGAAAACGTAACGGTGGAAATCTCCATCTACGGAGACTACACCGCCTATGGCCAAATCCAGAAGTACATCGAAGAAAAAGGCTACGAGCTGGTTTCCGGCGGCTTTGAACAGATTCCCAACGTGGACCTGAAAGAGGTCACGCCGGAACAGCGCGCCACCCTGGACAAGCTCACCGGCCTGCTGGAAGACGACGAAGACGTCACCAACGTGTACACCACCCTGGCCCCCGAGGCCGAGTAGTTCTTCCTAAACCCAGTGAAAAGCCGGACCTCGCTCGGGCCCGGTTTTTTTTATGAAATAACTATGACAAAACATCTCCTGGTGGGATGTATGGCGCTTTTGCTGCTGTACTCCTGCGGCATTGTACGCAACCCTTCTTCGGAACGATATCGCCCGGGACCGGCCATCCGGCCGGGGGAATACGCGCCTCAGGGCATCGTAGAGGAACACAACTACAAATGCAGTGTTCCCGGTCCCACGGAGCGGCACATGATTGTGTACCTTCCGGCCGATTACTATACCAGCGGCAAGGATTATCCCGTTTTCTATCTGCTCCACGGCGCCCGGGGCTACGAAACCTCCTGGATACGATTTGGCGAGGTCTATCACACGGCCGACTCCCTGTGGCAGCGCGGCATGGCCGCACACTGCATCATTGTCATGCCCAACCTGAACCAGTACAACTCCGACAAGGATTATGACGGCGGGCGCTTCAAGGACGCCTACGAGAGCATCCTGGAAGTGGACGGCGTGGCGGAAAGCGCCTTCGTGAACGATGTGGTAAGCCTGATTGACAGCCTGTACCGCACCGTCCCTGACAAAAGGCACCGCGCCATTGCGGGGCTCTCCATCGGCGGCTACCAGAGCATCTTCTTCGGGGCCAATTACCCGGACCTGTTTGGTTACATCGGGGCTTTCTCCCCCTACATGTGGAGCATGAGCCGGCCCAATCCCTACCGCTGGAAGTTCTATCACAAACTGCACAGCAAACTGAAAAAACAGTTCCAGGACCCGCCCTACGGCTATTACCTGTATGCGGGCAAATGGGACATGATGCGTCCCTCGACCGTGAACTATCACCATTTCATGACCAAGAAAGGCTACGCCCATACTTACCAGGTATTCCCTTCCTCGCACGACTGGCCGCGCGGCTGGACGGACGAGTTCAAGGATATGCTGCAGAAAGTATTTAAAGACTAAACTTTGCAAAAAACCTACTATGAAAATTCTCTTCGTCATCAACAACTATTTCATACCGGGCAACGGCATTTCGGCATCGGCCCGCCGCACGGTGAAAGCCCTCCGCGAGGCCGGAAACGACGTCCGTCTCCTGTCGGGGTGCAAACCCACGGACAGCCCCCAGCCTGCATTTCCGCTCAAGGAATTCCACTTCCCCATTTTCCAGCCCCTCATTTCCTCGCAGGGCTTTTGCTACGCCAGCGGGGACAAAAAAACCATCGATGAAGCCGTGGCCTGGGCCGATGTAGTGCACCTGGAAGAGATGTTCGTGCTGCAGTGGAGGGCTATCCGCACGGCCCAGAAGATGGGAAAACCCATCACGGCCACCTTCCACATGTACCCGGAGAACATTCTCACCTCCCTGGGCATGGGCAAGTGGTCCTGGGCCAACCGCACGCTCCTGAAGGCCTGGCGGAAGCATATTTACGACACCTGTGTGCAGGTGCAGTGCCCCACGGAGAATGTGCTGGACCGCCTGCGCCGTTACCACTTCAAGGCACAGCTCCGCGTCATTTCCAACGGGCTCATCCCCGACGCCTGCATCCGGCCCCTGACCCCGCCGGACAACTATCTGGACCCCGAACGCCCCCTGGACGTCATCTGCATAAGCCGCCTTTCCAAGGAAAAAGACCAGACCACCCTGTTCGAAGCCCTGCGCTATTCCCAATTCGCAAAGCGCATCCGCCTTACCCTGGCCGGGAATGGTCCCGAGGCCAGGCACTACCGCAAAATCTGCGACCGGCTGTTGCAGGACGGCGTTATCCGCTATCCGGTCCAATTCGTATTCCTGGACCGGCAGGGCCTCCGGGAACTGGCCGCAGGGGCCGATCTGGCCATCCACTGCGCCCATATTGAAGTAGAGGGCCTGTCCATCATGGAAGCCATGCAGCAGGGGGCCGTTCCCATCATAGCGGAAGGCCGGTACAGCGGCACATCCCTGTTTGCCCTGGACCGCCACAGCGTTTTCCCCGTCCAGAACCCCGAAGCCCTGGCCCAACGGATCGATTACTGGCTGGCCCGTCCGAAGGAGCGCTGGGAAAAAGGCTGGCAATATGTGGAGCACATGAAAAACTTTGACATCGCTTTGTCGGCCCAAAAACTGACGGAGATGTTCCAAGATGCAGTCAATCAAAAGAAAGCCCGGTAGAAAGGCTTTCTTTTTTTACGATTTTCATTATCTTTGTAAGATATGAAAGAGACTCATGTATTCTGCGTTGCCGGCCACTTGTTCACCGTCAAAGGTGAACTGCCGGACGGAACCGAAAACCTGGCTCCATTCCGCGTAACGGAAACGGAGGCGGAAGAACAACTGTTCACGCTGGAGCTGGTGAACAGCATCCCGCTAAGCCCCGTCACGCCGGTTTACCAGACCGACGACGGCCCCGGTTTTCCGGAAATCTGCATCGAGCAGTACGGAAACGGGGATTACCGCTTCCGCGTACGCCCCTTGCCCGGGCGTCCGGTGGCGGGTGAATTCCGCACTTCGCCGGATTTTACCCAGGCGCAGCTTTTCCTCTGCGGCCAGGACGATTCCTTTGCCCTGAACAACACCCTCATGCTGCTGTTCGCGTTTTCATCGGCCGGAAAAGGCCTGCTGGAGATGCACGCATCCGTGGTGATGAACGGAGGGAAAGGCTATCTGTTCCTGGGCAAGAGCGGCACCGGGAAAAGCACGCACAGCCGCCTGTGGCTGCAGAACATCCCCGGGACGCAGCTCCTGAACGACGACAACCCCATCCTGCGCCTGATGCCGGACGGCAGCGCGCGCGTATACGGCAGTCCCTGGAGCGGGAAAACGCCCTGCTACAAAGCCCAGGACGTCCCGGCAGGCGCCGTGGTACGCATCCGCCAGGCTCCGTTCAACAAAATAGAGCGGCTGCCTGTCGTCCAGGCCTACGCTTCGCTCATGGCATCGGCCTCCGGCTTCCGGCCTTTCCATCGGCTGGCCGATGGCTGGCACCGCACCCTGGAAGGCCTGGCGGGCTCTCTCCCATGCTTCGTGCTGGACTGCCTGCCGGACCGCGACGCCGCCCTGCTTTGCCACGCAACCGTAACGAAGAATGGATAAGAAGACGGTCGCCAATCAGATCCTGCTGGAAGACGCCGCCCTCCTCATGGAAGAAGGACGGGAGGTCACTTTCAAGCCGCTGGGAAGCAGCATGCTCCCCTTCATCCGGGGCGGGAGAGACAGCGTCACGCTGCGGAAGCTCCCCACGGTAAAGGTGGGCGACATGCTCCTGGTGCGCCTCCAGCCCGGTCCGCACTATGTACTGCACCGCCTCATCCGGATGGAAGGGAACGCGCTCACCCTCATGGGCGACGGCAACCTGGCCGGAACGGAGCACTGCACCACGGACGACGTCCTGGGAACGGTGGTGTCCATCGAGCGGGGAAAACGGGTCATCCAACCGGGCAGCGGGCGCTGGTGGCGCCTCCTGAAACCCGTAAGAAGATATATATTAGGCATTTATAGAAGAGTATTCCTATGAAAATCAAAGAAGGATTCATCTTACGCAAGATTTGCGGAGAGTATGTGGTGGTGGGCGAAGGCCTGGCACAGGTGAACTTTAACAAGATGCTGTCCCTGAACGAATCGGCCGCCTATCTGTGGGAGCAGGTGGCCGGCAAGGAGTTTACCTCGGAAGACCTGGTCCGGCTGCTGCTGGACAAATACGAGGTAAGCGCCGAACAGGCCGCCGCCGATGTTCAGAAGCTTCTGGACATCTGGGTGGAACAGGGCGTAGTGGAAGCCTAGGGATGAAGAGCTTCCGCAGCTGCATGAAGGCCCTCTGGGGCATGTCTGCACCGGTAAGGTGGCGGATGGGCGTGAGCGTAGCCCTTGGCTGCGTGCGCATTGCCGCTTCCCTGGCCTTCGTCTGGGCCAGCAAGTACCTGGTAGACATCGCTACCGGGGTCAAGCCGGACCCGATGGGGCCGGCCATCGGCCTGTTCGTGGGCATCCTGGCCGTGCAGCTGGCAAGCGTCATCTTCGTGAACTGGTGGGACGGTTATAACCTGGTAAAGGCGCAGAACCTCCTCCGGAAAGACCTGTTCGCCCATGTGATGCGCAGCCGATGGGACGGCCGCGAGCGTTTCCTCTCCGGAGACACCGTGAACCGCCTTGAAGAAGACATCCGGGTAACGGCCGATCTTTTGATAGACCGCATCCCGGGCATGACCATCACCCTGCTGCAGCTCGCTGCCGCCAGTTTCTACCTCCTGCACCTGTCCCCCAGCCTGCTGTGGGTATTGCTGGCCCTCATGCTTACCACGGTATTCGGATCCAAGCTCTTTTTCCGGCAGCTCCGCGCCCTCATGGCCGCCATCCGCGCCCGCGAAAGCGAATTGCAGCAGCTCATGCAGGAAAGCCTGCAGCACCGGGTGCTGGTACTCACCCTCACCAAAGTAGAACGCGTACTGGACAAGTTTGGCTGGCTGCAGCAAGATGTAGAGAACAATACCCGTAAACGCCTTAATTACAATGCCGTAGCCCGCGGGCTCATGTTCTTCGGCTTTCAGGCCGGACATGCGGCGGCATTCCTCTGGGGCGTCTTCGGCATCCGCGGCGGCACGGTGACCTACGGTATGATGACCGCCTTCCTGCAGCTGGTAGGCCAGGTGCAGCGGCCCATTGCCGAAACCGGCCGGCAAATCCCCGCCTTCATCCAGGCCCTTACTTCCATCGAGCGACTGATGGAGCTCCAGGAACTGGAACTGGAGCCCCGGGAGCCGCAACGCCAACTGCCCTTCGCTCCCGAAATCGTGGTCTCCCACGTGAGCTACGCCTATCCGGGCACACAGGAGAATATCCTGCAGGACTTCTCCTGCACGTTCCCCGCCGGAGAGATGACGGCCATCGCCGGCCCCACCGGGCAGGGAAAGAGCACGCTCCTGCGCATCATCCTGGGCCTGCTGAAGCCCCAGGACGGGTCCGTGACCATTGGGGGATTCCCCGCCGGCAGCGCGCTCCGGAGCAATTTCATGTACATTCCCCAGGGCAATACCCTGCTGTCGGGCACCATCCGCAGCAATCTGCAGCTGGCAGCACCGGAGGCCTCGGAACAGGACATGCGGGCGGTGCTGGAAACCGCCCAGGCAGCCTTCGTCCTGGACCTTCCCGAAGGCCTGGACACCCCCTGCGGAGAAATCGGCAGCGGGCTCAGCGAAGGTCAGGCCCAGCGGGTAGCCATCGCCCGCGCCCTGCTGCGTCCGGGCGGCGTACTCATCCTGGACGAATCCACGTCGGCCCTGGACCCCGAGACGGAAAAAGGCCTGCTGGAAAACCTGTACAAGCGCTATCACGGCCAGAAGACCATCCTCTTCGTCTCCCACCGGGAGGCCGTCATCCGCTTTGCGGACCATACAGTCTCCCTTAACGCCTAAGCCTATGAAACGCTGTATCCTGCTCCCGCTCCTGCTGGCCGGCTGCCTGGCGCATGCCCAGCAAACCCATGTGGACGAGATTTCCATCGACACGCGGGCGACCATCCACCAGGTATGGGAATATACCGCAGACCCCACCCAGTTCCAGGGAGAGTATTTCAACCTGCACATCAAGGGGCACCTCACCGACAAACTCAGTTTCCGCATCCGCCAGCGGCTGAACAAGCCCGTTACGCTGGAGAGGCCCTTCAACGCCACGGATTTCCTGTACCTGAACTGGGACATCAACTCCAGGTGGTCTGTCACCATGGGCAAATACGCCGTGCTGGTGGGCGGCTACGAGATTGAGTCGGCCCCCATCGACGTCTATTATTACGGCGCTTTCTCCAACCAGCAAAGCGTCTATTATTCCTTCGGCCCCATTGTCAGCTACTCCCCCGCCGCAGGCCAGAAAATCTCGCTGCAGATCTGCAGTTCGCCGGTGGCCGAACATCTGGCTTCCTTCAACCTGTACTGGGACGGCCGGCTGGCGCCTTTCTGGAAAACGGTCTGGAGCACCAATCTGGTGCAGACCTATGCCGCGGACGGCACCCGCTGGATGAACTGGATTGCCCTGGGCAACAAGTTCCTGATGGGGCCCGTCTTCGTGGACATCGACCTCATCAACCGGGCGGCCTTCGGGCAGGCGCGCTATCTGTTCTCGGACTGGACGGTCATCGGCAAGGCCATCTGGAGCGTCGGGAAGTGGAATCTGTGCACCAAGCTGGGATATGAGTACAATGCCGCCGCCAACGTAGACGCGGACGGCCTGTCCTTCGACCCCGTCATTGAAGCGGGTACCAATTACTTCTATGGCGGCGCCGGCGTGGAGTACTTCCCGCTTGGAAACGACAACCTGCGCCTGCACGCGGTCTATTTCCGGGATAACCGCCAGCGGAACAACAATTTCGACATTGGCATCACCTGGCGTTTCACCATCTGGAAACGCAAATGAGTATGAAAGCTTCTTACAAACTAATCCTGACCAACCTGGGCGAAAAACTGAAGGAAGCGCTGGTCTCCGTGCTTCCGGTGAGTGCCATCGTCTTCATCCTCTCGCTTACGCCGTGGGTGGATATCGGCACCAGGGAGCTCGTCACCTTCGTCGTGGCCGCTTTGCTGCTGGTGCTGGGGATCGGCCTCTTCAACCTGGGGGCCGACATGGCCATGACTCCCATGGGCCACTATATCGGGGAAGGCCTCACCGCCTCCAAGAAGCTGGGTGTCCTGCTGAGCGTCTGCCTGGTGATGGGCGTTCTCATCACCATCGCCGAGCCGGACCTCTCCGTCCTGGCCGCGCAGGTATCGGCCGTCATGAACGGGACGGCACTCATCGTTACCGTCGGGGTGGGCGTAGGCATCCTGCTGCTGCTGGGCGTCGTTAAAATCGTCTTCCACAAAGACCTCACGTCCATGCTGCTGTATGGCTACATGGCCCTGTTCTGCCTGGCGGCTCTCCTGATAGACAGCGGGAAAGGCTCGCTGCTGGCCCTGTCTTTCGACTCCGGCGGGGTTACCACCGGTCCCATCACGGTGCCCTTCATCATGGCCCTGGGTGTGGGTATCGCCCTGACCATCGGCGGCCGCAATGCCAGCGAAAACAGCTTCGGCCTCATCGCCCTGTGCTCCGTGGGGCCCATCGTAGCCGTCCTGGCCCTGTCGCTCCTGTCCCAAGGCGAGCTCCAATACGCCATCCCGGACTACTCCATGGACAACATCCTTGCGCTGGGATACCAATACCTCCTGGCCGATGTCTGCTGGGATGTGGGCAAGTCGCTCGCCCTGCTGCTGGTGGTGTTTTTCGTGCTGCAGTTTACCATCCTCAAGCTTCCCCGCACCCAGATCCTGCAAATCCTGATCGGGATCGTGTACACCTTCGTGGGCCTGGTGTTGTTCCTGTCGGCCGTAGAAATGGCCTTTATGCCGCTGGGCTACAAGATTGGCACACAGCTGGCCGCTCAAAACCCCGCCCTCATCATCGGCTTCGCCTTCATCATCGGCATGGTGGTCGTGCTGGCAGAACCTGCCGTGCACGTCCTCAACAACCAGGTGCAGGACATTACCGGCGGCGAGGTCACCAAAACGCAGATGATGCTGGCGCTCTCCCTGGGCGTGGGCGCCTCCATCGGCCTTTCGGTCATCCGCGTACACCTGGGCTTCTCGCTCCTGTACTACCTCATCCCCGGCTACCTGCTTTCCCTGGGCCTGTCTTTCCTGGTTCCCCGGCTGTATACGGCCATCGCCTTCGACTCCGGCGGCGTGGCCAGCGGTCCCCTCACCTCCAGCTTCATCCTTCCGCTGGTCATCGGGGCCTGTGTGAGCCTGCAGGGAGAAAGCCAGGTGCTGGACTTTGCCTTCGGCGTGGTGGCCATGGTGGCCATGACACCGCTCATCACCATCCAGACCCTGGGCTTCAAGTCCGTGCTCAGCGTCCGTAAACGCAGCAATGCCGCCATGCGCCGCATTCTGAAGGCGTCGGACGACCAAATCATTTACTTTGAGTAGCTTATGGAAAGTACACACAATATAGCGCCCATGAAGCTGGAACTGCTGGTGGTCATCGTGCACAACCGCAAGAAAGCCTACTTCTCCAGCATCATCCAGTCCCATCAGGCCAACCTGCAGTTCATGGCACCGGCCCAGGGCACCACGCACCTCATCGCCAGCGTGCTGGGACTGGCCGAAAAACCCAAGACCCTCATTGCCGCCGTGGTACGGCAGGACGAAGCCGCTTCGCTCATCGAGCACCTGGACCAAACTTTCCAGAAGGGCGGAGAATACAAAGGCGTGGCCTTTACCATCCGCCTCACCAGCGTCATCGGCACGCTGGTATACGGTTTTTTATGTAACGACAAACGAGTCAAGGAGGAAATCTGATATGGCAGACGAAGGAAAATTCGAACTGATTCTCTGCATTGCTAATGCAGGCTTTTCCCAAAGCATCATGGAAGTGGCCCGGGCAGCGGGGGCACGCGGCGGTACCATCGTCCGTGGCCGCGGATCGGCCAATCCGGAGGCGGAGGAATTCTTCAACATCAGCATCCATCCGGACAAGGAGATTATCCTGATCCTGGTGTCCAGCGCCATCAAGGACGCCGTCCTGCAGGCCATCTATCAGGAAGGGGGCCTGGCCAAAGAAGCCCAGGGCATCGCCTTCTCCCTCCCGGTAGAGCGCACCACGCTCAAGATGTAAGCGCGCTCTGCCGTTGGCACGCTCTGCCGTTGGTATGCTCTGCCGTTGCCACGCTCTGCCGTTAGCACGCTCTGCCGTTGCCGGCACAAAGCACGCGCACGGGCCGCGTAGTAGGCTGGTAAAGAATCGGCATCGGGCGGCGTTTGAGGCCGACGACGAAAGAATCGCCTCCGAGCCGCGTAGGAGGCCAACGAAAGAATTCGCCTCCGAGCCGCGTTGACAGGAAATGTGGCATGTATGCGTTATAGTTGTCAACGCGGTTCCACGGAATCCCCGTCCGAACCGTGCCTCATCCAGGCCACCGCTGCACATACCAGGTATGTACACAAAAACGGCCTTCCAGCGCGTTCCAGCTGTACATACCTCCCCCGAAACCCCATCCAAACCGCTGCACATACCAGGTATGTACACAAAAACGGCCTTCCAGCGCGTTCCAGATGTACATACCTTCCCCGGAACCCCATCCAAACCGCTGCACATACCAGGTATGTACACAAAAACGGCCTTCCAGCGCATTCCAGATGTACATACCTTCCCCGAAACCCCGTCCCAAACGCTGCACATACCAGGTATGTACACAAAAACGGCCTTCCAGCGCGTTCCAGATGTACATACCTCCCCCGAGACACCGTCCCAAACGCTGCACATACCAGGTATGTACACGAAAACGGCCTTCCAGCGCGTTCCAGATGTACATACCTTCCCCGAGACCCCGTCCCAAACGCTGCACATACCAGGTATGTACACAAAATCGGCCTCAGACAGCCCTTCAATTGTCAATTCGGTCGCAAAGCAAAACCACAAGCCACAAAGGGCAAACCGCGAACCACCAACCGCAACACCAACCGCAACACCAACCGCAAACCACCAACCGCAACACCCAAAGCAAAGCATGTAGCACATACTAAAGAAAGAAGCCAGCCCTAAAAAGGTCGGCTCATTTCTTATGTACTGCCGTTCAACTGCATAGATAAACTTAGATAAAGATGTACTTACAGACGAACAGGGCTGCCAGAATCCACATGGTAATGGAAATGTCCTTGAAGCGGCCGGCAACGGCGTGGCAGGCCACATAGGAAATGACACCCAGGAGGATACCGTCGCTGATGCTGTAGGCCAGGGGCATCATGATGATGGTGATGAAAGCGGGGATGGCTTTGCAATAGTCGTCCCAGTGGATGCGCTTGATGGAAGGCATCATCATCACGCCCACGATGATGAGGGCGGGAGCCGTGGCTGCGCTGGGGATAGCCAGGAACAGCGGGCTGAAGAACAGGGCCAGGATGAAGCAGACTGCGGTGGAAAGGGCGGTGAGGCCGGTACGGCCGCCTTCACCCACGCCCGAAGCGCTCTCTACATAGGTGGTGGTGGTGGAAGTTCCCAGGCAGGCGCCGCACACGGTGGCGATGGAGTCGGCCAGGAACATCTTCTCCATATCCGGAATGTCGTCGCGGCGGGCCCCTTCAGGGACGAGGCCGGCTCCCTGGTGCACGCCGATGATGGTGCCCATGGTGTCGAACATATCAATGAACAGGAAGGTGAAAACGACCACCAGCATATCCAGGGAGAGGATTTGGCTCCACTCGAACTGGCAGAAGATGGGGCTGACGCTGTCCGGGAACGACACCACGCCGTTCAGCTGGGTGATGGCTTTTCCGGTGGCAGGATCCTTGATGACAAGGCCCAGCAGCGTAGTGGCCAGGATACCCCAGAGGATACCGCCGCGCACCTTGGCCATAACCAGGCCGGCGGTGATGAACAGGCCGATCATGGCCAGCATGGCCGTGCCTTCGGTGATGTGGCCCAGGCCCACCAGGGTAGCGTCGTTGTCGATGATGATACCGGCATTCTGCATGCCGATGAAGGCGATGAACAGGCCGATACCTGCGCCGATGGCTTTCTTCAGCGTGCCGGGAATGGCATTGAGCAGCCAGCTGCGCACCTTGGTCAGGGTGAGGATGATGAACAGCAAACCTTCCAGCAGAACGGCCGTGAGGGCGAACTGCCAGGAATAACCCATGCCCAGGCACACGGTGTACACGAAGAAGGCGTTCAGGCCCATGCCGGGAGCCAGGGCGAAGGGCTTCTTGGCATACAGGGCCATGACCAGCGTACCGATGATGGCGGCCAGGGCGGTGGCGGTGAACACGGCGCCACCCGGCATACCGTCCAGCGCACCGAAGATGGCGGGGTTCACGGCCAGGATATAGGCCATGGTAAGGAAGGTGGTGATACCGGCCAGAATCTCGGTTTTTACATTGTGCTTCGCAGAATCGAAGCCGAAAAGTTTCTCAAATGCAGGTTTCATCGCATGCCGATGTTAGAAAACCCACTTGGTACCCAGGCAAGGACGGACCTTGAAACCGTCGTAACCGGCGAAGTTGCAGGACAGCTCGATCTCGGTGCCGATATTCAGGTTGGGAACGCCGAAATGCTGGCCGATGCAATACCACAGCTGCGGTTCCGAGATGAATACGAACTTCTGGGGCTTATCGGCAGCTTCCATGAAGTTGATCACGTTCTCTCCCCAGATATCGGCAAAGCCGTTGAAGCGCAGACCCTGAACACCGAACAGGTCCTGCATGCCCCACACGAAGGTGAACTGCACGGGAATATCGCTGCTGGCACCGGCGCTGAAAGTCTTATAGAGGAGCTTGAAATTGAAGGTATTCTTGAAGTCCTGGCTGTGGAGGAAATAGTCCAGGCCGAAGAGGAAATTCTGGTTCACGCCCACCAGACCGTTGTATTCCACCTGCAGGCTCAGGGGTGAAAGGGCGGAATTGTGCCAGAAATTTAGGCAGCGGGCAATTTCCATATAGGAACCGCTGGGAGCCTGGTTCACGCCATTGGCATCCTTGTGATTGAAGTCATAGTCGATAAAGAAGAAGGTATTTCCCCAATTGTCATTGTAGAAACCTTCCAGGGTGGTGGTGAAATGTCCACGATTGCTTCCGAAATCGTAGAAAGTCTGGAGATTGGTCTGGGCGTTTGCTCCTTGAACAAAGGCCAGGGCAGCCACGGCTGCGGCAACAATAGTTTTTTTAAACATAAAGCGTAGTTTATGAGTGAATTATTAAAAATGCACCCGGCCTCAATGGGGTCGGGTGCTTGTACTATTTCCGGAGGGAAGGGTTCATTTCAAAGTCCACCGCCTTGTCTCCAAGCGGGTTGGAGCCGAACTCGTAGTCCTTGCCCGGCAGGACGGCGTTCAGAATCACGCCCACCAGGGCCGCCAGGGCCAGGCCGCTCAGGCTGGTAAAGCCCAGCGAAATGGCGTCATTGGCACCGTACTTGATGCCGATGGCCAGCACCAGGATGAGGGCTGCGATGATTACGTTGCGGCTCTTGGTGAAGTCTACGTGATTTTCCACCACGTTACGCACACCCACGGCCGATATCATACCGTAGAGCACCAGGGACACACCGCCGATGGTTGCCGGAGGCATGCAGCTGATGAGGGCGCTGAACTTGGGGCAGAAACTGAGGAGGATGGCGAAGAAGGCGGCGATGCGGATGACGCGGGGATCATACACCCTGGTCAGATTCAGGACACCGGTGTTTTCACCGTAAGTGGTATTGGCGGGAGCACCGAACAGGGAGGCCAGCATGGTGGCCAGGCCGTCGCCCATCAGGGTGCGGTGCAGGCCCGGGTCTTCCAGGTAGTTGATGCCGGTGGTGGAGGAAATGGCGCACATGTCGCCAATGTGCTCCATCATGGTGGCCAGGGAGATGGGCACGATGGCAATGATGGCGCTCACAATCAGGCCCCAGTTGGGATTGCTGAACACATGGAAGGCCGTATTCTCCCAGCGGAAGGGCAGGCCGAACCAGGCGGCGTCCTTCACGGGCGTGAAGTCACACAGGCCGAAACAGGCCGCCACTATATAGGAACCCAGGACACCCAGCAGGATGGGGATGATCCGGATCATGCCCTTGCCCCAGATATTGCACACGATGATGATGACAATGGCCAGGAGAGCAATCCACCAGTTCTGGTTGCAGTTGGAGATGGCGCTGCCGGAGAGGGTAAGGCCGATGGCGATGATGATGGGGCCCGTCACGATCGGGGGGAAGAACCGCATCACCTTGCGTGCGCCGAAAGCGGCGAACAGGCCCGCCAGCACAAAGTAGATGAGACCGGCCGCGAACACACCGATGCAGGCATACGGCAGCGACTCCGCAGCGCTGAGCCCCTGGGCCTGGCCCATGGAGACAACGGCTGCGTAGCCTCCCAGGAATGCGAAGGACGAACCCAGGAACGCCGGGACCTTGAGCTTGGTGAGCAAATGAAAAATGAGTGTACCCAAACCTGCAAAAAGGAGAGTAGCACTCATCGACAGACCGGTAATCACCGGAACCAGAACCGTGGCTCCGAACATGGCGAACATGTGTTGAAGCCCCAGGGTAAGCATCTTGCCTGTACCGAGCGTACGGGCGTCATAGATAGCTTGCTGCTGTTTTTGTGTCATATGATAAAGGTTTGTTAAGTAATGTCAACCCTTCTGGCCTTCTATGACCGGACAAAGGTAGATATTAAATTTTTTTAAAACAATACCCGCCCCGAAAGTTTTGCAAAAAGTTATTAACACGGCGCAGGCCGACGTTACGGCATGGGGCAGCACCCTGTTACGCACTTTTGGGCGTTTTTCGCGTTACACGTTGCATGAGGCTGCACCCTGTAACGCACTTTTGGGCGTTTTTCGCGTTACACGTTGCATGAGGCTGCACCCTGTAACGCACTTTTGGGCGTTTTTCGCGTTACACGTTGCATGAGGCGGCACCCTATAACGCACTTTTGGGCGTTTTTCGCGTTACACGTTGCATGAGCCAGCACCCTGTTACGCACTTTTGAGCGTTTTTCGCGTTACACGTTGCATGAGGCTGCACCCTGTAACGCACTTTTGGCCGTTTTTCGCGTTACACGTTACATGGGGCAGCACCCTGTTACGCACTTTTGCGCGTTTTCCGCGTTACACGTTGCATGGGGGTGTACCCTATAACGCACTTTTGGCCGTTTTTCGCGTTATACGTTGCATGGGGCTGCACCCTGTAACGCACTTTTGGGCGTTTTTCGCGTTACACCTTGCATGAGGCTGCACCCTATAACGCACTTTTGGGCGTTTTTCGCGTTACACGTTGCATGAGGCTGCACCCTATAACGCACTTTTGGGCGTTTTTCGCGTTACACGTTGCATGGTAAACATTTTAATGATTTACACAGCGAACGGCTGCCGGGAAGGCAGCCGTTCGAGGGGAAAAGGGAGCACTAATCTGTGAAAGTCAGCGTCTTAGCAGTTCCGGCTGCAGCAGCCAGGAGATCACTCAGAGTAATTGATGCAAACCGATGGCGCTGAATAGGGATCGGGATAATGATCCAAATAATCTGGGTGTACTCGTACATAAAGTAAACCGGCGTGCCGTCTGCCTTGGTGAAGGAGGAGATGTCAATGGTAATCTTACCTGTGTTGGAACCATCTCCGGCATCGTTTGCAGAGAAGTAATCAGAGTGCCCGGCCGTACCGCTAGTACTATATACCTTGCTGGTACGCCAATACATAGGGGTGGTGAAATGCAATGCATCGTCCAGGATAAGTTTCCCCATTGGTATCACAATCTTGGTGGCGCGCTTCACAGTGAGAGGATCCGGATTGGTCATATAAGGCATCGATAACGAGATGGTACCGGCATCCTCAAGGTTTGTCTTGGAGGTAATGGTGAATGTCTTCACACCTGTCGATCCCGGAGTGTAGGTATAGTTTCCGGCACTTCCCGTCAATTTCCCGTCCGTACCACCGGCCAAAGCTAAATCCACTCCAGGAGCCGTAATGGTTACGAGCATCAAGTCACGAGCCGAATAATTGAAGGAGAATGTGGTACTCTGGCCTGTTCCCAGCGGCAATTCTGCCGCCTGCGTAAGTGCTCCTGTTACATATTTGTCGTAGCGGCCTACAGTAAGAGGATCGGGATCCTTGGGGTAATTTGTCGCATCAGGTGTAACGAGGGCGAAAGCGGCCGTTCCAGCTTCATCATTCGTTGTTGCCGTAAGTTCGATACTTTTGTCTCCGGTTGACTTAGGAACATAGGAATAGGTATAAGTATCTCCGCTTTCCCCGGTCTTTGTAAGTGTCCCGCTTGCATCGTCAAACTCCGTTGCAGTAAGCTTAGTGAGTGTCAGCGTCATCGGAGCTGTAGTTGCGGCCCGAAAATCCAGGGTTGTTGTATGGCCAGATCCCTTGGCTATGGCGTTAGCCGCCAGACCTGTGGCAAAGCTGCCCCCCAAATCCAAAAGCTCAAAATAGTCGTTCAGATCGGAAAGGATCACCTCCGGTTTTACAGCCGAAGGAGACTTAAACACCACGGTGATACTCTTTCCCCCTAACGCTGTATAATCAGAATAGAAATAATCCTCGAGGGAGTAGATGACAGAACCGGTACTTGTCACCTTGTAGTCGGAAATCATACCCTCAGTTTGCGGACTGAGAATTTGTTCATTGGAAGTGATATCGTAGGCTTCGAACTTGAACTGAATGGGAAACATCGATTGTCTGAGCCCGTCAGGAACCGTAAATGTCAAGGTAAGGGTTGTTCCAGAGAGTGACCATTCAGTAACCGTCAGTTGCTTCTTCTTCATGGAGACAATGTCTATCCGGCGCTGAATCATCTGCTTGCCTTCGCCAGCATTAATATAAAAGGAAGATACCAACTCATCACTTCCGATGTTGGCTGGGTCAGCCACGTCGTAAGTCACAGTATACCAGCCATCAACGGGACCCTCGCCCGTCGTTCCTTGCGAAGTACCGGTGCCCCAATCCTTCGTCACTTCTCCTTCTCCGCTGACGTCAGATACTGTTCCGGACGAATAAGCACTTGGGGAAACCGAAACGTCCGACTGATAGCGGTACTTGAAAGGGACGTCAGATTGAGCTTTAGTGAACACCTTTTCCACGTATTCCACCTCCATATAGGCGCCGTTGTTTTCAATTTCGTAAGCGTCCCTTGATTCTTCTGAAAGGGTGAAGTTGTAGTCGGAAGGATTCTCTAAAGCTTCTTCCGGCGTATCAAAGCCGGAACTGGAAATGTTATCAATTTTGACCGTATAATGGTAATTGCGCAGAAGAGGACTCTTATGCCCGTTGTTGTCCAAGATATCAAGGCGATAGTATCTAGTGGTAATAGGGGCGGATGTCCTGGTGAGCTTGGCAACTATAAAGGTGGGATTATCTTCACTGGCAGGGTGCTCATAGGTGAACCTGGAGCTGGTATTAGTCCAAGTGGGAGATTCCGGCCGATGGAGAGGCGTGGCTCCGGGCATCAGGTAGCCAGAATAAGCACCTTTAACAGTGGCATATTCCGTAGCATCGGTTGTACCCCAACCAGAATAAAAATTATAGGTAACGCCTCCGCTTCCCACTTCCTTGCCCTTATAAGCGGCAAAACTGCCACGGGTAGGTGTGTCGTAAAGTTCAAAACCCACAAGAGTAAAATTGGTTCCCGGGTCCAGACTCACCTTGGCAAAATTCCGTACTAGTTTAAGGCCGTTGAAACGGCTAGTAGTAGCAGATGTACCATCAATACCACTGGGGAATTCCAGGTATTGCCAGTAGCCGTCTTCATCGTTTTCTGTATAGAGATTCTTACCCATCACCTCATCTACATAACCAAAGTCCGGGGGCGTATTTCCCTCAGGAACATTAGCTAGCACGTGCACATAACGTTTGCTGGTAGTGGGTTTCAGGGAGAAACGGACATTGTACACGCCTCCATCCTTCACGTATTTGTATTCACCACCCTCCAGGCTAATGGCTCCACCAGCCGATGTCAGCGGAACGGCTTTTACGAATTCGTTCAGGTAATTGTTGGAGCCGAATACGGCAATGTAGATATTCTTGATAACAGGTGTGGCATCGGCCATCGCTTTGGTGGAAGGACTCTCTCCAGTGGGAATGGAAAAGCCAACATCGAAGGTGACAAGATTGGCCGATTCTCCGTCGGTGGCTGGATTGGCTGGCATCTCTTCCCGAGTGCAGGCAAAGGCCATTGCTGCAACGGACAGCAGTACAAGTATTCTGTTCATTTTCATTTTCATATTCATTTCTCCCATCCGTTACTCTGTAATGAAGGTTTTACTGCTATAACGATAACCAGACCAATAATACTGTGGATTTTGAGTTTTTTCTGTGAAGTCAGGGTCTGATGGATTTCTAAAATTAGTTGTTTTAAGCTCATCTACCTCATTACGTCCCCAATACCAAGTGTCATATACGCAGCGGACAAATATTGGATTGGACGAATCTGATCTTAATAACGCTCGCGCATCAGCGGGTTTCACCCATTTTTTCGTAGTAGTATTGTAGTATCTACCGGAAGATGCCCAATAATTATTATTAAAGAGGTTCGGGATAGCTTCTCTTTCATTTAATTTCAGAGCCATCTCAATCTCTACTTCTGTGGGAACACGCCAACGGCCAGCTGGGTAACCGTCTTCTTGATATGCAGCACATCTCACCACAGCATTCGCATATCCAACTCTGGTCGTTTTTCCATAAGATGAGGCCACCATAAACTCCGGGGCAAGACCGGGAAGTTTATTTGCCACATTCTCATTGGGTGATTCTTCTACAATTCTCTTTGTGGGTTTATAACTTTTAACTCCCTTAATCTCTAGATTTTTATCGAATGTGTTTTTCTCTAAAACTGTTCCGTCTATAGGAGAACTCTCGCCAACCAAACAAGGAGAATCCGTGATTGAAATACTAGTAGTACTATTCTCCGGGTGTTGATTTATATACTCATAAAGGTCGTTATCATCGGTTTTATTCGTAGATATGTCTGTTCTGGGATCTACCAAATAATAACCAGCGGAAGGTGATGGATGAATAATGATACGCCATTGACATTGATTCGTCCCCGCAGGGAGTAAACGATAAGTATCAACCGCGCCAATACTTTTATTATTATTTGTTCCACCTGTTACATTATCAAACCGACGAAGAGCAACATAATATGGCGCTTCCACTTGTTTCTCTGAGGGATTACCAGATTCTCCTGATGTCCATTTTCGATAATGGGATGCAAGGCCCTCTGTAACATGTCCGCCGACACAAACCCATCCCGTAGACATCTGACCTTCAACAGACAGAGGAGGATATTGCGTGATGTTTATCTCTTGATCGTTCACACCTGCAAGCGACAACGTCAACTTATAAAAATAAGGGCGGGCTGCGAAATTTGGTTTAGGAGTAACTCCATCAGTCTCAAAAAACTGACCTGACAAAGTATGTTCCAACGTGAGTTTTCCTTTTCTCGTACCAGCATCATAAGTATTGGTAAACCAAGCGCCAGGATTACCTAAAGCAACATAGGTGTCAGACACTCCACTTGAAGGATAACTCTCCACCTTATCGTACATATACTTCTTGTCCGTTCCATCGTTCGTATATACGTGTTTGTAAATGGAGTTCACGGAAATGGTCGGCTTACTGGAAGCAGTGTAGTTTATAACAACTCCTTGACCGTTATGAGTAGTAAAATTATGACCCTCAGGTACCAGATATTTCGCAGGCTCAAGATTAATATCTTCGAGGCTTCCGGCTCCGGTGGACGGAACATCGCCCCAGTCAAGGATATCCATACCAATTCCTGTAAGTTCCACAGGGTCGTCGGCCTCGCCGCCCAGAACATCCAGGGTAACGGTGGGGTGATACCAGGTGTTGGATTCCAGCATAGTGATGCCGGGGAACATTACCTTATAGTATAATTCCACCACGTTCTCGTCAAGAACGGGGTGAGTGGAATCATCATTATCCACAGTTACATAGTGCCAGGGCTGGATAATCTTGATGAAGGGCGCACGATCACTGCCTGCCGTCCAAGAGAGCGGGTAGGTATAGAAGGGATTCGTGGTATTGGTATCATAGGAGGGATGGTTATCGGCATAACGGAACCCCCCCGGAGTAGCAGCCAGACCGTTCAAGGTGGCATCAAGGGCTCCGTTGTCAAGATAAACGCGTGTGTTGTCTCCTATCATTGGCATCCATAAGGTGGTGGTGGAGTGGTTGCTCATCGTAGGTCCAGGCGTCGTGATGGCCGTTCCCTCCGGATCGTTAGGATCATAGACATAATTGAGCGTGAGCGTAACCTTCGCAGCCACTCGACGGAGCGTAACCTCGGAAACCAGATGATCATCGGCATCCTTGTCAAAACTGCCCAGGGTAGATGTCATCACGAAGGACGGGGTGGTCAAGGTTTGATAGGAAGCATCAGCCAGGGCATAAATGAATTTGCCGGTGGAAGCGGCATTGGTGGTTCCGTTGTCGGCCACCATTGCCAATGCCTGAACCTGGGCAAGCGTCTTGCCTGCAAAAACACTTTCGTCGCCCGGGTAGTTGGCAATGGCTAGCGTTTTTGCCTTCTGCAGGATGGCTGTGTTTCCGCCGATGGTACTTACCTTGGCGGTCTGTTCGTAATAGCCGGCGGGAGTAGGGGTAGGGGCAGGTACGTGCCACTTGTACAAGAAGGTACCGTCGCTTTCGAAGATGATGAAATCCAGGCTGCTCACGGTATTCTCGGCACCCTCGCCGGGCGTGGTGGTTTTGGTGGTGAGTCCGTCCAGGGAGACCCGGAAGACTACTTCACCCTTGTTGCTCCCTTCGTTGTCTCGGACTTCTTCGCGAACACAGCCGCTTGCGAGAAGGGCTGATACTATAACAAATGCAAGTATGTAAATCTTTTTCATATTCCTTGTCGTCAATTATGAAAGAGTGATTTCCTTTGGACCGGCGCTACGGGCCACCTCCGAGTTGATGGAATATTCCACACCATCAATGATAACACTAAATGACAGCCAGTAAGTTTCGGAAGCGCCACTCAAAGTGAATTCCACGGTGGAGGGACTGCCGATGGTGCCGGTAAGGACACCGTCGCCTTCGTTTCCATTAGCTACACCGCCTTCTTTCTGCACCAGGTGAACACCGGTTGCGACGCTACCGCCGGAAGCAGCCGTAAGCACCGTAACTTTCCACTGCTTGCCCACCGGGGAATAGAGGTTGAAATTGAAATCGGGGCTGGTGCCGGAGAGTTTTCCGGCATTAATTACGGGATCCGTATTACCATAGGAAATGCTGGAATCCTGGTTGGTCCAGGGGTCGATGTTTTCGTCGGCCCGCATATATACATCCGTGTCGTTATCCACCGTCCAGTTCCATCCGGGCACAATCAGACCCGAAATGCGGGCCTGTCGGCAGGGGTTGAAGATGATGAAATCGCCGGCGGCCAGGTTGTGACCGTAGAGGGTAGTGGCTTTGGCCACCTTGAGGGCGAGGTTGCGGTTGCCACGCGCACCTCCGTCAGGTGTCACATCAAAGGTAAGGGTGAGTCCGGTCATTTCCAGGGGGAGGGCCAGGATGGTCAGGTCTACGGTATTCCCGGCGGAAAGTGCATAATCATCCATATCCAAAGTGATGGTTTTCTCGGTGCTGACAGTGCTGTAGCTCCACTCCGAGGTGCAAGAGCCGGAAAAGGCGCCCGCAATGGGATTGGTAGCTGCGCTCAGCGTGACACTGTGAATGGTCATATCTACATCCGAGCCCGCGCTGATATGGAAAGCAGAGAATGCAGGAGTAAACTGCAAGGTGATGCCGGCAGATTCCGTCTGCCCGCTGGCATATGCCGTCATATACATGGTGCTAAGGGTTCCCGACTGGGCAGTGGGGATTTCACCGCTGAGGGTGACCGCTCCGGTACCCATATCAGCGGCAGAACCGCCGGCCGATGCAGGGTATACACCAAAGAACTTGTGGCCGCCGTCACCCCAGTTCAGGTCCGTACCGGTAGTGTTGGCGTTAAGGTCTGCCTTGCTAATCTTCACCTCCGTACCGTCTTCGTAGCTTTTTACCTTGTAGTCGGCCCAGTGATAATCATGGTCGTTGTCACGTACCGCCTTGTCACTGTAGATACGGATAATGTCATTGTTGCTCCAGTCGATTCGCTCCCAGCCGCTGGCGTCCACCACGCCGCTGTACGCGGTCTTGGTCTGGCCGGGTTGGGAAGTTACGGCACTGAACCGGATGGCCCGTCCCGCACCGCCGGGCTTCTGGCATCCCGCCAGGAGCACAAAAAACGCATTGGAAATACACCTGGCGGCCCCTTGGACAACACTTGGACAACAGCGTCACCGTTCCTTCCGTTTTTCCAGCATTTTCACCAGGGTCTGTTTCATGTCCAGGTCTATCTCCCGGTAGCGGCTGAAGGCGCGGGAGCCCTCGGCATGCCCCGTGAGGCTGGTCACCAGCGCGGGATCTTTCACTTGCCGATAGAGGTTTCCGGCAAAAGTGCGGCGGGCCAGGTGGCTGGAGGCAACCTGGTTCAGGGGACGCCGCACCTCCCGGCGCGTGACCGGGTCCAGCAACGTAACCACCCGCGTGAGGCCGGCGGCAGTGAAGGCGGCACGGATTTGGTCGTTGTAACGCTGCTCATCGATGAAAGGAAGTAGCCGGGAACCGGGTTGGTTTTTGTACTTTTCAACTATCTCCAGCGCCACCGAATTGAGGGGTACCACCACCGTGCGTCCGCTGAAATGCAGCGTTTTTGCGGCAATGTATTCCAGCACGCCATCCTGCACCGAATCTTTGGTCAATTCCATCAGATCGCCCACCCGGCAACCCACGTGACACTGGAACACGAAGATGTCCCGCTGGCAGGCCAGCGAGGGCAGGGGCATGGGTGCCCGGTATAGCCTGTCCAGTTCGGCCAGGGTCATGATAATGGGCGTTCCATACTCCTCCCGGGGCATTTCGAAGCCTGCAAACGGCCAGTTCCGGGTATACCCATTGCGGATGCACCAGGAGAAAAACGCCTTGAGCAGCTTGAACAGGCTGTTCAGATAATTGTCGCTGCGCGGGCCGATGGGCCGCCGTTCGGGGTACGTCCGAAGAATCTGTGGATGTCGGGCCGCGTACAGATTTTCGTCTTTCAGATAGTTCCGCAGGCTGTGCAGGGTGCCCAGGTCTACCTTGTCAATATCGAAGGCGAATTGGGACTTTTCGGGGGTGGAAATCTGCCTGTATATTTCATAACGGTGAATCATCCGCTTCAGCACGGAATAGTGCCGCCTTCTGGACAGAGAAATGTCGCGGCCACTGGCAAAGAGGGTGAAGAGGCGGTCGAAGGCCTGCTCCCGTCTTGCCGGGGAACGGCCGTCCTTTCCCGCATAGTAGTTCTCCAGGGCATCCTTCAGCCAGGAAGCGCCCACGGGGCCCTCCCCGGCGTCGTAGGCTTCCCGAAGGAATGCGCTCACGGCGCACAGCTCCCTTTCCAGCGCCCCGCGCTCGACCTCCGGGATGGGCGTCCTCTTTTTCAGGGCAGCCGATTTTCCGTCCCACCAGCCCGGGTACACCAGAATCCGCGTCACCCGTCTCTGGCGGAAAGAGCGTCCGTCCGACACACTCACATGCAGGGGGCTCCGGCCTGGAGCCGTTCCCTTTTTCATAGTCCGAAGCTCAAATCTGATAGTCATAAAACAAATGCTTTCCAAAATTGAAAAATTAAATTTGAAAACGTGTACTGTGTTGCATTTCGTAAAAATACAGTTTACTTTTCAATAATCTTTTCATGGACAACATTTGTACAACATGTGGCTCAAAGGACTGAAAATGGCGTTTTTTGGGCCGAAAAATCAAAAAAATTGTGCCCATTTTAATTATTATTCGTAACTTTACGCGTTTAAAATTGTAGTGTGCCTGTTAAAAAGATGAAAAAAGACAAAATCATACGTATGAAAACAAGTTATTTATGGGCTGTAACTGCCCTTGTGCTCCTGGCGGGATGCCAGAAGCCCGGCGGTGCGGGACGGACCATCCGGTTCAGTGCCGTCACTACCCAGCCCGGCCAGACCAAGACCGCGTACAGCGGAGATTTGGCATCAGACTGGGAGCGTATAAACTGGGTTGTAGGTGATAAGATTCGTATCTACAGTTCGGAGGCGGCCTGCACCAATGACAACACCTATCATTGGGCCGATTATCAGCTTTCTGATATCTCTTCTCCGTCTGTGCAAAACAGCAAAGCCAGCACCCTGAGTGTGGTACACCCCACAAGGGGAGGCCTTTCATGGGAAGGTGACGGAACTTATCAATTCTATAGCATCTACCCTGCACCCAGTGGAGATGAAGCCACTCCGGGGACAGTTCGTGGCACTTCCACGGCTCATTTCGAAGGACTCTCCATTCCCGCTGCTCAGGTAGGTTCTGCCACTACGGTTGATGCCATTTCTTCCGGCGCCAATACCACAGTGTATTATCCCTCCATGGCCAATGCCTATCTGGTGGCTCATGACGCCCAGTCCAAAGGTGACGACATTACTTTGAATTTCGAGCCCGCCTACACCGCATTCCATATCAGTGCGGGAGCCGGTGTGGCACCCGAAACCGCCAAGGTGATAAAAAGCGTAACCCTCACTTCCACTTCCACGGCGCTCAACGGCGCTTATACTGCTTATTATGATTCCGGTTGGAATTACAATATCACCGGTACGGGCATGACGGCCACCTTCACTTTCTCCGGCGGCAACTATACCATTCCCGTAGGTGAAAAGGTAGAGTTCGTGATTTTCGCCCTTCCGCAGGTGCTCACGAACCTTACCCTTACCTTCACGCTGTCCGATGATTCCACCCGTTCGCTGAAACTCAAGAAGAACGCAGCGGATACAGAAACCAACGCGGCCGGATACATCAACTTCGCCCCCTGCAAGAAGCACTACATCAAGGGCCTTCTCATCCCCAACAGCACTTGGAGCGTGGATGACACCACCCCCGTCGTCCTGCGGGAAGGCGTGGCAACAGACTGGGACGATGACTTGAGCGGAAACATCGCCTATGGTACCGACCCGGTAGTGAACGCCTCCGGTTTGGACGAAGTGAATCTGGGCACCCATAGCTACAGGTTCTCCATCTATGAGCCGCACGACCAAACCTGGAAGATTAAAGTACTTGACCCTTCAGGCAACGTAAAGACCACCGTCACCGTTAACCGCGACAATTTGCCTACAGGCTCTTCAGACCCTGCCAGCGGCAGCGGTGAACTCACCGGTACCATCCGGGGCGGAGAGGATTCGGCCCCCGGCCTGGTGGAATTCCACCTCACCGGTTCCACCAGCGGCCAAAACTGCACCCTTTCCTTCAGTGTCATCGTTGACGGAAACGAGTATTCCATCAACTCGGAGGTCGTCCGTGGCAACTGGGGCAGCGGCACCTGGGATTACAAGTACATCAATTTCTAATCGGATCTGGCTATGAGAAAAATATATATTCTGTTATTTACACTGGCCGCCGCGTGCTGCTTTACCGGCTGCACCCGGGAAGATGCCGTGGAAACCGCCGGCAACGGAGATGTCATCATTCGCCTGGAGGTGGACGGCCTGGAAACCAAATCGGCCGCCAATGCCGATGAAAACTATGTAGAGAACCTTCAGGTGCTGGTTTTCAAGAATGTTGATGCCGCTCCTGCAAAGTACCTCACCCCTGTTATAACTGCGGGTGCAGGTCCTTTCGAACAAACGTATGCCACCCTAACGGCGTTCGGAGGCTTCACCGCGGATGAACTGAAAACCGCCACTGTCTTTGCCGTGGCCAACTATAGCGGAGACCTGAGCGGCGTCACCTCCCTGGCTAATGCCAAAGAACAGACTGTAAATGCCACCGGCTTCTTGGCCAATACTCCGGACGGTTGGAAGGTGATTCCCAGCCCTCGTTTTGTGATGACTGCCCAGGGCGGCTTTGTTATGGGAACCGGTGCCGATGCCGGAAAAGCAGTAGCCAGCCTTACGCTTCGCCGCCTGGCCTCAAAAGTTAGCATCAATATCACTTATGCTTCCTTGGACCCGAATAATCCCATCACAACGGAAGACGAAGCTCACAATACCAAGACCTTCTGGACGCCGATGGCCGAAGGGAATGTGCGGGTATATCTGGCCAACGCAGTGAATAACGGCAAATTGGAAGGCAACGCCGCTACGCCGGGCCTTTTCAATTATGCCGATGACCA
>CACZUR010000014.1 GCA_902784435.1 uncultured Bacteroidia bacterium | reverse complement strand
CGGCTGATAAAAAGCAAAGAAAAGCCTGCCCGCGCAGAGAACTACATCAGCCGTATCAACGGCGGCATCTGGGGCTCCTTCGGCCTGTTTGCCTGCTCTATCGCCCTGTTCACTGTACTTTACAGCCTGCTCGGTGACAGTCAGCTTACCGCAATTGTCCTTGGGGCTACCCTGACGGCGCAGATTGTCCTTCTCTTCGGAATCGCCGAGACCATTAGTGGCGTTGTCCTCAAGAACTGGACGATAAAGATTGCAGGGTGGATTACCGGCATCGGAGGCCTGGTCATCTTTTACATTACGCAAGCGGGCGCTGAGCAGATGTTCATCTTCACTTTTGCAGGAATCGTCCTCTCATCCACCGGGCTTATTGTAAAACAGCAGTACAAGTAGCCGATGTTTCCCAAGTTAGATCCGTTCCTTCATTCCGAACTCCGGCTGGCGGTGATGAGCATCCTGGCCGGAGTGGATGAAGCCGATTTCACCTATCTGAAAAAGCAGACGGGTGCCACCTCCGGAAACCTCAGCGTGCAGATAGACAAACTCACCGCCGCCGGCTATATCACGGTTGAGAAGGGCTTCAAGGGCAAGATGCCCCGCACCACCTGCAAGATGACTCCTTCAGGCCACGAAGCCTTCAGGGGCTATGTGGAAGCGCTGAAAGAATACCTTTCGTCCGGAGGGCCGGGTGGTCAACGGTTATGATTCTTCTGCATAAACGGATTCAAAGAAGCCTCTGAGCCGCGGTTCGTCTTTTATCATCTCCCGCAGTTGCCGCCAAGAGCATCTCCTCATTGATCTCATACTGCTTGCCCATCGACAGGGCACGCTCAATGACCGTTAGTGCGTGGTCTTCCCGATGCGCCTTATCAAAGGCCGCATACTTGGGAATGACTTCATTATAAATATAGTTCCTCAGGCTTTCTCTTATCATGCAGAAGGCGGTTTCCATCAGAGTTGACCGTCACACATGTAGAGGTAGGTGCAGTCCATCGAGCCGCTGCCGCCGCCGACTTCGAGATAGTACATAAGCTGGCGCATGTCATCACCCATCTTCATTCCAAGACTTTCCCATTCTTTAAAATGAGCGCTGATGTCAATATGGCCGCTTTGGCGCGCAGTGCTGCGGACCGAATAGAACTGAGAGAACGTTTTCTCACCTGAAATGGATGGAGCATTGACCCGGGTGTTCTGATAGATGTCGTAACTGTCGCCGTCGACAACGAATTCACCTTTTTTCTGACCGAGAAGCTGGGGCCCCGGTTTGCTAAACCAGTCGTCGACAATATAGAATTCGACGAGAGGATTCAGCGTCCATCCGTGAATGCCTATGAAACTATACCCTCCGGCAGTGCCGGTCTTACTGTGCTTGAAATAGCAGTCAAAATCCAAATCCTGCCATTTCACGGGATTGCCATAATCATATCCGACACTGGCTACTAAATTATTGGTCGCGCTCCAGTCGGCTTTGAATGTGCTGTTGTTGTAATATGTCATGGAATTGTTTCCGCCTTGATACCAGAGAAGACCAGTCCAACGAGTACCGCTAATCGGGAAATACACCTCGTTATTATTCATTCCAGTGAGTGTTTTGCCGTTCCCCGTGTGCCCCATCTCGTCCTTGACGGGGTCGCGGTCGTCCACGCGGACGGCAACCTTGCCGGAAGCCTTACCCACCGTTGCCGAAATCTCGCACGTTCCTTTACCTGTTGCGATAACGTTCCCCCCGGCATTTACCTTAGCAACCGCTGGATTCGAGGAACTCCAGACGACAGTCTCAACTTCGGCATCCTTTGGCGTAATCTCTACATTGAGAGGAAAATTTTCTCCAACCAACACCGCCGATTCGGGCGCACCCGTGACGGTAATACTTATTTTCGCAGAATCATCGGAAGCGGGTTGTTCCTCTCCCTTTTTGCAGCCCGTTGCAATCAATGTCAGGGTTGCCAGTACAATCAATACAATTCTTTTGTTCATAGTCGCTGTATCTTGTCCTGCAAAGATAGCATTTTTTTTGTTGTTTGAAGGGGTGTGTGGTGTCCGGGGAACTTTCACCGACGGGGGGGCGTTCTCTCCTCGCACTACCCAGCCTCGACCTCGGAGTACACTTGGCCGCGCAGCAGAACGACGCTGCCCGCAACGCTTGCAACTGAGCAACGAATTGATTACATTTGCAAAAACACACATCATTATGGCAACACTGAATCTCACTTACGAAGACTTGGCGTCCGTCATCTGCCTGGCCGTTCACCTGGCCAACGCGGACGGAAACGTCACAGACGATGAAATGGAAGCAATCGTCAGGGCTATCACGGACCAGTACGATTGTGAAGGCAAACAGGACCTCCTGAAGGAGTACATCAATGACGGCATGAACATGCAGCCCACGGAAGCCCTCAAGCGCATAGCCGCATTCGGTCCCGCGGAAAAGCAGTGGACGTCCAATTTCTTTGTGAAGACCATCGTAGCCGATGGCAACCTGGAAGAAAACGAAAAGAGCCTGTACTGGGACATCATGGATAAGTGCGGCCTTCCGGACCACAATCTGGAGACAGCTGCCGCGGCCACGGACAACGCCCAGCCGGAGGATAGCCTTACCCGTCAAACCGCCATCACCATCAATTACAAACGCGTGAAGGCGGATATCTGCGACGGCGCCATCAAGTATGTGCAGTGGGACCGGGGAGTGAATGTCAGGGACAAGGTGTTCGGCTGGTTCAATGATGCCCAGACCCTGCAGTTCTTCAGAAGGTCCGGGACCCTGAATGCCATCAATGAGAAATTGGGCCTTGCCGGCGGATGGAAACTGATCATGGTATACGCGGGCAAGGACTATTGGGCTGCCCCCAAGCGTAACAAGGTGGGAGGCATCGTGGCCGAAGAAGATGTTTTCGGCCCCGTGCTTTTTGTCCTTGAAAACGAAGACAAGACCCTGAAGGGCTTCAATTACAAGAGCTTCATCGAGCGTTTCATCGGCATCCTCTACTCCATTGACAACGGCATCATGGTGTCCGGAGAAGAGAATCCCCAGCTTTCCCGCCGCTATCTTGAGACGGCGCTCACAGAGCTTGAGACCCTGAAATAGGCCGGAGATACGTCGATATTCAGGGTGCAGGGCGCCAGGCCGTCGGCCTCCACGGTGAGGGAGGCGGGGCCGGGGGTGCCGGAGGACTGCAGCAGCACCTGGGCCAGGCCGTTGAAGGAAGCGACCGTGAACGTGCGGGCATCGGCCTCCGCGGGCCTTTCCGGGGCCTGCCAGGCGGGGTCTCCGTTGCCTACGCCCAGGATGCGCACCGGGCCGCTTACACGGAGCCGGAGCGGCACGCAGGCATCGGGAACGAAGCGGCCTTTGCTGTCGGCCAGGGACAGGGTGACCACCGCGACGTCGGTTCCGTCGGCCTGGATGGTGTTCCGGTGGGCCGATGCTTCCACGCGCGCCGCGCTGCCGGTAGTCTGGATTTCCCGGGAGAGCACCCGGCGGCCGTGCTTATAGCCCACGGCGCGTACGTTTCCGGGCTTGTAGACGGCGTTCCAGCTAAGGTAGCCGCCGCTTTCCATCTTCTTGCGGCCCAGGCGTTTCCCATTGACCGTGAGCTCTACCTCGTCACAATTGGAATAGACCCAGACGCTCACGGTTTCGCCTTCGTGGCCGGCCAGGTTCCAGTGCGGGAAAATGTGCAGGACGGGCTCGTCGGTCCACCAGGCCTTCAGGTAAAAGGCTTCGTCCTTGGGGAAGCCGCAGTAGTCCAGAATGCCGAATTCCGAGCCCGTGGCGGGGAATTCCAGCGGATTGGGCTCGCCCCGGTAGTCGAAGCCGGTCCAGTAGAACAGGCCGCCCAGCCAGGGCCGCTCGCGGTAGAAATTCCATCCCCGGCCAATCCGGTTCAGGGCCCCGTCTTTCGGGTCCGGGGTGCGGTTCATGGACGGCATGCGGCCGGGCTGGTCATAGTAGACGCCGCGGGTGCCGCAGCCGGTGGTCTCCTCCGTGCCCAGGGCTTTTCTTTCGGGATAGTCCTGCCTGTGCTGGTCTACCGGGTTCTGCATCAGGTAGTTGTAGCCGGCCACATCGGCCGGGATGACGATATGGGGGCCGCTGCTGGTGGCCACGGTGGCCAGGCGGGTGGGATCCAGCCGGTGGCAGTATTCGCGCATGGACTCCGCGATGCGGGTGCCTTTGTCGTTCCATTCCAGGCCCCATTCCTCGTTCCCCACGCTCCAGAGGATGATGCTGGGGTGGTTGCGGTCCCTTTCGATGAGGGCCTTCAGGAGCCGGATGTGCTCCTCGTTGATGCCGGTGAGGCGGTTCTCTTCCAGGACCAGGATGCCTTCCCGGTCACAGGCGTCCAGCAGTTCGGGGGTGGCGGGATTGTGGCTGGTGCGGATGGCGTTGACGCCCAGTTCCTTGAGTTTCCGAAGGCGCCAGAGCTGCAGGGCATCCGGGATGGCCGTGCCCACGCCCGCATGGTCCTGGTGCTGGTTTACCCCTTTGATTTCCAGGCGTTTGCCGTTAAGGAGAAAGCCCTGATCGGCATCGAAGACCAGGTCCCGGAAGCCCGTGACAGTGGTATATTCGTCGATGACTTTTCCACCGGAAAGGACCGCCGTAGAGAGCGTATACAGATACGGGTCCGTGGTGCTCCAGAGATGCGGAGCGCCCACGGAGAAGCTCACCCGGGTCTGTGAGCAGTCTTTGGCCAGGACCGTTTTCGCGGGGACGGACGCCGTGGCCACCACCTGCCCGGAAGCGTCCGCGAGCGTATGCCGAAGGGTGTATTCCGCCGGCCCGGCGCCCCCGTTCCGGACGGTGGTTTCCACCGTGACGATGGCCTGGTCATAGGGCGCCAGCAGGCTGGCGTAGACAAAGGTGCCGAAGGGTGCCACATGCACGGGCGCTGTCTTTTCCAGCCAGACATGCCGATAGATGCCGGCCCCTTCGTAGAACCAGCCCTCCTCCAGGGTGGCGTCCACGCGGACGGCCACCACGTTCTCTCCGCCGTAGTTCAGGTATTCGGAGATGTCGTAGGTGCGGGTGGCATAACCGCTGGGCTCCTTCCCCAGCCAGAAACCGTTCACCCAGATGTCGGCCGCCCGGAAAATGCCGTCGAAACGCAGGCTGATGTGCTTCCCGTCATCGGCGGCGGGGACGGTAAAGACCTTCCGGTACCAGCCCACGCTGGTTTCCGGATACTTGTACCCCACCGTCTTGTAACCATGGCTGTGGCTGGCTTCCCGGGCATAGGGAAGGTCTACCACCCAGTCGTGGGGAAGCGTCACTTCCTTCCACGTCTGGGGCCAGTCGGCCTTGTTGAATTTAAGGCTGTACGGCCCCGTGTTATGGATGGATGCGGCCTTGGTCAGGTAATTGAAATACTCCGTTCCGCAGCCGAAGTCCAGGGCCGGGGACGATGCGTTCCCGAAGGCGAACTCCCACCCGGTGTCGAAGCATTCGCGTTCGCGGACGGATGGGGTTTCGCGGGTTGGTTCAGTTTCGCGTGCGGGGGCCAGCAAGGGAAACAGCAGTAGCAGGAAAAGGGAAAGGAAGCGTTTCATTCGTGTGTTTTTACAAATATATTCCGAATCCCCCAAAAATCAAAATAGGACCCTTGCCAAGTGACATGACGGCCTTCCTCTCGTCAGTTCCCTTCCTCTCGTCAGTTCCCTTCCTCTCGTCAGTTCCCTTCCTCTCGTCAGTTCCCTTCCTCCCGTCAGTTCCCTTCCTCCCGTCAGTTCCCCGTGGCGCAGGTCGGGTCCTGAATGGTGCAGGTCTCCGTCTACTTGGCGCAGGCCTAATTCCAATGCCGATGCCGGCGCCATGAATCCCCGTTCTTTGCCCTCCCGTGGCGCAGGCATAGCCCCTGAAATTACGCCTGCGCCATGAATTGCCATTGTGTGCCTTGCCGTGGCGCCGGTATCGGCCCTAAAAAGCAGCCTGCGCCATCCGTAGCCTACACCTGCTCCATCCGTAGCCTGGACCCGTCCGGGGATTTGTAAATCACCCGACCATTGTGTATCTTTACGTGGCAATATGACAATCACAGAAGGATATATGCCCCTTCTCGGGCACAGGACCTATTACAGGATTGTAGGAGAGTCCACCGCCGGGCGGGCTCCTCTGCTGCTGCTTCACGGTGGGCCGGGCAGCACCCATAACTATTTCGAGGTGTTGGACCGTATAGCCGGGGAAACGGGACGGCAGGTGATTTCCTACGACCAGATCGGCTGTGGAGCGTCTTACCTGGACGGCCACCCGGAACTGTGGACCCTGGAGACCTGGATGAACGAACTGATAGCCCTTCGGAAGTACCTTCATCTGGACCGGCTTCACATCCTGGGGCAGTCCTGGGGCGGGATGCTCATCATCGCGTACTTGATAGAAAAGAAACCGGAGGGTATCTTATCGGCCATTATCTCTAGTGGTCACGCCTCCTCCAGCCTCTGGGCCAGCGAGCAGCACAGGATGATAGGGCAGATGTCCCGGGAAGACCAGGAGGCCATCCGACGGGCCGAAGAAACCGGCCATTTCTCTGACCCGGAATACCTTGCTGCCAATGACCGTTTCATGGCGCTCCACTGCGCCAGTACGGACGAAAACAGCCCCGAATGCCTCACGCGTCCCAAGCGTTCCGGCAAGGAAGCCTACCTGTATGGCTGGGGACCGAACGAGTATGTCCCGACAGGCAGTCTGGGGGATTTCGAATACATCGGCCGCCTTGGCGAGATAACCTGCCCCTGCCTTCTGTTCAGCGGCTCGGAAGACCTGTGCACCCCGGCCGTAGCCCGCTCGATGTACGAAGGCATTCCCGGCAGCCGATGGGAACTGATGGAGGGAGCACGCCACATGTGCTTCGTAGACCGCCACGAGGACTATTGCCGCATCCTTGAGTCCTGGCTGGAAGAGCACGATTCATAATCGCGCTGCCCCGGGACACCCCCGGTACCCCCCAGGCATCCCCCAGGCCCCCCCCCGGGCATCCCCCGGTGCACTTCCCAGGCTCCCCGGGCACGTATAACGCGAAAAACGGCCAAAAGTGCGTTACAGGGCGCTCGCCGATGCAACGTATAACGCGAAAAACGGCCAAAAGTGCGTAATAGGTTGCCTTCGAGGGGGACGTATTACGCACTTTTCCGGGAAAAACGCGTAATACGTCCCGGGCCGATGCCCCATTTGTCTAAGCCTGTGCAAAGTTTTTGTATATTTGCATTTCAAAAAGACACGAATATGAACAGATTGTACTCCCTGATGGCGGCGCTCCTGTGTTCGGTGGCCGTCTTTGCCCAGACGCCCCAGGAAATTCTGGATAAGATGAACGCCGTCATGACGGACCATGAGCAGGAGGGGATGATCATGACCACAGAAATCAAAATCCCCATCCTGGGCACCATGAGCACCCGGTCTTATTCACGGGGCGACAAGATCCGTATGGAGACCACCATGATGGGCATCACGCTGCTCACCTGGACCGACGGGGAAACGGTCTGGACTTACGATAGCCAGGAGAACAAGATCACCATCACCAAGGAAAACGGAAAGTCCAAGGACGATGTAGGCGATACCAAGCTGCTGTCGGGGATGAGCGAGGGGTACGACCTCAAACTGGTCAAGGAAACGGCCGACAGCTGGCTCATCCAGTGTAAGAAAAACCGGGACAACACGGACAAAGACGCACCCAAGAGCATGGATGTGGCGGTATCCAAAGGCAGCTATATGCCCGTGAGCTTCAAAGTCAAGATGAAAGGGGTCACCATGAACATGCACGACTTTTCCTTCGGCGTGACGGAAAAGGAGGTCATTTTCGACACGGCCAACTATCCCGGCGCCACCATAGAGGACAAGCGGAACCAGGAAACCGAGGAGAAGAAATAACCCTTTTTACCGTACGTCGATATTCAAGGTGCAGGGTGCCAGGCCGTCGGCTCCTCCGTGCCTAGGGCCTTCCTCCCACCTGCGCCATCCCGATGCCCCATTGGTCTAATAACCCCGGACTCAAACGAAAAAACCGGCCCGCAAAAAAGCGCAGGCCGGTTTTTCATAACGGAATCAGACTTTATTCGGTGTTTCCGTTGACACTGTATACGTACGCCTTTTTGCTGGCGGTTTCGTAGGTGTTCCTGTACTTGGTGAGCTGGCCGCAGACGATGACTTCGTCGCCGATCTCGATCTGCCGGTCGCCGTCGGCCCAGTTCCGGTTGCCCAGCCAATAGACGCTGTAGCATTCGAAGTCTTTGTCCGGTGCCGTGGTGCTCTTGTTGTCGTCGGCTACGCCATAGCACTCCCCGTTGTCCGAAATCCAGAAGGTGCCGGTGCCGTAATCGGCGCTGAAGGTGTACAGGATCCGGGTCACGATGCCTTTCACGTAAACCTCCCCGGTGCCGCCGTTGTCGATGAAAGCGATGGCCGATGCGATGTCGAAGGGATTCTCAAGGCTTCCGGCTTCGCCGGGGGCGGTTGCGCCAAGCTGGTAGATATAAAGGTTCAGGATGGATCCCGCGCTCTCGGCGATGAGGGTGGCGGCGCGTTCTTCCGTCGAGGAATTCTCATTCACGGAAACAATGACCCTGTACCAGTTTTCTGCGAACCCTTCCGTGGAAATCGAAATCCAGTCTGCGTCGCTGCTGAACGAGGGTTCACCCTGGGTGGACCTTATTTCAAACGAGACGACGTCCTGGGCGGAACTGACCGAAATCTGGTTGTAGAGGGCGCCCAGCGGGACTTTCTGTACGTCCAGCAGTTGTACGTCCACCAGTTCCGCAACCCCGTTATAGGTGGTTTTGGGGCCTTTCACCGTTACCACATCGCCCGGTACCAGCCCGAATGCCGGGGAGTACCAGCCGCCGTCCAAGGCTTTGGGATACATCCCTTCTTCGTTGACCGTTCCGTAGATATACAGTTCGCCGGTCTCGTCGGCAATATAATAATTGCCATAGGACGTATTGGCAATTTGGGTAATGCCTCCGGTGACGGTATAGACGTTATTGTCCGGACCGTTCAGGACCTCTCCGACATTATTTGCTACGATTTCCTGGCTGATGTCGCCGAAACGGTAAATGGACACAGCGCGGAGGTTCCAGTCGAAGATGACCTGATAGGAGCCGTCTCCTTCTTCGAGCAGGATATCGGCACCGTCCCGCTCCATCAGGAACCATTTGCCACTGGGGATGGCGTCACCCCAGTTCCAGTTGGCCAGGCCGTAATTCAGATACCAGTTGCCCTGGAAGCGGAGTTTGAAACTCTCCCCTGCGTGATAGGTGATGTTGGTAAAGAAGCAAGGGGCATCGCCGTTGTGGGCAAAGGTCATGGGGAAGTCCGTATCCCAGCCGGTTCCTTCGATGGTGCCTATGACACCCCACGTCTTCTCCGTTCCCGCGGGAGCGATGTACAGATAGTTCTCATCGGCATAGAAGAACAGTTCGTACAGACCCGTTTCGCCGAGCTGGATGTTGGGACCATTCGGAACCGCGATGTGGCCGCCGGTGCCGATGTAGTCGTCCACGCCCACATTGATGCTCCAGTCTCCGTTACAGCGGAGTTTGAACTCGTCGCCTTCCTGGTAGTAAATGAGACCGTAATAGCAGTTGTATTCGGAATAGCATCTCTCCATCCAGAAATCGGTATCCCATCCCGTTCCCATGATGCTGCCGATGACAGCCCAGCTGCCATTCTGCGGCTGGGGTGTCATCTGCCCGAACTGGATATCGGAATCGTCCACCCAGTCCAGAACGTCGGAGGTGAAATCGGTGGAAATGGAGGTTTCGTCCAGGACGATGCGCACGCCGTAGCGATGGCCGCTGCTGAAATAAACCGTGTAGTCTGAATAATAAGTATACTGCTTGCCGTCCACCGTGGTAATCAGGAGCCGGGGATTGCATCCCTGGGGGGCGAGGATGAGCGCCCAGGCCGGGGAACCGTCCGTGAGCGTCACTTTTCCGGCCTTGATGGTGCCGGGTTCGCCGATGGCCCCGAGTCCCTCGCCCGGGTAAACCTGGACGCGGCCGTAGACATCGGCAAAGTAGACGTCGGCAATTTCGCTTCCCAGGCGGTTGTCGATGGTAAGGACCACCTTGGACATCTGATGGACGAAGTTCAGGTGCACCGTCCCGTCGGAGGGGCTGGCATAGGCATCGCCCACCATCAGGTCAGAGGCGGTGTAGGACGCGTGGGTGCTCTGGTCGGGCTGCACGGTGAAGAAATACTCTTTTTCGTTCTCGAGCCCTTCCTGATAGGGATAATATGCACGGAAAAGGTTGCCTTCGTTCACCTGCTGGTACGAACTCCAGTATACGGGGGTTTCGGCCGTAAGGTTAACGCCGTCATAAACCAGTTTCCGATTGCTGAAAGTGGTGGTGCCCAGGGCGTATACACCCACGGCGTCGCCTTTCTCGAAAGCGGTGTCGGTAGCCTTGACCTGGAAGGTTCCCAGGGAGGCCGAGAACTTGATTTCCCTCTGCTGCAGGGCTTTATCCTCCTCTTTGGCGCAGGATGCCAGTGCAAAGACAGCGGCAAGGGCAAGTGACAGATAGTAAATATATTTTCTCATGGCGGTCATTACTTAGCAAGTTTTTCTTCGGTGGAGCCGAGGGCGGGAGTCGCCTTCTGGGCAGGGATAACCACGGGTTTTCCGGTCTTTACCAGGTGATGGGTAAAAGGCTTTACCTTCTGCAGGGTCAGGCGCTCGGGACCGTCCGGTACGAGAGGAGAAGGTCTGCCCTGGCTCTTCAGGGAGCGTTTGGGCGCACCATTGGAGCCCATCCATTCGGGTGTATACTCTACGCCGGGCATTTCCAGGAAGATGGATTCCCATAAATTGCGGAAGTTATAACCCATGTTGGTGCCCTCCAGGGCGGCCCAGGGGCTCAGGTTGTAGACCCCTTCGGCGATGACGCGGTTGTTGTCCTGGGCGTAATGCTGGAGGATGATGGGACGCGGGTCACTATTACTGTAATAGGCCTGATAGCCGTTGTAGAAGGAGGTGTACACGAAGTTCTCGCCGTCCAGATAGAAGTCAAAGAATTCGGCATCGTTCCAGGTGTAGTTTTCCATGATTTCCGGCTTGTCGTAACGGGCCGACCAGTAATTCCGGTAAGGGTACATGACCCGGTAGCGGACCGGCTGGGTACTCTTTGCGACGAAGACGTCCACCGGGTTCCGGAATTCACCTTCGAACATCCAGGTAAAGTCATTGTAGCGGCCGGTTCCCAGATAGGAGAATTCGGGGGATTTCGCGGTAACGGCAAAAGCCATGGCCCAGGTGCTGATTTCGAACTGGTTTTCACCGGCGGCCAGGATCACGTATTCCGTTTCGGGGGACAGGCCGGACACCACGTAGTCGGCACCTCTGGTGTCGTTGAAATAGTACAGGTTGGCATAAGTGCCGTTGGACATCACATAGTCGTAAATGCTGTCTTCCGTAAGTCCGGAATTCCAGAACTCATAGGAGGGAAGGACTACATAGGCAAGGCTTCCGGGAGAGGGCATGTCGATATGGAAAGTGATCTCACTGTCGGCATAGGCGCCCTGGTTCTCGGGTACGGTGATGGAAATCTCCGCGGCGGGAGGGGTGTCGCCGTCGATGAGCACGCCCACGTGCTCGAATAGCCAGTTCCAGTAGTCTCCCGATGCGTCTGCTGCGTAGAACAGCACCGTATAGGAACCGCTCTTGTCGAAGGGTATCTTGACGAGATTGTCGTCGTCGGGCTCGAAATCGCTGATGACCACCGTTCCCTCTTCGTTGTTCTGGACCTGCGGCAGGCAATTGGCCAGCACGTCTTCCCGGGCCAGCGTCCCGTTCCAGATACCGTAGCGGAGCGTCCTCACATCCATCTGGGGCTTGACGTTGTACAACATATAGTGGACACCGTCGGTTCCCGTCTCCGTACCTTGCATGGAAATGGTGATGCCGGTGTAGATGCTGGGACGGGTACCTTCGGGCAGGGTTACGCTCATCATGCCCTCATCGTTGGTGCGATAGGTGCCGTATTGATCCAGTATAATACCGGCATAGTCGCCAAAGGTGAGATACTTGTAAGAATTATAGTACCAGCCGTAATAGTAGTAGTTGTTCCAGCCGTTTTCGGGAACCAGCGAGCAGGCGTAGAAATTGCCGTAGCGGTCATCGGCGATGCCGGTGAAGGTGGTTTTAAAATAGACGCGGTCGGGATTGGAAGCGTCAATGACGAGTTCACCGCCTTCGGTATAGTTGAAGAAGGGCGTCCAGTTCCACTCCTTGTAGGGATTGGGAATGCGGTACATTCCTTCGCGTAGACCGTCGGCCTCGATGGCTACGGTCATTTCCTCGTGCGGCAGTTCGAAAAGGTCGGTGATGAAGCCGTCGATGAATTGTCCGCTGCCCATGCTCTTCCACTCGTGGGGCGCGGGTACTACCTTGACAAGGCCCTTGGCGGGGGAGAAATAGACGTCAAGGATTTCCTTCACCGGGAAATAGAACATGTTGTAGCCGTACGAAATGGGAATCTCCGTGGGTTCTCCGTCTACCAGGGTGTAATTCACGGGCTGGGCGGGCCCCACCCGCACGTCGTTCTTGAAGAGGTTCTGGATATAGAAATTAATATAGGAGTAATCCTGTGCCCAGCTGCTGATGCGGGCATGATAGGAACCGTCTTCCTGAAGGGTCATGGGCAGGATTTCCACCCATTCACTGCCGATCACATTGCCCAGGATTCCCCATTCTTCCAGGGGCTCTCCGCTGTCGGCGGTCTTTCCGAAGAAGGCTGTAGCGTCGGTCCAGTCCAGGACTTCGGCCTCAAACGACACGGCGTCCTGCTGCACGGAAATGGCGGCCGAAACCTGCTTGCCGGAGGCGAACTGCAGGGCTGCGTCGGGCGTGTAGCGGACGATTTTTCCGGATTTCATGGCAATGAGCACTTCCGGAGCCACGGTCTGGGGCGCTACGAGGAAAACGTAGTTGTTGTCTTTCTTCGCAGGTGTTACCACGGCGGTTTCTCCGGTGGCGGCATAACGGCCGTTCGGGATGTCGGCCGTGAGGGCAATCTGGACACCGCCCAGGGTGACGCCGGCAATCTCATCGCCTTCCACGGTGTTGGTCAGGGTAAGGACCAGGCGGGACAGGACATGGCTGAAAGCCAGGTGTACGGTCTTTTCGCCCGGACCGGCATCGGCCTTGGCGGCCAGGAGGTCGGAGGCGGCATAGGCGCCGGCCGCACTCTGGTCGGCCTTGATGGTAAAGGAGAAGGCCTTGGAAGGATCTGTGGCGGCATCATAGGGGGCATAGGCCACAAAGGAGGATTTTTCCTCGTTTTTCTGGTCCAGGCCCCAGTAAAGAGTACGTTCGGGGGTGAAGCTGCCGTTGGCATACGTGAGTTTCACATTGCTGGCATTCACGGGCTGGCCGATGGTAAGGCCCACCACGTCTCCAGCTTCAAAACTGGTATCCGTGGCCTTGGTGTAGGCGCCTACGGAAGAGGAGAACTCGATGGTCCGCAGGTTCACTTCCTGTTCCGGAGAGGCCGGTTCCAGGTTCTGGCAGGCGGCCGCGGCAAAGAGGAGGACCGGAAGCAGAAGCAAGAATGATTTTTTCATATAGGGGGATGTTTTAGTTGTTCTTGTTAAAGTCTGCGCTACCGCCGTCGGCCCAGTTTCCCAGTTCGCCGGTGATGCCGCCCAGGCTCTGCTGGCCGCGGCCTTTCTGGCTCACGGACAGGCGGACGGACGTGTTTCCGGCGGTGAAGACGACGGCACCGCTGCGGTCATTGCTGCTCTCATTCCGGGCTGCCGTCACTTGGACGGTCCGCGTGCCGGCTTCGGCCCTGGCGGGATTCACGCTGAGCCAGGTGGCATCGGCAGAGGCCGACCAGGCAGCATCGGCCGACAGGCTGATTTCGGTGGTTCCGCCCTCCGTACTGAAGGTGAGGGAAACGGGGGAGAGGTTAATGGTGGGTGCGCTTTCGCTGACTTTCCCCTTCTGGTTCACGATGAGGGTGCGCACCAGGTTGCCGGAGATGAAGGAAACCTTGCCGCCGCGGTCGGACGCAGAGGTGTTGGCCGTTACCGTGATGGTCACGGAAACGTTTCCGGCCTGGCCCTGGGCGGGCGTTACGGTGAGCCATCCCGCGTCGGAAACGGCGTTCCAGCTCACGTTGCCGATGACCGAAATCTCGTTGTTGCCGGCGCTGTCCGGGAAGGAGAGCGTGGAAGCGGAGAGCTCCAGGACGGGTTCGTCGGCCTTGACGGGGGCCAGCTGCGTGACAAAGAGGGTGGCTCTGGCGTCTCCGCCGCTGAAGGTGATGCTGCCCGTGCGGGCTTCCTCTCCTTCATAGGCCGATGCCTCCACGACAGTGGCCACCGCTCCGGCGATTCCTTCGGCCGGGGTAATGGTGAGCCAGGCGTCGTTGGACTGGGCGGTCCAGTTCACATTGGCGCTGACAACCAGGTTGTTCATGCCGCCTTCCGCCGGGAAGATGAATGCGTCGGAGGAAAGCGTAACCGAGGCCGGTTTGCGGGCATACTGCTTGAGCTTGAACACATCGGTGAGGGAACCGGCCGTAAAGGTGATTTCTCCTTCGCGGGGCTCCAGGGCCGGGTTGGCGGCCACGGTGAGAATGATGCTCATCTCGCCGGCGATGCCGGCTTCAGGCGTTACGGTGATCCAGTTGCCGCTGCTGCGGGCGCTCCAGGTCTGGTTGGTTTTCACCGTAAGCTGTGCCGATCCGCCTTCGGCCCCCATGACGGTTTCATGGGCCGATAAGCTGAAGCTGGGGTCCGGAATGGCAGCGGCCGCTTCCTGGCTGACGGTGACGACGTCGGAAACCTGGATGGAAGGCATGGAGACGGTGACCACGGTGGAACGGGGAGAAGTACTGCTGTTCTTCTGCACCGTGACCGTCATGACAATGTCGCCGGCCGTTCCCGAACTGGGGGAAAGCGATATCCAGTCGGCCGAGGTGCTCGCCGTCCAGTCCATGGTGGCTGAAAAGGCCACCTGGACGGAGCCTCCCTCCGCGTTGACGGATACGGTCTTTGGCGTTACACCCAGGCTGGTCTGGCTGCCTTCGCACGCAAGGAGCGAAAACGCGGCCAGCATGCCTGCAAGTGCACGTAAGGCTGTTGGGAATTGATTCCGTTTCATTTTGAATATCAATTAATTATGGGCTATTGCCCGCAAGATAAGAAATAAAAGGAAGAATTCCAAAAAAAAGGAGTATCTTTGCCTTTAGAATTATGGCAGAAGACATTATCAAGGAATTTACCTCCGGAGAGTACAAAGAGGGATTCGTGACGGATGTGGAGCAGGAGTTTGTCCCCAAAGGACTCAACGAAGACATCATAAGGACCATCTCCGCCCGCAAGGAAGAGCCCGCCTGGCTTTTGGAATTCCGGCTGGACGCCTTCCGGAAGTGGCAGCGCATGCCGCAGCCGGACTGGGCGCACCTGGACATGCCGGAGATTGATTTTCAGGATATCATCTACTACGCCGCCCCCAAGAAAGACAAGGACCGCCCCAAGGAGATAGACCCCAAGCTGGCCGAAACCTTCGATAAGCTGGGCATCCCCCTGAAGGAGCGCGACGTGCTGGCCGGCGTGGTGGCCGTGGATGCGGTCTTCGACTCGGTGTCCGTCACCACCACCTTCCGGAAAACCCTGGCGGAAAAGGGCATCATTTTCTGCTCGTTCTCCGAGGCCGTGAAAGAACACCCGGACCTGGTGCGCAAGTACCTGGCCAGCGTGGTGCCTTCCAGCGATAACTTTTTCGCGGCCCTGAACAGCGCCGTTTTCTCCGACGGCTCTTTCTGCTACATTCCCAAGGGCGTCCGCTGCCCCATGGAGCTCAGCAGCTATTTCCGCATCAATGCCCGCGGCATCGGCCAGTTCGAGCGCACGCTCATCGTGGCCGATGAAGGCTCGTATGTAAGTTATATGGAAGGCTGCACGGCCCCCATGCGGGACGAACAGCAGCTCCACGCCGCCGTGGTGGAAATCGTGGTGGAGAAGGATGCGGATGTAAAATACTCCACCGTCCAGAACTGGTATCCCGGCGACGCCGACGGCAAAGGCGGTATCCTGAACCTGGTCACCAAGCGCGGCATCTGCAAGGGCAGCGGCAGCCATCTTTCCTGGACGCAGGTGGAAACCGGCAGCGCCATCACCTGGAAATACCCCTCCACCATCCTGAAAGGGGATTATTCCGCTTCGGAATTCTACTCCGTGGCCGTTACCAACAACCATCAGCAGGCCGACACCGGCACCAAGATGGTGCACATCGGCAAGGGCACCCGGAGCCGCATCGTGTCCAAGGGCATATCGGCCGGCGTGAGCCAGAACAGCTACCGCGGCCTGGTGCGGATGGGAAAAGGCGCCGTGGGCGCGCGGAACTACTCCCAGTGTGACAGCCTCCTCATCGGCTCCCGCTGCGGGGCCCATACTTTCCCGCTCATCCAGTCCCTGGAACCTTCGGCCACCGTGGAGCACGAGGCCACCACGTCCAAGATCAGCGAAGACCAGCTGTTTTACTGCAACCAGCGGGGAATCGGCCCGGAAGACGCCGTGGGCCTTATCGTGAACGGCTATGCCCGTGAGGTCCTGTCGCGCCTGCCCATGGAATTCGCGGTGGAGGCACAGAAATTACTGCAAGTTTCACTGGAGGGAAGCGTAGGATGATCGACACCGTCATTTTTACCCTCGCCGGCCGTCCGGTGCTGCTGATAGACCTGATTTCCAGTATCCTGGGTCTCGCCTGCGTGTTCCTCGCGGGGCGCAACTCCAAGTACAATTTCTGGGTGGGCTACCTGTACACGGCGGCCCTGTTCCTGCTGTTCTGGAACCGCAACCTGTACGCCAGCCTGCTGCTGCAGCCCGTCTCGCTCGCCATCAACATCATGGGGCACTATCGCTGGACGCATCCCCGCCAGACGGAAGCCGCGGAAGACGGCTCCCTGAAGGTGAGCATGCTTGGCTGGACGGAGCGGGCCTTCTGCCTGGGCGCCGTGCTGGTGGTGGCCCTCCTGTGGGGCTGGACGCTGGACCGCCTTTTCCCGGCCGACCCTCATCCCTACCTGGACTGCCTGGTCACGGCCCTCATCCTGCTGGCCCAGCTGCTCAGTTCCCTCAAGAAGTGGGACTGCTGGATGGTGTGGCTGCTGGTGAACGTCACGCAGATTATCCTGCACATCAGCGTGGGCAACGTATTCATGCCCATCGTGTGCGCCTTGTACCTGATTAACGGACTGTGGTCCCTTTGGACCTGGATGAAGCTATATAAAAACGAAGCATAGTATGCTACTGGAAATACACAACCTGCACGCGCGGGTAGAAGACAAGGAAATACTCAAGGGAATCGACCTGACCATCGGCGCAGGCCAGGTGCACGCCATCATGGGCCCCAACGGCGCCGGCAAGAGCACCCTGGCCGCCGTGCTCACCGGAAAGCCCGGTTACGAGGTAACGGAAGGTTCGGTGCTGTTCAAGGGACAGGACCTGCTGGCCATGAGCCCGGAGGAGCGGGCCTGGGCGGGCCTTTTCCTGAGCTTCCAGTACCCGATCGAGATTCCCGGCGTCACCATCACGGCTTTCCTGAAAGCGGCCGTGAACGCCAAACGCAAGGCGGCCGGCCTGCCGGAAATGAAGGCCGGGGAATTCCTGAAGCTGATGAAGGAGAAGATGGCTTTCGTGCAGATGAAGCCGGAATTTGCCAAACGCGAGGTGAACGTGGGTTTCAGCGGCGGCGAAAAGAAACGCAACGAAATTTTCCAGATGGCCCTGCTGGACCCGGACCTGTCCATCCTGGACGAGACCGACAGCGGCCTGGACGTGGACGCCCTCAGGATTGTGGCCGACGGCGTCAACGCCCTGCGCAGTCCGGAGAAAAGCGCTATCATCGTCACGCACTACCACAAACTGCTGGAATATGTGCAGCCGGACTATGTGCACGTGCTCAAGGCCGGCCGCATTGTGACTACCGGCGGCCGGGAGCTCATCGACGCCATCGAAACCCGGGGCTTTGACCAGTTCTGACCATGGGACACGGTAAGTACATAGCGCCCCCCGTGGGACAGTATCAGGTGCAGGCCGGGGAAAAGCTGGAACTGGAATTCGTGGTGCTGCCCGGGGAATCGCGCGACATCGACGTGAGCATAGACCTGGCGGGTCCCGGGGCCGAAGCCCATCTGAATGGCCTCTACCTTTGCCGGGCCGACGAAAAGGTGAACTTCCGCATCGTGATGCACCACCGGGCGCCGGGCTGCAAGAGCACCCAGCTGTTCAACGGCATCGCCGGCGGCAGCGCCCAGGTATCCTTCGACGGCACCATCGTAGTGGCCCCCGACGCCCAGCAGACGGAAGCTTTCCAGGAAAACCACAACATCGTCCTTACGGAAACGGCCAAGGTAACCACCCGTCCCCAGCTGGAAATCTATGCCGACGACGTCAAGTGCTCGCACGGCGCCACCGTGGGCCAGCTCAGCGAGGACGAACTGTTCTACATGCGTTCCCGCGGCATTCCGGAGGCGCAGGCACGCACCCTGCAGATGCTGTCCTTCCTGTCCCCGGTGATCCCCGCGGGCCGCGAGGAGGAAATCGAACGCGCCGTAAGGAGTCTGTAACGCGTTTTTATTAACTTTGCACTATGCGATGGGGGAAGAACATCTTGTTGGTAAGTCTGGCGGCGCTGGCAGCGTTGTCCTGCGTCACGCAGCCCCGGACGGACCGTCGCACGCGCGCCCTGCTGGAAGAGTTGGACAGCTATCTGGCCATGCGGGAAATCCATGTGGCCAAAAAGGCAGACCAGCTGGAGGCTTACTGCAAGCTGGTACAGGCCACCCCGGACCTTTCCCGCCGTTTCGAACTGGGCATGCTTACGGCGGCGGAATACTTTCCCTTCAGCTTCGACTCCACACAGCATTACCTGAAGCATTGCCAGGAATGGGCGCTGGAACTGGGAGACCGGGACCGCTATCTGCAGGCCTCCATCGACCTGGGACACCTGTACGAGAAAGCCGGCAACTACCTGGAGGCGACACAAGTGCTTTACAACCAAATCGATACACTTTCTCTTCCCGCCCATCTCCAGGCCGACTATTATTGGACGCTGTACGACTTTTCCAAGGACATGGCCGGTAATTCCGGCATGGTGGAGCGCCTGTCCATTCCGCCGGCAGCCTCTTTCCGCCAGCGCCTGCTGGACATGCTGCCCCGGGAATCGGCCCGTTACCGTGCGCTGCTTCGGGACAAACTCATGGACGAAAGCCAGTGGGAGGCGGCCGACAGCGTGAGCCGGCTGCTGGTGGGAAGCGTCACGCCGGAACAGCGCGACTTTGCCATCCACGCCTTCTTCCAGTCGGAGCTGGCCAACGCCCGGGGCGATCAGCCGGACCGGCTGTACTGGCTGGTGAAGTCGGCCGAATGCGACATCGTAAATGCCGTCCGGGACTATGCCTCCCTGACCATGGTGGCCCAGCTGGTGCTTCCCACCGACGTGGACCACTCTTTCACGTATCTTCGGATAGCCCAGGAAGATGCCATCCGCTACAATGCCAAGCTGCGTCCCTGGCAGATTTCCCGTTTCCTGATGCAGGTGGAGGACGCTTATCAGGACAGACAGGTGCGGGCCAACCGCAGCCGGAAGGTCTGGTCCATCCTGCTGGCGGTCCTCACCCTTATCCTGTCACAGGTGACCTATTTCCTCATCGTGCGCTCCCGCAAACTCTCCCGCGTGCGGAAGGAATTGGAAGACAGCAATCTTTCCCTGGCGCAGGCCAATACGGCCCTGAACGGTCTGAACCAGCAGATCTCCAAGGAAAACGAGGTGAAGGAACAGTACATCCTGAGCTTCCTGCAGGGCTTGTCGGCCCAGATTTCGGCTGTGCGCGCAGAGGACAACCGTTTCCGGAACCTGCTCAAGCAGGGCAAGGCGGACCAACTGCTCAAGGAGCTTTCCATCAGCGGCCGTTCGGAAAAGGTGAGGGACGAGTTCTACGACACCTTTGACGCCACCTTCCTGGGCCTGTACCCGGATTTCGTAGAGCAGTTCAATGCGCTCCTGAAGGAGGAAGCCCGCGAGGTCCCGCCCCGCGGACATCTCACCACCGAGCAGCGCATCTTCGCCCTCATCCGCCTGGGTGTAGACGACAGCAAGCGGATCGCCGCCATGCTGGACTACTCCCTGAGTACCATCTACAACTACAAGGTGGCCGTCAAAAATGCGGCGCTGGAAGACCGCGAAAATTTCGAAGAAAGGGTAAAAATGATTGGGAAGTAGTGGATTTTTGATTATTCCGTCACTACTTTTTTAGTGTTTTAAATTATTTTAATTGGCTGAACCACAGCCAATTATTTTTATTATGTCACTACTTTAATACTCTTAAAAGCGCAGGCGTGTTTTTTTCCTCCTAATTTTGCTCCTGACCCAGTGTCGCAACTCACTTTAATTAACTATAATAACCAACGCAAACCAAATCAAACGCGTATGAAAAAAATCGCAACTCTGATCCTCTTCGCAGGATTGGCTTTGTCGGCCCTGGCGCAGAATGTTACCCTGCGGGGTACCGTTCAGGATGCCGCCGGCGAACCCATTATCGGAGCGTTTGTTGTCCAGCAGGGAACCAATAACGGTGCCATGACGGACGTGGACGGCGCTTTTGCGCTTTCCACCCCGAAAGGTGCATCCGTGGAGATTTCCTGCATCGGATATGCAACGCAGGTGATTTCCAACAACGGCCAGCAGAACCTGGTGGTCGTCCTTCCGGACGACACGCAGATGTTGGAAGAAACCGTGGTCATCGGCTACGGTGTACAGAAAAAATCGGTGGTCACCGCGGCCATTGCCAAGGTGGACGCCGAAGCGCTGGGTGTAACGGCTCCTACCCGCGTGGATGCCGCCCTCAAGGGCCTCACCGCCGGTGTTACCGTTACTTCCGCTTCCGGTCAGCCGGGCGCCAGTTCCCGTATCCGTGTCCGTGGTGTGGGTTCCATCAACTCCTCCGACCCTATTTATATAGTGGACGGCATGCCCATCTCCGGGGGTATCGATTATCTGAATCCCAATGATATCGAATCCATCGAAGTGCTCAAGGATGCCGCCTCCGGTGCCGTTTACGGTACCCGCGCCGCCAACGGCGTGGTGCTGGTAACCACCAAGAAGGGCGCCAAGGGTTCCGCCAAGATTGACTATAACTTCGCCTATGGTATTTCCAACCCCTGGAAACACCGTACCGTGCTCAATGCCAGCGAGTATGCCCTCATGGTGAACGAAGGTCTCATCAATGCCGGCATGGCTCCCAAGTATGCCGATCCGTTCTCTTACGGTCAGGGTACCGACTGGCAGAAGGAAGTGTTCAATCCCAATGCTCCCCAGCAGACCCACGAACTGTCCGTGAGCGGTGCATCCGACGCGGTAAATTACTATGTGTCTGCCGGTTATACGGATCAGGAAGGTATCGTGGGCGGTAATTTCGGCCGTTCCAACTACCGCCGTCTCACCCTGCGTTCCAATACGCAGTTCACCCTGTGGGACCACAAGGACGAGCGCAATTTCCTGAACAGCTTCGTGCTCACCAACCAGCTGTCCTATGCCAATATCAGCAGCAAGGGCGTCGACGAGAACTCGCAGTGGGGCTCCCCGCTGGGATCGGCCCTTTCACTGGCTCCCATCCTGGGTGTCTATGCCACTCCCGAGCAGGCGGCTGCCTACGCGGTAGATTATGCGGGCCTGGACCTGCTCTCCGGTAAAAACGGCCAGCTGTTCATGGTGCCGGGCGCCGACTTCCACGAGATGGTGAACCCCATCGCCGCCATGAGCCTGCCCGCCAATAACAACTGGAGCCACAAACTGGTGGCCGCCCTTTCCGGCGAACTCCAGATCTGGGACAACCTCAAGTTCCACAGCTCCCTGAGCGTGGACATGAGCTTCTGGGGCAACAGCGGTTATACGCCCACCTTCTATCTGAGCGGCAACAACCGCCGGGTCAACACTATTGTCAACGCCCAGTACGAAAAGGGCCTGGTCTGGCAGCTGGAAAACTACCTGACCTATAATAAGGAAATCGGCAAGCACAGCTTCTCCGTCCTCCTGGGTCAGAGTGCCCTGGAGAACAGCAGCGACGGCATTTACGCCGACCGCCTGGACATTGCTCCGGAATGGTTCGGCAAGCCTTACATCGGCAATGCCCCCAACAACGTGAACGACCCCGACAAGCAGCACGCCAACGGCTGGGTGAGCAGCCCCTACCGCCTGGCATCCTACTTTGCCCGTGCCGATTACAACTACGACGAGCGTTACATGATCCAGGTAACCTTCCGCCGGGACGGTTCCTCCCGCTTCGGTGCCAACAGCAAATGGGGTAACTTCCCGTCCGTATCCGTGGGTTGGAACATCCACAACGAGCCTTATCTGAACATTCCCAGCTGGCTGTCCAACGCCAAGCTCCGTCTCTCCTGGGGTGTGAACGGTTCCGATGCCTTCGAGGCCTTCCGTTACACCACCCTTACTTCCCGCAGCAACAACTACATCTTCGGCGCCGGTGAAACCACCGTGGAAGGTGTGAAGTCCAGCGGCCTCGCGAACCCTTCCCTCCACTGGGAGCGTTCCATCCAGACGGATGCCGGTATCGACCTGGGCTTCTTCGGCAATGCCCTCACGTTCACGGCCGACTACTATCACAAGGCCACCGACGGCATGCTGCTCCAGATGCCCACTCCTTCCTATGTGGGTGAATCCAGCCCTTGGGGCAACACCGGTTACATGGTGAACCAGGGTGTGGAAATGGAAATCTCCTACAAGTTCGGCCGCGGCGACTGGAACTTCCGCGTGGGCGGCAACGCCACCTACCTGCACAACCGGCTCGTTTCCATGGGCAATGAGAGCGGTTTCAACAACTACGACTCCTTCCAGGGCGCCGGCACCGTCACCCGCGGTGAGAATGGCTATCCTTTCCCGTTCTTCTATGGTTACAAGACCAACGGTATTTTCCAGAACCAGGCAGAGGTTGACGCTTATGTGAACGCCAGCGGGGCAAAGATCATCCCCGGTGCCGTTCCCGGCGACGTCCGCTTCGTGGATGTGAACGGAGACGGTGTCTGGAATGACAGCGACCGTACTTACATCGGCAACGGCATGCCTGCATGGTCGGGCGGCCTGAACTTCTCCGCCTCCTACAAGGGCCTGGACTTCTATATGCTGTGGCAGGGTACTTACGGCAACTCCATCGCCGACCTTACCCGCCGTACGGATATCCCCGACACCAACATGCCGGCCTATATGCTGGGCCGCTGGACCGGTGAAGGCACTTCCAACACGCTGCCCCGCTTTGTCCGCGGTGACAATGTGAACTGGCAGTTCTCCGACCTGTATGTCCAGGACGGCAGCTACCTGCGCCTGAAGAACATCCAGCTGGGTTACACCCTGCCGGAGAAGTGGACCAAGGCCATCCTCATCAATTCCCTCCGCGTGTATGTGGCGGCCGAGAACCTGCTCACCCTCACCAACTACAGAGGCTTCGACCCGGAAATCTCCTCCGGCGGCACCTCCCTGGGTATCGACTACGGCGTGTATCCGCAGGCCCGTACCCTCCTGGCCGGCGTCCAGGTGAAACTGGGCGGCCGTCCCAGCAAGGCCGGTGCAGCCGCTCCCGTCCATGTAGATCCTTACGTACCTGAAAAGGTGGTCGAGAAGATCGTGGAGAAAGAAGTGATCAAGGAAGTGGTCAAGGAAGTTCCCGTAGAGGTAATCAAGGAAGTTCCCGCCAAGCTGACTGGATCCTACACCGACGACCTGTACTTTGTGATCGGCAAGGCCGAAATCCGTCCGGAAGAGGCTTTCAAGCTGGGTCAGATTGCCCAGATCCTGAAAGAGAACCCGGATGCCAGGATCACGGTTACCGGCTATGCCGACAGCGCAACCGGCAACGCCAGCATCAACAAGGCCCTTTCTGAGCAGCGTGCCCAGACTGTGGTGGATATGCTCAAGAAGGCCGGCATCGAGGCCAGCCGTATCTCCTTCAACGCCTCCGTGGACCGCGACGCCTCCCAGGGTCCGGAAAGCAACCGCGTGGCTGTCTGTATCGTTAAATAAATAAAGCGCGACTACAATGAAAAAACATATCACCATTCTCGCTGCCGTCGCAGCGCTCGCGTTTGCCTCTTCTTGCACCTCCAAGTTCCTGACGGTGGATAATACCGGCGCCATGCAGCTGGAAGAGTATTTCACCACGGAGAAGCATCTGTCCGAAGCCCTGGTGGCCGCCTACGATCCGCTCCAGTGGTTCGACTGGTGCGCAGACCAGTACAATCCCCTGAACATGATGTCCGATATCATGGCCGACCAGATTTGGGTGGGCGGTCAGGACAAGACGGACAACGCCTACTGGCACCTGATGATGAACTATGAAGCCGTTCCCACCAACTGCATGTCCGGCATCCTGTCCGACGCCTTCTCCGGTGTGAAACGCTGCAACGATGTCATCGCCTATATCAAGTGGACGCCCGACCTGCCGGATGCCGTGGCCAAGAGCACCGAGGCCCAGGCCCGCGTCCTGCGCGACTACTACTACTGCATCCTCTGGAAGTTCTGGGGCAACATCCCTTACTATGAGGAGAACCTCACCGGCGACTTCACTTCTCCGCAGAAAAAGGCCGACGAAGTGTATGATGGCATGATCACCGACCTGGAAGGGGCCATCGACATGAAGGTCCTTCCCATGAAGTGGGACGCCGCCAACTACGGCCGTGTTTCCCAGGCCATGGCCTATATGCTCTATGCCGAGGCTGTCCTGTACCAGAACGACGAAAGCCGCTTTGGCAAGGCACTGGATTACATGAAGGAAATCATCGGCTCGGGCGAGTATGACCTCATGCCCAACTACGGCGATATCTTTAAGGAAACCGGAGAATGGGGCGTCGAGTCCATCTTCGAGATCAATTTCCGCAACGTCTCCGGCGAGCGCAGCTGGGGTTGGGTCCGGGGTGCCGGCGGCACCGTGCTGCCTACCCTGATCACTCCGCAGTCCTGGAAGTCCAAGGGCAGCATCGCCCAGGCCGACCTCCTCTGGAACGACGGCTGGGGCTTCTGCCCGGTGCGCCAGGAAACCTACGACATGTTCGACGCCGCCGATGCCCGTCGCGCCGCAACGTGCTATGTCACCGATCCCACCCGGGAGGAATACACCCCCCGTTACCAGGATACCGGCATCTTCCAGCAGAAGTATATCGGCTACATGGACAATGTAGGCACCCAGGGTGACGTGAACCTGAACTTCAACAACAACCTGCGCATCTACCGCTATTCCGAAACCCTGCTGAACGCCGCCGAACTGGTGGTGCGCGGCGCCGGTTCCGGTGATGCCGCCCAGTGGCTGAACGACGTGCACGGCCGCGCCCTCGGCGGCGCCACCGTCTCCCTCTCGCTGGAGAACATCAAGGAAGAGCGCAAACTCGAATTCGTGGGTGAAGGCAAACGCTATTGGGACCTCATCCGCTGGGGTGACGCTCCCACCGTGCTGGTTCCCGACACATACGGTTACCGTACCAACACCTGGTCTGCTTCCAAGAAGTACCTGCCCTTCCCGCAGGGCCTGATCGACTCTACCGCCGGCAAGGCTAACGAACTCACCCAGAACAACTATTGATTATGAAAAAATTAGTTTACATACTTACTGCGGTTCTGGCGCTGGCCTCCTGCGCCAAGGAGGAATTCACACACCCCTCCGAGGCCCAGGCTCCCAAGACGGCCGCTGCCTTTGAGCCCATCATTACGGTAGACCAGGAAATCAACCAGGTTACCTTCTCCGTCGATGCTCCGTCCGTGATTCCCGTCTGGCTGTTCCAGGACAAGGACGGTGAATTCACCGAGCGCAGGGCCCAGAACGGCCTCAAGAAAATCTTCGCCATGGCCGGAGATTACAAGGTGCGCATGCAGGTCATGAACGCCTCCGGCATCACCCCCGACTATGTGGAAAAGACCTTCCACATCGACAACACCATCGCCTCCTTCGACAAGTTCATCACCTTCCTGGCCGGCGGCACTTCTGCCGACAACAGCAAGAACTGGCACATCGACGGTGAAACCGCCGGACACATGGGCTGCGGCCCTGCCGGAACTGTCGGTCTGGAGTGGTGGAATGCCGCTCCCGGGGACAAGGCTGCCTTCGGCGTATACGAAGATATCGTAACCTTCGGTGGTGCAGGTGCTTACACCTATGATCCCGGTGAGGACGGCGGCGTATACGTGAACAAGGACGTCGCAGCCTCCCTCTTCGCGGACCAGAAGGGTGACGCCACAGAGGACTATCTGGCCACTGTAGCGGCCCAGACCTCCACCTATGCCTTCGAGTACCGTGGCAACGACCTGTATCTGGTACTTCCGGAGCACACCCTGTTCCCGTACATCGACAACGACAAATTCTGGGAGAAGCCCGAATTCAAGGTAGAGAACATCACCCGCGAGACGCTGGAGCTGGTGCACGACAACGGTGACATCGCCTGGCACTTCATCCTTACCTCCAGGGCCGCTGCCTACGTGTTCAAGGGTTACAAGTACAACGCCGATTCCAACCTGTGGAAACCGGCCGACGACGCCCACACCTACAGCTACTATTATGCTCCCAACTGGGCACAGATTGACAACCCTGCCACGGAGCAGAGCGGTGCGGAATACACCCTGACCCTGCCGGAGGCCACCTTCGGCCAGTGGCAGGCCCAGTTCTTCATCATTCCCGATGCTCCTGTCGTGCTCAACGCCAACACGAACTACGACTATTCTGTCATCGTGAACACCAACAAGGCCATCCCGGGCATGACCTTCAAGCTCACGGCCGTGGATTCCGACGATATTTTCCTCTTTGCCAACCGTGTGGACATCCCTGTCGGTGAAACCATTTACTACCTCACCGACCTCCAGGGCGTAGACGCCCCGAACGGTGTGAAGATGGTCTTCGACTTCGGCGGCAACGAAGCGGGAACCGTGGTTTCCATTGCCAATATCGTGCTGAAGGACCATGCCGTTGACGATGGCACCATCCTGCCCAGCGAGGAACCCGAAGAGCCGGAAACGCCGGTCAGCTATACCTATGGTGAGAACCTCTTTGGCGGCAGCTATCTGAAGGAGACCTGGTTCAGCCCGGCCGACTGGTCCGGCGGTCTGGATCCGCAGGCCAGCTTTGAAGGCGGTGTCCTTACGCTCACCGTGCCCGAGGGTGTCGGCGGCGGCGAATGGCAGGGTCAGGTGAAGATCGTGGCCGACATCCCGGCCGATCCCGAGAAGCAGTATGCCTTCTTCGCCACCATCGAATCGTCCATTGGCGGCACCTGCACCGTGAAACTGGCCGATGCCAACGACGACTCCAACCACGCTTTCTTCTACGACAACGCCGTAGCGCTGGAAGGCTTTGCTCCGCTCTCCTACAAGAACGAACCCGTTTCCCCGGACCAGGCCTACGAGGCCGTGATGGCCATTTTCGACTTCGGCCGCATCCCGGCCGGCGCCGAGGTAAAGGTTTCCGCTATCGAACTGCGTGAGATCACCGGACAGACCGGTGGCGGCGTGACCTATGGCGACGAACTTCTGGGCGGCATCTTCCTGAAGGAGACCTGGTTCAGCCCGGCTGACTGGAGCGGCGGCCTGGATCCTCAGGCCAGCTTCGAGGGCGGTGTGCTTTCCCTCACCGTTCCCGAGGGCGTGGGCGGCGGCGAATGGCAGGGCCAGGTGAAGCTGGTGGCCAACATCCCGGCCGATCCCGAGAAGCAGTATTCCTTTGCTGCAACCCTCGAGTCTTCCGTGGGCGGCGTGTGCACCATCAAGGTGGCCGATGCCAACGACGACTCCAACCACGCTTTCTTCTATGACAATGCCGTGGCGCTGGAAGGCTATGCTCCGCTCGCCTACAAGAACGAGCCCATCGCTCCGGACCAGGCTTACGAAGCGGTCATGGTGGTCCTGGACTTCGGCCGCATGCCGGCCGGCGCCGAGATTACCGTGAAGGACATCAGCCTCCGGGAAGTGACGGCTTCCGCAGGCGGCGGTTCCGCTGCCGGCTACGGTGACAACATCATCGGCGGCTGCTACCTGAAGGAGACCTGGTTCAGCCCGGCCGACTGGAGCGGCGGTCTGGATCCTCAGGCCAGCTTCGAGGGCGGTGTGCTTTCCCTCACCGTTCCCGAGGGCGTGGGCGGCGGCGAATGGCAGGGCCAGGTGAAGATCGTGGCCGATGTTCCGGCCGATCCCGCCATCGCCTACCAGTTCACCTGCAAGCTGGAATCTTCTGCCGCCGGTGTCTGCACCATCAAGGTGGCCGATGCCAACGACGACTCCAACCACGCCTTCTTCTATGACAATGCCGTGGCGCTGGAGGCCTACGATGTCCTTTCCTATGTGAAAGAACCCGTTTCTCCGGACCAGGCCTACGAAGCCATCATGGTGGTCCTGGACTTCGGCCGCATGCCGGCCGGCACCGAGATCACGGTGAAGGATATCGCCCTCTGCCCCGCAAACTAGCTGGAAGATGCGTGCGATTCATTTGATCCCCGTTCTTTTCCTTACCCTCGCCTGCGCCTGCGGCGGGGGTGGGGAGAAGGATGCTCCCGGCAAGACGGAGACCATTACGGTAACCCCTGCCACCCTGTCCTGCGACCAGAATGAGCAGACGCTCACGCTGGACGTGAAGGCCTCCGACGCCTTCCAGGTGTTTCCGGCCGACGGCGTGAACTGGGTGAGCGTAGAACCTGCGTACAGTGCCCAGGCATCGGCCCAGGTTGCCGTGAAGGTGAAGAAAAACGACACCTACCGCGACCGCGAGACTTTCATCACCATCAAGTGCGGTTCCACGCGCGAGAAAGTGACGCTTACGCAGGCCGGCGGAGAGGTGGATATCGACATTCCCGATGGTTACAACCTGGTCTGGCGGGACGAATTCAATGAAGGGTCCGAGCTCAAGAGCAGCGACTGGACCCACGAAGTGAAGGGCGACCACTGGGTGAACAACGAGCTGCAGACCTATGTGAACCATACCTCCCCGAACGGCGGTCTGGTGACCGAGGTGAAAGACGGCTCCCTGCAGATTCACTGCTTCAAAGAGGGCGGAAAGATTTATTCCGGCCGCGTGTATGCCAAGGTGAAGACCGGCTGGCAGTATGGCTATATCGAAGGCCGCATCAAACTTCCGAAGGGAAAGGGCACCTGGCCCGCCTTCTGGATGATGCCGGTGAACTTTACCGGCTGGCCCGACAGCGGCGAGATAGACATCATGGAAGAGGTGGGTTACCACCCCAACTACGTGTCCAGCAGCCTGCACGCCAATTCGCATGTACATTCCAACGGCACCCAGGTGACCCACGAGATGTATTGCGCCGGAGCCGAAGACGACTTCCATGTGTACGCCATCGAGTGGACCCATGAGAACATCACCACGTTCGTGGACGGCAAGGTGCAGCTCTCTTACGACAACCGCGGGCTGGGACATGACGACTGGCCCTATGACGCTCCTTTCTATGTTATCTTGAACCTGGCTTGGGGCGGAGACTGGGGAGGCCAGACAGGTGTGGATGAAAGCGCCCTTCCCGTGACCATGCTGGTAGACTACGTCCGCGTATTCCAGAAAAACTAAACGCATGAAGTGTACTAAACTCCTTTTACTGAGTCTGATGGCAGTGCTTGCCTGCTCCCGGCAGGCAGGCACTACCGTGGGCTCGTCTCCCGAAGTGGAGGCCCGCGTGGACAAGCTGCTGGGCCAGATGACGCTGCAGGAGAAAATCGGCCAGATGAACCAGGTAAGCGCCGGCGGCGAGGTGTCCAATTATGCCGATGCCCTGCGAAAGGGGCAGATCGGCTCCATCCTGAACGAGGTGGATCCCGCCAAGATCAATGAGTTTCAGCGCATCGCCGTCGAGGAGTCGCGCCTGGGCATTCCGCTCCTGGTGGGCCGCGACGTCATCCACGGCTTCCACACCGTATTCCCCATTCCGCTGGGCCTGGCGGCCACTTTCGACCCCGCCCTGGTGGAAGAAGGTGCGCGCGTGGCTGCCCTGGAAGCCACGGCGCAGGGGGTCCGCTGGACGTTCTCGCCCATGCTGGACATCGCCCGCGATCCCCGCTGGGGACGGATGGCGGAAGGGAGTGGCGAAGACACTTATCTGGACGCCCGGATGGGCGAAGCCATGGTGCGCGGCTACCAGGGCGCAAGCCTGGACAGCACTTCCATGGCGGCATGCATCAAGCATTTCGTGGGATATGGCGCAGCCGAAGGTGGCCGGGACTATAACAGCACCTTCCTCACGGAACGGCAGCTGCGCAACATCTATCTGCCGCCGTTCGAGGCGGCCGTGAAGGCCGGCGCCCTCACGCTCATGACCTCTTTCAATGACAACGACGGCGTGCCTTCCACGGGCAACACCTTCGTAGTGAAGGATATCCTCCGCGGGGAATGGGGCTTCGACGGCCTGGTAGTCACGGACTGGAATTCCATGGGCGAAATGATCAACCATGGTTTTGGTACGGACCGCAAGGACGTGGCCGAAAAGGCCGCCAACGCCGGCGTGGACATGGACATGATGACCTACGGCTTCCTGTCGCATCTGGAAGAGCTGGTGAAGGGCGGAGCCGTGAAGGAAAAGACCATCGACAAGGCCGTGCGCAACATCCTGCGCGTGAAAATGCTCCTGGGCCTGTTCGAGCATCCCTACGTGGATGTGGAGGCTGCCAGGGCGGTGCAGTATGCGCCGGAACACCTGGCATCGGCCCAAAAGAGCGTGGAGGAGTCGGTGATCCTGCTTAAAAACGACGGCGTGCTGCCCCTGAAGGGTGGCCGCATCCTGGTAACGGGCCCCCTGGCCGATGCCCCGCACGACCAGCTGGGCACCTGGGCCTTCGACGGGCAGAAAGAGCATACCGTCACCCCGCTGCAGGCGCTGCGGGCCCGGTTCCCCGGCCGCGTGGACTATGTTCCCGGCCTGCGCTACAGCCGCGAAAAGCGCGATAACTTCGCCGATGTGACGGCGGCTGCCCGGAGGGCTGACATCGTGCTCGCGTTCCTGGGCGAAGAGGCCATCCTCTCCGGAGAAGCCCACTCCCTGGCCGATCTGAACCTGGTCGGCTCCCAAAGCGCCCTGCTGGCCGCACTGAAGGCCACCGGCAAGCCTGTAGTGGCCATCGTCATGGCCGGCCGGCCGCTCACCATCGAGCGCGACCTGCCCAACGTGGATGCCCTGCTGTACGCCTTCCATCCCGGAACGATGGGCGGCCCGGCCCTGGCTCGCATCCTCGCCGGCGAGGTGAATCCTTCCGGCAAAACCCCCGTCACCTTCCTGCGCACCGTGGGGCAGGCTCCGATGTATTACAGCCACCACATGACCGGCCGTCCCTACAACGGCGAAACGCTGCTGGAAGATATTCCGCTGGAAGCCGGGCAGACTTCCCTGGGCAACACCAGCTACTACCTGGACTACGGTGCCTATCCGCTCTTCCCCTTCGGTTTCGGCCTCAGTTACACGACCTTCGCCTATTCCGGCATCGGCCTGGACAAGAAGGTCTATGGGGCCGATGACACCATCCAGGTAACCTTCACCCTGGCCAACACCGGCACCTGCGAGGGCACCGAGGTGGCCCAGGTGTATGTCCGCGACCTGGTAGGGTCCATTACCCGTCCGGTGAAGGAACTGAAAGCCTTCCTGCGCGTGAGCCTTCTTCCTGGCGAAAGCCGGCAGCTCACCGTGCAGCTCCCCGTGTCGGAACTCTCCTTCACAGGCCTGGACGGCAAGCGGAAAGTGGAACCCGGCGACTTCCAGTTGTGGGTGGCCGGCAGCAGCCAGGAAGGAAGCCCCGTAGCGTTTGCGGTGCAGTAAGGAAGATGCGTCCCGGGAGACTGTCCATAGCCTTCGTGCTGCTGGCGGCACTGGCCTGTTCCCATGAGAGCATCCTTCCGGAGCAGACCGCATCGCCCCGTCTTCGCTCCATCGAGCTGAAGGCCCAGTCCGTGGTCCTTTCCCCGAATGGCAGCGCCGAGCTGTACTTTTCGGTGAAGGACCCGGATTATGTCATCCCCGAGTTGCGGCTGCAGACCGGTTCGGGTGCCAATCCCGCCCATTTCCGCCTGACAGGCTTTACCAGAACGGCGGGAGCGGGACTGTATGTGGCCACCCTCACCGATGCAGGAACCGGCGAAATCTACATGGAGCAGGCGTGCCTGACCGTGGTGCAGAAGGATGCCGGGACGGGCAACGAGGCCCTGTTTCCATCGGACTATTTCACTGTCCGTTCAGAGCAGCAGTATCCGGGCCCGGCGCTGGAAACCGGCCTCCCGGTGGTGTATGTGGATACCGACGACGGCCAGGCCGTCACTTCCAAGGACATCTGGAAGGCCGCCGGCCTCTATATCCGGGGCACGGAGGCCTATCCCGGCCTTCCGCAGGTGCTCTCCTGCGAAATCCGCGGCCGCGGCAACACCACCTGGACCTGGCCCAAGAAACCTTATGCTCTGAAGCTGGAGGAGCGCACCTCCATCCTGGGCCTTCCCAAACACAAGCGCTGGGTACTGCTGGCCAACTTTATGGACCGGACCCTCATGCGCAACCTGGTGTCCATGCACGTCGCCTCCCTGACCAACCTGGCCTGGAGCCCGCACTGCGTCCCCGTGGAACTGGTCCTGAATGGGAAACACCAAGGAAGTTACCTGCTCATCGAACAGGTGCGCATAGACAAAAACCGCGTGGACATCGCGGAACTTACGCCGGAAGACAACAGCGGCGACGCCGTCACGGGCGGCTATCTGCTGGAACTGGACTTCCACTTCGATAACGAGTTCCAGTGGACGGATCCGCACGGCTCTTGCTGGCAGATGGGCGGCAAGATTCCCTTTGCCGTGAAATCGCCCGATGCGCAGGACCTTACCGACGCGCAGAAGACTTATATCAAAAAGTACATCTCCGATGTGGCTTCGGTACTGTACGGAGAAGGGTTCACAGACCCGGAGAACGGCTATGCCCGGTACCTGGACGTGGATTCCTTCATCGACTACTGGATTGTGTTCGAAGTCATGTGCAACCACGAGCTCAGCAATCCCGGCAGCGTTTTCTTCCACAAAGACCGGGGCGGAAAGCTCACGGCCGGCCCCGTCTGGGACTTCGACTGGGGCGTGCTGTCTTTCTATACTTCCGGCGGCCGGACCGGACTGGTGAACGGCGAGGCCATCTGGTATGCCCGCCTGATGCAGGACCCCGCCTTCAAGGCTCGGCTCAAAGCCCGTTTCCTGGAGCTCCTGCCCCAGCTACAGACCATCCCCGCCTACATGGACCAGTGCGAAAAGCGGCTGGAGGCCAGCGCCGCGCTGAATTTTAAAATGTGGAACCCCGCCGACGACAAGAGCCAGAACGGCGGCAACATCATCAACGGTGACGAAAACCTCTCCTTCCACGATGCCGTCACCCGCCTCAAGAGCAACTACGAGACCCACCTGAAGGTCATCCAGCAGAAGTTGTAGGGTGGTGCTGCCTGGGGGGGGGGCGGTGTCTGGGGTGGTGTTGCCTGGGGGCGGTGTCTGGGTGGTGCTGCCTGGGGGCGGTGCTGCCTTGGGCCTGTGTCTGGAGGGCGGTGCTGCTGCCTAGGGGGCATCGCTACCTGGGGGCGCCCAAGGCTTGTCGTGGTGCAGGCCTCCGTCTACTTGGCGCAGGCCTCCGTCTACTTGGCGCAGGCCTCCTTTTATTTGGCGCCGGCCTAATTCTAATGCCGATACCTGCGCCATGAATCCCCGTTCTGTGCCGTCCCGTGGCGCAGGCATAGCCCTTGAAATTCAGCCTGCGCCATTCAGAGTGCCACCTGCGCCATCCGTAACCTACGCCTGCGCCATCAGGGCCTCGACCTGCGCCATCCAAGTCGTAACCTGCGCCATCCGGGCTCCAGCCTGCGCCATCAGGGCCTCGACCTGCGCCATCCAAGTCGTAACCTGCGCCATCCGGGCTCCAGCCTGCGCCATCCAGGCTCCGACGGGCCTTACCGGTCCGGATAGATGCCGAAGAAGGCGCTGCCGCTGCCGGACATGGCGGCGTACACGGCGCCCCGGGCGTAAAGCTGGTCCTTGACGGGGGCCAGGGCGGGATATTTGGCAAAGACGGTGGTCTCGAAGTCGTTGTGGAGCGCCGCCCGCCAGGTGGAAATGTCCTGTCGGAGCACGTCCCGAAGCGACGTCTTGGGGATGCGGGGGACGATGCCGCGGTAGGCATCGGCCGTAGAGACGGCTACCCCTTCCGGAATGAAGACTTCCAGCCGATAGCCGTCCAGCGCCAGGTCGTAGGGCTCCAGGATTTCTCCGCGGCCCGTTCCCAGCATGGGCCGATTATACACGAAAAAGGCACAGTCGCTGCCCAGCCGGGAGGCGTAGGCGGCCAGTGTCGCATCGTCTACGGCCACAGCCCCCAACTGCGCGATCATCCTCAGGGCGAAGGCGGCATCGGCGCTGCCACCGCCGAGGCCGGCACCTACGGGAGAGCGCTTTTCCAGAAAAATTTTCATGGGAGGAAGGTCGTAGTCTGCCGCCAGCAGGAAGTAGGCCTTGGCAGTGAGGTCCTGCAGCGGGTCCCAGTCCACGCCTTCTGCGCGGGCGATGGTAATCATGAGCTTGCCGTCCGGGGACACGGCCTGCGCCAGCGTCCCGGCCTGGGTCAACATCTCGCCCTGCGCCAAAGCCTCGCCCCGCGCCAGGGGCGCCAAGGCCTCGCCCTGCGCCAGAGAGCCCGCCTGCGATGCATCCGCCTCCCGCGCCCCGTAGCGCTCCTTCAGGTAGGCCAGGGTGCGGGACCAGTCGTCGCCGGTGACAATCTCCAGGCGGTCCCGGATGCCGAAATAGGGAACGAAGAGGGTTTCCAGGTCGTGGAAACCGTCCGGACGCTTGCGCAGGACATGCAGTCCCAGGTTGATTTTTACGTTGGGCTCAGTGATCATATGCGCAAAGATACGCCACAAATCCTTTAAAACACAACAAAATTCATAAGAAACAACACAAGTTATCAACAGCCTGTAGGAAAAACCAATCTCTTTCGCCACCTTGCAGCCCACTAAACAAGGCCCGCCATGCGTACATTGTCTGCTGTTTTGCTTATCGGCCTGGCCCTCGTTTCCTGCCGCAAATTCTCCAGCGATTCCCTTCCCCGCGCCATGCGGGAACAGGACCGGTTCAGCCGCTATGCGCAGGAGGCCGGGCAGGCCCGCCAGGACACCCTCACTCCGGTTCCCGATGTCTATGCCACCGCCCTGGTGTTCCCCGATTCCGTCTTGTGGCGGAAGGGCGACACCCGCCGGCCGCGCCTGGTCCTGTTCCGCAACGGTCAGCCCGTGGGCGGCATCTCCCTGGGCGACCGGCCCGACCCGGAACGGCACCGGTTCCAGGCCGGTCATGTATGGACGGACAGCACAGATGGCCATCACACCTTTATCGCCTGCGACGGCACCCGGCTGTTCCAATACGAAGGAGAGGAGCGCCTGCTGGGTTTCTGGACCGATGCCGGCATCGTCCACACCCTGGGCCAGCGCCCGGGCGGGGGCGTGTGTTATCGGCAGAACGGACAGGAACGTTTCTCCTCCCCGGTGGGCGTGGCGCTGGGAACGCCCCAGGACCCGGACTGGGAAGGCGGGGCCCTTACACGGGATTCCAGCGGGGTGTACTATACCATCGGCCTGCCGCTGGAGGCCGACGGCAACCTGCTCTGGGAGCACCGCGTCATGCGGGAAGGGGAAACGATCAAAATGCTTCCGGCCGTTTCCGGGGGCCATCTTTTCGACGTGCGGGTGCACGGCGGCGTGGTGTACAGGCTGGAACTGCGCTATGGCCGATACTGCCTGGTCCGGGACGAGCAGCTGTTCCCGCTGGACTTCCCCCGGGAGCCCCACAATCTGAAGCTGGTGGAGGTGGACGGCGCCATCTGGGTCAAAGGCTACGATTATCCGGGCCGGGAGCCCCGCTACTTTATCCAGGGGGCCGACACCACCCGCTATTACTACGACCCCCCTTCATTTCCCATGTACAACCTCTTCGTCCAGCGGGGCACGATGCATTTCGTGCTCCTGGACCACGAGGACTGCGTCATTTCCGTGCGGCGCGGGGCAGAAGAGCTGGCCGCCTTCCCGCTGGAGACCTACCGGCTGCAGACACCGCGGTGCATCGGCCTGAAAAAGGGCCTTTTTGCCCTGGCCCTCACGCATGACGACGGAACCGACCACCTGATTCTCGCGGGCGAAAAACAGTATCCCGTGCACTTCAACGGCTATTTCACAGGAATTTATATCGAGTAAGACTATGCTGGTAAACATTCACGGCGCCAAATGCGTAGGGATAGACGCCGTCCCCGTTTTGGTAGAGGTAAACATCACACTGGGCGTCGGAATCCACCTGGTGGGGCTGGCCGATGCCGCCGTCAAGGAAAGCCTCCTGCGCACCGTCACCGCCCTGCAGGCCAAGGGGTTCCACATCCCGGGGCGGAAAATGGTCATCAACCTGGCTCCGGCCGACCTGCACAAGCAGGGGAGCGGTTATGACCTTCCCATCGCGCTGGGCATCATCGCCGCCTCCGGGCAGCGGGAAATGCCGGACCTGGACAAGTATCTGATTATGGGCGAACTGGGCCTGGACGGCAGCATCCGGGGCGTGAGCGGCACCCTGCCCATGGTGGAACTGGCCATCCGCCGCGGCTACCGGGGGTGCATCCTTCCGGCCGAAAGCGCCCTGGAAGCGGTGGACTACACCGGCATTTCCATCTTCGGCGTACAGACGCTGGAAGACGTCCTCCTCATCCTGGAAGGGCGGGAAGACCCTTCGGAGCTCCTGATCTGGAATACGGAGTGCTACCGCCGGGCGCGGGAAGCCTCGGACCGGCCCGCCAGGGATTACATGGACTTTGCCGATATCATCGGCCAGGAAGGAGCCAAGCGCGGGGTGGAAATCGCCAGCGCCGGGCAGCACAACGTACTTTTGATCGGCGCGCCCGGCAGCGGAAAAAGCTCCATTGCAAAGGCTCTGGCGGGCATTTTGCCACCCATGAGCGTGGAGGAGAGCGCCATCACGTCCAAGGTCTATTCGGTGGCGGGGCGCGCCTCGGGCGGCCTGGGATTCCTGCGGACCCGGCCCTTCCGTGCCCCGCATATATCGGCCTCCAAGGCGGCCCTCCTGGGCGGTGGCAGCGGCGATAACATCCTGCCCGGGGAGGTGTCCCTGGCTACCAACGGCGTGCTTTTCCTGGACGAATTTTTCGAGGCCCCGAAATCTACCCTGGAAGCCCTCCGGGGCCCGCTGGAAGACCGGAAAGTAACCGTATCCCGGCTTAAGGCCAAGGTGGAGTATCCCGCCTCTTTCATGCTGGTGGCGGCCTCCAATCCCTGCCCCTGCGGCTATTACGGGGAGGGGGACCGCTGCACCTGCACCCCCGGTCAGCGCATGCTGTACCTGTCCCGTCTCTCCGGGCCCATCATGGACAGGATCGACATCCAGCTCTGGATGCATCCGGTAGAGACCGCCGACCTGATTCGGGGCCGCAAGGGAGAGCCCTCCGAAGAGATTGCCCGCCGGGTGCTGAAAGCCCGGGAAATCCAGCGCAAGCGCTTCGCCGGCAGCGGGATTTTCTGCAATTCGGAAATGTCGGCCCGGCAGCTGGAGAAATTCTGTCCGCTGGACGATGCCTGCAAGCAGGTCCTGGAGCAAATCATCGACCGCCTGGGCCTGAGCGCCCGCGCCTACACCCGCATCATCAAGATTGCCCGCACCATCGCCGACCTTGCCGGCAGCCCCGTCATCCTGCCCGTCCACCTGAGCGAAGCCGCCCAGTACCGTTTCCTGGACCGGCGGAATCTTGTAGAATAGATTCCAATCTATTATCTTTGTGCATATTCTATTCATGATGTCCGGAAAGTTACGGTGGATAGCGTTGTCGCTCTCTGGAATGCTGGGGGTGCTGCCGATGGCGGCAGGAGTTCCTGGAAAAACCGTCGGCGGCCGCTCCGTCGGGCTGGCCTTGCTGGGTGTCGGCGTCATGACGGGCTTGCTTCAAGTGCAACCCGTGTTCCCCTTGCGGGCGTCGAAATCGTCCTCTCCGGCCACGACCACGTTACGGAAACCACCTTCTTCAAAGGGGTCCGGTACGAAACGCTGGAGAGTCTGAAAATGAACGACATATCCCCGGGATATAACATTTTCTCCTACGGGAAGGACGTCCGGCGCAGTTTTGTGGCCGTGGAATAGCCGGCAGATTGGGAGAAAAAGCGTATCTTTGCAGTCTATGAAGCAAGAGATCATCATTCGGGATTTATCGGACCTGCCCCGGGCGGCGCAGGCGTTTCTGGAAGCGGTCCGGGGGCATTCCCTGCTGGCTTTTTACGCGCCGATGGGTGCCGGAAAAACCACTTTCATCACGGCGGTATGCAAGGCCCTGGGCGTGCAGGAAGACGCCATCAGTTCCCCCACCTTCGCCATCGTGAACGAGTACCGCGGCGGTGGCGGGCAGCCCCTTTTCCACTTTGACTTTTACCGGATGGAACGCCCGGAAGAGGCCCTGGACATCGGCCTGTACGACTATCTGGATTCCGGCTGCATGTGCCTGATGGAATGGCCGGAGAACATAGAGCCCCTGCTGCCGGAAGAAACCCTCCGCATCCACATCTGCGTGAACCCCGACGGTTCCCGCACCCTGACCTGGGGTTAGGGATTCCGGTCCTTCTGGCTGTACATACCTCCCCGGAAACGCAGCCCGGCACGCCGTACATACCGGGTATGTACACAAAATCGGCCTTCTACGGCCTTCCAGCTGTACATACCTCCCGGGAAGTGCCGTTCTGCCTGCGGTACATACCAGGTATGTACACAAAATCGGCCTTCTACGGCCTTCCAGCTGTACATACCTCCCGGGAAGTGCCGTTCTGCCCGCTGTACATACCAGGTATGTACACAAAATCGGCCTCCTACGGCCTTCTGGCTGTACATACCTCCCCGGAAACGCAGCCCGTCACGCCGTACATACCAGGTATGTACACGAAAACGGCTTTCTACGGCCTTCTGGCTGTACATACCTTCGGGGAAGTGCCGTTCTGCTTGCTGTCAGGGAATCTAGTTACGTCCGCATGCCGCCGTCGCCGACCTGCCGTCGCCGGCCTGCCGTCCCGCCATCCCGCCATCCTGCCGTTCCGCCGCCCGACCTCTCCGCCCGACCCCGTCGGTGCGTTAGTTCCTGAGCCAGCCCTCCGGATTCTGGGGGGTGTCGCCTTTCCACAGCTCGAAGTGGAAGAGGTCTTCGCCGCCGATGGTGTCTACCGTGCCCACCACCTGGCCGGTCTTGATGTTGTCGCCCACTTTTACGGCGATGCTCTTGAGCTTGGCGTAGAGGGTGTAGTAGGCACCATGGCTTACCAGCACGCACTGGTTGAAGCCCGGCAGCACCACCACCTGCGTGACGGTCCCGCCAAACACGGCCTTGGCCTGGGTGCCCGGCTTCACCGACAGGGTAACGCCGTTATTCTGCGGCATTTCCACATTCTGGTACACGGGGTGCGGGTGTTTGCCGAAGCGTTCCACAATGGCGCCCTCCACCGGCCAGGGCAGTTTGCCCTTGTTGGCGGCAAACTCGTTGGAGAGCTGCGTATCCACGGCCGTAGAGGTGGTCTTGGAGCCGCTGCTGCCGCCTTTCCTGCCCTTCTTGGCGGCTTTCTCGTTCTCTTTCCGGATGAGGTCGGCGATCTTGCGGTTCAGCGCCTCTTTCTGCTTGTTCTTGTCCCGCAGCTGCTGCTGGAACTTCTTGCGGTCCTTGTTCAGCTGCGTGACCAGGCGGTCGGCGTCGGCCTCTTCCGTCTGCAGGCGTGCGCGTTCGCCCACCACCTTGCGGCGCATTTCATCGGCCTCCTTGTGCAGGCCTTCCAGCCTTTCCCTTTTCACGGCCAGTTGGGCCGATGTTTCCCGGATGCGCAGGGCCTGGCGGCTCATTTCGGCCGACATGTCCCGCAGGTAGGAAGCCCTTTTGAAACCCTGGCCGATGGACTGGCTGGACAGGATGTACATGTACCAGAGGCGGCTGTCGCGGTTCTTGTAGGCCCCCCGCACCAGGCGTCCGTAATAGAGGGACAGGGTGTCGTGCCGGGCCTGCAGCTTGTCCATTTCCCGCTGGGTGACGCGGATGGAGTCCCCCAGCATGCGCAGCGTCTGGTCACAGCCGGCGATGAGCTTTTCCCGCGACTGGATCTTGCTTCTGAGGAGCGACAGGTTGCTCAGGGCCTGCGAACTGTTCTTGGAGTTCTGGTCCAGCTTCCGGTTCAGGAGCGCGATGTCCTTTTCCAGCTGCGCCCGCTGCTTTTCCAGGCTTTTCATGTTCTGGGAAAGGGCGGGGAAGGCGCAGAGGAAGAGCGCGGCCAGTATGCACAGCAGTTTTCTCATGGCTTGGGGTTCTCTTCCAGGCGCCGGGCCTGGTTCCGGTAGACTTTGGCGGTGTCGGCCTCTCCCAGCACCTCCAGTACGGTGGCATAATGCTGCAGGATGACGGCGCTGTCCTTGCCCCCGTACAGCATGGCATGCTTGAAGAAGGGCTTGGCCTCCAGGTCCCGGCCCATCAGGTGCAGGATCCAGCCGAAGGTGTCCAGGTAGGTGGCGTTGTCCGGCTCCTGCTCCACCGTTTTCTTGGACATGGCGTAGGCCTTCTTGAGTTTTTTGCCCTCTATACTAAGGTAGTAGGCATAGTTGTTGAGCACCGGCGCATAGTCCGGGTTCAGTTTCAGGGCCTTTTCATAGGCCTTGTACGCCTGCCGGGAATCCCCTTTGGAGTGGTAGGCGTCGCCCATCATGGAATAGGCGCCCGTGCAAAGGGTCTTGTCCTTGGGGTTGTTGCTGATGATATACTGGCTGTTGCCGATGATGGCGTCGTAGTCTTCCAGCTGATAATTGGCCATGTTGGCATAGTCCAGGAAGGCCAGCTCCTGGAAACGGTCAAACGCCTGCACTGAGCGGTCCCGCAGCTCTTCCCACTTTTTTTGCAGGGACAGATACTGGATGTAAGTAGCTGTCTGCGAGAGGCTTTCCGGAAATTGGTCCGCCGCGCTGCGGAACCATTTGCCGGCTTCTTCCGGCCGGCCGGTGGTGTAGTAATAGGACCCGCCGGCCTGCAGGACGGAACTGTCCGCCGGGTGCGTATGCCCGGCCATCTGCACCAGGGAGTCGAAGCCCGCGCGGTGCAGCTGCAGAATTTTGGGGTCGATGCCCCTGGTCAGGTTGCCGATGTACATGCTCTTGGAGGGCGCGGGGACATCGGCCGAAGCAAAGAAGGGCTCCAGCGTCTTGAAAAACTCCGGGTAGCGGCGCTGGTGCCGATGCACTTCCGACATGCCCAGGATGGCGGGGACATAGCTGCTGTCCAGCGCCAGGGCTTCCTGATAACGCACCTGCGCCAGGGAATCCGAAAACTGCGACAGGTAATAGTCCCCGGTCATGCTCAGGATCTGGGCCGATGCATACTCCCGGTTGAATTTTTCCAGTTCTTCCACCCCTTCTTCCTGCCGGCCCATGGCGCTGAGGACATCGTAGCGGGTGCGCAGCACTTCTTCCGACAGGCCCCGCTGCCGCTCGATGTCGGCCAGGATGTCCAGCGCGGGCTGGAACTGCTTGCGGGACAGATAGATGTCCAGCAGCTCATAGCTGGCATTTTCGTCCTCCGGGAAGTCCCGGACCAGGGCCTCGTACAGGGCCACACCTTCGTCGGGGCGCTGGGTTACGAAGTACATCCGGGCCAGCATGCGGCGGTACCAGTAATTGCTGCTGTCCAGGGCTACGGCTTTCTGCAGGGCCTCTTCCGCCCCTTTCAGGTTCTTGCAGGCGCTTTCCGTGAGGGCCAGATAATACCACACGGCGTCGTTGCCCGGGGCGGCCGCCGACAGGGTGGTCAGCAGCTTGCGGGCCCGTTCGTACTGTCCGTCGCTATAGAATTGGACCGCATCTACAAGATGGCCCTCCACCGACTGGGCGGCGGCGGGAACCAGAAACAGGAGAGAGGTTACCAAAGCCAGAAGCGCTTTCTTCATATTTGCAAAAATACGTGTTTTTTTCGAAATTTGTGTTTGCGTTAAACAAATTCCGGACCCATTGAAACGTTTTTGGACCAAACTGCATCTTATTACTTGGACAAGGGAAGAAGACTCCCCTGTGGGGGCCGTGTCCCCGGAGCAGTTGGCCGCCGCCTGCAAAAGCGGGGACCGCAAGGCCCAGAAACGCCTCTACGATGCCCTCTCGCCCAAAATGATGGCCGTGTGCCTGCGGTATATGGGTAATCGGGAAGACGCAGAAGACGTACTCCAGGAAGGCTTCATCACCTTGTTCACCAAGCTGGACAGCTATCAGGGAGCAGGCTCCTTCGAAGGCTGGGCGCGAAAGATCTTTGTCAATACTGCACTGATGCATCTCAGGCAAAAGGACGCGCTGGGCATGTCGGACGACATTTCGGAAGCCAGGGGGCTCTTTACGGAGGAAGCCACCCCGCTCCAGAAAATGGGCTACCGGGAACTGATGGGGCTTATCGGCCAGCTGCCCCCGGACGCCAGGACCGTCTTCAATATGTATGTACTGGAAGGTTACAGCCACAGTGAAATAGCCAAGGAACTGGGATGCGCAGAAGCCACGTCACGCTCCAAACTGCAGCGTGCGCGGCAAAGGTTGCAGGAACTGATAAATGGAAAAAAATGAACAGCGAAGAGTTTGACATACAGATAAAAGAACTATTGCAGGATGCGGAAGAACGGGTTTCTCCCGCCGTGTGGGAAGGTGTGGAAGCCGGCCTGAACAAATACCACAGGCTGGTGTTCTGGCGCCGGAGCGCCGTGGCCGTGGCTGCGGCCGCCGCCGTGGCAGGCGCCTTCGTCTTCCTTGAGCCGGACAAGCACATCCAGGAACATTCTAATCCTACTACTATATCCGTCGCGGAAGCGCAGGTGGCAGGTACGCCCCTCCGGCAGCAGGCCTCTCCCGCAGAGGAGACGGCCGCTCCCGCGGAGCCCCTGGCCACCCGTCGTTCCCGCCTGGCCGCCATCCCTTCCGGGACGCTGGCGGGCACCGTGGCCCTTCCTGCGGCCGCCAACCGTCCGGTCGCGCAGCATCGGCGGACCATCGGCCCGGACAACCGCTTCAGAAGCGGCGTGGAAGATGCTGCCCTCCTGAACAGGCTGGCCTTCTCGGACCGCCGTCCCTCGGAGGAAAAGGGCCTGTCCCTCCTGGCCTCCGGCCTCCTGGAGGCCCGTATGCGCAACAATGTGAATCCCGGGGGGCGGCCCATGCGTTTCGCGGCTCCCGTGCCCATCGGCGCAGGGGAGGGCATCTACAACGAGCAGCCGGAAACCTCCTTCATGCTGCCCTTCTCGCTGGGTGTGGGCGCCAAGTACAACTTTACTTCCCGCCTGGCGCTGGGCTTGGGTCTTCGCTACACCAACCTCAGCCGCACCTTCGTGGGAGACTTCGTGTCGTCGGACGGCATCATGGTCCCGCAGACAGACATCGACAACGCGCAGCACTGGCTGGGCATTCCGCTCAACTTCTACTACGATGTGGTCAACCGCGGGCGCTGGCGCGTCCATGCCTTCGCGGGCGGCTCGGCAGAGTTCCTGGCCGACGACCACTACCTGGTGCATTACAGCCCCAAGGACCTGCACTACCACAAGCCGCACGGCACGCTGCCGCAGTGGTCGGTGGCCGGCGGCCTGGGCGTGGAATTCAAGCTCACGCCGGTGGTGGGACTGTACCTGGATCCGGCCTTCCGCTATTACTTCGACACGGCCCAGCAGCCGCGTTCGCTGCGCACCATCCAACCCCTTCGCTTCGACATAGAAGCGGGCCTGAGATTCAGCTTCGGAAGTCACTGATGTGAACAACCTCCGCTGCAAGAAACAGAATGGTTAGTTTTTAGTGTTTATATAGCTAAAAACAAGGCCTAGGCAATTGTTAATCAACGAATTAACAGAAGCCTAGGCTTCTTTGTTGATAACTTTTTTCTGAAAAAATGTGGGAAAGTTGCATCCGAAGGATTATCTTTGCCCTCCGGGGAAATCCCCCCGACCTGAATCATTACTGAAGAATACTGAAACAATAGCTGTTTTATGGTAAAACGTGTACTCAAACGCGATGGGCGTCGCGTCGACTTTAACAACCAAAAAATCGTAGCGGCCATCCTCAAGGCGATGGACGTAACAGATAGGGGCGAGGACATTGTACTTGCCGCCCAGATAGCGCAGGCCATCTCCCAGCTGGAGAAAGAAGAGATGACCGTGGAGGAAATTCAGGACGTGGTGGAAAACCACCTCATGAACAGCCCCCGTCAGGAGGTTGCCAAGGAATACATCCGCTACCGCAACAAGCGCAACATTGCCCGCAAGGCCAAGACCAACGAGATCTTCGAGACCATCATCGACGCCCAGGCCAACGATATCACCCGCGAAAACGCCAACATGAACGCGGATACGCCGGCCGGCATGATGATGAAGTTTGCCTCGGAAGCCACCAAGAGCTATGTGGACGAGTGCCTGCTCTCAGACCCTGTCCGCGAGGCCGTGGCCGGCAACTACATCCACATCCACGACAAGGACTACTATCCCACCAAGTCCCTCACCTGCATCCAGCATCCCCTGGACAAGGTGCTGGAGTACGGTCTCAAGGCCGGACACGGCGAGTCCCGTCCCGCCAAGCGCATCGAAACCGCCAGCGTGCTGGCCTGCATCTCCATGGAAACCGTCCAGAACGAGATGCACGGCGGCCAGGCCATCCCTGCCTTCGACTTCTACCTGGCTCCCTATGTCCGCAAAACCTACGAGGAAGAGATCGACAAGGTGAGCGACCTGTACAACCAGGACTTCAGCGAGCTCAAGAAAGCTCATATCGACGACTATCTCCGCCGGGACCTGGTGGGCCTGCAGGGCAAGGAGCGCGCCATGCAGCACGCCATCAACCAGACCGTGGGCCGCGTGCACCAGGCCATGGAAGCCTTCGTGCACAACATGAACACCATTCACAGCCGCGGCGGCAACCAGGTCGTGTTCTCTTCCATCAACTATGGCACGGACACATCGGCAGAAGGCCGCTGCATCATCCGCGAAATCCTGAACACCACCTACGAGGGTGTGGGCAACGGTTCCACCGCCATCTTCCCCATCCAGATCTGGAAGAAAAAGCGGGGCGTGAGCTACCTGCCGGAAGACCCTAACTACGACCTTTACAAGTTTGCCTGCAAGGTGAGCGCCCGCCGTTTCTTCCCCAATTTCCTGAACCTGGACGCCACTTACAACCAGGACGACGCCTGGAAGGCCGACGATCCCAAGCGCTATGAGCACGAGGTGGCCACCATGGGTTGCCGCACCCGCGTGTACGGCAACAAGTTCGGTCCCAAGACCTCCATCGGCCGCGGCAACCTGAGCTTCACCACCATCAACATCGTGAAGCTGGGCATCGAGGCCATGAACGAAGAGCAGGACAAGAACAAGCGCATCCAGAAGTTCTTCAAGAAGCTGGACTGGGCCCTGGAAATCGCCGCCCGCCAGCTCAACGAGCGCTTCGAGTTCCAGAAGACCGCCCTCAAGAAGCAGTTCCCGCTCCTGATGAACGGCCTGTGGCTGGGCAGCGAAAAGCTGGACGACGACGACACCATCGAATCCGTCATCAACCAGGGCACCCTGTCCATCGGCTTCATCGGCCTGGCGGAATGCCTGATCGCCCTCATCGGCAAGCACCACGGAGAAAGCGAGGAAGCCCAGGAGCTGGGCCTGCGGATCATCTCTCACATGGCAGAGAAGATCAACGGCTTTGCAGAGACCTATCAGCACAACTTCACCTTCCTGGCCACTCCCGCAGAAGGCCTGTCCGGCAAGTTCACCAAGCGCGACAAAAAGACCTTCGGCATCCTGCCCGGCATCACGGACAAGGACTACTACACCAACTCCAGCCACGTTCCCGTGTACTACAAGTGCACCCCGGAGCACAAGGCCAGGATCGAAGGCCCGTACCACAAGTACGAGAACGCCGGCCACATCTTCTACGTGGAGGTGGACGGTGACGCCACCCACAACCCGGAGGCCATCATGCAGATCGTAGACCTGATGGACAAGTACGACATCGGCTACGGTTCCGTGAACCACAACCGCAACCGCTGCATGGACTGCGGCTACGAAAACGCGGAAAAAGACCTCCACGAGTGCCCGCACTGCCACGGTCACCATATCGACACCCTGCAGCGCATCACCGGCTACCTGGTGGGCACCACGGACCGCTGGAACGCCGGCAAACTGGCGGAACTCCACGACCGTGTAGTGCACGAATAGCCTCCGGCCATTCGTGCCCGGAGGGTTCCCCACGTTACCCCCTCCCGAAACCCCTCCCCTCGGGGGAGGGACTTGTATATGAAGATCAGAGTTTTAGACATACTGCAACAGACAATGGCCGACGGACCTGGTTTCCGGACGGCCATTTACTGTGCCGGCTGTTCGCACGCCTGCAAGGGCTGCCACAATCCCCAGAGCTGGGACTTCAAGGCAGGCAAGTGGGTGGAAGTGGACGATTTGCTCTCCCTGATCAAGGCCGATTCCATGTCCAACGTGAGTTTCTCCGGCGGAGACCCCTTTTACCAGGTAGAGGCTTTCACGGAACTGGCCCGCCGCATCAAGGAGGAAACCCGCAAAACCATCTGGTGCTGGACGGGCTTTACGCTGGAAGAAATCCAGGCTTCGGAAAAAATGTCGCAGATGCTGCCCTACCTGGACGTATTGGTAGACGGCCCCTTTATCCTGGAGCAGCGGGACACGGACCTCCTGTTCCGCGGCAGTCCCAACCAGCGCATCATCTATTTACACGGACAACCGCCCCAGGACGACATTCCCGGGACGGTTGCGCTGGAGCCGCTCCGCTGACCCTGCTTCCGGGGCTTAGTCTCCCACGACCCACACCAGCACGTGGCGGTCGAAGGTCATGTATTCCAGTTCGAATTCTTCTTCGTCCTCGTTCTTGTCGATGAAGGTGGCTTCCAGTTCCCCTTCTCCGCGGGGCCGGAAACGCTCAATCTCGATCTGTTCCGCGAAGTCTACGCTGTAGCGGCTCAGGAGCTTGAATACGGCTTCTTTGGCGCACCAGTAGATGGCCAGCTGCTCGTTGCGTTTTTCGTCTTCCAGGTCGTCTATCTCGTCCTCGCTGAGGGCTTTCTTTTCTACGGCCGAGAAGTCCCGGTCCAGGGATTCTATGTCTATGCCGCAGTCCTGGTCTTCGTGCAGGATGACGGCCACATATTTTTCCGTATGGGTGATGGAGATGTTGGTAGGGTCGTTCTCCAGGTAGGGCTTCCCGTTTTCGTGGTGGCCCAGATATACCTTTTCGTCAAAAAGGGTGTTCAGGAGGGCGCGTACGGCCAGGCGCTGCTTGCGCTGGGATTCACTGCGGATGAACGAGATTTCTTCCATCTCGTCCGTGGGAGTGGAGGCCAGCTGCAGGAGCTCTTCCTCACTTTCCGTGATTTGCCATACGCCTATGATGGCTTCGTTGTCTAATTTCTTCTTTAAATAAAGTCCCATTTAATATGTCCTTTGAACGGCTATACGGAAGCACCCGGATACCTGGCGGTACCGGGAAGGGGTTATCAGGAAAGGAAATATCGCGACAGAGGGTCGTCTGAACCGACGCCCGCTAACTGGTTGGATTTGACCTGACTGGGAGGCTCCATATAAAACGTTACAATTTACACTGCAAAGATATATACTTTTTCCAATTGCTACAAATCTTTGATTGGAAAAACTGCTCCGGCAGGTGCTACTGCCACTGCGACAGGCGCTTGGAGCGGCGGCGTTTGCTGGCGGACGACGCTATCTTCCGGGCTTTTACCAGGAGGCGCCGGCCTTCGGCATTACGGGTGTAAACCACCTCGCACTTGCCGATATACTTCTCCCACAGCGTCCGGAACCCTTCTACGCTTTCCTTGTTGGGGGAAAGGATGGCCGGCACGGCAAAATAGTCTTTCTGGCGGATGCGCCCCAGGAACTTGTCGTGCTTGACCAGTAGATAGCGCGGGTTGTCGATGGGGTCCAGGAATTCCTGCAGGGCCTGGATGAACAGGTTGTTCTCCTGGGCGGGCAGGTTGGCGCAGTTCACATACAGGATGCCCTTTTCTCCCGTCACCGTGAGACCCACCCGTTCAAGCGATGTCTTGATGTGGCCGCGGGCGGCCAGGGATTCCAGGATGACCCGGGAGACCTGTTTCAGGACTCCGGTCACGCTGCCCGTGCGCAGGAAGCGGACAAAGGCGATGCTCAGGAAGCCGGCCAGTCCCACAAGGCACAGGATGCTGAGGAAAGGGGTCACGTCCAGCAGGGCGCCCGCGATCGACAGCACCGACAGGATGATGTATTTCAGGCTCACATACCGCAGCGTCCGGAGGGTAACGGCCTCGGTTTCCACACCGGTGCGAAGTCCTCCCCGCCTGCCGAAGCCGTCGTAAAGGGCGTCCTTCCACCATTTCCGGATGAGTTCCCGGTCCCTGGAGAGGGTGAGGGAGCTGTCCCGGATGCGTTGCACCCGCAGCTGCAGCGGGACCACCGAGCTGCCCAGAATGCGTTCGATGCCCGAGACAATCTCATGCTTATCGTAATAGGACGGCGCCTCGAAGCCCTCGAAGCGGGCTTTCAGCTGGGCGATATCGGCCGTGTTCTCTCCCAGGAGCGGGTCCCACACGGCCAGGTGCCAGATATTGGACACCTTGTCGGGGTGTTTTTTGTCCGTGCGGATGGCGCGGCCGCGCATCTGGTTGGACAGCATATAGGAACTGACGGTGCTGGAGAGGATGAGCGAATTGATGGACGGGGCGTCCCAGCCCTCGCCCAGCAGGGCCTGCGTACCTACCAGAACGGTAAGTACGCCGTCGTTGAACAGGTCCGTTACAAGCCGGACGATGTGGTTCCGGATGCCTTCCCGGGGCGTGAGGCGCACATAACGGTCGTCGTCGAAACTGCCTTCAGCCACGGCGTCCGGCGCAATGCCGCTGCTCGCCAGGCGCTGCCGCCAGCTTTCCATCGCCGCTTTCGGCAGCAGGATGAGCGAGCCGCACAGCACGCCCAGGGAAATGTCCAGCCCCGGCGCGTCTTTGAGTTTCCGCCAGATGGGAACCACGCCCAGGGTGGTGCAGCCGGGGTCTGACAGCTTGATGTAATCGGCCAGGATGACCATCCGCAGGCGCTCCCTGAGCAGGGCGCTCTCCTGACGGACGATGTGCACGATGGAATCCAGTTTCCCTACGCTGTTGGCAATTTGCCGATAATACTTGTCGCCGGCCTCCAGCACCACCTTCCGGCCGTCTACGATGCTCATCCGCCGGGCCAGGCGTAGGTATTCTTCCCGCTTCTGCTCCAGCGGAGCCCACGCCGGGCCTTCCGCGTTGAAAAAGCCGTCCAGGAACGTAGCAGCGCGGGGAACGTCAAACGCCGGAAGGCTGTGGGCCGATGCCTCGAAGAGGGCAAGGAAACGCCCCGGAACCGGGTATCCCTGCCCGTGGAGCAGGGCGGCTGCCGACACGTAAAACTCCGGATTCTCCAGGACGGTTTCCACCGCGGATTCATCGGCCTGCAGGAAAGGCAGGCGCGAGAGGCCGTCCAGCAGCTCCCTGTCGGCCTTGAGCTGTCGGATCAGCTGCCCTACATTTTCTTTGTGCCGGTTCAGCAGTTCCTTCTCCTCCTGGCTCAGGGAAGAGAAATAGATGTAGTCCTGGTGCGGGCACAGGTCCCCGTTTTTCACCAGTTCCGGAATGGAGATCACTTCGTCTATTTCCCCGCACAGTTCCTGGTATCTTTTCCATTCGGCCGGATCTGCGTCGTAGGGCGGCGTGGCGGTGAGGGCGAGCGTCTGCTCCGGGACCAGGTGCTCGTTCAGATAGATGAGGGCTTTCCACCATTCCTTGCGCAGGTGATGCGCCTCGTCAAAACACAGCAGGGAAATGCCGGCGGCCTTCAGGACGGCCACGATTTCGTCCGCCTTCTCCTGGCGGAAGCGGGCCGATGAGGTAATGGACGGCCCTTCCTCTTCGTCCGGCCGGGAAGGGTCTTCTTCGGGGACGTCGTTGCCGCAGAAAGCGGCCAGCAGCGCCTGGTAGGTGACCACGGTAATGAACTGCGGCTGCCGGATATCGGTGGAAACCAGGCCGTAGTCCCTTTCCTGGAGGAAAGAGGCGCAGATGCGCTCCCGCCACTGGTTCTTGATGGTGTTGGTCGGGCACAGGACCAGGGCCCGCCGGCCCGTCCGGCCTATTACCTCGATTCCCAGGGTAGTCTTTCCCGCGCCCGGGGCGGCCACCACGTGCAGCTTATTGTCCCTGAGGTGGGTCTGCAGATTGTCCAGGATCCGTTTCTGATAACTCCGCCAGGTGCCCTGAAAAACGAGGATGCGTTCTTGTTCCATTCCGTGTCTGTGTTTATTCCCCGCAAAGTACGTATTTTTTGCTTTTCCCGCAAATCTTTCACGGGATTTTCGTATCTTTGCAAACTGTTTTGAAAACTGATTTAAACACAGATATTATGAAATTCCTTACCGATGAAAAGCTCCTTATCGTAGGCGCAGCCGGCATGATCGGCTCCAACATGGTCCAGACCGCCGCCATGCTCGGCCTCACCCCCAACATCTGCCTGTATGATATTTTCGAACCCGGCCTCAAGGGCGTGCTCGCAGAGATGGACCACTGCGCTTTCGAAGGTATCAACCTGACGGCCACCATCGACCCGGCCGTGGCCTTCAAGGATGCCAAGTACATCATCTCCTCCGGCGGCGCCCCCCGCAAGGAAGGCATGACCCGCGAAGACCTACTCAAGGGCAACTGCCAGATTGCCGCCGAATTCGGTGACAACATCAAGAAGTACTGCCCGGATGCCAAATTCGTGGTAGTGATCTTTAACCCGGCCGATGTCACCGCCCTCACCGCCCTCATCCACTCCGGCCTCAAGCCCTCCCAGCTCACCTCCCTGGCAGCGCTGGACAGCACCCGCCTGCAGGAAGCCCTTGCCCAGGAGTTCGGCGTGCCGCAGTACAAGGTGACCGGCGCCCACACCTACGGCGGCCACGGCGAGGCCATGGCAGTCTTCGCCAGCCAGGTCAAGATTGACGGCAAGCCCCTCTCCGAAATGAATCTTTCCGCAGAGCGTTTCGCCGAAATCAAGCACAACACCATCCAGGGTGGTTCCAACATCATCAAGCTCCGCGGCCGCAGCTCCTTCCAGAGCCCCGCATACCAGGCTGTGAAGATGATCGAAGCCGCCATGGGCGGTCCTCAGTTCTGCTGGCCGGCCGGCACCTATGTGAATGAAGGCAAGTACAAGAACGTGATGATGGCCATGCCCACCGTGATTGACGCTACGGGCTGCCACTTCACCGCCCCGCAGGGTACCGCCGAGGAAATCGCTGCCCTGGACGCCTCCTACGAGCACCTGGTAAAGATGCGCGACGAAATTGTATCCCTGGGCATTGTCCCCGCCGTCGCAGACTGGAAGAAAGAAAACGCCAATCTGTAGTAAAACGTTCCTACGGCCAGATGAGCAGCCCCAGCCGGTAGGCGGCGAAGGCGCCCAGCCAGGCCACCAGGATGGTATACAGACACAGGAGAATGGCCCAGCGCCATTTTCCTGTTTCGTTTTTAATGGCGACGAAGGTGGCGATGCAGGGGAAGTACAGCAGCACGAACACCATGAAAGCCAGGGCTGCGGCCGTGGGTACGGTGGCCTTCAGCGCAGCCTGCAGGGCGGTATCGTCGCCCTCTTCATACTCCGTTCCCTCCTGGGCATAGGTAACGCCCATGGTGCTGATAACCAGTTCTTTGGCTCCTACGCCGGCCAGTAGGCCCACATCCATCTTCCAGTTGAAGCCCAGGGGCTCGTTCATGGGTTCGATGGCTTTGCCCACCATGCCGATATAGGAGTGCTCCTGCTGATAGGCCTTGCTCTGTTCCGGATGCCGGGGGAAGTAACCCAGGGCCCAGATGGCCACGGAGAAAATGAGGATGGTGGTGGCCATCTTTTCCAGATACTGCCGGCCTTTCTCCCAGGTGTGGCGCCAGATGGCCTTTCCCGTGGGGATGCGGTAGGGCGGCAGTTCCATCACGAACGGCAGGTCGTCGTCTTTCACGAAGCGGCCGATGACCAGGGCCGACAGGATGGCCATCACAATGCCCAGCAGATAGATGCCCAGCAGCGCCGTGGCCGGATGGGCCGGGAAAAACGCTCCGGCGAACAGTACGAATATTGGCAGCCGTCCGGCGCAGGACATGAAGGGGATGATGGCGATGGTAATGAGGCGGCTCTTGCGGCTTTCGATGCTGCGGGTGGCCATGATGGCCGGCACGTTGCAGCCGAAGCCCATGACCATGGGGATGAAACTCTTCCCGTGCAGGCCGATCTTGTGCATGAGCTTGTCCACGATGAACGCCGCGCGGGCCATGTAGCCGCTGTCCTCCATGAAGGAGATGAAGAAGTACAGGATGAGGATGTTGGGCAGGAACACCAGTACGCTGCCCACACCGGCGATGACGCCGTCTACCACCAGGTCCCGGACCCAGCCGTCCGGCATCAGCCCTCCCAGCTTGTCTCCCAGCCAGGCCACGCCGGCCTCGATCCAGTCCATGGGGTACTGGCCCACGGTGAACGTGGCCCAGAAAACAAACCAGAGCAGGAGGACGAAGATGGGGAAAGCCATCCACTGGTTGGTGACGATGGCATCCAGCTTGTCCGTGATGGTACGGCGGGGATGCTCCTCGATGTATTTTTCGTAGGTTTCGGCCAGGGCGCCCTGGATAAAGGCGTACTTGGCGTCCACGATGGCGCTTTCCGGAGGGGTGCCCAGCAGGGACTGGATGCGTTGGATTTCATCGGCCCGGGCATTGGAGATGTCCTGGATATTGGGCATGCCGGCGAGCAGGGCCTCCACGTCCTTGTCGGCCTCCAGATACTTGATGGTCAGGTAGCGGGTAGAGTAGCGGGCCTTCAGGTCCTCGTTGTGGGCGATGAAGGGCTGCACGCGGCGGATGCTCTTTTCGATTTCTGCGCCGTGGTTGATGTGGATGTGGCGGGAAAGCTTGGGGTCGGACTGCTCGTAAATGCGGATCACCGTGTCCAGGAGCTCCGGGATGCCCTGCCCGTCGCGGCACACCGTGGGGCACACGGGCATGCCCAGCAGCCAGCCCAGCTGGTGCGTATCCAGTTTGTCTCCCTTGTGCTGGAGCTCGTCGTACATGTTCAGGGCCATCACCACCCGGAGATTCATGTCGATGAGCTGGGTGGTCAGGTACAGGTTGCGCTCCAGGTTGGAGGCGTCCACCACGTTAATCACCACATCCGGGACGCTGTCCAGCAGGTTTTTCCGGACATAGAGCTCTTCCGGGGAGTAGGCGCTCAGGGAATAGGTACCCGGGAGGTCTACCAGCGTGATGTCGTAATCCTTGTATTTGAAATGTCCCTCCTTGGCATCGACCGTTACGCCGGAGTAGTTGCCCACGTGCTCGTGGCTGCCGGATGCCAGGTTGAACAGGGAGGTTTTGCCGCAGTTGGGGTTGCCTACCAGGGCCACCCGGATGTTGCGGTGGCGCTCTTCGGCCACATGGGCCAGGGCCTTGTCCAGCCGCTCCTTCTCTTCCAGGTCTCCGGGGAGCGCCTGCAGATGCTCGTCGCTCACCAGGGCCTCGCGGGCCTCGGCCTCCGTCACCACCTCTATCTGGCGGGCTTCTTCCCGCCGCAGGGAAATCTTGTAGCCCAGGATTTCGTATTCAATAGGGTCCTTGAGCGGGGCATTCAGGATAACCCGCACTTCTTTTCCCTGGATGAATCCCATCTCTATCAGGCGTTTACGGAAGCTGCCGTGGCCATGCACACGTTCCACCACCGCTTTTTCGCCGGTTTCCAGATCCGAAAGTATCATAGTTTTTTTTTTCTTTTTGCGCTTGCGGCGCAAAATTACAGGAATTACCCCATATGGTCAATCCCCAATAGTTGGGATTTTTGGGAATAATCCTTATTTTTGTGCCAATAAATGCAGAACGCAATGAAAAAACTCCTCGTTTTGGCAGCCCTGGTGCTGCTGGGTACGCAGGCTCGCGCCCAACTGTCGGCCGACGCCGGCTATGTTCACGGTTTCGAACATTGGAAAGGCTATGTGGCCGAGGCCGATACCAATCTGGACGGCGTCTATTTCGGCGGCCGCTACAACCTGGACCTGGAAAATATTCTGGACGGCCTGTCCTTCCTGCCGGGCGCCAATCTGTCGCTGATGTTCGGCAATTCCCCCATCTCCGGCATGAGCGCCAGGGAACTGGCTTTCAACCTGCCCCTTACCGCCGCTTATTCCTATGAGTTTACCGACGAGTTCAAACTCCTGGGCCTGGCCGGTCCGGAGGTGCAGTTCGGTCTGATGCACGGCATCTCCCATAAGTCGGCCGGTACCAGCTACGACATGTACAACAATAACAACGGTTCCGGCCTGGGCTACCGCAACCGCGTGAATCTGGCCCTCCAGCTGGGGATCGGCGTAGAGGCTGCAGAGCGCGTGCGCGTGACCATCGGCCTGAGCCTGGGCCTGCTGAACCTGAACGCCATCCAGGATCAGCGTCTGCACCGCAACACCCTCACGATCGGGGGCGCTTATCTCTTCTAGGAATACTTCCGCGGAAAGCGGAACACGATGGACAGGAAGGCTACTATCCCCAGCACAAAGGGATAGTAGAGCCTGGCCATGATGGACAGGGCCGATATCCCCGCCAGGCCGGAGGCCATGAGCATCTGCGCGCCGTAGGGAAGGATGCCCTGTACCAGGCACGAGAAGGTGTCCAGGATGGATGCCGTCTTGCGCGGGTCCAGTCGATACCGCTGGGAAATGTCTTTGGCCAGCGGGCCCACCGTGATGATGGCGATGGTGTTGTTGGCCGTGCAGAAGTTCACCAGGGACACCAGCGCCGCGATGGAAAGGCTGGCCATGCGCCGGCCCGCAATGTGCCGGGACAGGCCGTCGATGATGAACTGCAGGCCGCCGTTGTAGCGGATGAGCTCCAGCAGGCCGCCGGCCAGCAGGGAAACGATGATGAGCTCGCCCATGGAACCGATGCCCCCGCCGATGGAACTCATCCATCCCACAAAGTCATAAGCTCCTGTGCTCCAGCCAATTACTCCGTTTACGCCGATGCCGATGGCCAGCACCGTCACCACATTCATGCCGGACAGTGCCAGGCCGATCACCAGGAGATAGGGGAGCAGTCCCAGCCATTCCACCGGCCGGGCTGCCGGCGAAGCCTCGACGGAAAGCCCCAGGACTACATAGAGCGCGGCCACCAGAATGGCTGCCGGCGCGGCAATCCACAGGTTCACGCGGAACTTGTCCTTCATGGAGCAGCCCTGGCTTTTGGTGGCGGCCACCGTGGTGTCGGAAATGAACGAAAGGTTGTCCCCGAAAAAGGCGCCGCCGACGATGATGGCCGTCATCATGGGCAGTCCCGTGCCCGTTTCGGCCGCCAGGCCGCTGGCGATGGGCACCAGCGCCACGATGGTTCCCACAGACGTGCCGATGGCCATGGAAATGAAGCAGGAAGCCAGGAACAGCCCCGCGAACAGCAGGTTCCCCGGAAGGACGTGCAGCGTGGCGTTTACGGTTGCGTCGATGGCGCCGATATCCTTGGCCGTAGCGGCGAAGGCCCCCGCCAGCACAAAGATCCAGATCATCATGAGCACGTTCCTGTTGCCCGCACCTTCCGAGAAGAGGGCAATCTTGTCGTCGGTCTTGTCTACGCTCCGGGTAATGAGGAACGCATAGGCCGATGCGATGATGAACGCCGCCGCCACCGGCACCTTGTAGAAGTCGTGTGCCACGATGGAGCCGGCCACATAGACGGCCAGGAATACGAAGAGGGGACTCAGGGCCAGCCAGCCGTTCATTCTCCGGCCGGCGGGTTCCCTATGCTGTTGGGGCTCGGTCTTAATTGCCATGCTGTAAGTTCGTCAGGGGCTGCAAAGATACAAAAATCCTTGCATAGTTTAAGGAAAAGTTCCATCTTTGCCCCATCATGAAAACCCATGTACAACTGGAAGTGCCCGGCGGGGCCCGGAAGATTCTCCTGCATGCGTGCTGCGCGCCGTGCTCCGGGGCCATCGTGGAGTGCCTGATGGAACGGGGAATCACCCCCGTCATCTTCTACTCCAACGCCAATATCTATCCCCTGGAGGAGTATCGGCACCGCCGGGATGAATGTCTCCGCTATGCCCGGAAATGGGGTGTGGAAATGGTGGACGACGTCTACGACCATCAGGCCTGGGGCACGTGTGTGGCGGGGCTGGAGGACGAGCCGGAGCGCGGAGGCCGTTGCCTCCAGTGCTTCCGCTTCCGCCTTCTGCGGGCTGCGCAGTATGCATCGGCCCATGGATTCGGGGTCCTTACCACCACGCTGGCGTCTTCCCGCTGGAAAAGCCTGGAGCAGGTGAACGCCGCGGGCCGATGGGCCTGTGAACAAGTTTCCGGCGTTGCCTGGTGGGACCAAAACTGGCGGAAAGGTGGTCTCCAGGAACGCCGGAACGAGATTTTAAAGGAGGAAAACTTCTACAACCAGCTGTTCTGCGGCTGTGAATTCTCCCACAGGGACTAGAAGGAATAGCCTACACCGATCTTAATCTGGGAGCGGCCCAGGTTCACGTTTGTATTCTTGCTGATGTTGGTGAGGCTGTGGTCGTAGCCCAGGATGACCTGCAGGGCACCGGCCTGGATGCCTGCGCCACCGCCCAGATACACCACGAACGGATTGCGGGAGCCATAGTCCGCATCGTAATTGTTAGCTTCGGCCGGTTTATTTCCGCCGATGCTGATGGCTCCGGCAGAGGCACCGGCATTGGCGCTGGACTTGGACAGGAGGCCATACTGCAGCACGGGACCGGCATAGAGGAATACGTTGAAGTCGGAGCCTACATGGAAGGTGTAGTTCAGGTTCACGGGAATGTTCAGGGCCAGTTCCGTGTACTTGACGCTGCCGTTGGCGCTCACGGGAATACCGAAAACAGTTCCGGCGGCTTCGGATTTGCTGCCACCGAAGAGCATGTCGAGATACAGACCGGGGGCGATGTTCAAGCCGGCCACGATGGGCAGGTTGTACTGGCCGCCTACGTAAATGCCGTTGAGGCCTGCGTTGGAGCTGTTATTGGCGTTGGTGGTGGTGGTTTCCGTAGAATTCAGATAGCCAGCGCCAACGGAAAGCTGGGCCTTGGCCTGGGTTCCCAGCAGCACCAGGGCTGCCGAAAGAACGATTGCATAAATCTTTTTCATGGTTTTAATGAAGTTTTTTGTTTTTGCAGCACAAAAATACAAAGAAATGCCCAAAAATAAAAGCGATTCCCAAATAGTACAAGGGAATTCCCTAATACAAGGAAGACACCTGCTGTTGGGCTTTTGTACATACCTTGTATGAACATCTGGAAGGCCCTGGAAGGAGGCCGCTGAAAAAGTAGAGTGTTTTTTTTCGCCAGAGAATCTGATTATTGAGATGATCCCGGACTTTGTGTTGTTCGGGATCATTTTTTCAATTC
>CACZUR010000013.1 GCA_902784435.1 uncultured Bacteroidia bacterium | reverse complement strand
CATCGACCGCTACACCGAAGCCCTGAACAAGGCCTTCGAGAAGATGTACCAGGCTGGTCAGCAAGGCCAGGCCGGTCCCCAGGGCCCGTTCCAGGGTGGCCCTCAGGGCCCCTTCGGTGCCGGTCCGCAGGGTCCTCAGCCGGAAGGCCCGGACGAACAATAAGATAGTTTCGGCCCATCGAGAGGGAGGCGCTCCAACGAGAGGCCTCCTTCTTTTTTTGGCTTTGTTCCCAAATATTGCTACATTTGTAAGATAGAAACAAATATAAAATCGATATGAAAACTTACCGTTTCCTCCTCACCGCCGCCGCCCTCTGCCTGTTTGTGGGTGCGCAGGCCCAAACCAACAAGGAAGCCATTGCAGAAGCCGAAAAGCAGGTGGAACAGGCCCGTCAGGACCTTTCCGTCGCCCAAGACAAGGCCGACGCCCAAATCCGCGACAGCCAGCAGCAGATCAGCGCCCTGCAGAAAGACCTGGATGCCGCCCAGGACCAGTACAACCAGGCCCGCAAGTCCCTGGGCCTGATGAAACAGTCCCTCAAGGCCAAGCAGGACGTGATCAAGGCCAAGAAAAACGCCCTCAAACTGGAAAAGAAGACCCGCAAGGCGGACGACGGCGTGTACAGCACGTCAGATAAACTCTCGGTTTCCCAGCTGGAAGAAGAGATCCGCACCCTGGATGAAGACCTCCGTGTAGCCCAGAAGGACTACAAAGATGCAGAAGCCAAGGTGAACAGGAGCAAAAAGGCCGTCCAGGAAGTTCAGAAGCAGATTAACGGTCACAAAAAGGACATCTCTTCGGCCAAGAAGGATGTACGCGATGCCAAGAAAGACGTTCGCAGCAGCCAGAAAGGCCTGAAGGACCAACAGAATATTGCTGCCAAGCAGGGAGAACTGATCAAGGCCCAGAAAGCCGCGGAAGAGGCTGCCGCCAAGGCCGAAGCCGCCGCCACGAAGGCCGAGGAAGCCTCCCAGGTCATCGACCAGATCGAACGCGTGGAATCCATCCCGGACACCCTGAAAATCCAGTAGCCTATGGGCAGGATTATCCTTACCGGAGACCGTCCCACCGGGAAACTCCACCTGGGCCATTATGTGGGTTCCCTGAGAAACCGCGTCCTGCTGCAGAACGAGGGCCAATACGACCGCATGTTTGTCTTTATCGCCGATGTCCAGGCACTGACGGACAATGCGGACAATCCGGAAAAAGTACGCCAGAACATCATCGAGGTCGCCCTGGACTATCTTTCCTGCGGCCTGGATCCGGAGAAGGTGACCATCTTCATCCAGAGCCAGATTCCGGAGCTGCACGAAATGACGCAGTTTTTCTCCAATCTGGTAACCGTCCAGCGCCTGCAGCGCAATCCCACCGTCAAGTCGGAAATGGCGATGCGCGGCTTCAACGGGGAAGTGGAGGATGACAACCGCAGGGGACTCCCCGTGGGTTTCTTCACCTATCCCATTTCCCAGGCGGCCGATATCTGTGCTTTCCGTGCCACCACCGTGCCTGCCGGAGAAGACCAGGAACCCATGCTGGAACAGTGCCGGGAAATTGTGCGCAGTTTCAACGGTACCTATCATACGGATGTGCTGGTAGAGCCGGAAATCCTGCTGCCCTCCAATCTGGTGTGCCGCCGCCTGCCCGGAACGGACGGCCAGGCCAAGATGTCCAAGTCGCTGGGCAACTGCATCTACCTGTCGGACGACCCGAAGGAAATGGAAAAGAAGGTGAAGGGCATGTTCACGGACCCCGGCCATCTGCGTGTGGAAGACCCCGGCAAGGTGGAAGGCAATACCGTATTCACGTATCTGGATGCCTTCTGTGAGGCCGATGACTTCGCCCGTTTCTGGCCGGACTATGCCAACCTGGACGAACTGAAAGACCACTACCGCCGTGGTGGCCTGGGCGATATGAAATGCAAGAAATTCCTCATCAGCGTGCTCAACGACCGCTTGGATCCCATCCGCGCCCGCAGGCACACCTACGAGCAGGACATTCCCGGCGTGTACGAGATTCTGCAGAGGGGGTCGGAAGCCGCCCGGGAAGTGGCCGCCAAAACCCTCTACGACATGAAGGATGCCATGAAAATCAATTATTTCGCCGACGCAGCCCTTATCGCAGAGCAGGCCGCCAAATACAGGCAGGCCTAGAATTCCAGCGCAAACAGCCTTACAAAGTAGTACCAGAAACGTTGGTACCAGGGCCAGGCCGCCACATCGGCCTGGCTCACTTGTTTACAGAGCTCCCGCTTCTCCTTCTCGAACAGCGCCAGGCTTTCCCGGGCCGCTTCTTCGCTGAATAGATAAGTGTTGTCCTCGAAGTTGATGTTGAAACTGCGGTTGTCTATGTTGGCCGTGCCGATGCAGAAAAGGTAGCCGTCCACCACCATGGTTTTGCTGTGGGAGAAAACGCCGCTGCGTTCATACAGCTTGATGCCGGCCTCCAGGAGCTCTTTGTAATAGGAGCGGTTCATGGGGCCCATCAGGGCCGTGTCTACCTTGGCAGGGACCATCATCTGCACGTCTACGCCGCGCAGGGAGGCCGCTTTCAGGGCTTCCAGCACCGATTCCGGCGGAGCGAAGTAGGGATTCTGCAGGATGATGCTGTGTTTGGCGTTGTGGAAGGCCCACTCGTAACTGTACTGGATGATGGGGATGGGGACATCGGGCTCGTCCGGGACAATCTGCACCACAGCGCCGTCCGCTTTCTTCTCCTGCGGGGGGAAGTAATCCTGGAAGGGACGGTCCAGGTGGCCGCCGGTGGTGATCCAGGTATCCATGAAAATGAGCTGGAGCTGGTTCACGGCCGGTCCCTCCAGGCGCACATGCGTATCCCGCCACTTGTAAAGGTAGTTGTTGTTCAGGTTCATGCCGCCGGTGTAGGCAATCTTGCTGTCGATGACCACGATTTTGCGGTGGTTCCTGAAATTGAGGCGCGTGAGGAAGGTGTACGGATTCAGGCGCGAAAAGCGGGTGACCTCCCCGCCGGCTTCCTGGATTTGGTCGTAATATTTGCGCGGATGGGGGAAATTGCCGATGTTCTCGTTGATGAAGCGCACTTTCACGCCTTCCCGGGCCTTCTGCTTCAGGGCCTCCATCACCAGGGTGCTGCCGGAATCTACGCCAAAGTGGTAATACTCCAGGTGGATGGATTCCCTGGCAGAGAGGATGTCGGCCATGAGGAGGTCGAACTTCTGCTGCCCCGACGTGATGGTGGTGTAGGTATTACCGGCCAGCGGGGGCAGCTGGGTGGTATGGCCGTGCAGTTTGGCCATCGGCCGGAAAGGCTCCCGGACGGCGTCCCAGGCCGGTTCTCCGCCGAAAAGCAGGGCTTTTTTGTCTTCCGGAACGCTTTTTACCAGGTCCATGAACTTCCGGTGCTGCCGCTTATACAGGTCGGCGGTGCGGTAATCGATGCCGAAGATCAGGTACAGGATGATGCCCGCGATGGGCAGGAACGCAACCGTTACAATCCAACCCAGTTTGTGGCCCGAATCTCCCCGGTCCAGGGTGATCACCAGGGCAATCCCGATCACCAGCGGAGTAAGGAAGAGCAGTATGAAGAGGGGCCAGTTCATCACTCAAAGGTAACGAATAAATATGGAAAAAGAAAATATTTTAATATTGCACGATTTTTGCTATCTTTGTGGACCGGAAAACACATTATAATCTTTATAAAACTATGGTATCTTACAAAGAAATCGGCCTGGTGAACACCCGCGAGATGTTCAAGAAGGCCGTTGCCGGCGGTTACGCCATCCCCGCTTTCAATTTCAACAACATGGAGCAGCTCCAGGCCATCATCCAGGCCGCAGCAGAGACCAAATCCCCGGTTATTCTCCAGGTTTCCAAGGGTGCCCGTAACTATGCCAATTCCACCCTTCTCCGCTATATGGCAGAGGGTGCTGTAGAATACGCCAAGGAACTGGGTTGGACGAATCCTCAGATCGTCCTGCACCTGGACCACGGCGACAGCTTCGAGCTTTGCAAAGACTGCGTGGACATGGGCTTCAGCTCTGTCATGATCGACGCCTCCTCCCTGCCTTACGAGGAGAACATCGCCCTCACCAAGAAGGTGGTGGACTATGCCCATCAGTACGATGTTACAGTAGAGGCCGAGCTGGGCGTTCTGGCTGGCGTAGAAGATGAGGTTTCCTCCGCGGTTTCCCACTACACCAAACCCGAAGAAGTGATTGACTTCGCCACCCGCACCGGTTGCGACTCCCTGGCCATCTCCATCGGCACCAGCCACGGCGCCTACAAGTTCACCCCGGAGCAGTGCACCGTAGATCCCAAGACCGGCCGCCTGGTACCTCCGCCGCTGGCCTTCGACGTCCTGCACGAGATTGAGAAGAAGCTTCCCGGCTTCCCCATCGTCCTTCACGGCTCCAGCTCCGTTCCCCAGGAATATGTGGACATGTGCAACAAGTACGGCGGCAACCTGCCCAACGCCGTGGGTATCCCCGAGGAGCAGCTCCGCGAGGCTTCCAAGAGCGCTGTGTGCAAGATCAACATCGACTCCGACAGCCGTCTGGCCATGACCGCTGCCATCCGCAAGCACCTGGCCGAAAATCCCAGCCACTTCGACCCTCGCCAGTATCTGAAACCCGCCCGCGAGGAAATGAAGAAGATGTACATCCACAAGATTGTGAACGTACTGGGCTCCAACGGTAAGGCCGAATAAAAGGCAGTTCTTTTATTAAAAAAGCTCCGTGCAAATGTGCGCGGAGCTTTTTTAGTTCATCGGGCTACCACACCTCCGGCAGCCCCAGGTCCTTGAAGGTGCGCGGAGCCGGAATACCCGGCAGGGGCTTGCGGTCTTTGAGCTGTTCCAGGGCCACCTGGACGGCTTTTTCCAGCTGCTGGTCCTCTCCGGCGAACTCTTTCACGGGGTCGTTGTCCAGGAGGATGTCCGGGTCTACGCCGTGGTTCTCCACGATCCACTGGCCGGTGGCGGCGTCATAGTTGGTGAAGAAAGGAACGCGGACGTCCGTGCCGTCCACATAGGGCAGGGGACCGCTGATGCCCACGATGCCGCCCCAGGTGCGGGTGCCGATGACGGTGCCCAGGTTATTGGCCTTGAAGCTCCAGGGGAACAGGTCTCCGTCGCTGGCCGAATACTTGTTGATGAGGAGCACCTTGGGACCCGTGTGCGTGCCTTCCGGCGTGGTGCCGGTGCGGGTGGAGCCGCGGCGCATGGTCATCCGGTACACTTTGCGCTGCAGGCGCTCGATGATCATCGGGGAAATGTTGCCGCCGCCATTGGCGCGGTCGTCGATGATAAGGGCTTCCTTGTCCAGCTGCGGGTAGTAGTAGCGCGCCCATTCGCTCAGGCCCTCGGGGCCCATGTCCGGAATGTAAATATAGCCCACACGGCCGCCGGAGAGCTTTTCTACGGTGCGGATGTTCTTCATCACCCAGGCGTAGTGCTGCAGGGGACCTTCGTCGGCGATGGGCTTCACCACCACCTTCTTCCCGCCGATGCTGAGTTCCGTGAGCACGTCGGCCTTGCCGATGAGCAGTTTGTAGATGTTGTCCGTATCGGCGAGGGAAACCCCGTCGATGGCGGTGATGACGTCTCCTTCCTTCACGCCCAGGCCGGGTTCGGTGAGCGGGGAACGGAGTTCGGGCCGGTAGGTGGCGCCTTCCAGGATGCGGTCAATGCGGAATCCGCCTTTCACTTTGGAGAATTCGGCACCCAGCAGGCCCATGGGGATGCGCTCCGGACGGGGATATTCGCCGGGCGTCACATAGCAGTGGCCGCTGGCGGTTTCGGCAATCATCTCGCCGATGATGTAGTTTACGTCCAGGCGGGTCTTGGCGTAGGGAAGCAGCACTTCGTACTTGGCCTTGATGGCCTTCCAGTCGCGTCCGTGCATGTTTTCCAGGTAGTAACCGTCGCGGAAGGCGCGCCAGACTTCGTCGTATAGCTGGGCCCATTCCCGGGGATAGTCCACGGTGGTAATCAGCCCGCCCAGGTCAATCTTGTCCTTGAGGGCCATCTTGGGGCCGATGCCCACGGCATACAGGTCGCGGCCTTTCATCACCAGGGCTTTCTTGGCACCGGGTGTCACATCCAGCATGCCGTCCGTGCAGCTTTCATCGTCTCCGGTGGCGAAGGTGAATACGCGGGTGCCGCCGCGGGCGCCGTACCAGAGGCTCTTGCCGTCACAGTAGAAACGGCGGCCTTTCACGGGCAGTTTGACGATGCGGTCTGCGATGCCCTCCGGGTCTATCCGGGTGGCGGCGGCGGGTTTTTCGGGCTTGGCGGGCTTCTCTGCCTTTTCGGGCTTGGCGGCAGGCTCATCGGCCTTCACCTCCGGGTCCTTGGCGATGAGCGGGGAAGGGGTGTCGGCGGCCAGCAGGGCCATGTACACGCCGCTCATGTCCGTGAAGGAGTAGTTCCATTCGATGCGGCTGTACTGCGGGTTCATGTCCCGGTCGCTGGTGAAAATCAGGTACTTGCCGTCGGTAGAGAAGCTGGGGCTGCCGCTGTTGTACCAGCGGTCCGTCACGGGATATTCCTTGCCGCTTTCCAGGGAGCGGAGGTATACGATGTCCATCTCGTTGGCGGCCGGGCGTGTATAGGAGAGCCACTTGCTGTCCGGGGAGATGGCCACGCCGTAGAATTCGGATTCGGGATTTTCCATGACGGTCCGTTTGGCGCCGCTCAGGGGATCCACTTCCACAAAGCGGTTCTTGCGGTCCGTATAATAGAGGTGCTTGCTGTCCGGGGCCCACTGCAGGCCGCGGATGTAGGTGTCGCTGCCCTGGGTGAGCTGCTTCCCGGAGCCGGCTTTGACGTCGTACAGATACACTTCCGTTTCGCCGATGGCGTCTCCGATCCAGGCAATCCACCGGGCGTCGGGGCTCCAGACGGCACCCCGGTCGTTGGAGTCCGAGGAGCGGGTAAGGTTGCGGGTAACGCCCTTGCCCACGGGCACGTCAAAGACTTCGCCGCGGGCGGTCACCACCACGCGGGAACCGTCGGGGGAGAGGCTGGCGTTCGTGCGCTTGTCCCCGACGTTTTTCCGCTGGGCGCGGGCATAGATGTCATCGGCCCCCAGGGTGACGGAAATCTTGCTGCAGTTTCCCGTGGCGGGGTCCAGCCGGTACAGCCAGCCGCCGTTTTCGAAGACGATATGCTTGCCGTCCGTGGAGGGGAACTTGACGTCATATTCGGTGAAATGGGTTACCTTGCGGGTTTGACCGCTGCGGGTGTTGTAGGCGAACAGGTTCATGGTCATGTCCCGGTCGCTGGCAAAGAAAATGTCTTCGCCCACCCACATGGGGAAGATGTCCTGGGCGTCGTTGCCGGTGATGTTGCTCACCTTTCCGGCCTTGGGATCCCAGATCCAGATGTCGTCGGCCATGCCGCCGCGGTAATACTTCCAGGTGCGGAATTCACGCATCACGCGGTTGTAGGCCAGTTTTTTGCCGTCCGGGGAATAGCTGCACCAACCGCCTTCCGGCAGGGGAAGCATGGCAGGCATGCCGCCTTCCGCGGGGACGTTCCAGAGCTGGCCGGAAAAACCGTCCTCCGTGCGGTTGCGGAACAGGATGCTCTTACCGTCCGGGCTCCAGGCCATCACGATGTTGTTGGGGCCCATGCGGTCTCCCAGGTCGTCGCGGGGATTGGTGGCAGTATAGGTAACCCGCACCGGTTCGCCGCCCTGGGCGGGGATGCGGTATACCTCGCGGTTGCCGTCGTACTCTCCGGTGAAGGCGATGGTTTTGCCGTCCGGGGAATAGCGGGCAAAGATTTCATAGCCGATGTGGCTGGTCAGGCGCCGGGCTTCGCCGCCCTGGATGGGGACGGTCCAGAGGTCTCCGGCGTAGGTGAATGCTACGTCTGTGCCGTTGGTGGCAGGAAAGCGAAGCAGGCGGGCTTCCTCTTGGGCCGATGCTACAGTGGTGACGGCCAGTAGCAGGATGAAGGATAGGGCTCGTTTCATATGGCAAGGAATTGATTGACAAGTTCTTCGGTCTCTTTATAGGCGGTGGCCAGGTCGTCGTTGACGAGGATGCGGTCGAACTGGGGGGCATAGGTCATTTCCTCGGCGGCCTTGGCCACGCGCGTTTCGATGGCGTCCATCGGGTCTGTGTTGCGGGCGATGAGCCGTTTGCGCAGTTCCTCTACGGAAGGTGCCTGGATGAAGACCGACAGCGCAGCGTCGCCGAAGTACTTTTTCAGGGACACGCCGCCTTTTACGTCTACGTCAAAGACAATGACGTGGCCTTTGGCCCAGATGCGGTTCACTTCGCTCTTGAGGGTGCCGTAGAATCGGTCCGGGTACACTTCTTCGTATTCCACGAACTTATTGTCCGCCACCAGGCCGCGGAAGACATCGGCCGTATAGAAGAGGTATTCCACGCCGTCCTGTTCCGTGCCGCGGGGCGGACGCGAAGTGGCGCTCACGGAGAATTCAATTTCCGGGTGCAGACCCAGGATGTGGCCAACGATGGTGCTTTTTCCGCTGCCGGAAGGGGCCGAGAAGATGAGAACTTTGCCGGGCATAGACTGTTTTAGTTAATCATACAAAGATAACAATTATTTCCGTATCTTTGCAGCGTTATGCAGATTGCTGTCTATAGCGGGAGTTTCAATCCCCTTCACAAAGGTCATGAGGCCATCATCCGTTTCCTGACACAGGAGGCGGGATTCGATAAGGTGTATCTGGTAGTGACGCCGCAGAATCCTTTCAAGCAGCATCACAGCCTTCCGGCCGGGGAGGCACGCTTCGAAGCGGCTGTGGCGGCCGTCAAAAGGCATCCGGACCTCAAGGTACAAGTGGAGGATATCGAACTGAAGATGACGCCTCCCCAGTACACCATCCGCACCCTGGATGTCCTGCATGAGCGGGAACCGGAGAATGATTTCACGCTGGTAATCGGCGCCGATAACCTGGCCTCCTTCGGCGGTTGGCGCTTCCACGAGCGCATCCTGCGCGAATACGGCGTGGTGGTTTTCCCGCGCAAGGGTTTCCACCGGGGCAGGGACAAAGCCCGGCTGCTCAAGGCCGTTCCGGGCGCCCGTATCGCTTTGGTTAAAGCACCCCTCGTCACCATCTCCTCCACCCAGATCCGCGAAGGCATCGCTGCCGGCAAGGATATGAGTGCGTGGCTGATGTAAGCTACTGTTTCCCTTTCACAAATATCAGCGCCATGAGCGGCAGGGCCAGAATGGCCATGGTGGCGCTTACGGGCAGGTAAATCCCGAAGTTCACATACTGTACCACCAGGTAGGTGACCAGGAGCAGCCCCACGCCCATGGCGCTGCTGATGCAGTAGTGTGCCCGGATGTCTTTTTTCTTGCAGATGAGGCGGCTCAGGTTGGGTACGCCCAGGGAAATGAAGCCGATGGGACCGCAGATACTTACGGCGCTGGTTACCAGGCACATGATGGCCAGCAGGAGCAGGGCTTTCCCCCAGGCCGATATTTCCGTCTGCTCCTGGAAGTGCCGCGTGAGCAGGCCCGCCTGCGACAGCGCGGCCGCCATTCCCACGGCAAAAAGCGCCAGGGAGAAGATGATGTCCCCGGTGGTCACCCCTTCCAGCCGGAAGTTGGCCGCGCCCCAGAGGTAATACTGCTTGAGCAGGTCTCCGTTGGGTGCATTGGTGACCACGATGGTGCCCAGCGAGCCGATGAAGGTCCCGAACAGGATGCCGAAGGTGATGAGCTGCTGGGTGTTCACTTTGAGGGTGACCAGGAAGCAGACCAGCGTACAGAGGAGCGTGCAGATGAAACTGCCCACGGTGAGCGAGCACCAGCCGCTCATGGTGGCGGCGGCGGCGCCCAGGCAGGCGGCGCTGCCCAGCCCGAGGCTGTAAACGTCCCCGAGCTGGTTGCGCCACAGATATTGCATCTGGATGCCTCCTACCGGCAGGGCAATGCCGGAAATCAGTACATATAAAAGGCTTAGCAACAAGATTTATAGGAGCTAGAACAGCTTTCCTGTATTGAATTTGCTGGCCAGGCCTTTGAGTTCGTCCTCGGTGGCGGGGCGGTTGAGGGCCTCCTTGCGTTCTTTCGTAAACTGCGCCTTCAGGCGGGCGAACTGGCGTTTGGTGTCCAGGGTGAAATCCCCGTTTTCGATCCAGGCAAAGTAGGAAGGTTCTGCGTTCCAGACCTCGCGGGCGGTCTTTCCCTTGTGCTTGCCGAAACTGATGACCGGCTCCCCGTCCTCGCCCAGGATGAGGCGTCCGGCAAAGTCTACGGTGCGGGAGCGGGCGCCTATCTTGGAGAGGGCTTCCACGTCGTTCTTGAGCACTTCCTGCTGATAGTCGGTGGGCTCTTTATAACGGTCCAGCTGGCCCTTGAGCACCTCGTAGGTGGCCAGGGTATCGGCCTCGGCGGTATGGGCGTTCTCAAAGTCCAGGCCGCCGCAGTAGAAGCGGTATGCGGCGCGGAGATTCCTGGGTTCGAAATGGTGGTAGATGTTCTGCACGTCCACCATCCGGCAGGAATGGAGGTCTACCTTGTCGATGATATCCAGCATTTCCTGTGCCTTGGCGCGGGATTTTTCCTCTTTCAGGCGCAGTTCGCTGTAACAGCGGGCGCGCTCGATTTCCTCTGCCAGCAGGGGAAGGTCGAATTTGGCGCTGTTGAAACCGGCAAGGTCGCTGCCTTCCAGCCACTGAGCCACCTCCGGCAGCACTTCGATGAACTTGGGGCAGCCCACCAGGTCTTCGTCCTTGACCCCGTTCACCTCCGACGCCTGCGGATTGATGGGGATGACGCAGTGGTTGGCATAGTCCCAAGGCTTGATCTTCCAGGTTTTGATCTTGACCTCCTGGTCCGGCATCACCTTCACGAACGACAGCTCGATAATCCCGTCCGTGGCAATATTCAGCCCCGTGCTCTCGATGTCAAAAAACAGCAGCGGTCTTTCCAGTTTTAATTCCATACCTAATAATAAGTCCCTCCCCCGAGGGGAGGGGTTTCGGGAGGGGGTAACGTAAGTGAAACGGATCCAATAGCCGGCCCGGCTATTGGATCATGATGGGCATTAGGATGCCGCAGACTTTTTCGGTTTCCGCCTCTTCCTCCGCGGGGAGGATGAGGGCGGCGCGACGGGCATCGGCAAATTTGATGACCAGGCCGTTGCAGCCCATATTGGAGAGGATTTCCGTGAGGAAAGTGCTCTTGAAGCCGATGGTGAGTTCCTCTCCCGCATAGTTGCAGTTGATTTTCTCATAGGCGGCCAGGGCGAAGCCCAGGTCCTGGGCCGATATTTCCAGCTGGCCTTCCTTGAGCGTGAGCTTGATGTGGTTGGAGGCCTTGTTGGCGCACACGGCTACGCGTTTGACGGTGTTCAGCAGCAGCTGACGGTCTATCTGCAGCACGTTGGAGTTGTTCATGGGGATGACGTCCCGGTATTTGGGGTACTTGCCCACGACCAGGCGGCACACCATGGTGGTGTTGCCGAAGGTGAACTGCGCGGTGGAGCTGTCGAAGGCGATGGCGACATTCTCCACATCCTTGCCGATGATGGAGCGCAGCACGCCCGCGGGCTTCTTGTGCAGGATGAAGGATGCCTTCTCCGTCGCCTTCACGTCCTTGGTGGTGTAGCAGATGAGCTTGTGGGAATCTGACGCTACCAGGGTGGTGCTGTCCAGGTCGATGTCAAAGAAGATACCGTTCATGGCCGGACGGATTTCGTCGTCGGCGGTGGCATAGACGGTGCTCTGGATGCCGTCTACCAGGCTTTCTGCGGGGAATTCCACCTGGAGGGCGTCTTCCGAGGTGGTCTTGATTTCCGGATAATCGTCTGCGGGGAAGTAGGGAAGTACGGAGTTACCGCTGGCCCAGCTGCACTCGAAAGAACTCTCGCTGACGGTCTTGATGTTCACGGGCTGGTCCGGCAGTTCCTTCAGGAGGTCTGTCATGTGGCGGGCCGGAACGGCGATGGAACCGTCTTCCTCCGCTACGTCGGCCTCAATGCAGGTGCGCAGGGTGAGTTCCGAATCCGATGCGGTGATTTCCAGTTTGCCCCCGGAAAGGACAAAGAGGAAATTCTCCAGGATGGGAAGCGGAGACTTGGACGGAATGGCTTTGGAGACGTCCATCAGGGCTTTCAGGAGATTGGTGCTGGAAATTGTCAGTTTCATATTGCGTGTTCTTAATTATCTTATTTCGCAAATATAAGCATTTTCTTCCAAAATGCGCCCGGGCCGGCGGAAAAAACTTCCCTGTTTACCGGAGACTGAAATCCAGGCTGGCGGCGATGTCCTCCGAAGACGTTCCCACCAGGGCTTTGAACGCGCCGGCTTCGGCCACCCATTCGTGCTTGCTGGCATCGAAGAAACTCAGGTCTTTCCGGCCCAGGGAGAAGCTCAGTTTCCGGCTTTCTCCGGGCTTCAGGTACACTTTCTGGAAGCCTTTGAGCTCTTTCACGGGGCGCTCCACGGAGGCCTCTACGTCGGAAATGTACAGCTGGACCACTTCTGCACCCGCGACGCTGCCGGTATTGGTGAGGGTGGCGGTAACCGTGAAACGGTCTTTCCCGGCGGCCTTCACCGCTGCGTCGGAGAGGGAGAAGGTGGTGTAGCTGAGTCCGTGGCCGAAGGGGAACTGGACGGGGATGCCCTTGCTGGAATACCAGCGGTAGCCGATGAACACGCCTTCGTCATAGTACTCCTGCCACCATTCCTGGCCCTCTTCCCGGATGCCGGGATACTGGCGCTCGGTTTTCAGGGGACCGTCGGCCAGGGCGAGCGGCATGGTGAAAGGAAGCTTGCCGGAGGGATTCACGGCACCGGTGAGCACATCGGCCAGGGCGTGGCCGCTTTCGGAGCCGCCATACCAACTTTGGACGATGGCGTTCACCTTGGGCGCCCAGGGCATGGCTACCGGTGATCCGGAAATGTTCACCACCACCATTTTTTTGGCTACGGCGGCGAGGGCCTCGATCAGGGTGTCCTGACCATAGGGCAGCACGATGTCTTCGCGGTCCGTGCCTTCGTTGTCCTGCCCGTCACTCTTGTTCAGACCGCCGATGAACAGCACGCAGTCTGCGTCCTGGGCCGCCTGGACGGCATCGGAGAGGAGCTGTCCGGCGCTGCGGCTTTCGCTCAGGTCCTGTCCGGTGACCACCTTGTTGTAGTCCGTGGTGGTGTCGCCCACGTAGCCGCGCTCCCAGACCACCTGGGCATGGCCGTCAAACACTTCATGCAGGGCCTCCAGCGGGATAATCTCGTACTTGGTTTTCAGGTTGGAGCTTCCTCCGCCCACCACCATCATCTTGTAGGCGTTCTCTCCCACTACCAGGAGCTTGCCGCCCTCGGGGATGCTGAGGGGGAGCGTACCGTCGTTCTGGAGGAGGACGATGCCCTCGGCCGCAATCTTGCGGGCGGCGGCGTAATGCTCCGGCGAATTGAAGCTGCCGAAGTGCTGTTCACCCATGGAGGTGCGGAAGATGGTGCGCAGGATGCGGGAGGCCTTGTCGTTGAGCACTTCCTCCGTGGCTCGACCGTCGCGCAGACGCGCCAGATAGGGGTTGGCCAGATGGTAATTGGCATAGCTGTCCGAGGCATTGCCGCTGAGGCCGTTGGTCCAGGTGCCCATCTCGATGTCCAGGCCGTTCACGATGGCCTCGTCGTCGTCCCGGCAGCCGCCCCAGTCGCTGATGACCACCCCGTCGAAGCCCCACTCGTCCTTCAGGATGTCGCAGAGGAGTTTCTTGTTGTGGCAGTTGAACTGGCCGTTATACAGGTTATAGGAGCCCATGATGGCCCAGGCGCCGCCTTCCTGGACAGCCGCCTGGAAAGCCGGGAGGTAAATCTCGTACAGGGTACGGTCGTCCACATTGGAGGACGTGGCCGTGCGGCGCACCTCCTGGTTGTTCACGGCAAAATGCTTCACGCAGGCCGCTACGCCATTCTCCTGGACGCCTTTCACATAGGGGACGACCAGGGCCGATGCCAGGTAGGGGTCTTCCCCCATGTATTCGAAGGTCCGTCCGTTCAGGGGTGTACGGCCCATGTTCACGCCGGGGCCCAGCAGGATGTCCTTTTCGCGGTAGCGGGCTTCTTCGCCGATGCTGCGGCCATACAGCAGGGACAGTTCCCTGTCCCAGGTGGCGGCCAGGTTTACCAGGGCGGGGAAGGCGGTGCAGGAGTCGTTGGTCCAGCCGGCCTGGTCCCATTCGTCCCAGAGGACCTCCGGACGGATGCCGTGCGGCCCGTCCGTGTGCCAGAGCTCGGGAATGCCCAGGCGGGGTACACCGGCGCTGGAAAACTTGGACTGGGCGTGGGTGAGGGCCACTTTCTCTTCCACGCTCATGCGGGAGAGGGCGTCCTGCACCCTTTCCTCCAGAGGGGCGGAAGCGTCGGCATACAAGGGACCTGTTTTCCTGGCGGGGAAACAGGCGATGGCTACGGTCACAAGGGCGGCCAGAAGCAGATACGGGGATTTCATATGCATGTTTAATTTATTCGATGGTTTGTACGACGGCTTCGAACTGCTCTCTGTCGCCGCGGCATTTGTTTTTGATCTTGGCCCGGTAGTTATACACGGTATTGGCTGAATAGTGCAGGAGCGCCGCAATCCGGGACGACTCCACGATGCCCAGTTTGATAAGGGCGAATACCCGGAGCTCCGGGGTCAGGATATCCTCTCCCTTGGGCTTGATCTCTTCCCCTTCCTGCAGCAGTTCGTTGAATTTTTCCACGAAGTCCGGGTACAGGTTGATGAAAGTTTCGTCAAAAGTCCGGTTAAACTGGGAAATGTCTTCCTCGATGGGCGGGAGGGCCATGATTTCCTCTGCCAGGTACTTTGTGTTGCCCCTCCGGATATAGGTGAGGACGTGATTCTTGTATTTCCGGGTCTTGGAAATGCTTTCGGACATGTTCTGCAGGTACAGGCCGATGTACTCCTGGCGAACCTTGTTGGCTTCCTGCAGGGCGGCATTCACTTCGCCCATCTGCTGGTTCACGGCCTGGAGCGAGGCGTTCCTGCGTTCTACGCGGTCTTTTTCGGCCTGCAGGTCCAGGCTCATTTTTTCCAGGGCTTTCCTTCTCCGGGAAAGGTTCATGAGCAGGAATGCCAGCGCCAGCATCATCAGAAGGGACACCGCCATGAACAGGATCATCATCCGGGTGCTCCTGGCGTTCTGGGCCGCATAGGCTTCTTCCAGCGCCGGAAAGAACTGGCTGATCTGCCAGGGACGCAGTTTGCCGTTGAAGAACAGGGCATCCCGCATACAATGATCGGCCACGTAGTTGAAGGCCCTTTTGATGTCGCCTTCCTCGTACAGGAGCGCGGCCAGGTCGTTCAGGGAAGCGTAGTCCTTGGTGGCGTTCATGACATCCGCAATGGCCGACCGGGCCAGCCAGAGGATTTGCTGGTCGCGGTCTGTCTGGAGCGTAGACAGGAAGAAGGCGGCGCTGGCATATTCGCGGGAATTCACCGGCGAAACCTCTACGGCTTTCCGGGCGAAATTCAGGGCGGCGGCGCGGTCTCCCCGGGAAACAGCCCGCGTGCGGCACAGGTTGTTCCATTCGTAACTTCCTTCTTCCAGGCCCTCCAGCAGGGCGTCGGAGTACTGGTCCCTTTTCTTCCAATAGCTCTCGTTGTTGGAAGAATAGGCGCCCATCTCTCCATACAGGTAGGAGGCGGTGTCGTAAAACTGAATCCTGAGTTTTTCCGGAACGGTGTCCTCGGAGTACTGCTGCAGCAGTTCGAAGGCGTCGGAATGATAGCCTGCCAGGCCGTACTCCCTGACCAGCGCCAGATCCGTTTCCGTGAGGCGGACCGGGTCCTGAAGCTGCCGGGCGATGGCCTTGTTGCGTTTGAGCTGGCTGAGCGTGGAATCCAGGTTGTAGAAACGGTATTCGTCGGAGAGACGGCGCCGGATCTCATACTCCTGTTCCAGGGAAAGCTTCCCTTGAAGAAGGTCTCCGAGGGCCTCTGTCCGTTGAAGGAAGTACTTCTGGTAAGTGTTTTCCATCTGCAGCGCGTGGTCCAGCTCCCGGAGAATGCCTTCGGTGCTGCCGGATTGTACGCAGCCTGCCACGACACAGGCTGTGCATCCCAGGACAATCAGTTTGCGTATCATTCTGCAAATTTAAGAAAAATTCCGGGCTGTCCTCTGTCGGGGAAAGCCCGGAATTCTTTTATCGCAAGAATTTTACAGTTTTTCGAAGGTAACCGTTTCCTTGCCTTCAATGGCGTTCCCGCTTACGGTGACGGCGCTGAAGTCTACGGTGATGCGGTAGGTGGCACCTTCTTCCAGGTTGGAAGCCAGGCCGAAGTTGCCGTCATCGCCCTGGGACAGGTTGCCGGCCGCATTGCCCAGGATGCTCAGTCCCTTGCTGCTTTCACCGCCCCAGCCGTCCTGGAAGAAGAACTTGATGCTCCAGTAGTCGGTGCGGAAGCGCCCGCCGATCTCGGGATCGTGCTCGGTCACGGCTTTGCCCGTCATCTGGTACACCTTGTCGGCCACCTGGGCCAGCTGGTAACCGCCGGTTCCGGGCCAGCCCACCTGGCCGCCGTCCATCATATAGGAGGCGATGCCCCATCCCTGTACGTACAGGCCGCCCTGTTCCAGGTTGGGCGCACTGCCGTCGTCGTTCGTGCGGCGGGCCAGGATTACCTTGTGAGCCTGGTCGATGGTGACTTTGTATTGACCGTCTACGGCGTTGAGGTTGCCCTCTGCAAAGAAGTCGGGATCCCACCAGTAGGCGTCCAGACCGTCTACACCGGTGATGGTGACGGCAGCGCCCTTGGTCAGGGATACGGTGGCGGTATAGACATCGGCCCCGGTGAGGGCGGCCTCAGTACCGTTCACGGCCACATTGTCGGGGACGATGGTGCTCTCGCCCACCTTCTCGCATTTGAGCACGGCGGCGCTGCGGCCGGCGGTCAGATCCAGCGTAAAGCGGTAGGAAGCGCCCATTTCCAGGGCTACGCCACTTTCCAGGGCGATGTTGCCGCTTCCTTCATCGGCCTTGATGATGCCGCCTTCCACGGAGGCATAGCTGCCACCGCCGAATTCACCGCCCCAGCCCTTCTGGTGGAACAGTTTAACGTCCACGCCGCTGAGGGCCAGCTGGGTGCCTGCTTCCAGGGTAAGCTGGAACACGTGCGGCTGCACTTCGGCCATGCACAGGCCCAGATCGGTGTTCCAGCCTGCGCTGAAGATGGCGGGTTTGCCGAAGCAAGTGCCGCCGATCATCCATACGGCGCCGCTGTTGTCGTCGGTGAGCGTGGCATAGCCGCCTTCACCGTTCAGGCGCTCGACCAGGAAGAACTGCTTGTCCATCTGGGCGGTAATCTTGTATTGGCCGCTCACGGGGACGAACTTGCCGTCCTCGGTGAAGAAGTCGGGATCCAGCTTCCAGTCGGCCAGGTCGGCGATACCCGTAACGGTGAGCTGCTCACCCTGGGTCAGGTTCAGGGTGGCGGCATACAGATCGGTGCCCACCAAGGTGGCTTCTACGCCGTTGACAGAGATGGTCTCTGCCTCGATTTCCTTCTGGCCCACTTTCTCGAAGCTCAGGATGGCGGCGGATACACCGCCCGTGATGTCCACGGTGAAGCGGTAGATACCGCCCATGTCTAGGGTCTTTCCGTCCACGAGGTGGATGTTGCCGTCGCTTTCGCCGGCATAGATGAGTTCGCTGTTCACGGCTGCATAGCTGCCGCCGCCGAACTCACCGCCCCAGCCTTTCTGGTGGAAGAGCTTCACGTTCAGGCTGGTCATGTTCAGCTGGGCGCCGGCTTCCTGGGTGAGCTGGAAGATGCCGGGTTCTACCTCGGCCAGGCAGATGCCGCCCTTGTCCGGGCTCCAGCCGGCGGTCACGGGAACGGGCTTGCCGTAGTGGCCGGCTTCGCCAATCATCCAGATGGCGCCGGAATTGATGCCGGCATATTCGGTGGCGGAAACCATGCGTTCTACCAGGAAGTACTTCTGGTCCAGCATGATGGTCACTTTGTACAGGCCGTCCACGGCGGCGAATTTGCCGTCTTCGGTGAAGAAGTCGGGATCCAGCGTCACCTCTTCCAGGCCGAAGGGTGCGCCCGTGAGGGTGGTCTCCTGGCCCTTGGTGATGTTCAGGACGGCCACGTAGGAAGTGGCATCGGCCATGTTGGCGGCCACGCCGTTGAATTCGATGGTGACGAAAGGAGCGCCCGTCCAGCTCTGGGTATTGAACGAAATGCTGTAATTGGGCGTGGTGTCAGAGAAGGGGATCAGCCCGTTGGCCAGGGGCGAGATGCCCGTGTTGCCGCTGAAGCCGAAATGGATCGTCCGGCCTTCGGCATCGAAGGGCGCCGTGACGATGGTGGCGTCCGTCGAGCCGTTGAATACGCCTTCGGTGGCATATTCGTTGCGGCCGGTGCGGGACATCCGGTACTCGTTGCCGCCGGCATAGAGCGTCAGGTACTCGAAATCCGGGCGGGACACGGCCACCGTCTTTTCCTCGGTGGTGGTGCCGAACTGGATGTTCTGCGAAACGAAGCGCAGGGTGGCTTCGCCGTCGGGGATGTTCTTCTCGAACGGGACCTTGAGCCGGCCTTCATAGGTGCCCACGGTCTTGGTGCGGATGGTGGTGTCGGCCACGACGGTCTCGTCAAACAGCAGCGACACTTTCAGGGTGGACAGGGCGATATTGTCCTGCAGGTTTACGGAAAAGTTCACCATGGAGCCCATGAGGGCATTCTGGTCGCAGGTGATGGTCTGGCTGGGGCCATGGTCGGCAATCACCAGTTCCTTTTCCTTCTGGCAGGCAGCCAGGGTCAGGAGGGCCGCCAGGGAATATACTATCTTTTTCATATCTTTAATCATTCCAAATTGCTGAAACAACGGACTTGGCCGGTACTTTGATGGAGACGGAGTGGGCGCTGGACGCAAACACGAACTGCTGGTCCGTGGCGCTCTCGTTCAGGAAGATGACACCGGTGCTCTTGTCGGGATTGCTGAAAGCCAGGTAGCTGACGCCGGAGGCCGTGTAGCCTTCCGTCCCTACGCGGACGGCGCCTTTCCGAATTACGGCCGAGGTGTGCAGCACGTCGTACCAGTGACTCTTGCGATCTACGCTGCTTAAGGCATAGGAGCTGTGGCTCACGGAGACGGCGCCGTAGCAGGTGCTGCAGCCGCCGGGACGGTAGGGCTTGCCTTCGTCGTCCAGCATCATGTTCCACAGGGTGATGCCTTTGCCGTACCGCTTCAGGGTTCCCATGACAATCTCGCGGAAATCTTCCTGCAGCTGGCCGCCGAAGCCGTGATTCTTGTAATTCCATTCGCCGATGGAAGCCTCCGTGAACCAGATTCCCTTGTCGGGAGCGGCCGTATGGATGGCATCCAGTTCACTCACGGAACCGCCGTAGTTGTGCCAGGCCGACCCGGCCGCATACTTGGCGGCGGCAGGCTCTTTATAGATGTTCAGCGGATAACGGCGCTGGCTGTCCATGTTGTCGTAATTGTAGTTGTGGTCGAAGAGCATGATCTTCACGCTGCCCAGCCCGGCGTTTTCAAAGGCGGGTCCCACCACTTTCAGGAATTCCATCTGGTCTTCCCAGGGCATGTACAGGCTCATGGAGTTGCCGTGGTTCAGCGGTTCATTCTGCAGGGTGACGCCCATGACTTTGTAACCGCGCTTTTGCATGGCCTGGATCCACTTGACGAAGTAAGTGGCATAGTCGGCATAATAGAGCGGGTTCAGGCGGCCGGAAGTCCAGCGGTCATAGGCGGCGGAATTGTCCACGCCCATTTTCATCCAGCGGGGGCAGCTCCAGGGCGAGCCGATGATCTCCACCTCCGGATTGATCCGGTAAATCTCGTCCAGGATGGGGAAGAGATACTGGTCCTCGGAGGGATGGATGGCAAAGTTCTCGATGCCCTTGGTGTCGCACCAGGTGTATTCGTCCATGGAGAAGTCGGAACCGCCGATGCACACGCGGATCAGGGAAGAACCGGCGCCTTCGGTGGGGCTGAACAGCTCTTTCAGGAGGGCGCTACGGTCTGCGGCGGTCATCTTGAGCAGGTTGTAGCAGGAGGCCTGGGTAATGGCCAGGCCGAATCCGTCGATGCGCTGGTAGCGGTCGTCGGTCAGGCGCACCACGTTGGGAGACATGGTAGCCGCCTTGCCGAAGTTGACCCCGGAGCGCTCGAAGGCCTTGGCCCGGTCGAAGGTGGTGGTCCAGACGGTGGCGTCATAGCTGACGGGCGTCGTAGGCGTATTGTCGACCGGGGTCACGGGCGGCTGGTTCTCCTTGTTCCCGCAGGAGCAGGAACAAAGGGCCAGGAAACCGGCAAGGGTAATGGAAAGGATCCGTTTCATACTAATAACCGGCATTTTGGGACAGGTTGGGGTTGTTGTCCAGGGCCTCGGTGGGAACCGGCAGCAGATAGTGCGTGGGATCCATCGGGATGCGGCTCTGCCAATAACTGTCTTCGGCGTTCATGGCATCGTGCACCTTCTTGATGCGGTCGTTCTCCGGGGTGGAGTGGCGCACCAGGTCAAAGAAGCGGAAGCCCTCGAAGGCCAGTTCCAGACGGCGCTCCTTGAGGATGAGGTCGATGGCCTGGTCCTGGGAAGCGGGTGTGCCGATGGGCTCCAGATGCACGCGTTCGCGCACTTTGTTCACATAGGAGGCGGCGCCGGACAGGTCGTTGGTGCAGGCCAGGGCTTCGGCGTGCAGCAGGTAGATTTCGGCCAGGCGCATGACCAGGATGCTGCTCACATTGGTGGGCATCTTGTGCATGAAGGCGTAATTCTCGGAATCGTAGTAGTTGCTCCAGCCGCAGGAGTCCCAGACGATGGAGGCATTCAGGCGCTCGGTGTCGCCCTCGTCCTGGTAGGCCTTGATCAGGTTGCGGGACGGGGTGGTCCACTTGGCCCAGGAATAGCTGTCGTTGGGGTTATAGGCATTGCGGTGGTACATCATGTACACCCAGTTGCCGCTGGATTTGGACACCCACTGGACCTCGAAGATGGATTCGGGGCTGTTGCGGCGGGCGTCGCCTTCGTCACCGGGTTCGTAGGCCCAGAGGTCGGCGTACTTGGGCTCCAGCGAGAAGCCCATGCCTTCCACCTCGTTGCAGTACTGGGCCACCTTGTTCCAGTCGCGCAGGGGCGTATTCTCGGCGTACACGCGGGCCAGCAGGCCCTTGGCGAAGGCGTCGGACATGAGCATCTTGTTGGCGGGGTTCACCTTGGGGGCGAACTGGGCAGCCCAGGTCAGGTCTTCCACCAGTTTGGTATAGACCTGCTCCAGCGGAACGCGGTCCGGGAAGTACAGGGGATACACCTCTTCCACATTGGCGGCATTGATGGCCGGCGGGATGGAGAGCACCATGGGGGCGTCTCCCCACAGCAGGGTGAGGCGGAAGAAGCAGAAGGCACGCCAGATCATGGCTTCGGCCTTCCACTGGTCGCGCTCGGCGCTGCTCAGGGTGGCGTCCGCTTCGGCGATGCGGTCTATGTTGCAGATAATCTGGTTGGCGTTGGAAACCTGGCGCTGATACCAGTTCCAGTCGCGGACGATGTTCTTGTTGGTGCCGTCCTGCTTGTTGCCTTCCAGGGCCATGATTTCGGGGGTGGAAGTGCCGCAGTAAGCATTGTCGGCGCGCGTTTCCGAGTATACCAGCCAGTCTTCCAGGCCCATTTCCTGGATGTCCTTTACCCAGGAGTTGTACAGGGAGTTGCGCAGACCCTCCATATCGGAGCGGGTATTGTACTGGGATGTGTTGCCGGATTCATCATCGGCAAGTTCCACGTTGGACTCGTTGTAAGAAGTGATGGGAGTGAGGTCCAGCGTGCAGGCAGAGAGCATGAGTGCGCTTGCGAGTGCGATATAGATCTTTTTCATAAGCTTGCCTTGTTTAGAAGTCTACGTTCACGCCAAAGGTGACGGTGCGGATATTGGGATAGGTACCGAAGTCCAGGCCCATGGAGGTGGCATCGGTGTTCTGGCTCACTTCCGGGTCGTAGCCACTGTACTTGGTGAAGGTCACGAAGTTGGCCAGGGTGATGTACGGCTGGATGCGGGCGATGTTGGCTTTGCGGAGCCATTCGCCGGTAATGTCGTAGGAGAGGGTGATATTCTTGAGTTTCAGGTAGGAACCGTCTTCCACCCACATGTCGGAAGCCTTCACGTTGTCGGGCTCGCCGGCCTTGGGAATGTCGGTGATCTGGCCGGGAATCCGCCAGCGGCGTACGGCGTCGTGCAGCTGGTTGGCGCCGTTTCGCATGCCGATCATGTCAATCTTGGACACGTTGAAGATCTTGTTGCCCACGCTGCCGGTGAACAGGAAGCTCAGGCTCAGGCCCTTATAGGCGAAGCTGTTGGTCCAGCCGAAGATGAAGGCCGGGTTGGCGTCGCCGATCCAGGTCTTGTCGGAGTCGTTGATCACTGCGTTGTTGTCCAGGTCCTTATAGATGACCAGACCGGTTTCGGGGTCGATTCCGTCGGTCTGATAGCCGTAGAAGTTGGACAGGGGACGGCCCACTTCCAGCCGGATGACCGAGTCGCCCAGCTGGTCGCCCACGTTGCCGTAGGTGTAGACGGGACGGATGGTCAGTTTCTCCAGCCGGTTGCGGTTGAGGGAAATGTTGAAGTCGGTGCGCCACTCAAAGCCGTTTTTCACCACGGGCGTGGCCGATACGGCGAATTCCACACCCCAGTTGCTCATGGCGCCCTCGTTGCGGTAGAGGGACGGATAGGGAGAAGGCATGGGAACCCACATGAGCAGGTTGTCGGTCTTCTTGTAATAGGCGTCCAGGGTACCGGACAGGCGGCCGCTGAACAGGGAGTAGTCGATACCCACGTTGGTCTGGGTGGTGGTTTCCCAGGTCAGGTCCCTGTTACCCATGGAAGAGATGTCGCCGATGGTGGGAACTGCGTCGGCGAATTCGGTCTTGGTCCAGTCGAAGTAGTTGGTGTTGTAGGTCTGCACCCAGGCGTAGTCGCCCAGGCCGGACTGGTTGCCCTGCTGGCCCCAGCCCACGCGAAGCTTGAGGTCGGAGAGCCATTCGGCATCGCTCAGGAAATCTTCGGCGGAAATGCGCCAGGCGGCCGATGCAGAGGGGAAGAAGCCCCATTTGTGGCCGGGAGCGAGCTTGGAGGAACCGTCGGCGCGGAAGTTGACGGTCACGTAATACTTGCTGTCGAAGTTGTAGGCGGCGCGGCCCAGGAACGACAGGATGGTCCATTTGGCCCAGCCGGTGCTCTGTCCGCGGAGACCGCCCTTGTTACCGCCGTTCAGACCCCAGATGGCATTGTCGTAATCCGGGGAGAAGTGGCTGCGGGAACCGCTCAGCTGCTGCCAGTCGGAGGTGGTGGCCGAGGTGCCGCCCATCACTTCCAGCGTGTGCTTTTCGGCAAAGGTGTTATTATAGGTGAGGATGTTGTCGTACACCATGCGCAGGTCGTCGCTGCGGCTGTCGGAAGCCTCGCCGTGCTGGGTGCGGCCGTAAGAGGTCTTGAGCGGATCCAGGAAGGAATAGCTGTGAACCCAGCGGCGGTCCATGGAGACCGTGCTCTTGAAATTCAGGTGTTTGGAGAAGTTGATCTGGGCGAAGGCGCTCATGATGGCGCGGTCCGTGGAGGAGAAGTTGTTCTCGCTGCGGGCGAGGTTCTCCAGCGGGTGGGTGTAGCCGCCCAGGCCGTAGAAATTGGAGTTGTACATGGTGTGGGCGTCATCGGCCCAGATTTCGGCATAGGTGGGGGTGTTCACCACGGACAGCACTACGCCGGCGCGGTTGGCACCGGTACCGGAGATGATGCCGTTGCTCTTGTAGGAGGAGTAGGCGATGTTGGCGCCCACGGTGAGCCATTTGTACAGGTCCACGTCAAAGCTCGCGCGCGTATTTACGCGGTTGGAATAGGAAACGGGAAGCACACCGGTTTCGTTGTTGTAACCGGCGCCCAGGTAGTAGCGGATTTTGTCGGTACCGCCGGAAACGCCAATCTGGTAGTTCTGGTTCACACCCGTTTTGTAGGTTTCCCTGGCCCAGTCGTGCTTGTCGGTTTCCGTCTCGGGAACATTGATGTTGAACTCTTTGGCATACTCCCGGTATTCGGCGGTATTCATCACGCGGAAGGTCTTGGGAACCGAATTCAGGCCCACGAAGCTGGAGAAGCTGATGTGCGGAGCCTGGTTCTTGGAACCCTGCTTGGTGGTGATGAGCACCACGCCGTTGGCGGCGCGGGAACCGTAGATGGCCGCGGAAGAGGCATCCTTCAGGATCTGCATGCTCTCGATGTCGTTGGGGGAGAGGTAGGCGATGGCGTAGCCGCCTTCACCCACGGGAACGCCGTCCACCACGTACAACGGGTCGTTGGACGAGGAAATGGAGCTGGCGCCGCGGACACGGACCGTCATGCCGGAACCGGGCTGGCCGGAGGTCTGCTGTACCTGGACGCCGGCCACCTTGCCCTGAATCAGGCCGGAAGCCTCCGTCACGGGACGGAAATTGACGTCTTCCGTAGAGACGATGGACACGGCGGTGGTGAGGTCTTTCTTTCTCACGGAACCATAGCCGATGGCCACGACGGCATCCAGTGCCAGGGCCTCTTCGGTTACCGTAACGTTGATGACGGAACGGTTTCCTACGGTTTCGGTCACGGTGGCATAGCCCAGTGCATCGAAAACCAGCACGGTGGCAGGGCCGCTCACGCTGATGGAATACTGTCCGTCTGTGCCGGTCACGGCCCCGTTCTGGGTACCCTGCTCCAGGACCATCATGCCGATGACCGGGTAGCCTGTCCCATCCACGACCGTGCCCGTAATGGTGCGCTTCTGGGCATAGGCTGCCATGCTGAGAAGCATCATTACGAATACAAGGATTCTTTTCATAGATTGGATATTAATAATTGGTTTCTTAGCTTGCGCGCTTTGCATGTCGCTGCCACAAAGATATGGATTAACGCGCGTAAGGGCCCCGGCATATTCCGCTAAAGTGGATAAAGAAGGGGATAGTTATGCCAGTAACAATCTGATTTTCAATTTGTATTGTTGTTTTGCCCCGGAGGGGAAAAGTGGACTTTCGGAGAAACGGAGTGGATGGCGGCCGCTGCTGACAGCGGGAAAAAACGGCTGCCGGACCGCCCCAATGGCATAGCTTTTGATTTTTCATGTGCCCGGACAAAAACAAATGTACTATATATGAAACAAGGATTTATGAGTGTACTTCTTGCAGTGGTAGCCGGCGGGCTCACGGCCTTCGGCGTAGTAAAAGCCACCCAACCCGAACCCCAGCCCGTTCAGGGCACCGTCGTTACAGACGAAAATGGCAAAGCCGTGGAATACCGTACTGTCAATTTGGCAGAAACCGATTATCCGGACTTCACCTATGCCGCAGAAAGCGCCGTGGAGGCCGTGGTATATGTGGAGGTAACGGTCCAGAGCCGCCAGCAATACCAGAACATAGACCCGTTCTTCCGCTTCTTCTTCGGGGACGAATATACCCCCCAGTCCCGTGAGCAGAAGGGGAGCGGCTCCGGTGTCATCATCCGCCCGGACGGCTACATCGTCACCAACAACCATGTGGTATCCGGCGCCAGCAGAATCCAGGTTACCCTGAACAACAACCAGCAGTACGAGGCCACCGTGGTGGGTACGGATCCGGCTACGGACGTGGCCATCATCAAGGTGGACGCCTCCGACCTTCCTTCCATTCCGCTGGGCGATTCCGACGCCCTGCGTCTCGGAGAATGGGTGCTGGCCATCGGCTCGCCCCTGGGCGCCCAGCTCCGCAGTACCATCACGGCGGGTATCGTGAGCGCGAAGGGCCGTTCCATGCCGGACTATTCCGGAGAATTCAAGATCGAGTCCTTCATTCAGACAGATGCGGCCGTGAATCCCGGCAACTCCGGCGGCGCCCTGGTGAACAAGAAAGGCGAACTGGTGGGCATCAATACCGCCATCGTCTCCCAGACGGGTTCCTATACCGGCTATTCTTTCGCCGTCCCCGTGAACATTGTCAAACGGGTGGCCGAAGACCTGATGGACTACGGCACCGTCAAGCGCGCCGTGCTGGGGATCAGCATGGGCTCGGTGGACAAAAAGTTTGCCGACGAAATGAAACTTTCTTCCGTGTCCGGCGTATATATTAACGAGGTTTTGAAAGGCAGCGCCGCCGACAAGGCAGGACTTCAGAAAAACGACGTCATCGTGGCCATCGACGGCCAGAAGATTACGGACGCTTCTTCGGTGCAGGCCAAGGTAGGCAGCTACCACCCCGGCGACCAGGCCGCGGTCACCTATATCCGTGATGGAAAGACCTTCACTGCCAATGTGGTCTTCCAGGCAGCCGCTCAGGAGAACGGCGAAACGGACATAGACGGTACAACGGCATTCTACGGCGCCCGTCTCAAAGCTGCATCGCCCGAAACGCTCAAGGCCCTGGGCCTGAAGAGCGGTGTGGAAATCGTTTCCCTGGGCAGCGGAAAGATGACGGAAGCCGGCGCCAAGGCGGGCAGCATCATCGCCTATGTAAACGGTGAGGCCGTATCAAAACCGGAAGATGTCGTTGCCAAGGCAAAGAAGGCCGCCCGCGCCGTATATATCGAAGGCGTAGACGCCAACGGACGCACGTTCTACTTTGGCTTCGGCAAGTAGAGTAAAGTGTAACCGTTTATTAAAACATGAGGCAACTTAAGATTACCAAGTCCATCACGAACCGCGAAAGCGCTTCCCTGGACAAGTACCTGCAGGAAATCGGCCGCGAGGAACTCGTGACCCCCGACGAGGAAGTGGAACTGGCGCAGCGCATCCGCAAAGGAGACCAGGAAGCCCTGGAAAAACTCACCCGCGCCAACCTCCGTTTCGTCGTGTCCGTGGCCAAGCAGTACCAGAACCAGGGTCTCAGTCTTCCGGACCTGATCAACGAAGGCAACCTGGGACTGATCAAGGCGGCGGAAAAGTTTGACGAAACCCGTGGTTTCAAATTCATTTCCTATGCAGTGTGGTGGATCCGGCAGAGCATTCTCCAGGCCCTTGCGGAACAGAGCCGCATCGTGCGACTTCCCCTGAACCAGGTGGGCTCCCTGAACAAGATCAACAAGGCCCTGACCCGTTTCGAACAGGAGAACGAGCGCCAGCCTACCAACGAGGAACTCTCGGAAATGATCGATGTTCCCAAGGACAAGATTTCGGACACCCTCCGGGTGGGCAGCCGCCACGTGAGCGTAGACGCGCCTTTCGTGGAAGGAGAAGACAACAGCCTGCTGGATGTGATCCCCAACGACGATTCCCCTTCGGCCGACCGCGGACTGGTGAACGAAAGCCTCAATACCGAAATCGAACGTGCCCTGAGCACCCTTACGGACCGCGAGCGGGAAATCATCAAGAGTTTCTTCGGTATCGGCTGCCAGGAAATGACCCTGGAAGAGATCGGAGAGCGTTTCGGCCTCACCCGTGAACGGGTGCGCCAGATCAAGGAAAAGGCCATCCGCCGGCTCAAGAGCCCGTCCCGCAGCAAACTCCTTAAAAGTTATCTGGGATGACAGCAGAAGCCTTTATCCAGCAGCAGGCCGCAAGGGCCATCCAAGCTATTTACGGAACTGAAGTGGCGGAAACGTCACTTCAGGTTTCTGTTACCCGCAAGGAGTTCGAAGGGGACTATACCCTGGTCACTTTCCCGCTCCTGAAAATCACCCGTCAGGCCCCGGACGTTACCGGCAATGCCATCGGCGAGTGGCTGGTCGGGCATGTTCCGGAAATCGCCGCGTATAACAGCGTAAAGGGTTTCCTGAACCTGAGTTTCTCGCCGGTATACTGGAACGAAGCCCTGCAGGCCATTTCCTCGGACGAGGCTTTCGGCCAGCTGCCCTCTACCGGGCGGCGCATCATGGTGGAGTTCTCCAGCCCCAACACCAACAAGCCCCTGCACCTGGGCCACATCCGCAACAACCTGCTGGGAGACAGCGTTTCCCGTATCCTGAAGGCCTGCGGCAACACCGTCATCAAGAGCACCATCGTAAACGACCGCGGCGTACACATCTGCAAGAGCATGTACGCCTGGGAGAAGCTCTTTGACGGCGCTACCCCGGAGAGCACCGGCAAGAAGGGAGACCATCTGGTAGGGGACTGCTACGTGGCTTATGCCCAGATGGAGAAGGAGCACCCGGAAGTCATTGACGATGTGCACAGGATGCTGGTTCAGTGGGAGCAGAACGACCCGCACGTGCGGGCGCTCTGGGCCATGATGAACGGCTGGGTGTACAAGGGTTTCGACGAAACCTACAAGGCCCTGGGCATCACCTTCGACCAGGTAGACCACGAGAGCGAGACCTACCTCTTGGGCAAGGAACTGGTGCAGAAAGGCCTGCAGGAAGGCGTTTTTGTGAAAGACCCGGACGGCAGCGTGTGGTGCGACCTCACCGCCGACGGCCTGGACCGCAAGCTGGTGCTCCGCGGCGACGGCACTTCCGTGTACATCACCCAGGACCTGGGCACCGCAGAACGCCGTTTTGCCAACTTTAACCTGGATTCCCACGTGTATGTGGTGGGCAACGAGCAGGATTATCACTTCCAGGTGCTCAAGCTCATCCTGGGGAAACTGGGTTTCGACTGGGCCAAGCAGATTTACCACCTCTCCTACGGCATGGTGGAACTTCCGGAAGGCAAGATGAAATCCCGCGAGGGCACGGTGGTAGACGCCGACGACCTCATCCAGAGCATGTACGAAGAGGCCAAAAAGACCTCCGAGGAAAGCGGCAAGCTGGCCGATATCTCCGTAGAGGAGAAGGAGCGCCTGTACCACATGATCGGCCTGGGGGCCCTGAAGTACTTCATTATCAAGGTGGATCCCAAGAAGACCATGCTCTTCAACCCCAAGGAATCCATCGACTTCAACGGCAACACCGGCCCTTTCATCCAGTATACCCACGCCCGCATCTGCAGCATCCTGCGCAAAGCTACGCTTGCCTTCGGCCCCGAGGATATCCGGGCCGATGCACAGCCTTCGGCCAAGGAGATACGCCTCGTGAAACTGCTGGGCCTGTATCCCGGCAAGGTGGCCGAAGCCGGCGCCGCCCTGAGCCCCGCCGTCATCGCCAACTATGCCTATGACCTGGCCAAGGAGTTCAACCAGTACTACCACGACACGCCCATCCTCAAGGAAGAAGACCCGGCCGTCCTGAAGTACCGCCTGGCCCTGATCGCCACCCTGGCCCGCACGCTGCGCTCCGCCATGGGCCTCCTGGGCATCGAACTCCCGGAACGGATGTAAGGTCCGATACGGGTTGCGTCTGAAAACCCACCGAGAATTCAGAACTTCTGCAGGACGGTCTTCAGAATCACCTCCAGTTGCGGGCTGGTTTCCAGCGGAAAGCCGAAGGCGGCCACATGGTAGCCGGAGGGGGCGTCGAACCAGGTGGCGGCGGGGATGCGGGAACCCTTGTAATACATGAGCACCGAGCCCTTTTTGTCGGCGGGTTTAATCCCGTCGGGGTTCTCTACACGGTAAATGCGGGAAGACCATTCGCGGTTGTAGGTGGCTGTGGGCAGGGTGCTGCCGCGGGAGGGGAGTACGGTACCGGAACGGTCCGGGAAGTTGGTCAGGAACTGGTAGCCCAGCACCTCTTTCACAAAGCTCCGCGTGCCCTCCGAAGCCCGCTTTATCCCCGGATAGATGGTGTCCCAGGCATCCGTGCCGATATAGGAGCCTGACAGGAGCACGCTGCCCCCGGCCGCCGTGAAGCGCCGCAGGGCCGTCTGGAGGGAGTCCGTGAAGACCGTGTGGCGGTCCGGGACGGCGCCGCGGCCCACGCGGGTGGTGATCTGTTTGCCGCAGACCAGGTCCAGGGCAAAGGCATCGGAAACGCCGTGGAAGGCCTCGGCGCTGCTGGATTCCAACGCAAAACCGGCTTTCAGAAGGGCCGCGCCGTGCTGCGCCGTAAAGTCGAAGGTGTTGCCCGCAATCCGTTCCCCGCAGTGCTCCAGGTAGGTGCCCGCAAAGCCGGGATTGTCGTCGTCGGTCCATTCTGCGCTGCGCCGGTACTGGTTCACGCTTCCCGCGAACAGGATGTCCTGCCCCCACGGGACGCCGCTGTCCAGTTCGTCGGTAAAGCCGGCATACTCCGGCGTGTCAAACCAGGAGGGGGCCGATACCCGGGTAAAATTATTGACTACCAGCACTTTCCGGGCACTGACCGAAGGGTATCCGGCCGACAGGATCTCGGAGGGGAAACCCTCGCCGCCCTGGTTGCAGGCCGTAACCCGGAAACTGTACAACTGCCCTTCTTCCAGCGGAAGGGTGCAGCCGTTGGTGTCCACGTCATAGCCTGCGTCGAAGCCGCCGTCTCCCACACGGGTGTACACGCGGTAGTACGAAGGAACTGCCGTAGGCTCCAGCGGGTCTTCCGTGGGCTGCCAGGAAAGTACGGCCTTGCCGTCTTGGAGCGAAACGCTGAAGGCGTGCACCGGCAGGGGCTGCACCGCATAGGCACAGCCGTATCGGGCGCTCAGGTACTTCAGGATACCTTTGTATACGGAACGGGCGGCCGTAAAACGGAACGAAGGGTCCAGGCCGTAGCGCATATCGGCAAAGTTCAGATGGGACAGGAGCTCCAGCAGCATGCCGGGAACCGCGGTGGTGCGGCTTTCGCTGTAGGAACGGTCCCAGAGCTGCCGGCGGGTCCACTGGGGTTCGTACAATGCCCGGATATCGTCCGTAATCTGCGTCTGCACCAGGTCGCAGAGCAGGCGGCCGTTCATGCGGCTTTCCCCGTTGGGCAGGATGTCTTTTCCCTCCGCCAGGCGCGTATAGATGGCCAGCGTGCCGATGATGCTGTCGTTGGGCGTGATACCGGCATCGGAGTGCCAGGCCAGGGAAAGGTCTACGGGGATGCGTTTCCCCTGGGCGTCGGGATTCACGCGGGAACCGCCGCTCATCAGCTGCACCCATTTGCCCCGTCCGGCGTAGTCCTTGGTATATTCGTCGCTCCAGTCTTCCAGCAGGCTCAGGTCCACGCCGCCGTACTGCATGTTGTACACGGCGCCCTCGACGAAGGCCGGCATCCCGGAGGTTTCCCCGCCGCGTTCCACCTTGCCCATGCCACCGCCGAAACGGACGGCATCGGCCGTAATCACTCCGGCCGATGAACTGCGGTTGGTGAGTTCCACATAGCCTTCCGTCCCTTTGGCGAAGGGGAAGGTCCCCAGATACACCCAGGTGCCTCCGCTCATGCGCTGGTTCACATGCAGAAGGGTTTCCCCGCCCAGGTGATGCACGAAGTAACGGGCGTCGTCGGTGCTGTTTTTCAGCGTCTTGTAAGATACGTATACGGCATATTCGCCTTTTTCGGGGATATCGGGCCGCCACTGGGCAACCGCCCTGGGGTCTCCGTCCGTGACGGTTTCCGCCTGGCGGGCCGTCCCCATCGTGAAGGGATTCTCCTGACCCCGGTACACCTCACGGGCATCGGCAAAACCGGTCCCGGCGCTGCTCCAGCGCCCGTTTTCCAGGTATTGACCTTTCCGGCGAAGGAGGCCTTTGCGCTGCCCGGGGAAGGCCTCGTCGTTGTCGCACACCACTTCGTAGGGCTGGGGATCCCGCTCCCGGGGACAGATGACCACGGCGCCGGCATGCTCCAGCATGGGCATCAGGAAAGGCAGTACGTAACTCTGGGTATAGATGTCCTCCACGGTGCGGTTGTTGGGCGAGCGCTGCCATTCCCAGCGGTCGTTTTCCTGCTCCCAATAATAGCCGTGGCTCTGCCAGAGCGCAATGTGCCGCCCGCTCAGTCCCTTGGGCCAGATATCCTTTCCCTGCACCAGCGGGGCGCCCTGCCGGCGGGGATCGTCTACGCGGAGGCTGTTGGAAAGGGGCTTGCCGTTGTTGCCCAGCGCGGGCATGGGCAGTTCTTCCAGCAATTGTTTACCGGCGTAGATGTGCCCCAGTTCATAGCCTTTCAACTTGTCCTGGGCCAGCGTCTGGAGCTGTTCCCGGAACCAGGCATCGTCTCCCTGCCGGAAAGGGAATGCCGATGCATTCTGCGAAAAATAGAAGTCCAGCACCTTCCCCCGGGATACCACCCGATCCAGCTTGAAGGCGCTTTTGACACCGGTTTTGCGCAGCAGGCGCTGCTGAAGGGAATCGGAGGCGGCGCGGAAGTCGCGGGCGCGGGGCCCCTGTGCGGCAAGCGGAAGGCTTGTGAGGATGGCCAGTATCAGGGAAAGGAGGAGGCTTCGCTTCATCTTTTCTGTTTGTAGATGTCCCGGAAGAGAACGATTAAGGAACTGATGGTGAGGGCGATGGTGTCGGCCAGCAAGTCCCAGGCGTCTCCGCTCCGGTACCGGGTAAGGTGGGCCTGGCCCCATTCCGTTCCCAGGGCCAGCAGGATGCCTACTAAGAAAGTGGCACCGGTAAAGAGCAGACTGGATTTGATGCTGTCCGTGAACTGGTCGAAGGCCAGGAACGCCAGGATGGGGAAGGGGAAAAACATGACAAAATGCACGACCTTGTCCGTGGGAATGCCCAGGAGGGTCTTTGCCACGGAGGGAGCATTGTCAAAGCGGCCGAAGCACAGCAGCAGCACGGCGGCGACATACAGGAAAAACAGGATCCTGAAAGCGATTCTCTTGCCTTGGGTCATAGCGACTGCATGTCGTTCAGTTTCTTGTAATAGCCGCCCAGGGCAATCAGTTCCTCGTGGCGGCCGCGCTCCACGATGCGGCCTTCGTGCATCACGATAATCTCATCGGCATTCTTGATGGTGGAAAGCCGATGGGCGATGGCGATGGTGGTGCGGCTGGACATGAGGCGGTCCAGGGCGTCCTGCACCATGCGCTCGCTCTCGGTGTCCAGGCTGGCCGTGGCCTCGTCCAGGATGAGGATGGGCGGGTTCTTCAGGATGGCGCGGGCGATGGACAGGCGCTGGCGCTGCCCGCCCGAGAGTTTGGCCCCGCGGTCTCCGATATTGGTCTGGTAGCCTTCTTCTTTCTCCATGATGAACTCGTGGGCATTGGCAATCTTGGCCGCTGCCACCACCTGCTCCAGGGTGGCGTTTTCCACGCCGAAGGCGATGTTGTTGAAAATGGTGTCGTTGAACAGGATAGGGTCCTGATTCACATTGCCCATCAGGGCCCGGAGGTCCTTGACCGCCACGTCCCGGAGGTCTTTCCCGTCCAGGGTGATGCTGCCGGAAGTGACATCCCAGAAGCGGGGGATGAGGTCTACCAGGGTAGATTTCCCGGCTCCGGATTCTCCCACGATGGCAATCATGCGGCCGCGGGGAATTTCCAGGTCGATGTGGCTGAGCACCTGCTTCCCGTTTTCGTAGCTGAAGCAGACGTCGTTGAAGCGGATGCTCTCCCGGAACGCCGTGAGCGCTTGCGGCTGCTCCGGATCCTGGATGGGATTCCGGGCCTCCAGGATTTTGTTGATGCGTTCCATGGACGCCAGGCCCTTGCGTACGCTGTAGGTGGCTTTTGACAGTTCCTTGATGGGCTCGATGACCGAATACAGGATGACCAGGAAGAAGATGAAAGTGGGTGCGTCGATGAATTTGCCGGAGCCCATGAGGCTTTTCCCGCCGATGATCATGGCGCCGCCCACGCACAGCACGATCATGAGCATGACGGTGCCCAGGAATTCGCTCACGGGGTGGGCCAGGGCCTGCCGGGTGCTCACGCGGGCAATCTTGCGGCGCATCCGGTCGGTGATTTCGTGGAAGCGGCTGCGCATTTTCTTTTCCGCATTGAAGGCTTTGACTACCCGCAGGCCGCCCAGCGTCTCGTCCACCTGGCTCATGGTGTCGGACCAGAGGGCCTGCGCCTCCAGGGAGCTGCGCTTGAGCTGCTTGCCGATAAGGCCCATCACCCACACGAACGCCGGCGCGAACACCAGGGTGAACACCATCATTTCCGGGCTCAGGTAGATGAGGAAGCCGAAGTAGATGACAATGAGGATGGGGTCTTTGATCAGGAGCGACAGGCTGGCGATGATGGAATTCTCCACCTCCGAGACGTCTCCGCTGATGCGGGCGATGATGTCGCCTTTGCGCTCTTCCGTAAAAAAGCCGATGGGAAGCTGCAGGATCTTGTTGTAGATGCGGCAGCGGATTTCTTTCACGATGCCCGTGGAGATGGGAATCATGATGGCGTTGGAGCCGAAGTAGCAGCTGGTCTTGAGGGCGGTGAACACAATCATCACTCCGGCGAGGGCCATGAGCGTGTTGGCGGCCCCGTGCGTGGCGGCGAAATGGGCCACGTAATAGTAGAAATTGTTGATGAGGATGTCCTTGAACGTGCCTTCACTGCCCCAGGGAATGAATTCGTATACGGTGTCGTTCACCTTGAACAGGATTTGCAGCAGGGGCACCAGGACGGCGAAGGAGAAGATGTTGAACACCGCGCTCAGGATGTTCAGGACCACCGCGCCCGTCATGTGCCCTTTATAGGGAGAGGCGTATTGCCTCATGAGTTTGGAGAATTCTTTAAGCATATCTTACAAAGATACTACTTTTTGCCGAAATACACCTACAGGACGCTGTCTAACCAGTAGAAAATGAGGCGGGTGCGGTCTTTGAGCACGTCGTAGTCCAGCGACGAGGGAACGTCTGCGGGCTTGTTGTTCAGGAGGGTGATGCCGGAAGTGAACATGACGGCGGGAATGCCGTTTTCCAGGAATACGCGCTGGTCGCAGATGCGCCGGTAGAAAAGCCGGGTGAAGTCCTTGCTGCCGTAATAGTCGAAAGCGAGCTCCAGGCCGAAGCCGGCAAGTTTATTGACGTTCTGCAGGGTGCCCTGACGGCCGGTGGAGGCCTCCGACAACATCATCAGATAGCGGGGATGGTCTTTCGTGAGGGGAGCCAGCGTAGCGCCCAGCTGGTCCAGGTTCACTACCAGGGAAATCTGGGACGGGGTGACGGGCTGTCCCGAAACCGGATCCAGGAGTTTGCCGGAGGAAATCTGGCGCCACAGCTCCACGGCGCCGGCCTGGTTCTTCTCCTTGGCATCCAGGGCTACGACGATGAGCCCGTGCCGATAGATTTTCCGGCAGGTGTTCATGTGCGTAACCATCCGGGCCAGTTGCAGGAGGGCCGCCACGCCCGAAGCGTTGCTGTCGGCCCCGGGATAGAAGGTGCCGTTGAGCGTCCCCAGGTTGTCGTAGTGGGCCATCAGGATGATGTAACGGGAGGGGAAAGCGCTGCCGGGAATGAGTCCCATCACGTTGCGGGCCAGGCCGTCCGGGGTGGAAAAACCGTGCAGCCAGGCCCCGCTCAGCGGCTGCAGGCCCAGTACCCGGAAATTTCCTTCCAGCCAGGAGGCCGCCGCCCGGCCGCCTTCCGTGGCGGTGGCGCGTCCGCCCAGGGACGGGTTGCAAAGATATTCTACATCGGCCTGGATCTGCGCTTTGTCCAGCACCTGGTCCGCGTTCACGGGACTGATGGTATACCGGACCCCCTGCGCCCCCGCCGGCACGCAGGCCAGCAAGGATATGATAATAATTTTTATTAACTTTGTCATTTGGCGCGAAATTAGCTATTTCGTGGCTGAAATGGAAATTTTTTTGATGAAAAACCACCTTCGCCGCATCCTTTTCTCCCTGGCCGTGCTGCTGCCCCTCGGCGCCCACGCCCAGTATGACAAAGACGTTTTCTCTTTCCGCGGGCGCACGGCCCTGCAGGAAGGGCGTCTGAGCGAAGCCGTGGCCAATTTCAATGTCCTGGCACAGCTGGACTCCACGGATTATTGGACTTTTTTCTACCGGGGCATCGCCAAGTATAACCTGGGGGATATCCGGGGCGCCAAGGCCGATTTCTCCACGGCCGTACGGCTGAACCCCGTTTTCACTTCCGGTTACCATTACCGTGCCATTACGGAGAGCCGTTCGGGCCATTACGACAATGCCCTGAATGACCTGAAACGGGCCATCGAACTGCGCCCGGGCTCGTCCGGGCTGTACTTTACCCGCGGGGTCACCTATTTCCTGAGCCGGCAGTTCGAGAGGGCCGTGGCCGATTTCGACAAATACATCCGCCAGGAGCCCAAGGATCCTTCTTCCTACCTGAACCGAGGCGCTTCTTATCTTTACCTGGGAGACTCCACCAAGGCGCTGGAAGACTATAACCGGGCCATCAAACTGGACCGCTTCGAGCCGGAAGGCTACATCCGCCGCGGCACCCTGAAGGCCGCCCGGAAGCAGTTCCCGGAGGCTTTGCAGGACCTGGACAAGGCCATCGAACTGGATTCCACCCTCACGCTGGCCTATTTCCAGCGGGCGCTGGTGCGCTCGGAATCCGGGCAGTTGCAGGAGGCCATGCGGGACCTGAACACTGTACTCAAATACGAACCGGGCAACGCCCTCACCCTGTATAACCGCTCTTTGCTGCAGGCACAGGTGGGAGACTACGAGGGCGCCCTCTCCGACATGGACCGCGTCATCGCCATCAACCCCGGCAATGTGCTGGCCTATTTCAACCGGGCGGGCTTCTTTATCGAAATGCAGCGCTGGGACGACGCCCTGGCAGATTACAACAAAGCCATCGAACTGTATCCGGACTTTGCCAAGGCCTATATGAACCGGGCCTACGTGGAACTGCAGATGGGCATGACCCGCGCTTCCCGGGAAGATTACCGGACCGCCCGTGCCAAGGTGACGGAATACGAGAAGGCCACCGCCGGCGGCGCCGACTTCTCCGATACCACGCGCAAATACAGCGGCCTGCTGGCCCTGGACGCCGACTTTGCCCGCAGCGGCAGCTTCGAGAACGAGATGCTGCGCCACCGCGACGTAGACATCAAGCTGAAGCCGCTGTACCGCTTCGCCGTCACCTCAGAGCGGGAGACGGTGGGCAACTACGCCCTGGAGCACCGCTACGAAAACCGTCTGCTGGACGGCTTCCTGGCCGCGGCTCCGCTTCCCGTCGCCGTCACCGAAGGCGCTCCCGAGCTGCCGGTGACATCGGCCCAGCTTTCGCAGACGGTGGAGGCCCCCTTCTTCCAGGGACTGCAGGACATGGGCCTGAAGCAGTATTCGCAGGCGCTGCAGCATTTCTCCGATGCCGTGGACGGGACCGAGGAAAACCCTTATTCGGCCTACTACAAGGCGTTCTACCTGATGAACCGGGGTGTCCTGCGGGCCGAGATGATCGATTTCATCGCCTCGTTCGAATCCAATCTGCAAACCCTGACCATGGACGACAAGGGAAACACCCGCGCCCGGGTACGGGAGCAGGTTACCCGGGAGTACGACTACTCCGAGGCCCTGGAGGACATGGAGGCCGCTGCACAGATCCTGCCGTCGCTGCCCTATATCCAGTTTAACCTGGGCAACCTGTACTGCCTCAGTTCCCGCTTCGTCCAGGCCATCGAAAGCTACGACAAGGCCATCCGGCTGTATCCCTGGATGGGCAGCGCCTACTTCAACCGGGGTCTGGTGCTCATCTATCTGAAAGACAAGGAAAAGGGCTGCATAGACCTGTCCCGCGCCGGGGAACTGGGCGTGGAGGAAGCCTACGGCGTCATTCCCCGCTACTGCGACAAGGAGAACCAGCTATGATGCGTTTCGTGAGTTTTTCCAGCGGCAGCTGCGGAAACTGCTATCTTCTGCTGGGGCCCCGCTCCGGCATCCTGATAGACGCCGGCGTGGGCATTCGGCGGGTCAAGAAAGAGCTGGAAGCCCTGCACCTGGGTTTTGACCACCTGTCGGCCATCCTGGTCACCCACGACCACGGAGACCACATCCGCTCCCTGGGCTCCTTCTGCAAGCGGCTCACCCTGCCCGTCTGGACCACACCCACCCTGCACGAGGCCCTGCTCAGGCATCCTTTCACCCGCGACTGGATAGGTCCCTGCCGGCAGGACCTGCAGGCCGACATCTGGAATCCCGTTACGGAAGATTTTGACGTACAGTACTTTGTGGTTCCGCACGATGCCACCCAGTGCGTAGGCTTTGCCATCCGCTGCGGGGAAGAACTCTTCGTCCTGATGACAGACCTGGGCCATACTACGCCCCAGGCCCTGGAATGGGCCTCCCTGGCCACTACCGTGGTGGTGGAATCCAACTACGACCTGGAGATGCTCCTGGGCGGCGACTATCCGCAGGTGCTCAAGGACCGCATCTCCCATGGGATCGGGCACCTGTCCAACGACGCCTGCGCCCAGGCTATCCAGCAGTTCCTGCACCCGGGCCTCAGGAACATCTTCCTGTGCCATCTGAGCGGCAACAACAACACGCCGGAACTGGCCTATGCCAGTGCCCGGGCGGCGCTGGACGAGGCCGGCGTAGGGCCCGGGGCCATCGCCCTTCGGGTCCTGCGGCGCGGAGTGGCTTCTCCGCTGCTTACCTTATAAGGAATACGGGGGAACGTCGCCGCGGTCGATCAGTTCCCGCAGCACTTCCAGGAAATGGTCGTCGGCCGTCCCGAAGGCGGCGCGCAGTTCCTTCAGCGTATAGGATCCCCCGCGGGCCTCTATCCACTGCCGTATCTGCTGCCCCAGGTCGGCGGGCCTGGCAGCACCGCTGCGGCAGAGGTCGCATTTGCCGCACAGGGCACTTTCCCGCTGGCCGAAATAGGCCAGCAGGAACTGGCTGCGGCACTGGTCTTCCTCCTCCACATAGTCCAGCATGGTCTGGACGCGCTCCCGGAAGGTGCTCCGGAGCATCTTGTAGCGCTGGGGGCTCAGCTGCACATTCCCGGGCTCCAGCCGGCCATGATGCAGATAGAGCACGGTGGCGTGGTCGGCGGGAATATAACGGATGATGTGGTTGATGCTCAGGTTGTACAGCAGCTGGCGCAGCATGGGGACGCTTACCCCGCAGCGGCGCGCCACGGCCTCTTCGTCGATGGCCGTGGCGAAGGAGAACACGCCCGTGTACAGGCGCATGAGGGTTTCCAGGACCAGGGGCATGGCCGGGTCCGGCAAATCCGTGCTGTACAGGGACTGGCGGTCCACTTCTATCTGGACGCGGGTTTGGATGTCCATGTCCTCGGCCAGGGTCCAGTGCCCTTCGCGCTCGATGTACTTGATGGCATAGTAGGTGGGCGAGCGTTGCAGCCTGAACTGCCGGCAGAAGGCCTCCAGGTCCAGTTTGAGCATGCGGCCGATGCCGGCCTCATAGGGAATCTCGAAGAAGATGTGCATCTTCTGGTAGATGTCGGCGATGAACTCCAGGGAAGGGAAGGAGACTTCCTCTATCTGCTTCAGGCGCTGCCGGTCCGTGCCGTTCCACAGGAGTACGGCGTAGGAGGGAAGCCCGTCGCGGCCGGCGCGTCCCGCCTCCTGGAAATAGGCTTCCGGGCTTTCGGGGACATCGGCATGGATGACAAAACGGACGTCGGGCTTGTCGATGCCCATTCCGAAGGCGTTGGTGCACACCATGACGCGGCTCCGGCCTTGCTTCCAGTCCTCCTGGCGGTCGGCGCGGGTCTGCGCCCCCAAGCCGGCGTGGTAGAAGGAGGCCGATACGCCCTGGGCCTTCAGCGCCTCCGACAGTTCCTGGGCCCGGGCCCGGCTGCGCACATACACGATTCCGCTGCCCGGCACGCCGTCGCAGACGGCTTTGATCTGGCCCAGTTTGTCCTGGGCCTTGCGTACGATGTAACTCAGGTTGGGCCGCTCGAACCCGGACTGCAGCACGTTGGGCTCCCGGAACGCCAGCCGTTCCATGATGTCCCGGGCCACCAGCGGGGTGGCCGTGGCGGTGAGGGCCAACACGGGTGCGTCCAGACGTTTTCTCAGCTGCCCGATTTCCAGATAGCTGGGACGGAAGTCGTAGCCCCACTGGGAAATGCAGTGGGCCTCGTCCACCACGATATAGGACACGTTGAGGACGCTCAGGTAGGACTGGAACAACTGGGTTTGAAGCCGTTCCGGACTCAAATACAGAAACTTATAGTCTCCGTAGGCGGCATTGTTCAGGGCCAGGTCCACTTCCCGCCGGCCCATGCCGGTGTGGATGGCCATGGCGCGGATGCCCCTTGCCTGCAGGTTCTGCACCTGGTCTTTCATGAGGGCGATGAGCGGGGTGATGACCAGGGCAATGCCGTCCTTCATCAGGGCGGGCACCTGGAAACAGACGGACTTGCCGCCGCCCGTGGGCAGGATGGCCAGGACGTCACGGCCCTCCAGCGCACTTTGGATGATGCGCTCCTGCATGGGACGGAAGCTGTCATAGCCCCAATATGTCTTCAGTACTTCCTGCGGTGTCATGTCTTACAGCGGATACAGGCCCGCCCCCACGAAATCGATCAGGGCCTGGGGTGCGATGCAAATCTGCAGGCCGCGCACGCCGGCGCTCACGTAGATGCTGTCCCACAGCAGGGCGCTTTCGTGGATGAAGGTGGGAAAGGGTTTCTTCATGCCGATGGGGCTGCACCCGCCGCGGATATAGCCGGTGAGCGGCAGCAGCTCCTTCACGTGGATCATGGCGCAGCTCTTGTTGCCGCTGATGCGGGCCGCCACTTTCAGGTCCACTTCCATGGAGCCGGGGACCACGCACACGAACAGACCGTTCCTGTCCCCGCGCAGGACCAGGGTCTTGAATACCCGGTCCAGGTCTTCTCCCAGCTGGGCGGCCACGTGCGACGCCTCCAGATGCTCCTCGTCCACCTGGTAGGGAACCAGGCTGTAGGGGATGGAGGCGGCGTCCAGCAGCCGCGCTGCGTTTGTCTTCGCAACTTGCATGGCCAAAAATACGAATTCTTTTTCATTTTCCGTCAAGGAATGTGGGGGAGAACAGCGTTTTTTTGCGTATCTTTGCACAATATGGCCGGAACCAAGGACATATTGCTGGGCAGCATCCGGAACGGAGGCACCCTGACTACGGGACAGCAGATAAAGCTGTGCCTGATGCTCAGCTACCCGGCCATCCTGGCCCAGCTGTCTTCCGTCATGATGCAGTACATAGACACGTCCATGGTGGGGCATCTGGGCGCGGCGGCCGGGGCTTCCATCGGCCTGGTGTCCACCTGCCTGTGGCTGCTGGGCGGCTTCGGGATGGCCTGCAGCAGCGGTTTTTCCGTGCAGGTGGCACACTGCATCGGCGCCAACGACTTCCGGGGCGCCCGGGAAGTACTGCGGCAGGGCCTGTTCTGCGGGCTGGCATTCAGCACTTTCCTGGGCCTGTGCGGGGCGGCGGTTTCCCACGGTCTGCCCTACTGGCTGGGCGGCGGGCCGGACATCGCCCCCGATGCAGGAAAGTATTTCCTGATCATGTCGCTGTTCATGCCGGCCATGATCCTGGACTGGATGTGTGCGGCCATGCTGCAGGCCAGCGGCAACATGCTGGTTCCCAGTGTTCTGAGCATCGGCATGTGCGTGATGGACGTGGCGTTCAACTACCTCTTTATCTATGTGCTGGACCTGGGCGTGGTGGGCGCGGCGGTGGGGAGCGGCCTGGCAGAGGTCATTACCGGCCTGGCCATGTTCTCTTTCCTGGCCTTCCGCAGCCCGGAACTCCGGCTCACGCAGGAAAGGGGGCGTTTCACGCCTTCCAAGCCCATTTTGCTCAAGGCCCTGGATATCAGCGGTCCCATGGCGCTGCAGAACGTGCTCATGCGTGGGGCTTACATCGCGGCCACCGTCATCGTGGCTCCGCTGGGTACCATCGCCATCGCCGCCAACTCCTTCGCCATCACCGCAGAGAGTTTCTGCTATATGCCCGGCTATGGCATTGCGGATGCTTCCACCACCCTGGTGGGGCAGTCCATCGGCGCCGGCCGCAAGCCCCTGGCCAACCGCCTGGCCTGGATTACTACCGGCCTGGGAATGGGCATCATGGGCTTCCTGGCCATCCTGATGTATATTTTTGCGCCCGTGATGATGGGCTGGCTGTCCCCGGACGCGGAAGTCATCGGCCTGGGAGCCCGCGTGCTCCGGATCGAGGCCTTCGCAGAGGTGGGTTATGCCGCCTCCATCGTGGCCTATGGCGCTTTCGTGGGCGCCGGAGACACCCGCTGGCCCAGCATCATGAATTTCGGCTCCATGTGGCTGGTGCGCATCCTCCCGGCCATCTTCCTCACCCGGAAGTTCGGCCTGGTGGGCTTCTGGATCTGCATGGCGGTGGAACTGAGCTTCCGCGGCTTCATCTTCCTGCTGCGCCTGGGCAGAAAAACCTGGTTAAAACGTGCATAAGATATGTTAGCTGTCCTGTTAGAGAAATTTGACGAAAAGCTGGTGGCATCGCTCTCCTTCCAGCGAAACAAGGAGTTTAAGGTGTATATCCCCCAAGGAGCGGAGTGGCTGTCGGAGTACGAAGCCCAGCTGCAGGTGGTATACGGCGGCCTCAACGAGGTCCAGGAGCCTCTGGTCTGCTTCCTGGAGCCCGGCGCCGTGCCGGACAAGCACTTCGTGGGACGTGTGCTCCGGGCCGCCCGCTGGCACAAGAATTACGATGTCTTCCATGTGAACCTGTCGGCGGGAAAGGCCTTCCCCTGCCGGATGAAGGCGGCCAGGTTCTTCAAGTGGGCCCTGGTGGAGGCCCGTCCCGTGCCGCTTTCCAGCTTCGTGTTCCGCACGGAGAAACTCCGGGAGCGGGCCGTCTTCCGTCCGGACGGCAGCCTGAATCCCATTCCCACCATCCTGGCATCGGCCCAGGAGAAACCCATCCACAATGTGTGGCTGGAAAAGCTGGAGTGGATTGCACCGCCCGTTTCCCAGGATCCCGTTTCCGTAGAAAAACGGCTCCTGGACCGCCTGGAAGTACTCCGCTGGACAGAATACTACTACGGCGAGGACAATTATCCCATTGGCGTGGGAGACCGGCTGGACCTCTTTGCGCGGGAAATCGCCAAACTGTATCCGCTGTACACTCCGGACCAGATGAAAGAGCAGATGAACCTGTTCCGCGCCTCCGAGGGCACCATCCGCAAGGTGCGGGCGGCATCGGCCCTGAAAAACGCCGTCCGGAAACGCCAGGTGGAATTGCAATAATTTATTATCTTTGCCATCCAAAAAGCATCAGTCATGTACTACGTCTGTAAACGCCTGGAAATCTCGTCGGCCCACGCCCTGAACCTCTCGTACGAGAGCAAGTGCGAGGCCCTGCACGGGCACAACTGGATAGTGAAAATCTACTGCAGGAGCGAAACCCTGAATGCCGACGGCATGGTCACGGATTTCACCCACATCAAGAAGGACATCAGCTCTGCCCTGGACCACAAGAACCTGAACGAGGTCTTCGATTTCAATCCCACCGCCGAAAACATTGCCCGCTGGATCTGCGACCACGTGGAGAATGCCTACAAAGTAGAGGTTTGGGAAAGCGAAATGAACATGGCGGCGTATGAACGGTAAGTCTTACCGGGTAAACGAAATCTTCTATTCCCTTCAGGGAGAGGGCTTCTGGACGGGAACGCCCATGGTGTTCGTGCGGCTGAGCGGGTGCAATCTGAAGTGCCCTTTCTGCGACACGGACCACGGCGCCTTTCGGGAAATGGAGGCCGATGAGATAGTGGCCGCCGCTCTTTCTGCCGGCGGAGCCTGCCGGCGTGTATGCCTGACCGGCGGGGAACCGGCCCTGCAGGTGGACGAGGCCCTGGTTTCGGCCCTCCACCAAGCGGGATTCACCTTGCACCTGGAAACCAACGGAACGCGTCCGTTACCTCCTGGTATAGATTGGATTACGCTCAGCCCCAAAGACCGGGTAGCCGGTTTGCAGGGCAGCGGGACCGTGGTGCTGGAACGGGCGCAGGAAGTGAAACTGGTGCTGGCTCCGGGCGTGGAACCGGAGGCCTGGGAATCGTTTCCGGCCACCTGGCATTTCCTGCAGCCCTGCGACGAGGGCGGCAACATGAATACGGCGCAGGCTATTGCCTATATCCAGGCGCATCCCCGCTGGCGCCTGTCCCTTCAAACCCATAAACTGCTGGGAATCCGTTAGGCCAGGGCCTTGGCGGCCGATTCACCGGCCATGTAGCCGGTGCAGAAGGCCAGTTGCAGATTGTAACCGCCGGTGTCGGCATCCATATCCAGCACTTCACCGGCAAAGTACAGGCCGGGCTGTTTCTTGGATTCCAGGGTTTTGGCGGTGATTTCGGCGGTGGAGATGCCGCCGGCGGTGATGACGCAGCGCTCGAAGCCCACGAAACCGGCGATGTCCAGACGCCAGTCCTTCAAGGTGGCGGCCAGAGTATCTACACTCACTTTCGGGTTGGTCTTCAGGAAGGCCAGGGTGATGTTCCAGGGAATGAATTTACCCAGCATGATGCGGAACAGGCGCTGGAAACTCTGGCCCTTGGAACGCTCATCGTGGATAATCTCCTCCCATTTGGCGTGTACATCGGCATCCAGTTTTTCCAGTTCCACGGCCGGTTTCAGGTCCAGGGACACCATCACTTTCTGGCCGTCGTTCAGGGCCTTGACGGCCCGGCGGCTGACCATGAAGCCCAGGGGACCTTCCAGACCGCCGTCCGTAAATTCTATGTCGCCGAACTCCTGCTGTACCTGCTGGCCGTTCACGCTCAGGGTTAACTGTACGTTGTCCAGATTGTTGCCGTTAAACAGTTCGCCCAGGTCTGTCAGGGGCATCACGCGCTCGATGTGTTTTTCAAAATGGGGATACCACTGCGGCAGCGGGGCAATCTTGCGTTCCTTGGTTTTTCCGTATACGGTGCGGCCGCGGAAAGCCTGCCGGATTTCTCCGGACAGAGGTGTAGCCTCCTTGTAGCCGGCCGGAACCAGGGCGGTGAGGGAAGGGTAGCAGCTTTCTACGCTGTGGCCCAGTTCCTCGGCCCACATATAGCCGTCGCCGGTGCTGCCGGTGCCGGGATAGGACAGGCCGCCAGTGGCGATGATGAGCTTGCGGCAGTTGTATTCCACCGGTTCGATGGTGATTTCTTCCCGGGTGGGGGCGGGTTTTCCCGGCCGGAGCTTGCGGGGATCCTCCACGGGGATACGCACCTGTTTGCGGGTGGTCTGCACGCAGTCCAGGCTAAAGCCACGGGGGGTTGTGTCGATGGTCTTGACTTCGCAGTCCGTCACCACTTTCACACCGGCGAGGGTGCAGGCCCTGAGCAGGGTGTCCACTACGTCGCCGGCCATGTGGCTTTCCGGAAAGGCCCGGTCTCCGCGTTCTACCACGGAACGCAGTCCGCTTTGCCGGAGCAGGTCTATCACCCCCTCCGGGGTTAGGTTGTGCCAGGCCGGGCTCACGAAATTCTGGTCTGTGCGGATGTGGGCGCTGAAGTCTCCCCAGTCCTTGACGTTGGTGAAATTGCACCGGCCCTTGCCGGTAATCATGACCTTTCGGCCCGCTTTGGGCATCTTTTCCAAAACGGTAACCGTACCGCCCTGTTCACTTTTTGCCAGCACCTGGGCGGCGCCTACGGCCGCCACGAGCCCTGCGGCTCCACCCCCGATAATGATAATATCAGACCTCATAATTCAGAATTTGTTGCAAAAATACAAAAAATGTTTGTATATTTGCAGTCCCGGTTCATTACAATCGGTTCAGGCCACTTTAGCTCAGTCGGTAGAGCAGCGCATTCGTAACGCGCAGGTCGTCAGTTCGAGCCTGATGAGTGGCTCACGAGGGAAGCGGAAACGCTTCCCTCTTTTTGTTTCTGAATAAGAATCAGTAACTGTAAAATATGGACAAAGAATCGTATGCATTCGGAATGAGCGTGGCTTCCAGCTTCTACCAGCAGGGAATTCGCGTGGCAAATGTCAATGACTTCCTTCAGGGCCTGAAGGATATGCTCACGGGCGCACAGCCCGCCATGAGCCTGGAAGAGGCCGGCGAGGCCCTGGAGGCCTTCTATAAGGAGCTGGAGGAGGAAACCTCCGAACGGGCTGCCGCAGCCGGCGCCGCCGCCAAGGAAGAAGGAGAGAAGTTCCTGGCCCAGATGGCCAAAGACCCTCAGGTGAAAGCCACCGGCAGCGGACTGATGTATAAGGTGATCAAGGAAGGTACCGGCCGCAAGCCCAAGGCCACGGACAAAGTGTACTGCCACTACGAGGGCACTTTCCCGGACGGAACCGTCTTTGACAGCTCCTACAAGCGCGGAGAACCCATCGAATTCGGCCTGAACCAGGTTATCAAGGGCTGGACGGAAGGCCTGCAGCTCATGAGCGAAGGGGCCAAGTACGAACTGTACCTGCCGTACCACCTGGCCTACGGAGAAAGCGGCACCCGCGGCATCCCGCCGTGCAGCGCCCTCAAATTCGTGGTGGAACTCATCGAAGTCCGATAGTTGGACCAGATTATCCAGGCCATCGAGGTCTTTGCCATGGTCACCGGCATCGCGTATGTGGTGCTGGAGATCCTGCAAAAGAATGCCATGTGGGTGCTGGGCATCTTCACGGGGGCGGCGTGCGCCTTCGAGTTTGCCGTTACCCATGTGTGGGCCTCCATGGGCCTGAATATCTATTATGTAGGGATGTCGGTAGTGGGCCTGATCCAGTGGAAAAAGGCCAGCGAAGCGGTGGGGGAGGGCCAGATTCATCTGAAGGGCATTCCTGCCGGAGTCTATGCGCTCAGCGCGGCCTTGCTCCTCGCCGGAACGGCGGTACTCACGCCCGTTCTCCGGGCCACCGGAGACCCGGCTCCGCTGCTGGACGCCGTGGCCGTCACCCTGAGCGCCATCGGCACGTGGTGGCTCGCGCAAAGCTATCTGGAACAGTGGTTTATCTGGATTGCCGCCGATATCCTCACCACGGCCCTCTGCCTGGGCACCGGGCAGTATTGGATGGCGGTGCTGTACCTGGTTTACATCGGCAGTGCAGTCTATGGGTGGTTCCATTGGAAAAAGCACGGAAAATACGTAAATTTGCCTGATTGATCCGTGCAATGGCCTATAAAGAGAATTATCCGTCGGCCCTCCTGACAGAAGCGGTGGAGGCCATCAGTTCGCTCCCTGGCGTGGGCCGGCGGAGTGCCCTGCGCCTGGCGCTGCATCTTTTGAAGCAGCCCTCGGAGAATGTGCACCATTTCACCGCGGCCATCAACGACTTAAGGGACAACGTGCGCTACTGCAAGTGCTGCCAGATGATTTCGGACCAGGATTACTGCTCCATCTGCCAGGACCCCAAGCGCAACCATGCGCAAATCTGCGTGGTAGAGAGCGTGCGGGATGTCATGAGCATCGAGGCCACCGGGCAGTATCACGGTGTGTACCATGTGCTCGGGGGCATCATTTCGCCCATCGCCGGCGTAGGGCCGTCAGACCTCCATATTCGGGAACTGGCCGGCCGCGTGAAAGCCTTCCCCGACGCCTCGGAGGCAGAGGTCATCCTGGCCCTGAGCGGCGACGTAGAGGGGGAGACCACCGCCTTTTACATCTATCGGCAAATTGAGGAAAGCGGCATCCGCATCACGTCGCTGGCCAGGGGACTGGGCTTCGGCGACGACCTGGAATATGCCGATTCCCTTACCCTGGGCCGCTCCATCCTGAACCGACAAACCTTCAAACCATGAATAACACCGAAGCTTTACGCTGCTTATTGTGCAAGAAACCCAAATGTGCCCTGGACGGCTGTCCTGTGCATACGCCCGTGCCGGAAGCCATGCTGCTTTATCGGCAAGGCAAACTGGAAGAAGCCGGAGAACTCCTGTTCCGGAACAATCCGCTCAGCGCGGTTACCTCGCTGGTGTGTGACTGGAAACAGTTCTGCTATGGCCACTGCGTGCTCAATGTAAAAAAAGTGCCCGTACGGTGGTATGAGATCGAGCAGGAAATTTCCGGGGCCTATCTTTTCCATCATCGGCTGCAGCGCAGAAGTTCGGAACTCTCCGGAAAGCGCATCGCCCTGGTGGGCGCCGGTCCCGTGGGCCTCTCCGCCGCCGTGTGGCTGTACGAAGCCGGGGCCGATGTGGTTTTATACGATGCCAACCCCCGTATGGGCGGCGTGCTTCGCTATGGCATTCCCGCCTTCCGCCTGGACAAGAAATACTGCGATGCCTTTGAGCAGATGTTCCAGCAGGCGGGCATCGAGTTCCACGGCGGCATAGAGGTGGGGAAAGACATTACACTGGCCTCGCTGTCAGATACTTACGACGCCGTCCTTCTGGGCGCCGGCGCCGAAAGACCGGCCACCCTCCGCATCCCCGGAGAGGAACGGGCGGTGCAGGCACTGCCGTTCCTGAAGGATCCTTCCGCCTTTGCCCTGGGCCGGAAGGTGATTGTGATCGGCGGCGGCAATGTGGCCATGGACGCCTGCCGTACGGCCATCCGCCAGGGTGCGGAAACCTGGGTATACTACCGCAAAACCTTCGAGAACATGCCCGCCAATCCGCTGGAAGTGGAAGAGGCCAAGGCCGATGGCGTCCAGTTCCGCGTATTCCAGGCGCCGGTAGAGGTACGGGAAGGCGGCGTGGTATTCCGCGACTGCGAGAATGTGCAGCCGGAGGACGGCGGCCGCGTGGTTACCCGCATCATCGACGGCACGGATCATTTCGTGGAATGCGATACGCTCCTGACGGCCATCAGCGAAAAGCCGGATTTCGGGCTCTTTGCCGGAACGCCCGCCGTCATGAACCAGTGGGGCTGGCCGGAAATCTCCGAAGGCCAGCAGGTGCAGGGCCTTTCCAACGTCTGGGTGGCCGGCGATTTCTGCCTGGGGCCCAAGACGGTGGTGGAGGCGGTAGCATCGGCCCGCATCGCCGTTGCCGATATCCTCCGTATCTTTGGAACTTGTTGACACGCAAATACTTATGAACGCGTTACTGATTTACTCCGGCGGTCTGGACAGCACGACGCTGCTGTACGAGTACAAGGACAGCATTGCGCTGGCCGTCACCTTCGACTATGGCTCAAAGCACAACGCCCGGGAAATCGCCTGTGCGCGGGAGAATTGCCGACGGCTGGGAATCCGGCATCTGGTCATTCCGCTCGCGTTTATCGGCCAGTACTTCCGGAGCGACCTTCTTCTGGGCGGCGGAGACATCCCCGAGGGCTCCTATGCCGATGACAATATGCGCTCCACGGTGGTCCCTTTCCGCAACGGCATCATGCTGGCGGTGGCTGCCGGTCTGGCCGAAAGCTACGACCTGGACACCGTACTCCTGGCCAACCACAGCGGAGACCATGCCATTTACCCGGACTGCCGCCCGGAGTTCATCGACGCCTTTGCCGCCGCCGCGAAAGCCGGCACCTACAATGGCGTACAGGTGGTGTCCCCGTACTGCAACATCACCAAACGCGATATCGCCCTGAGGGGGAAGGCCCTGGGTCTGGACTACTCCCTTACCTACTCCTGCTACAAGGGGGGAGAGAAGCACTGCGGCAAGTGCGGCACCTGCACCGAGCGGCGGGAAGCCCTGGAAGGCTTCGACCCCACCGAATACGAGGACTGCTAAAAGCGGCTAGAGGAGCTTTTTGCGGCGGAAGAGCACGAAGACCAGCACGCAGCTCAGGGCCATGAGGGCCAGGATGATGATCCAGTTCCAGAAGTTGGCGTTGGGGTCGTCGGCGTTGATCATCGGAAGCCGTACGTTCATGCCGTAGAAACCGGCGATGAGGGTGGGCGGCATCAGGAACACGCTGACCACGGCCAGGATTTTCATGATTTTGTTCTGCTCCAGGTTGATGAGACCCACGACGGTGTCCTGGAGGTATTCCAGACGCTCGAAGCAGAAATTGGTGTGGCTCAGCAGGGATGATATATCCTGCAGCAAGACATTCAGGCGGTTTTCCAGGCTGCGCGGAACCTTGGTGGAGCGCATGAGGTTGGAGATGAGGCGCTGCTTATCCACCACGTTTTCGCGGACCACCATGGTGTTTTCCTGCATCTGGGAAATGTCGATGAGGAGTTCCTGGTCGATGTCTTCCTGATCGTTGATCTGCTTGGCGTACTGGGAGATTTCCTTGGACAGGAGCTCGATCATGTCTGCATCCAGGTCTACGCGTTGGTCCAGGATGCTGGCGAAGACGCTGAAGCCGGAGGGGTATTGCCGGGGATTCACCTGCAGGCGGCGCTGGAGCTCCGTGAAGGAGCGCAGCGGTACCTCGCGCAGGGTGGCCAGGGTGTCGTCCACGATGGTGAATGACACCGCCTGCTCCCCGTATTCTTCCGGACCCGGGGTAAGGAAGTTGGTGTTGGCGAAGATGGCGTCGTCCGTTTCGAAATAACGGGACGATGATTCGATTTCCTCTGCCTGTGCGCGGCTTTGGATCTCTGTGCCCATGAACTTTTCCACGGCCCGTTTTTCCGAACCAGTAGGCTGGACAAGGTCTATCCAGACGGTGTCCTCCAGTTTGAGCTTCAGGAAGTCTTTCTCCGACTGGGAGAGGAGAATTTTTCCGTTTTCTTTGTAGAAGATACTGAGCATATCTCTTTACTGTTTTAGCTCCGGGCCAGTCGCACCGGATGGATTAACGTATAAGGAACCAGCCGACATTACGGAAAAGTCAGCCTGCAAAAGTACTTAAAAAAACCGAAACTGCAAAGAATTGTGCTCAGAAGATGACGTCGATGGTGTAGGTTATGCGTACCGGGGAGCCATCGGCCCTGCCGGGTTTCCATTTGGGGGCCGATTTTACCACCCGCACGGCTTCTTCCCGCAGAGCGGGAGATGCGCCGCGGAGGGCTTCCACCTCCTGAACACCGCCGTTCCGGCCCACCACGAAGCGCACTTTTACCGTGCCCCGTTCTCCCGTTTTTTTCAGTTGGGACTGCACCCATTGCCGGAAGGCGGCGAGGCCCTCATCCCCTTCTTTCCCCTTGAACACGGGTTTCTGGTCCAGGCGGTCGTAGAAAGACAAGTTGTGGTCCGGTCCGTCGGCCTTGGCTACCAGGCGGCCGTCCTTCATTTCCAGCGTGGCGTCTCCGTAGACGGTGAAGCGTCCCAGCACCGTGACGGTGTCTCCCTTCACGATGTCTATCTGCTTGAAACTGTATTGCGGGTGCTGCGGGTCCTTGATGCCGTATACCAGCAGCGTACCGGTAGGGTCCTGCAGGTAAAAACTGCCGCTGGTGCTGCTGCGGACGCGGGAAACCACGCCTTTTACCAAATAACTGGTGGTGTCTTGCCGGGACAGTTTCAGGAATTCTTTCACTGTAAGCTGTTGTGGCTGGGCCAGCGCCAGGGGTCCCAGAAGCAGGAAGAAGAACAGGATTCTTTTCATAAGTGCATTGCTAACCGGAGCAAGATAATCTTTTTGTGGAATTAATCCAAGGAATTGGGCTGCCGGTGATGAAATTGGGAAGAATCTTGCGCAAATTGCGCGTAAAAGGTGGCCTTAAACGAATACATTTGCACCGACACGAAAACTAACCCTATGATGAACACGCGCTTACTAACCCTGTTTTGCATAGTTTCTCTCTTCTTTTCCTGTGAGAAACCTTCCGAAGGTTTTATCATCACGCCTCCTTCCACCAAGCCCGGCCAAAGCCAGCAGGGAGGGCAGCAGAGCCAGCAGGGCCAGGAGGGCCAGGGCCAGAGCGGCCAGGGTAGCCAGCAGACCATCCCCATGGCCAATCCGCCCCAGGGGCCCATTGTGGTGGGCTATGCCACCTACTGGGACAAGACCCTGCCGGATCCTGCGCTCCTGACGCATATCTGCTATGCCTTCGGGCACATCAAGCCGGACTTTGAAACGCTGGACATCCAGACGCCGTCCCGTCTGCAGCAGATCATGCTCCTGAAGAAGCAGAATCCCTCCCTGAAGGTCCTCCTGTCCATCGGTGGTTGGGGCGCCGGCAATTTCAGCGAGATGGCGGCCGATGAAAAGCACCGGGCCAATTTTGTGAAAAACTGCTCATCGGCGGTCCGGAAATACGGTCTGGACGGTATAGACCTGGACTGGGAATATCCCACCAGCGACGCTGCGGGCATTTCCTCCTCGCCCAAAGATACGGAAAACTTCACCCAGCTGGTGAAAGACCTGCGCGTCATGCTGGGAGAGAACAAACTGCTTACGATGGCTTCGTCCTCCAGTGCCAAATACGTCGATTTCAAGGGTGTGACGCCGTATCTGAATTTTGTGAACATCATGTCCTACGATATGGGAAATCCGCCGCAGCACAATTCGGGGCTGTACAAATCGTCCATGACCTATCGCAGCTGCGACGAGGCGGTGGAACTGCATTTCAAGGCCGGCGTTCCCTATAATAAGTTAACGCTGGGAATCCCTTTCTACGGCCACGGGAACGGAAAGGAATTCGAAGGCTACCTGGATTTTAACGAAATCAAGCTGGAAGGCTATACCCGCATGTGGGATGCCACGGCGCAGGTCCCTTACCTCACCAATGCCGGCGGGGAGATGGTGCTCACCTACGACGACGAAGCCTCCGTGGCCCTGAAGGCCGGCTATGTGTTGCAGAAGGGCCTGCTGGGCGCCATGTACTGGAACATCGAGGCCGATGATGCCAACTGGACCCTGTCCAAGGCCATTGCCGGTCCGCTGCTGGGCTGGACAGACCCGAATGCCGGCCCCGGGGAAGAGGCCTTCCTGGCCACCAACCAGTATGTGCAGAAGTACATGGAAGAGGTGAACTACCCCTGCACCAACAATCCGGACACGGACCAGGAATACTGGTACTCCAGCGTAATCGGCTATCCTGGCGGAGGCCCCAGCGAAAACAACATTGAAATTCCGCCCACCTACACCATCACCTGGACGGCATCGGCCTCCGGCAGCCAGAAACTGCGCGTATGGGAAGGGGACTGGAGCCGGGAGTACTCCCTTTCCTCCGGCGTGGGCAAGCAGGACATCACCAACCTGGTACCCGGTACCACCTATCACTGGCAGGTGACCGCTTCCGACAATGCCGTGGTGGCCGACGGCAGTTTCAAGACCCGGGGCCTGCTGCACCATGTGTTCTTCGAACCCAATGTGCGCAACGGACGGGACCTGGGCGGCTACAAGGGCCTGGGCGGAAAAACCGTGGTGTACCGCAAGCTGTACCGCGGCGGCGCCATCCACGGCTCCCGTACAAGCAGTACCGGCAAGAAGGAAATGCTCTCCGAGGGTATCCGGGCCGAAGTGGACCTCCGCGAGGCCTCCGACGTCCCTTCCAGCTCCCCGCTGGGAAGCAGTGTGGACTTCTTTGCCCCGGGCTTCGACAGCGGCTACAACCACATGGTGCGGGATAATCCAGAGAAAGTGAAGAACACGTTCTGCTGGGTAGTGGCCCGCCTGCGGGAAAACAAACCCGTATACTTCCACTGCGCCGCCGGCCGTGACCGTACCGCCACCCTGGCCGTCCTGCTGGAAGGTGCCCTGGGCGTGAGCGAGAGCGATATGGCCAAAGACTACGAACTCACCTATTTCTCGCCCAAGGACTGGTGCATGTCCAAGGACGATAACGGAAACTGGTATTACGGACACGTCCGCACCACATACAGTTTCAAGTCCATCCGCAAGACCATTTTCAGCCAGACCGACAGCGGCACCTATCAGGAACGCATCGTGAAGTACCTCCTGAAGATTGGCGTGCCGCAGCAGGATATCGACGACCTTCGCTCCATCATGCTGAAGTAGCGTTTCCGCTAAGTTGTTCAAAATGAGTCGTTTGTGATTTTTCCTCCTGGCTTTTTTGCTGGGAGGAAAAATTGTAATTAATTGATAGATAGACAGTTGACAAAAACGCATGTCCGGAGAAAGCGTGTTATCGGCTTTTTTTCATGAATAATTCGTATATTTGAATCCCAAATGTCTAACGGATTATGATTAGTCATCTCCTGACAGCCCTGCTGTCTGTTCTCCTATTGCAGTTCTCTCCTTCCGTGGTTTGGAAGGCGGCGGTTAACCCTACGCAGGACAATCAGTATCAGCTGGTGGTTACCGGCGACATTGCCCCGGACTACTACGTGCATCCCATGGCAGACGAATTCGTGGGCACGCAGCTGGTGGTCAATGCCGGGGAAGGAATCACCCTCACGGGCACTCCCACGGAGGAATTCACCCCTTCGGAGTACAAGGGAGAAACCGTGGTCATGGGCACTTATGTCATCCGGCAGGATCTGCAACTGTCCGGGAAAGACAAGCTGAAGGTCAGCGGAACCGTTACCTGGAGCGCCTGCAGCGGGGATTTTTGCCAGATGCCGGAAGACTATGCGTTTTCTGTGCCGGTTCAGATTCCCGGTCAGGCCGGGAATGACAAAGGGGCAGGGAATCTGTGGAGCCTCATCCTGGAAGCCATCCTCTGGGGCTTCCTGATGCTGCTCACGCCCTGCGTCTTCCCCATGGTTCCCATGACGGTTTCCTTCTTCCTCAAGCAGTCCGGCTCGGCCGCCAAAGGACGTTTCAACGCGCTCATGTATGGCCTTTTCATTGTCCTGCTGTACACGGTACCCATCTGCCTGATCATCGGCATCACCTGGGCTGCCGGGGGAGCGGCCGTCACGGCCGATATTTTCAACTGGCTCTCTACCCACTGGCTTCCGAACATCCTTTTCTTCCTCATTTTCATGGTGTTTGCTGCCTCGTTCTTCGGGGCGTTCGAAATCACACTGCCGGCCAGATGGACCACCAAGGCCGATGCCAACAGCGGCAAGGGCGGCCTGGTGGGCGTGTTTTTCCTGGCGCTCACCCTGGTGCTGGTGAGTTTCAGCTGTACCGGCCCCATCGTGGGTACCGTCCTTATCAAGAGCACCCAGGGGGAATTCTGGGCGCCCATGGTCACCATGCTCGCTTTCAGCATCGCCTTCGCCCTGCCTTTCGCCCTGCTGGCCTTCTTCCCGTCCATCCTGAAGAAACTGCCCAGGAGCGGCGGCTGGCTCAACAGTGTAAAAGTGGTGCTGGGCTTCGTGGAAATCGCCCTGGGTCTTAAATTCCTGAGCACGGCAGACCAGACTTATCACTGGCACATCCTGGACCGGGAAGTGTACCTGGCCATCTGGATTGTCTGTTTTGCCCTGCTGGGCCTGTACCTGCTGGGTAAGATCCGCTTCAAGAACGACACCCCGCTGGAATACCTGTCCGTAGGCAGGCTGGCGCTGGTCATTGCCGATTTCGCCTTTGTGGTGTATCTGCTTCCCGGCATGTGGGGCGCTCCGCTCAAGGCCCTCAGCGGCTATATGCCGCCGTTGGAGACGCAGGACTTTGTGCTGGGTGCCAAGATGCCCGGTCAAGCCGGGCATGACGGTACGTACGTCATGGCCGGCCCCAGCAGCCCTGTCATGGCCGGCCCCGACCGGCCATCTCTCACCGGCTCCGAGGTTTCTCTTCCGCATGGCCTTACGGGCTACAGCAAGCTGGAAGACGGTATTGCCGCCGCTGCAGCCCAGGGTAAAAAAGTGTTTGTGGACATCACCGGCCATGGCTGCGTGAACTGCCGGGAAATGGAAGCCCGTGTCTGGAGCGCTCCGGAAGTGCTCCGGCGCCTGCAGGAGAACTTTGTCATTGTGTCCCTATATGTGGACGATAAAACCAAACTGCCGGAAAGCCAGTGGGTTACCACGGAATCCGGCAAGGTGCTCAAGGATGTGGGAAGGGTAAATTCCCGCCTGGTGCTGGATCGTTTCCACGTGAATTCCCAGCCCAATTACTTCATCCTGGACGGGGAAGGCTCCATCCTGGCCGGTCCCCGCGGCTATAACCTGGACGTAAACGAATTTGTGAAATTCCTGGATCTATGACTGCAAGGAGGGAAGCGGAAATCATCGGCCTCATCCGCTCCGAGGTAAAACCCGCCCTGGGCTGCACGGAACCCATCGCCGTGGCCCTGGCCGTGGCCAAAGCGGTAGAAATCATTACGGAAAACTGTCCGGAGCAATGTCCGGAGGGCTGGCGCCGGCAGGCCGATTTCCGGATAGACGTATCGGTGAGCGCTAACATCCTCAAGAACGGGATGGGCGTGGGTATTCCCGGCACCGGCATGGTGGGCATTCCCATCGCGGCGGCACTGGGCGCGGTCTGCGGCCAGTCGGCCCTGGGGCTGGAGGTCCTGAAGGATATCGGCCCGGAAGATGTGGAAAGGGCGCGGGCGCTGGCCGGCAGCAAGGCCGTACGGGTGAGCGTGTCGGACACGGACCGGCTCTTATACGTAAAGGCCACGGTGTACCTGGGGGGTACGCACGCCAGCGCGGAACTGGACCCGCACGCCTACGCCGTCATCGAAGACGATCACGACCGCATCGTGGAAACCAGCTATGCCGACAAAATCCTCATGAGCTCGGAATCGGGCGCCGCTTCGCAGGACAAAGGGAAGGAGAATATCGGCCTTACGGTGAAGGAAATCTACGATTTTGCCTGCACGGCTCCTTACGAGAAGATTGCCTTCATCCTGGAAGACCGCACCCTGAACCTGGCGCTGGCCCGGGAAGGTCTGGACGGGGACTATGGCCTGCGGGTGGGCAAAGCCATCCGGGAGAACCAGCAGGAAGTGTTCGGGGACGATTTCCTGAGTTTCGCCATGGGCATGACCGCCGCGGCCTCCGATGCCCGCATGGCCGGCTGCACCCTGCCCGCCATGTCCAACAGCGGAAGCGGCAACCAGGGCATCACGGTGAGCATGCCCGTGATTGCCTATGCCATCAAGTACCAGATAGACGACGAGCGTCTGGCCCGGGCGCTCATCCTGAGCAACCTGGTGGCCATCCACATCAAGAGTTTCCTGGGCAAACTCTCGGCCCTCTGCGGCTGCGTGGTGGCCTCTACCGGGTCGGCCTGCGGCATTGTGTATCTGCAGGGCGGGGGACTGAAGGAAGTGTCGGCCGCCATCCAGAATATGGCCGGCAACATCACCGGCATGGTGTGTGACGGCGCCAAGGTGGGCTGCGCCATGAAAGTGGCCTCCGGGGTATCCTGCGCGGTGCAGTCGGCCGTGCTGGCCCTTCGCGGCACCTGCATCCCCTCCACGGACGGCATCATCGACGACGACGTGGAAAACACCATCCGCAACATAGGAAAAATCGGGTCCGCGGGCATGAAGGCCACGGACCGGATGATTCTGGATATTATGCTGTGCAAATAGCTAGATGGCTTCGCAGATACTGTCTTTTAGGCGGGGCGATGCGGCCAGCTGCTCGTTGATGTCCAGGTGGTAGGTGGCTTCCTCCTTCAGTGCCTTGGAAGTGGAATCCCGCTCGTCGTACTGCCAGGTCAGGAGCACCACGTGCTTTTTGAGGACCTTGAGTTTGCGGGCCAGCATTTCGTGGTCTGCGTCTCCGGTGATCAGGACCACGAAGTCGAAGTCCCGGTACAGGGCCAGTTCCAGGGTTTCCATGGCATACCAGACATCGATGCCTTTTTCGTGCACGCTGCCGTCCGGATGGTCGTAAACGTGCTTGTAGTGGAATACTACGTCGTTTTCGATGAGCCGGTCTTCGAAATAGCGTTCGTTTTCCAACAAGTTCTTCCGCTTGGCGTCCGCCGCGCGGTACCTGCCGCGGTAAAAGTGGATTTCTGTGACCAGGCAGGACTCCGGCTCCTGTCCGAAACGCTTGGCAATGCTTTGCTGGATGTACCGGGTAAGTCCCTTCAGGTTTACCCTCCGTCCCTCTTTCTTGAGGCCCTTGTCAATGAGGGCATAATATCCGCCGTCTATGAACAGGCCGATGGAATAGATTCTTGCGCTGGGCATAATGTGGGGTTATTAGTCTATACAAAGGTAAATAAAATAATGCGAAAATGTGATTGTTTGCTTACATTTACAGGATGAATCCATGTATGACAGGCAGAATAGTGCTACTTAAAACTATGAATATGCCGCAGAGAAATAGCCGGGGAGTGCTCAATCTCCCATTGATGCTGAAACGCGCATCCATCCTGCTGTTACAACTGCCTATAGCGCCCACGAGAAGCAGGCGCTGGAAACGGGCCGCTACGAGCTGGCCCTGGCCGCCATGCTGCCCTGTATCTGGGTGTACAACCGCGTGGGACTGTACATCCTGGGAATCGCTGAGCTGGAGGGAAATCCCTACCGCGACTGGATAGAGGCCTATGGCGATGAGGCCTATACCCGGGAGGTAGACTATATGTTGGAGGTGATTGACGCATGGGCGGCCGAAAAAGACAAACAGACCCGGGATGCCATGACATCCCTGTTCCTTACCTCTCTCCAGTACGAGTATAACTTCTGGGATTATGGGTACTACGGGGAGGATAAGCGCAGTGGGGTTCTCCCAGCTGTTCGATAGCCTGGCTGTAAATCGTAATTCGTTGATTGATAGGACATTATGCAAAATGCTCCAGGCTTTTTCGCCGGGAGCATTTTGCTTAAACTATTGATATTCAATTGTTTAATTTCTACGCCAATAATCTTCCTCGTTCCACATATGACACTAAAGACATCGGATTGCTATCCCTGCAATAGCTTTCTTTCATCGGATTCATTAAGCACACGTAGTTGCTCTATGGCCATCTTGTTGAGGCGAGTAGCACGTTCTGAACGCGAAAGGCTGAGTTTGATCAGTTCGGCATTCATACTCTCTAGATTCACGAGCACAATAAGCTCTCTTAAAGAGGCATCATCCCTAATGTTCCCTTGAGCAGAAGGATTCTCATCACGCCACATTTTGGCAGTCTTCCCAAACAGCGCAACATTTAAGACATCGGCCTCGTTGGCATAGATAAAGGACTGAGCCCTTGTAGATATATCATCTGGAACCAGGTGCTCTTTAATGGCATCTGTATGGATTTTATAATTTATCTTGGTCAGCTCTCGATTCAAATTCCATCCTAAAGACAAACGGCCATTCTCCTCCGACTTTAAGCGCTGATAGTCCTTTACGATGTCTCTTAGGAGTCAGGACAAAACTGTTAAGGCCTGCCTCTGTCTCAATTGCCTCGAATTCGATGTAATTGAAATCAGGATTATGGAAATGCTCCCAAAGCCCGAGGAAGGGATGGACTGGATAATGCGGAACATTCCCTCAAGATTGGCGAATTTTTCTTTCTGGGGGCCTCCAGAAGTACGTACAACAAGGGGGTGGACAATTTGTCCCCACCCCTTGGCAAGTTCCGGATCGCGGCAAAAAGATTGTTTCATTTCGCATTATGCGAAACAATATGGGAAGTCTGAGGCAGGCTGAAAGCATATTTCTGACACTATAGCTCTCAACTTTACTACCCCAAAATACAGTCAGTGTCAGTAGCGAATCGTTCCCCTGCCTTTGAAGTCTGGGTTAACTGTGGTTGCCGGCATGTAGCCTTCATCTGATTGGTCACTAATGAGTCGTCTTATTTCCTCTTCCGTGGTAGCATAGGCCGCCAATTCTTGAAGAAGACTGTCTATCTGGGCTCTGAATTGAATATACTCTTCCTCGTTGTGAGTTGTAATGACCTTGTCAAAAAGAGCATGTGTCACCTCTTTGCCAAATTGCCTGCCATCATTCAGACAAGTCATATACTGAATTGAGGCGCCACCATTGGCAGGTTTGTCCAAACCTTCATTCAAGGAAGACACAAACTGATCAAGGTTTCTTCTGGAAATGCGTGTTGCAACTTCGCAGATATCCCAAATCAACTGGGCATATTTTAACTCCGTGCTGTCCTTTACAATGAAGAAAGAATTGCCCTTTTCCATAGCTGCACAGAAGTAATACTTTTCCATCATTCCCTTCTTCCACCCTTTCTTAGACTTGGGCACATCAAGTGCCGCCCAAAAACCAGTGGCGATTTGATGATAGATATTCAGATCTGTCAACTTCTTTACATAGGAAGAATCCGGGGCTGTCCCTTGAAACACCTCGAATGTGAGCTTTGCACCAGGCTGCCAGAACACATGGGTGTCTGTTTCGATTTGAGCAAAACTCTGAACCGAAACGAACAATGCTATGAGGATAAATAATTTCTTCATATCACAAAGATACTGTTTTTCAACTGTTATTTTAGGGACTGTCGCAAACTGATGAAAATTTTATAACAAACTGATTGTTAATGTGTTAGAAATTTTGTATCTTTGATATAGGGAAAAAGAATTCCCCCGA
>CACZUR010000012.1 GCA_902784435.1 uncultured Bacteroidia bacterium | reverse complement strand
CCGGGCTCAGCTGAGAGGGGTGTCCGATCTGCCGTTCTTCATGTTCAGGTTGTGCAGGATCTTTGGGTAGTGGGACACGGAAGATTGCAGGTGAGCCGATATGGCTCACATGGAATCAGATCCAGGCAAAGAATGGCCAAGTGAAACCTGGCGCCAAGTCCCGCTTCTGCGTCTACTGTCAATTCGTTGAAAAAAACGAAGTCACTGAAGAGGAAGACAAGAAGCGTGACGGCTATCTGATTCTCAAGTGGTACCGCGTCTTCCATATCGACGACACTGTCGGCATTGAGAGTAAGTGCCAGGCGGTTGAGCCTGGTTCCAACCTCTCCCCTATCCAGCGGGCTGAAGATGTAATCTCCGCTTACCTTCAGCGAGAAAGCACCCTCAAATTCTTCAATGAGGAAGAATCCGCATCGGCCTATTACTCTCCAGCCCGGGACGAGGTGGTTGTTCCCAGGCTCGCCCAGTACCAACTGGCCGAGGAGTACTACTCCACCGCCTTCCATGAATTCACTCACTCAACAATGCACGAATCCCGCTGCAACCGGAAGCCCGAGAGTCCCATCACACGTTTTGGAGATAAGGACTACTCCCGCGAGGAGCTTGTAGCCGAGATCGGCTCGGCTATGCTCTGTAACCGTATCGGTATCGAGAACGAACGTGCCTTCAACAATTCAGCCGCTTATATTCAGTCCTGGATGAAAGCGTTGAAGAATGACAACAGGATGATTGTCTGGGCAGCTAAGAAAGCTGAGGAGGCTGCGAAGTATATCCTCAACGAGAAGGATTGATTCGGGAATTCTGAAAATGCTTATGTATGTACTTCAAATATAATTGCTATACACTGCGGTTCGGAGAAATATCACCACAACACGTATCATTCCGAACAACTACTGGGACGGCTGGCATTTTAATAACTATTATCACGGTTTGATTCAATTCTGAGTTTGAAAGCTCCATCTTTTGGGGCTCTTAGATTTGATTGCGTCGAAGAATTATTATCCGCTTTTTGTTTTTTTTGTCAATATTTGCTACTTTTGAAAAGTGATATAGTTCCAGATGACAATTTACAGTCATATTGATGATTTTTTCTTCCTAACAAGGAGGGGCTATTCTTTAGTACACAATCATTTAATCAATATCAAAGGCGCATTGTCCCCGGATTAGTGCGCAATAACCGTATTATTATGAAAAAAGTAATTTTGATTTGCGCGATGTGCCTGATGGTGCTGACTTTACGCGCGCAGAAGTGTGCAGTTTTGGATTTCCAACTAGGTACAAACGTTACAGCGGAAGAGGTCGATGCCATTTCCTACAACTTTCGTACGAATTTTTATCCCGACAATTACAATGTAATAGATGTGGATCGTGTCAACAGTTTAATCAAGACACTTGGTTATGATAAAACTGGTATGACGAAACAGCAATTGCTCGAAGTGGGGCGCAAGCTTGAAGCCAAGGTTATGGTTGTGGGCACCCTTAATAAACTGATGGACGAGTATAGTGTCGATGTGCAGGTTATAGATGTTTCGACAGGGACCACGATTGCCTCCGAGGGGAATACCTTCCAAAAGTCCGAATACCGCAGAGAAGTAAAATACATTGCCCAGTCGCTTGTCCACAAGATAGAGTAATCAGTTGTTCTTGAAGAGAAATCTCAACATAATGAAAAATAGCATAATTATCGTTACGCTTGCTCTTGCTGCCATGTGTTTCTCTTCTTGCGGCAGTCAGAAAACAATTGCAACATCTTCTGTCCCGACCGAGGAATGCGCTGTGCTGGACTTTCAATATGGGAAGAATGTGACTGCGGAGGAAGCGAAAGATATCGCCGAAATCTTTGCGGTAAGTTTCCATCCGTCTAACTATAAATTGACAGAAGCAGACCGCATTAACAATGAGTTTAATAAAAGTGGCTATCGACCTGCCAAAATGACGAAACAGCAGGCGTGCGAGTTGGGTCGCAGGCTTGGGGTCAAATATGTAGTGATTGGCAGCATCAATAAGTTGATGGATGAATATAGTGTTGATGTTCAGGTTATCGATTCTGTGAAAGAGACAACGAAGGCTTTTGAGGGTAAAGCTTTTCCACAATCGGAGTACAGCAGGGAGATGGATGCTTTGGCGCGGAAAATCGCCTCTAAAATTGAATAATCTTTAATCTCTCTTTTTGGAGGATAATAAAACTATTATCTGCAAATGAAAAGACTGTTTATCTTTTGTATTTTGTGGCTGATCTCTCTGACGTTGCATGCTCAACGCTTTGCCCTGCTAGACTTCCAGCTAGGTACAAACGTGACAGCCGAAGAGGTGGATGCACTTGGTTATAATTTTCGCGCCAACTTCTTCATTGATGGCTATAGGGACATTCCTTCTGCCCAAATCAACAGTACAATAGAGTCTTTTGGCTTCAATCGCTCCGACATGACCAGGCAGCAGATGCTTAGATTGGGTCGTGAATTAGCAGCCAAGTTGGTTGTGGTTGGGACCATTAATAAATTAATGGACGAGTATACCGTTGAAGTAAACGCCCTGGATGTCTCAACAGGCCTTACTTGCGCCACGGAGGGAGCCACGTTTGTAAAGAACGAGTATCGTACGGCCATGGAGACTCTCGCCGACAATCTTGCTGAGAAGTTGGGCAACTACGACTTGGCTGATTCCAAGGCAGATATTAGTTCCAGTTCCCAGTCGTCTCAAATGGGCAGTTCTAAGGTTGGGTATGTTGATTTGGGGCTTTCTGTCAAATGGGCGACTTGCAACCTTGGTGCACATCAGCCGGAAGAGTATGGAGATTACTACGCCTGGGGTGAAACCGAAATCAAAATGACCTATGATTGGTCTGTTTATAAATGGAGCAATGGTTCTTCCAGTTCCTTAACCAAATATAATACAAACAGTTCTCTAGGCAGGGTGGACCACAAGACGGTTCTTGATCCGGCAGATGATGTTGCTAAAGTCAAGCTCGGCGGCAGTTGGCGGATGCCTAGTGATACGGAATGGACGGAACTAAGGACCAAATGCACTTGGACATGGACAACCCAGAGTGGCGTGAACGGTTACAGGGTAACCAGTAAAATAAACGGCAACAGTATATTCCTTCCCGTCGCTGGTTTCCGGTTGAATAGCGACCCCTACATTGTGGGTATCAGCGGCTACTACTGGTCTTCATCTCTCGATACGGACTCCCCGTACCGCGCATGTTACGTGTGCTTCTATTTCGGAGAAGTCGGCAGGGGCTACTACTACCGTTTCGTCGGGCAATCAGTCCGTCCCGTCTCAGAATAAAGGACGGCCAGGGCCATTAGGCCCAGCCGTCCAGCTGATTGCGGATGCGATCAGCATTAAAACATTTAATCTTGGGCGAAACCCTCTTTACGGCCGAAGGCCGTCGAAATTTTTGCGTGATGACAAAACTGGAAATATGCAAGATAGAAGACACTAATCCGGGACAGGTTCATCTGTACCCGGAAGGTGCTTTCTTTTAGGCATATCAGAAGAGCGCCTGGATTCTTTGCACCCGTGTCCATTACAGCTAAGAATAGTCAAATGGAGGATTAAGCTCCAAATTGTCACATAAATTGTCACATTTTGAATGATTAAAGCCTTACAGGGGCTCCTGTAAGGCTTTTTTGCGGTGAGTGAGGGATTCGAACCCCCGTTGCGCTCGCACGCAAACCTGTTTTCGAGGCAGGCTCCTTCAACCACTCGGACAACTCACCGGTTGGGGGTTGCAAAGTTACGAAAAAATCCGGACTTTACAACCGTTAGGGATTTATTTGAACCACTCGGTGAGGTGATCTTTGGCGTAGAGGTAGTAAACTGCCAGACCAATCCAGCTGGTGATGAGGACCAGGACGATAGTAATTACTTTGCCAAGGGCAGAAATGGGTTTCTTGAGGATGTCAAGAACGGCCAGGATGGAGAGGACGATGCCTGCAATGTAGATAATTGTTCCCATATCAATTGTTTTTTAATGATTTCAAAGGTAAGCATTTCTTCATAAAATACAAAATGGACCGTATTATAGCGGGAGGAGGCCGATTCCCGGCCTGTCCGGCAGGGACAGCCGCCCTTCCACAACCTTCACGCCGTCGAAGCGGTCGTTGGCGATGAGCAGGTTTCCGTCCAGGTCTGCGAAGTCTACGTAAGGAGAGAACTGGGCGGCGGCGCTTACGGCGCAGGAGGTTTCCGTCATGCAGCCCACCATCACTTTCATGCCCAGGGCGCGGCCCAGCTGGGCCATCTTCCAACCCTCGCGCATGCCGGTGCACTTCATAAGCTTGATGTTGATGCCGGAGTACACGCCTTTGATGGCGGGGACATCGGCCAGGCGCTGGATGCTTTCATCGGCAAAGATGGGGAGGGGGCTGTGCTCCGTGAGCCAGGCGTTGTCGTCTATCCGCTCCTTGGCCATGGGCTGTTCCACCATGACCACGCCCTGCTCCTTGAGCCAGAAAATCTCTTCCAGGGCCTTGTTCCGGTCTTTCCAGCCCTGATTGGCGTCTACCGCCAGCGGGACCTGGGTGACTGAACGGATGGCCCGGATCATGGCTTCGTCGCTGTCCAGGCCCACTTTTACCTTCAGGATGTTGAATTTGCCCGCGGCTTCCAGCGTCTTCTGCTTCACCACTTCCGGGGTATCGATGCCGATGGTGAAGGTGGTAGAAGGCGCCTTCCCGGGGTCCAGGCCCCAGATGCGGTACCAGGGCTGGCCCATGAGTTTCCCTACCAAATCGTGCAGGGCGATGTCTACGGCAGCCTTGGCGGCGGAGTCGGCGGGGGAGAGGCTATCTACGTAAGTGAGAATCTCTTCCAACTGGAACGGGTCCGGAAACTGCTCCAGGTTTACTCTCTGCAGGAAGGCGGTCACCGTTTCCGTGCTCTGACCCAGATAGGGGGGCATGGAAGCTTCCCCATACCCGGTAAGCCCTTCGTATTCAATCTCTACCTGTACGTCCGGGGTGGTGGTGCGGCTGTAGGAGGCTACCGTGAAGGTATGCCGGAGCTGCAGTTCGTAGGGGAAGAAGCGAAGGTGCATCCGGCCGTCTCCCTTGCCGATGTTAAAACGCTGCGGCCCTTTGCAGGAGGCAGCCAGGGCTACGCCGGCGGCGGCCAGGGCCGTGGTTTTCAGGAAGTCTCTTCTATTCTGCATAGTAAGGATTGCTCAGGGTGGTATTCATGCCTTCATGCATGTCGATGTAGGGGAGGAAGCAGGTGCCGAAGAGGTATCGGCCCGTATTGAAGGCGTCGTAGTCGGGGTCCTGGGGATTGAAACTGCCAATTTTCACCAGTCCCAGGGAGTGGATGAAACGGCCGTTGCCCAGGTAAAAGCCCACGTGCGAGACCCGCGGCGAACCGTCTTCGTTCCATCGGCCGAAAAAAACCAAGTCTCCGGGGGCCAGCGCACCTTTCTCGTACAGGCGTACACCCACCCGGGACTGCGGACCGGCATCCCGCGGGATAATGATGTCGTGCATAAACAGCACCGTGCGTACGAAGCCGCTGCAGTCCATACCTTTGGGCGACATTCCCGCCCAGATGTACGGGTAGCCCAGCATGCTCTGCGCGGTTTGCAGGATGGCTTCCGGGCTCCGGTCCAGGTGTTTGCGCCAATCGGCCTCCGTGCAGGCCACACGCTTGTGCACGAAGCCCTCCCGGCCGTCCGGGAAGCCCACCTTGAGCCAGGCGCCCTTCTTGCCCAGGAACTTGAGACGGTCACCGGCCACTACGTCGGAAACGGTGGCGCTCCGCTCCGATGCTTTTGCATACACCACCCCGCCAAGGGCTGTCACCACCACTTTGGGGGCGGCGTTCCAGGCGTGATACTCTTCATGGCTCATCCTTTTGACGGCGGCGTAGTGCACCCAGCCGGTGTAGGTGTCCGGGGTTTGCACCTGCGGCCAGGGAACGGGCGTATTCTGCCCCTCGCCGATAATGTGCACCGGCGTGCCCAGCAGCGCCTGGCTGACCATTTCGGCATCGAAATCGGCCGTTCGCCTTAAATTACACACGGAGATGTTCACCACGCCGTATTCCTGCGCCCAGGCGCCCGTGCTGCCAAGCAGTACCAGCAACAGAATCCAAAGTCTTTTCATGTTTCAAAGATATCCACAATTCTTTATTCTTGCAAGCGTTCTTTATTCTTGCAAGCGTTTTTGCTAAGCAGTTGATTGTGAGCCGAATATAAAATTTCCTCCCGGCGTTTTTGCCAGGAGGAAAAGTTGCAAATCGCTGATTGCTAGCTATTTAGCGAAAACGCAGCGGGTACAAGGCCGATCCTAGAACACGTCGGGCTCGTTGCCTTTGGGTTCTTCGTCGGAGAAGCGGGGCTTGCGGGGGCCTTCGGAGCGGCGTTCCTCGCGGCGGTCACCCTCACGGCGGGGACCCCGGTCGCCTTCGCGGCGCGGGCCACGGCCTTCGCGGCGGTCTCCATCCTTGCGGTCACCCTCGCGGCGGGGACCCCGGTCGCCTTCACGGCGCGGGCCACGACCTTCGCGCTTGGGCTCTACGTAGCCTTCGGGTTTCTCCTGCAGGGCGCGCATGGAAAGGCGCATCTTGCCGGTCTTGGCGTCAATCTCCAGGAGCTTGACATCCACTTCGTCGCCCACCTTCAGGACGTCTTCCACTTTGTCGGTCTTACCCCAGGCAATTTCGCTCACGTGCAGCAGGCCTTCCTTACCGGGCAGGATTTCGATGAAGGCGCCGAATTCCAGGATGCTCACCACCTTGCCGTGGTATACGGTACCGGGCTCGGGTACGGCGCAGATTCCTTTGATCTTCTCCAGGGTGGCGTCCATGGCAGCCTTGTCGGTGCCGAAGATGTCCACCACACCCTTGGTGGTGCCGTCGCCGTTGTCCACCTCTTCGATGGTGATGACGGTGCCGAATTCCTTCTGCATGCCCTGGATGGTTTCTCCACCCTTGCCGATGATGGCGCCGATGAATTCGGAAGCCACTTCGATCTGGACCATGCGAGGCACGAAGGGCTTGTAGTCCTCGCGCGGCTCGGGGAGGGTCTTGAGCATTTCGCCCATGATGTGCAGACGTCCCTGACGGGCCTGCTCCAGGGCTTTCTCCAGAACCTCATAGGACAGGCCGTCCACCTTGATGTCCATCTGGGTGGCGGTGATACCGTCCTTGGTGCCGGTTACCTTGAAGTCCATGTCTCCCAGGTGGTCTTCGTCGCCCAGGATGTCGGTGAGGATGGCGTAACGGTCGTTGGGGCGCTCGGCGTCGGTGATCAGGCCCATGGCAACACCTGCGACGGGCTTCTTGATCTTCACGCCGGCATCCATCAGGGCCAGGCAGCCGCCACAGACGGAAGCCATGGAAGAGGAACCGTTGGATTCCAGGATATCGGACACTACGCGTACGGCGTAGGGGAATTCCGGAGCGGTGGGGATGACGGGCTTGAGGGCGCGCATGGCCAGGTTGCCATGGCCGATTTCGCGGCGGCCGGTGCTGCGCTGCGGCTTGGCTTCACCGGTGGCGAAAGGAGGGAAGTTGTAGTGCAGGACAAACTGCTGGTCGTCCTGGATAAGGACCTCGTCCATTTCCTTCATGTCCATCTTGGTGCCCAGGGTGACGGTGGCCAGGGACTGGGTTTCGCCGCGGGTGAAGATGGCGCTGCCGTGGGCGCAGGGCAGGTAGTCTACCTCGCACCAGATGGGGCGCACCTCGGAGGTGGCGCGGCCGTCCAGGCGTTTGCCTTCGTCCAGTACCAGGTTGCGCATGGCTTCTTTCTCCACATCGTGGTAGTAGCGGTCGATCATGGCACCCTTGAGCTCCAGGTCTTCCTCGCTGAACTGGGCCTTGAATTCGTCGCGGATGGCGTTGAAGCCGTCTTCGCGCTCGTGCTTGGGCTTGGCGCTCTTTGCCAGCTCGTAGCACTTGGCATAGCAGGCCTCGTGGACGGCGGTCTTCAGGGCCTCGTCTTCCTCGTCGTGCGGGTAGTCACGCTTCTGGACGTCGGTGCCCAGCTCGTGCATCAGTTCCTTCTGCACGCGGCAGTGCTTCTTGATTTCTTCGTGGGCGAACTTGATGGCCTCCAGCATGTCATGCTCGGAAACCTCGTTCATTTCGCCTTCCACCATCATGATGTTTTCCTCGGTGGCGGCCACCATCAGGTCCAGGTCGGCCCGCTTGTTGGCCTCGAAGCCGGGGTTGATCACGAACTGTCCGTCGATGCGGGAAACGCGCACCTCGCTCACGGGACCGCCGAAGGGCAGGTCGCTGGAGGCCAGGGCGGCCGATGCGGCCAGACCGGCCAGGGCATCCGGCTGGATGTCTTTTTCGGCCGAGATAAGCATCACGTTAACGAAAACCTCCAGGTGGAAGTCGGAGGGCCACAGCGGACGGATGGGACGGTCCACCAGGCGGGCGATGAGCACCTCGTAGTCCGAGGGGCGGCTCTCCCTTTTCAGGAAACCACCGGGGAAACGGCCGGCGGCATAGTATTTCTCGCGGTAGGTGAGGGGCATGAAGTCCGTTCCCTCTTTCACCTCCGTGGCGCAGGTGACGGTGGCCAGCAGCATGGTGCCACCCATTTTCACAACGGCAGAACCGGCGGCCTGTTTGGCCAACTTGCCGGTTTCGATCTCGATTACCCGTCCGTCGGGTAATTCAATGGTCTTTTTGATAATGTTCATTTGTACTTTTGTTACGTCTTTCGTCTGGTCCCGGACCGTCCGGGGTATCTGTCATCCCCTTTCGGGGTATTTGTCATCCCCTTTCGGGGTATCTGTCATCCCCGACCCGATCGGGGATCTTTTTTTCGAAAAAAGGGGCAGGATGCCTTGCATCCGTACCCCCAAACTTTCCTATCCTTGTGCTTATCGGCGGAGACCCAGCTCCTTCACGATAGCCCTGTATCTCTCGATGTCCACTTTCTGAAGATAGTTCAGAAGCTGACGGCGCTTGCTGACCAGGCGAAGAAGGCTGCGGCGCGTTACTAAAGCAACCTGACTCTCAGGAGAGCCGGTGTCCTTATTGGACTTCCCGTACTTCGCGAAAATCTCTTGCTTTTTCTCAGGCTGTAAATATTCTGCCATTGTGCAATGAGTTTTGGTTTGGTGTTACTTTGCTCCCTACGGGACCGTCCCGTAAAAAGCGTGCAAAGATAGGGATTTTTTTCTGAATTACCAAATGAACCTGATTTAAATCAAATCTTCCATCCTGCATCCCAGCACAAGGCAAAGGCGGCGTATGCCGTCGGCGCTGGCGCAGGAGAGCGACCGCTGCCCTTGCTCCCAGGCGCGGATTGCCCTTAGTGAATGGCCGGAAAGACGGGCCAGGTTTTGCTGTGTAAGTGAGGCTGCAGCACGCTGTCTTTTGAGCGGATTGTCCTTTTGGAGGCTGTCCCGCAGGCGCTTTTTCGCAAGCTCTACAGTGGTGGAAACAGGAGCCTCATGCAATGTGCCAAAGCGGCTACATAGCATTTCTACAGTGACGCCCCTTTGCTGGAGCGTCTCCAGGCCCACATTCAGATTCCAGCAGAGATATGCCAGCGTCCAGCCTGTCCAGAATTCCGGACTGCCTACATCCACAAAAGCGTCCCCAAGCGGCAGGGGATCTCCCGTCCGCTGGGCTACCAGAAGAGCCAATTCTATTCCGGAAAGCCCCGTGTACTTGGGGTTGGCACGGGAGAAGGGGCCGGCTATGCCGCTGGAAAGGAACCGGGCATAAAAGACAGACAGGTCCTGGCCGCAGGTGTTTACGGCATAATCCAGCATGGCACCCAGGGCATATTGGGCATCATCAAGATATAACTGATTGAAGGCGCTTGTCATCGTTAGTCCAGTTTTCTTTCATTATGTCAATCAGATGAACCCCCTCCGTGGGAGGAGCTTGGGCAAGGATGTCAAAGTAGTCTTCCCTGGCTTTGCGGTCCCTGGCCATTCTTCTTGCGTAATAGACTGATGCCGGGGCAATGTAGGTTTTTTCCTTGCAGATGGAATCGAAGGCCCTTTGGCTGCGCAGGACAACCTGTGTGCCCAGTTTCCCCAGACGCATCGCACTGTTCAACTGCTCCAGGCTGATGGTATTTGAAAGGAAAGCCTTTGCAAATGAGAAATAGGAGTCGTCTGCCCTGTAGCCGATTATGTAGTCATAGTCTTTGTAAGCTGGCAGAAAGTGCTCAAGAATATACTGCCTCCCCTGTTTTACGATAGGATAGGTGATGTCGAATACGCGGTTTTCAAGTAGGATTGCCAGCCAGTTCAAAATATGGTGGTCCTTTCCTCCAAGGTCCAGACACGACAGCCCTTCCGTGTCAAAACGGTATTGATTGGCAAAGCCGTCGCGCTCTTCAGGACACGCCCACTCCTTTGCCAATTCCAGGTCCTGCGTGCAGTAAAAGCCCAAACCATAGTCGTTCCAAGCCTTTCCTTCTCCATATAGCGGCACGCTCACTAACTGTGGAGACCCGTGATAAACTATCATAAGTAACACTGTAGTGTCACCACAAAGATGGGGAATTATTTCCGTAATACCAAATCTTTTCCGTCGTCCTGGCAAGAAAAAGCCTTGCGACGGTATAAGCTATCTTGCGGAACATGCCCTTGCCGGGGTGCGTCATTTTCATTATCTTTGTATGTCTAAAGCAAGGTTATATGAAAATCGGTATTTGCAACGACCACGCAGGCGTGGAGTACAAGTTTAAACTGGTGAAGATGCTTCAGAAGCGTGGCATCGAAGTGGTGAATTTCGGCACGGACACGGAGGCTAGCGTAGACTATCCGGACTATGCCCATCGGCTGGCACAGGCCGTCGAGGGCGGGGAAGTGGACCTGGGCATCGCCCTGTGCGGCACCGGTAACGGCATGGCCATCACCCTGAACAAGCACCAGGGCATCCGTGCCGGGCTGGCCTGGGGCACGGCCATCGGCCACCTGGTGGCGCAGCATAACAACGCCAATGTGCTGGTGCTGCCGGCACGCTTCATCAGCTACCGCCTGGCAGCGGCCATCGTGCGCGAGTGGCTGGACACCCCCTTCGAGGGCGGCCGGCACCAGAAGCGCATCGACAAAATGCCCTGCAAATGAGTTTCCTGATTCCGCAGCCCGGAACGCTTCTGTCTCACGACATCGACGACTATCCGGAAGGCATCGTCCTGCCGGTAGACAAGCCGTATCGCTGGACATCGGCCGATGTCATCCGCAAAATCAAATGGAAAGCCATCCGGCACTTCGGCAAGAAAAACCTGAAGGTGGGTCACGCCGGCACGCTGGATCCGCTGGCGACGGGGGTGCTGCTGGTTTGCATCGGCAATGCCTGCAAACGGGCCCAGGAGCTGCAGGACCACGACAAGGAATATATCGCGCGCATCCGTTTCGGGGCCACTACGCCGTCTTACGACCTGGAGAAGGAGGTGGACCGGCGCTTCCCCTATGAGCATATTTCGGCCGATGCCGTGCGCACTGCCCTCCCTGCCTTCCTGGGCGACCAGGAGCAGGTGGCGCCGCTTTTCAGCGCCAAAAGCGTAGACGGGGTCCGGGCCTACGAACTGGCCCGGAAACTCTACAAGGCGCACCTGGCCCACCCCGGCTCCGACCGGGAATCCCGGTTTGATGCCGCCGCCCTGGAAACCCTTCACCGCAGCCGGATTGTGATTTCGGAGCTGGAACTCCTGGCGTTTTATCCCGCGGGTTCCGTGGGCCCGGTCCCAGGCACCGTTGATCCCCGTGTCGCTTCCTCTCCTTCTTCGGAGGTTTCCCATGCATCGGCGCGTATCCATGTGGCCGATACATCGGCCCTGGGACTGCCGGAAGCCGTGATCCGCATCGCGTGTTCCAAAGGCACTTACATCCGCGCTTTCGCCCGCGACCTGGGCGAGTCCCTGGGCTCCGGCGCTCATCTTTCCGGCCTCATCCGTTCCCGCAGCGGGGATTTCTGCGTTCAGGACGCCCTTTCCCTGGAGCAGGCGCTGTCGTTGTTCGACAGCCTGCCTGGCAAGTAGCTGACAGTCACTGATTTACAACAAATCCGGTGCACAAAAAAGTGCACCGGATAGTCTGTAATTTGCTGTGTGTCAATTGGTTGGGCGCCAGGCACGAAACCTAGAGTCGTCCCAGGCGCCCGGCCACGTAGGTCATGCGGCGGGCGAATTCCTTTCGGCCGATGAAGCCCAGGATGGCGGCGATACCCAGGCCGCTGGCGGCGCCGGTGAGGGCCAGGCGCAGACTGTTCATCACTTTGCCCATGGGGTATTCGCGCATTTTGATGTAGTCTTCCAGCGCATGCTCCAGGGCGTCGGCAGACATAGCACCCCGGTAAGGATCCAAGTCGTCGAAGCCGAAGTTGGCGCCGCTGATGTACTGGCATACCTCGAAGCAGTGCTCGTAGTGGTCCGGATTCCAGAATTTGTCCACATCCTTGGCCAGAAAAGGTGCCGTGAGGGTATCGTCATACACCTTGGCTCTGGGGTCGACGGGCCGATTGGGGTCCACCGGCTTGGAAGGCAAGCCTGCGCCGGCTTTGACGCCGAAGGCCTGGAACTGCTCCGGACTCACAAACAGATAGGCGGCGATATCCCACATATCGGCCACGAAAGTAGCGCGCTCTTTCACCAGCTCCACCACGGCCTGCACGTACTCACGCGTGAAGATGTGGTTGGTGAAATCGGCCCCGAAGCCTTCGAAGGACGCACCGGCGGTGAGGGCGTTGCAGGGGCAGTCCACCACCTGGAGGCCGTGGCTCTCCAGCACGGGGATGAACAGGTCCGTGAGCTGCTCCGTTGTCTTGGCCCGCAGGTATTCCTTGTTGTACCACTTGGCCTTTTCCACGTTGAAGCGGGCGCCGGATTTGATCACGCGGTCCAGGGAGAAAACGGGAACCAATTCGTCAATGGTGTAAAGCTCACGCTCTCCTCCGGGGTTCCAGCCCAGGAAGGCCAGCAGGTTCACAAATGCCTCCGGGAAGTAGCCGTCTTCGCGGTAGCCGCGGGAGACTTCGCCGGTTTCGGGGTTCTGCCAACGCAGCGGGAACACCGGAAAGCCCAGGCGGTCTCCGTCCCGCTTGCTAAGCTTGCCCTTGCCGTCCGGCTTCAGGAGCAGGGACAGGTGGGCGAAACGGGGCATGGTATCGGTCCAGCCGAATGCCTCATACAGAAGGTAATGCAGCGGAAGCGAAGGAAGCCATTCCTCGCCGCGGATGACCTCCGTGATTTCCATCAGGTGGTCGTCCACGATGTTGGCCAGGTGGTAGGTAGGCAGTTCATCGGCCCGTTTCCAAAGCACTTTGTCGTCCAGGGTGTCGGTGTTCACCTCCACGTGGCCGCGGATGAGGTCGTCCATCTTCACCACGCGGTTCAGGGGCATCTTGAAGCGGATGGTCCAGTCGGTGGTTTCGGCCAGCAGTTTTTGGACTTCGGCCGATGACAGCGTCAGGGAGTTACGCAGTTCCCCGCGCGTGGCGGCGTTGTACATGAAGGTTTCTTTGCGGGCCTCGGCCTCTGTCCGGCGGGCATTCAGTTCGTCGGCACTGTCAAACGCGTAGTAGGCCCAGCCATCGGCCACGAGCTGTTCCGCATACTTCCGGTACAGCGGCTTGCGCTGGCTTTGCCGATAAGGCGCGTGCGGATGCCGCTCGCTGGCCTCCTCCACGATCTTTCCATCCTGCACGCCTTCGTCCGGGACGATGCCGCACCAGTTCAGGGCCTCGATGATGTACTGTTCGGCCCCCGGCACGAACCGGTGGGAATCCGTATCCTCGATGCGGATGATGAAATCTCCTCCTTTCTGTTTGGCATACAGGTAGTTATAAAGTGCCGTCCGCACACCGCCCATATGCAGCGGGCCGGTGGGAGAAGGGGCAAATCTTACGCGGGTTCTTCTTTCCATGACTGTTGTTTCTTGAACGTGCAAAGTTAGCGGATTCCCTGCAGATTTGCAACCGCCGTTCGGTGGACGCTGCCTGCCCGGGAATTGGCTGAATATCAGGCACTTCCCGGGCAGGCTGGGGCCACGCGGCACTAGGAGTGGGCGCGGCGGATGGCGGGAATGTTCTCCAGGTCGGCCTTTTTCTCGCCGGGGGCGATGCAAAGGGCGGGGCGCCGGTCGGTGGCGAAGGTGACGTGACGGGCGTTGTCGGAGTTGTTGTAGCCGATTTTGATGGTTTCGGCCACGGAGGGCAGAGACATCTCGCCGCTGTGCTCCTTGTACTCCCACTGGAAGGTTTCGTCGATGATGACCAGGTTGCCCAGGTCCTTGTTCAGGCCCAGGCCGCCCAGGTCCATCTGGAAGCCGGTGACGATGGCGGTGATGCGGATCTTGTCGCCGAATTCGGGGTCATCGTCCCAGATGATGCCTTTCTTGAAATGGTTGGCGTTGCCCGTGTAATGGGTAATCATGTCGTCGATCTTCTCCAGGTCGCTCATCTTGGCACCTTTCTCGTTGTTGCCGGTGGTGATGTTCACCAGGACGTTCTTGGCGGTCTTCATGTCGAAGTCGTTCAGGAGCGGACTCTCGAAGGCACCTTTCACGGCAATTTCCAGGCGGTCTTCTCCGGAACCTACGCCGCTGCCCATGAGGGCCATGCCGGAATTGCGCATCATCTTGCACACATCCTGGAAGTCGACATTGATGTAGCCGGGGCAGCTGATGACCTCGATGATGCCGCGCACGGCGGTGGCCAGCACTTCATCGGCCTTGGGGAAGGCTTCCTGGATCAGGGTGTCCCCGAAGAACTGATACAGCTTCTCGTTGTTGATGATCAGGAGGGCGTCTACGTTCTTTTCCAATTCGTGGATGCCGTCCACAGCCTTGGACTGGCTTTCGTTGCCTTCGTTCTTGAATGGGATGGTAACGACGGCCACGGTAAGGATACCCCGTTCCTTGGCCATCTTGGCAATGACGGGGGAGGCTCCGGTTCCGGTGCCGCCGCCCATGCCGGCGGTGATGAAGAGCATCTGCGTACCGCAGTCCAGCACCTTGCGGGCAATCTCGTCCTGGCTTTCCAGGGCGGCGTTGCGGCCGGCGGTGGGGTCTGTCCCTGCGCCCAGGCCGTTCTGACCCATCTGGATTTTTACCGGGACCTCACTGCTCTGGAGGGCCTGCGCATCGGTATTGCACACAATGAAACTGCAGCCCTGGATGTTCTGCTTGTACATGTAGTTCACGGCGTTGCAGCCGCCGCCCCCTACGCCCACCACCTTGATGATGGCGTTCTCCTGGTTCCAGTCCCGGGGGGTGATGTTTTCTTCCATATTCATTCGTTGTCCTCCTTATTTGCTCTGTCGTAAATGTCCAATGCAGTGTTGCCCACTTTCTTCCAGAAGATGGAGAAGATACCGGTCTTCTCGGTATTCTTGGGCTTGGAAACTTTGACTTTGGTCGTGGCCGGCTGCTTGGGTTTCTCCACGGGCTGCACCAGGTCGTCCATCACCTTTTGCTCGAACAGGGTGTCCTGCACCACGGGGGTCTCGTTGGTCACTTCCACTTCCACCACCTCTTCTTCGTCCTTGGCCGGCACTTCCGGCATGCTCACGCAGTCCGGCAGACCGTCGTCCTTGGCCGACAGCACCATGCCGATGGCCGAGGTTGCCGAGGTGGAATAGACCCCGCTCCCCACCGAAGAGGAGAACATGAAACGCGGATAGCCCTTGCGGACCTCGTAGCCGGACATCTCTTTCACCAGCGGGACAAAATTGGTGAGTTCGGCCCCGCCGCCGGTAACCACGATACCGCTGCGCAGGGAGTTCTGCAGGCCGCTTTCCTGGATGTAGTACAGGACGGCTTCCACGATTTCCCGGCAACGGCAGTCGATGACCTCGGAAATGTAGCGCACGGGCACTTCCTTGTAAGGTTCCGTGAGGCGGATCTGCAGCACCTTTTCGCTCAGATTGGCCAGTTTGGAAGGCAGGCAGGCACCGAAGCGCTTCTTGATTTTCTCTGCCAAATCCTCGGAGATGGAGCATTCCGTGCGGATGTCGTTGGTGACGGATTTGCCGCCGAAGGGGATGGCCGCGTAATAACGCATGATGCCGCCGTGGTATACCGCTACGGAAGTGACGCCGGCCCCCACGTCTACCAGGGCTACGCCGCCGGCCATTTCTTCGGCACCCAGTACGGTGCGGGCCACTACGTCCGGCAGGAAGTATTTCTTGGCCACGGCAATGTTCAGGCTGTTGAAAATCTTGTCCAGGGCCGTCGTGGCCCGGCGGCTGCCCACAAACACTTTGAAATTGCCTTCCAGCGTGCTGGAGAGGGTGCCAACCACCTCGCTTTCCACCAGCTGGATTTCGTCGTCGATGGAGAAGGACTGCGCCACGGCGCCGTACATGATCTGCTGTTCCGGATTGGAGAGGGGATAGGTCTCCACGGCCATGGATTTGAGGGCGTCCACTTCCTCGGACGTAATGTATTCGTCCGGATTGGTGCGGTCTATGCGGGCCGATGCCGTTACCTGCGTAACCTCGTTGCGGGGCATGCCCACCACCACCTGCAGGATCTTGATCATGAGCTCGTTCTCTGCGTCGGCAATGGCATCCTTCAGGCAGGCCGATGCCTTCATGGGGTTGGAAATCATGCTGGCCCGGATGCCCTCGGAGGGAAATTCTTTGTAGTACACGATCTGGACGTCATCCCCGTTGACGCGGGCTACGCACAGCCCGAACTTGGCGCTTCCCAGGTCGATTGATGCAATGTATTTTTCTTCCATATGGCGATTGTTTATTTTCTGCAAACCAATTGCCCCCTGTAACGGAGGTCTACCGTCTTGTACCAGCCTTTTTCCTTCGCCGGCACCACACTTTCATAGTAAGCCTGCATGAGGCCGAATTTCTCTTCCACCCGTACGGGCGCCCCGAAGATGAAGCGCTCTTTCCCCTGTGCCGGTGTCAGGACCAGGTTCCCGTCCCTGTCCACCGTTAACTGCACGATGTTCCTTTCCCAGATGGTCCCGCGCATGTGCCCTACCAGGCCGATGATCCTTTCCAGCCAGGCCCGCTGCTCCTTGTCTTCCAGGAAACCCTTGAATCCGCGTTCCACCTTCAGCGGGATGGCGCCGTCCACGACGGGTACCTCTACCATATCCCGGGCCTGCAGGGGGAAGATGAAACCGGTGGCGTCGGCATAAAAGCCGTTGGTTCCGTTGTCAAAGAGCACCACGGGTTCCCGCTGGCTCAGCTCCACGTGCAGGATGCCGTCATCGGTGAGCCAAGCCTGGCAGTCCCGTACCACGCTGTGATGCTGGATGATGTGCTCTATCCGGTACAGGTCCACGCTGTCCAGCGGCAGGCCGGCATAGGCCCGGTATTCCGCCTCCAGCCACTTTTCCACGTCGGCCCGCCGGACGAAATTCCGCTCCAGCGAATCGGTGACCACGACATCCAGCTGGCCGCCGCCCTGACACGTACGTCCGCGCAGCTTCCATGCACTCATGCCGGAAGTGAGGCTCCAGACAAGCGCACAGAGAAGGATGAGAAGGAGGCCGAGCCCCCGGCGGACAATGGGTTTCATGGGCGTTATTTCAGGCGGTTATTCAACAATTCCGTGATGGGCTCGATGAAGCGGTCGATGTTGCCGGCGCCGAAGCTGGCCAGTACGTCCAGCGGTTCATCGGCGAGATAATCCATGAGTTCTTCCTTTTTCAGGAGCACTTTCTCGGGGGCGGTCACATCCTTGAAAATCATCTCGGAGGTAACGCCCGGGATGGGCTCTTCGCGGGCCGGGTAAATGTCCAGCAGGATGAGCTTGTCCACGGCCGACAACGCCTGGGCGAATTCCGGTGCAAAGTCCCGCGTACGGGTGTACAGGTGCGGCTGGAAAATGGCCGTGAGCTTGCGTCCGGGGAAGATTTCCCGCATGGAGGTGATGGCCGACGACAGCTCGGCCGGATGGTGGGCATAGTCGTCGATGTAGCTTAGTGCGGGCGTGTTCACGTGCACCTCCAGGCGGCGTTTCACCCCCTGGAACGTGCCGATGGCCGCTTTCACCTTCTCCGGCTCCAGCCCGTAGGTGAGGGCGATGGCGGCGGCTGCCACGCTGTTCTCCGCATTCACCCAGCCGGGTGCGCCTACGCGGATGCCGCGGAGGATGCCGCCGGGGTGTTTGAGGTCGTAGTGAAAATAGCCACAGTCGTCGGGGTGAGGGTTCAGCGCGCAGAAATCGGCCTGCGGGTCGGTATAATGGTAGCTCAGAACTTTCGCTTTCGTATCTTCCGGGCCGATGGGCGTTCTCAGCTTGGCGATGACGGTCCCCGATACCTGAGCGGCGAAGGCCTTGAACGCCTCTACCACGTGGGCGTAGTCCCCGTAGATGTCCAGATGGTCCGGATCCACGGCCGTGATTACGGCGATCTCCGGGAAGAGCTGCAGGAAAGAGCGGTCGAATTCATCGGCTTCCACCACCACGGTCTCGTTGCGGGACATCAGGAGGTTGGTGCCATAGTTGCGGGAAATGCCGCCCAGGAAGGCGCTGCAGCCTTCTCCGCTTTCGGTGAAGATATGGGCGGTGAGGGTAGAGGTGGTGGTTTTCCCGTGGGTGCCGGCCACGGCCAGGCAGCGCTGCCCCTGGGTAATCTGCCCCAGGGTCCGGGAGCGTTTGAGCACGGCGTAGCCCTCGTCCATCACCTTCCTGAGTTCGCCCAGGTCGGCGGGAATGGCGGGGGTGTAAACTACCAGCGTATCGTCTTTGTCGGCGGGAATCAGGTCCGGGCGGTCTTCGTAATGCACGCTGATGCCCTCCCGCTCCAGCTGGGCGGTGAGCTCCGACCTTGTACGGTCGTATCCCGCCACCTCATAGCCCTTGAACTTGTAGTAGCGGGCCAGGGCGCTCATTCCGATTCCGCCGATTCCTATGAAGTATACGTTTTTCATACCAACTTGTAAATTTCGTCACAAATAACCTGCGCGGCGTCCCTGAGGGCCATGGATTCGGCGTTTTTCTCCAGTTTGGCCAGGGTCTGCGGGCTGTGCAGCAGGCCGATGGCGGTGGGCATGAGCTCGTCGATGGCTTCGCTGTCCTTCACCAGCAGGGCCGCCTCTTTGCGCACCAGCGCCATGGCGTTGTGCGTCTGGTGGTCTTCGGCCACATTGGGGGAAGGCACGAATACCGTAGCCTTGCCCATGGCGCAGAGTTCGCTCACAGTACTGGCGCCGCTGCGGCTGATGACGACATCGGCCGCGGCATAGGCCAGGTCCATGCGCGCAATGAAATCGTAGGCCGTGACGCCCTGGATGTCCGGATGGGCGTCCATGAAGGCATCCACGTCCTTCTTGTAATATTTTCCGCACTGCCAGATCACCTGGACGTCCTGTCCTTCCGGGCAGCCGTCCTGGATCCAGTGTTTCATGGCGTTGTTCAGCGTGCCGCTGCCCAGGCTGCCGCCCACCACGAACAGGTGCTTCTTGTCCGGGTCCAGGCCGTAAAAGGCCATGGCTTCGGCCTTCATGGCCTCTGTCGCCGGACGGGAGACGGCTTCGCGGATGGGATTGCCGGACATGACAATCTTACCGGCGGGGAAGAATTTCTCCATGCCCTCGTAAGCCACGCAGATGGACTGCACGCGGCTTCCCAGCATCTTGTTGGTCAGGCCGGCAAAGCCGTTCTGTTCCTGGATGACGGCGGGAATCTTCATGCCGGTGGCCGCCCACAGCAGGGGAGCGCTGGCATATCCGCCTACGCCCACCACCACGTCGGGCTTGAATTCCTTCACAATGGAACGGGCGCGCCGGACGCTTCCCAGCACCCGGAAGGGCACTGTAAGGTTGTTCATCAGGTTTTTCATGCTAAGCCTGCGCTGCATGCCCACGATGGGAAGACCCACGATTCTGAAGCCTTCGGCCGGAACCTTTTCCATCTCCATCTTGCCCTCGGCGCCCACGAACAGGATTTCCGTATCGGGATTCAGCTGCTTCAGTTTATGGCCGATGGAAACGGCCGGGAAGATGTGTCCTCCCGTGCCTCCTCCGCTGATGATGGCTCTGATTGCTTTGTATTCCATTATGCTGTTGTATTTTGCGTCCATTCGTCTTCGCCGTGCTCCAGGATGGGCTTGGCTTCCGCCTCCCGCCGGGCCATGTTCTCCCGGGCATCCTTTGAGATGGAAAGCAGGATTCCGAACACCAGGCTGAACACCAGGAACGAATTGGTTCCGTGGCTCACCAGCGGCAGTGTCTGGCCCGTCTGGGGTACCATGGGCAGGTGTACATTCACCGCCATATGCATGAAGGCCTGTCCCGTTACCAGGATAATGAGGCCGGTCACAATTACTTTGTCGTAGTAGCTGTCGCATTCCTTGGCCACCATCGTCCCGCGCGCAAGCAGGCTGAAATACAGGATGATGAGCACCAGGGCACCCAGGATGCCGGTCTCTTCCACGATGAAACTGAACATATAGTCCCCGAAGATGACGGGCACCTGATACTTCTGCGTGCTGTTGCCAATCCCTTTCCCGAAGACGCCGCCTTCCTTGATGGCCAGGAGCGCGCCCACCGGCTGATCCAGCTTGCCGCGCGCCTGCCGCCATTCCAGCGACTCGCGCTTGCTCGTGATGAGCTGCTGCATGGTGGCGTCGTCGTCCTGCGTGATACGGCCGATGGCGGTGCCTATGCGGCTGTCCTTGAGCCAGCCTGCCTTGTAGGCGCCGAACATGACGCCGATGCCCAGGATGCCCACGGCTACTACGTAACCCACATCCCGGAAATCGATGCCGCCCACCAGCACCATCAGTACCATGATGGCTCCGATGAACAGGGCCGAGGAGTTGGAACCCATCATGACCATCAGGGTCACAGAGAGGATGGGGAAGTAGATGTACAGGATTTTCTGCCACAGGTCCTTCTCCAGGAAGGCCAGGCGCGGGAAAAGCGAAGCCAGGCGGGGTGCCCATTTGAATCCGTGGTTCTTGAACGTGTCCAGGGCCCAGCCCAGGTACATGATCATGAACAGTTTCACGAACTCGTAAATGTGGATCTGCTTGCCGGCCACGATGAGGATACGGCGGGCGCCGTTGATCTCACCGGCCCTGAGGACCCCCAGGTTCAGGTTCAGGACCAGGATGGCCAGGACCCCGAAACTGGCCAGGTAACCCAGCATGGACAGTTTGCGGTACCATTCGCGTTTCCCGAAGTAGTACAGGGAGAAGATGAGTACGAAGCCCAGGGCCACCACCTTTAACTGGTTCACCATGATGGTGACGCGGTCGCTGCCCGTGTCGTTGGCCAGACGCGGGGTGCTGGAGAACACCGACACCACGGAGATGAGCATCAGGAACAAGGCAATCAGGAAGATGACCTTGTCGCCGGTGAAGCTGTCCAGGATGTTGGCCAGGTGGCCGAGGAAGCTGGTATTCTTCTTCTCTTCGCTCATTTTCTACAGTTTGCGGACGGCAGCCTTGAACTGCTCGCCCCGGTCTTCGTAATTCTTGAACAGGTCGAAACTGGCGCAGCAGGGGCTGAGAAGCACCACGTCGCCGGCCTGGGCCAGCCTGGAAGCCTTCTGGACGGCTTCTTCCGCAGAGGAGGCGTCTTCCATGGCCGGGACCATCCCTTCAAAGGCCGCATGGATCTTGCTGTTGTCTACGCCCAGGCACACGATGGCCTTCACTTTCTCCTTCACCAGGTCGTTCAGGACGGAGTAATCGTTTCCCTTGTCGGTTCCGCCCACGATCCATACCACGGGCTTTTTCTGGCATTCCAGGGCATACCAGGCGCTGTCCACGTTGGTGGCCTTGGAGTCGTTGATGTACAGGACGTCGCGGATGCTCAAGACAGGCTCCAGCCGGTGTTCGATGGGTTGGAACGTGGCAAGGGATTTCCGGATTACCTCGTTCTGGATGCCCGTGGCCTTGGCGGCAAGGGCGGCAGCCATAGAATTGTAAATGTTGTGCTTGCCGCCCAGGGCCAGTTCCTCCAGGAAAAGATCCGTCTCCTCGTTTTCATACCGGAGGACCATCTTGTCATCCTTCAAGAAGGCACCCTGCTGCACTTCCTCCTCCTGAGAGAAGGGAAGCATCTTGCATCTAAGAACAATCTTGGACAAGTGTCCTACGGTTATGGCGTCGTCGGAGTCAAAAATAAAACAGTCGTCCTGACGGAGATTCCGGGTGATGTTGAATTTGGCCGCCACGTAGTTTTCCATCTTGTGGTCGTAGCGGTCCAGGTGGTCCGGCGTGATGTTGGTGATAATGGCGATGTCCGGACGGAAATCGTAAATATCGTCCAGCTGGAAACTGCTGATTTCCAGGACGTAATAGTCAAAATGCTCGGTGGCTACCTGGTAGGCGTAGCTCTTGCCGATGTTGCCGCCCAGGCCCACGTTCAGGCCGGCGTTCTGCAGCAGATAGTAGATGAGGGAAGTAGTGGTGGTCTTTCCGTTGGAGCCGGTGATGCAAATCTTCTTGGCCGAATCGTAGCGGCTGGCGAATTCGATCTCCGACACCACGCGGATGCCTTTTTCGCGGATTTTCTGCACCATGGGTACGGTGCCGGGAATGCCGGGGCTTTTCACCACCTCGTCGGCACTGAGGATCAGTTCTTCCGTGTGCTGCCCCTGCTCGAAGGGGATGTCCCACTTCTTCAGGGTTTCCACATAGTGCTCCTTGATCTGTCCCTTGTCGCTCAGGAACACATCAAATCCTTTTACTTTTGCCAATACGGCGGCGCCTACACCACTTTCTGCACCGCCCAATACTACTACTCTTGCCATATCTTTACCGAATCTTCAATAATGCCAATGTGCTGACTGCCAGGATAATACCTACAATCCAGAAGCGAACCGTGATTTTGGCCTCGTGCTGCGGAGGCACGGGCTTGGGGAACAGGACGGGGCCTTCCGGGGCCTTCTTGTCCTGATAGTGATGATGGAGGGGCGTCATGCTCCAGATGCGGTGGCCTACGCCCGTCTTTTTCTTGGTATAGCGGAACCAGAAGCGCTGGGCCAGCACCGATACGCTTTCCGTGAAGAAGATGCCGCACAGCAGCGGGAGCAGCAGCTCCTTGCGCATGAGCACCGCGCTCACGCCGATGATGCCGCCGATGGTCAGGCTGCCCGTGTCACCCATGAATACCTGGGCCGGGAAGGAATTGTACCACAGGAAGCCGATGAGGGCGCCCACGAAGGCACTCATGAAGATGGCAATCTCGCCGGATCCCGGAATATACATGATATTCAGGAAGTTGGAGTCGATGAGGTTGCCGCCCAGCCAGGCGATGATACCCAGTACTACGCCCACGATGGCCGATGTTCCCGCCGCCAGGCCGTCCAGGCCGTCGGTGAGGTTGGTGCCGTTGGAGCAGGCGGTGATGACCAGGACGATCATGAGCACGTAGATGGCCCATTTGGCATACCAGCCCCAGGCACCCTTGACGGGGGAGAGCCAGCGGTAGTCGAACTCGTGGTTTTTCACGAAGGGAATGGTGGTCTTGGTGCTCTTGACCACGTCTTCCTGCTTGTAGCGTCCGCTGGTGACGGTGGTTTCCGTTTCCAGGGTGCGTTCCACGCTCTCTTTCACCTCCACTTTCTCGCGGACCACGATGTCGGGGCTCATCCACACGGTGAGGCCGATGATAAAGCCCAGGACAATCTGTCCCAGGAGCTTGCCTTTCTCACTCATGCCTTCCTTGTTGTGGCGGAACACCTTGATGTAGTCGTCGGCAAAACCCAGGGCGCCGCACCACAGGGTGCTTACCAGCAGCAGGATCACATAGATGTTGGTGAGGTCGCAGAACAGCAGCACGCCGCTCAGGATGGACAGGATGATGATGACACCGCCCATCGTGGGGGTTCCTTTTTTCTGGATCTGGCCTTCCAGTCCCAGGTCGCGCACCGTTTCCCCGATCTGTTTTTTCTGCAGCAGGCGGATGATGCGCTTGCCGGCGATCATGGCCATGACTACCGCCGTCACCGCCGCCATCATGGCGCGGAAACTCAGGTAGTGCATGAGGCCGATACCGGGGAAGTCGGCACCGATGGATTCCAGATATCGGAACAGGTGGTAAATCATTTCTCTAGCAGTTTAAAGGTTTCCAGTACAATCTCTTTTTCGTCGAAGTGTGTTTTTTCGTGGCCGATGACCTGGTAGGTTTCATGGCCTTTGCCCGCCAGCAGGATGGCGCTCCCTTCCGGGGCCGTGAGGATGGCGGTGCGGATGGCTTCCCGGCGGTTGGTGATGACCAGCGTCTTGGCCATTCCGGCAGGGGAGAGACCGGCCTTGATCTCCTCGATGATGGCTTCCGGCTGTTCCGTGCGGGGATTGTCCGAGGTGATGATCAGGCGGTCCGACAGTTTTTCTGCAATGGCGGCCATCTCCGGCCGTTTGGTCTTGTCGCGGTCTCCGCCGCAGCCGAACAGGCAGATGAGCGTGCGATCCCGGCAGATTTCCCGCAGCGTCTTCAGGACATTCTCCAGGGCGTCCGGCGTATGTGCGTAGTCGATGATGACGCTCAGGTCTCTGGGACCGCGGAGATTCTCCAGCCGTCCCGGAGCGGGCTCCAGGGCCGACAAGGCCACCAGCGTCTCTTCCGGCTGTGCTCCCAGGCACACGGCTGCGCTGTAGATGGTGAGGAGGTTGTAGGCATTGTGCGTGCCGATGAGCCGGCACCAGGTCTCGGTGCCGTCTATCTTCAGGAGCATGCCTTCGAAGCTCTGTTCCAGGATGCGGGCTGTGTGGTCGGCCAGTCCCTTCACCGAGTAGGTAACCACCCTGGCCTTGCAGTTCTGTACCATCACGGGGCCGTTCTTGTCGTCGGTATTGATCAGGGCGACGGCCTTCTCGCTCAGGTTGTCAAAGAAGAGTTTCTTGCAGCGCAGGTATTCGGCAAAGGTCTTGTGGTAGTCCAGGTGGTCGTGCGTGAGGTTGGAGAAGATGCCCATCGCGAATTCCAGGCCCGTCACGCGGTCCTGTTCCACGCCGATGGAACTTACCTCCATGAAGCAGTATTCGCATCCCTCATCTACCATCCGGGCCAGCAGGCTGTTCAGCGTAACGGGGTCTACGGTGGTATTCTCCGTCTCCAGCCGCTGGGTGCCCACGTAATTGGCAATGGTGGACAGCAGGCCGCAGTTGTAGCCCAGCCGCATGAACAGGTGGTACAGGAGCGTCACCGTGGTGGTTTTTCCGTTGGTTCCGGTGATGCCCACCAGCGTGAGTTTCCGGGACGGATGGCCGTAGAATTCGTCGGCCGCCAGCGCCAGCGCCCGGCGGCTGTTCTCCACCACCTCGAACTCCACCGCTGCGGTGACAGGTGTTGTTGAGGGAGCATCGGCCTTCTTTTCAGCGACCGAAATAACACCTGTCACCGCCGCAGGAATATGTTCACAGATGATGCCGGCGGCACCTTTTTCGATGGCGGAGGCTATGTAGTCATGGCCGTCGCTGGCAAAGCCTTTCACGGCAACGAACAGCGCTCCGGGAATCACTTTCCTGGAGTCGGCGGTAATCAGTGTGAAATCCTTATAGTTCATTTCTGCTGTGCTTTCATATCGGGTACGCTGGCGGTGCGCCGCAGCTCCGGGGTCCAGTCGCCGTCCAGGGCGTAAATCTTGTCCACAATCTCGCGGACGGCCAGGGCCGGCTTGGTGCCGCCGTAGAAGTTCCGGTGCGAGGGATAGGAGTAGACGGTGACCAGGATGGTGTATTTGGGGTCATCCACCGGGAAGAAACCGACGAAGGTACCCTGGAACTTCTTCCGGCCGGAAGCGTCGCTGTACGGGTCTGTGCTGCCGCCCCTTTCCTTGGAAGAGAGCACGACGCGGGCCGTTCCGGTCTTTCCGCCCACCGGCAGTTTGGCCGTCTTCAGGCGGGTGGCGGTTCCTTCGTTCACCACGGCGCGGAGGGCCCGGGTGACGGTATCGGCCGTGGCGACGGAGCAAATGCTCTCGTTGAGGGCCGACGGTACGAACTGCCGGAGCACCTTCCCGTCCTTCTCTACGCTTTCTACCAGGTAAGGCTTCATCATCCGGCCCTTGTTGGCAATGCCGTTGTAGAAGGTGGCTACGTGCAGAGGCGTGATGCTGATGCTGTATCCGTAGGCCGTGGTGCCCAGGGTGGTCTTGGACCAGCTCGCGGTTCCGGGCCGGTTCACTACGGGCGTTCCCATGCCGGTGATGTCAAAATCGAAGGCCTCGCCAAAGCGGTAGGAATAGATGTGGTCGAACATCTCCTGCGGCTTTTTACCGTAGTAATTCTCTGCCAGCCAGGTGAATACGTAGTTGGAGGAAATCTCGAAGCCGTGCATCACGGTGATGTCCCGGCGACCGGTTTCCCGCTGGTAGTCCAGGATGTGGACATCCTGGTTGTATCCGCCGGGGACGAAGCCGTTGTTGGTGGGCAGCGTCTGCTCCAGCGTCTGCACATACCCGTCTTCCACCAGGGACACCAGGGTGACGGTCTTCATCACGGAGCCTTGTTCTCCCACTTCGCGCAGGCACAGGTTCTCCCGCTCCCAGAGGGTGGTCTGCGGGGTGTCGCCGCGCGAGAGGTTCACCATGGCGCGGATGGCGCCGGTCTTGGCCTCCATGATGATGCAGATGCCGGCGCGGACTTCATCGTCGGCCTGGATCTGGGCCCGCAGGGCTTTGTCGGCAATGTCCTGGAAGTCTACGTTCAGGGTGGTGCGGATGTCGTTGCCGTCCTGGACCTTCACCACGGCCGAATCCAGGTCGCGGATCCAGCGGTTGTTGTCCGTTACGCGGCGCCATTCGTAGCCTTCCTTGCCGTGCAGTTCGCTGTCGAAGCTGGATTCCAGGCCAATGCGGTTCTGCTCTTTCACGTAGCCGATGACGCGGCGGGCCAGGGAATCGTAGGGATAGATGCGCTCCTGGTGCTCTTCCACGATGATGCCGCCGGTGTAGGGCCCTTCCTTGAACAGGGGGAAAGTCTTCACCCGCTGGAGGGTGTTTAGGTCTATGTTGCGTTGCAGGCGCAGGTATTTGGACCCTTTGGCACGGCCGTCCAGGATGGCTTTGGCGTAGGCATCGGCACTCTTGTCGCGGAATTCGTTGCTAAGGTAGGTGGACAGTTCGCGGGCCTTGGCCTGCCAGGAGCGCTCCAGGCTGTCGGCTTTGCGCTGGTCCTTCTGGGACATGTCGATGTAATCCTGCTTGCGAACTGTGCAGTCCATGTAAATATCGTACAGCGGGGCCGAAATGGCCATGGGTCTCCCGTCCGTGGCCAGGATGCGGCCGCGCACCGGCGCTTCCACGTACTTCACCTCGCGGGGACGGAACAGGTCGATGACCCTTGCGTCCACGGTGTAGGTGGCCTGGATCTTCACAATCCACACCAGGATCAGGATGCCCAGCAGCATGAACAGCATGGACAGGAAGAACATGACCACGTGGATTCTGTCGCGGTTTTCGATCTGGTCCTTTATTTCACTCTGCTGCTGGCTCATTTCCGTTTGATCAGGGTGGCGGGTTCGGAGGGCAGGGTGGCCTTGGAACCCAGTTCTTTCAGTCTGGCATCGGCCGAGGAGGCACTGTGCAGTTTTACCAGGGCGGCTTCTTTTTCCGCGTGGTGGATGCGCAGGCGCTCGATGGCCACTTTGTTGTCGCTCACGCGGGTGAGCGTCTTGTCTACCTGCAGGCTCAGGAGGATGGTGGCCCACATGAGCAGGAACAGGTACATGATGTGCATGTAGTATTTGTCGGCACGGATGCTCAGGAGGAATTCACCGTTGCGCAGTGCCCTGAGGCTGTTCCGGAAGGCTTTCCACACACTTTTTACACTCATAGTCCGGCCCTCCTTTCCGCTATCCGGAGCTTCGCGCTGCGGGCGCGGGTGTTTCCGGCAATTTCCCTTTCCTCCGGGAGGATGGGCTTGCGGTTCACGGCTTCCAGCGGGGCTTCCACCTGTCCGTAAACATCTTTCTGCTGAATACCTTCCACATTTCCGGTCCGGATGAAGTTCTTCACCATGCGGTCTTCCAGGCTGTGGTAGGTGATGACCACCAGGCGCCCTTTCGGTTTCAGGCTGCGGGCGGCTCCGTCCAGGAACTTCTCCAGCGAGCGCATCTCCTGGTTCACTTCGATGCGCAGGGCCTGGTACACTTTGGCCAGCACTTTGTGCTCCGCATTCCTGGGGAGCATGCGGGCGATGGCGCGGTCCAGGTCTCCGGTGGTATGGATGGGCTTGAGGCTCCTGGCTTCGGCAATGAGACGGGCCATATTGCGGGCTCCGTCCACTTCGCCGTACAGCATCAGGATACGCTCCAGGCTGGCCTCAGAGTAGGTGTTGACCACCTCTTCCGCCGTGAGCTGGGCCCCGCGGTTCATCCGCATGTCCAGCGGTGCTTCCTCAAAGCGGAAGCTGAACCCGCGGTCGGCCGTGTCAAACTGGTGGCTGGATACGCCCAGGTCGGCGAGGATGCCGTCGAAAGAGACACCTTCGTGCCGGGCATAATTCTCAATGAAGCGGAAGTTGTGGTGGACCAGGGTGAGGCGCGGGTCTTTCAGGGCGCCGCGGATGGCATCGATGTCACGATCGAAGGCGATGACGTGCCCGCCGTCAGATAAGCGTGAAAGTAGGACGGCGGTGTGTCCACCGCCTCCGAAAGTGGCATCTGCGTATGTTCCATCGGGGTTTGTGACCAGAGCGGAGATACTCTCCTCCAGTAACACGGGAATATGATAATCAGACATTTTCGAGACCTCCTTTATTTCCTGGCGGATAGTCTCGATGCGGTGTTTTTGAACTCTTCGTCGCTCATCAGATGGGCATTCCGGGTCTCGGGGGCCCAGATCTGGAGTTTGTAGCCAACACCGCCGAATACTACCTCTTTGGTAATACCTGCACTTGCAAGCAGTTCTGACGGGATGTTCAGCCTTCCCAGTTTGCCGTCTGCAACCAGCGTGAAGACACCGTCATTGTACTTGGTCCAAAAAGCAGCGTCTTCCGTATTGAGTTCAGGGTCCAGTCCAGCCAGGACGATGTCGCTCCTGCGTTCCCACTCTTCGTAGGCAAACAGGTCCAGACAACGCTGCTGGACATTTCTTTTCACGACAAAGGTCATATCTTCGGCCCCGCCACGCAGCATGGCGTCGCGGAAGATGGCAGGGAGCACCAGGCGCCCCTTGTCATCCACTTTGCCACTGGCATTTCCGAAGAATTTGACCATTGTTCTCTGCAGTTAAACTTTCTACTTTCACGCTTGGTGGCAAAGTTACGAAAAACTTTCCATTTTCTTCCATTTTCTTCCAAAATTTTCCACAAAAAAATTAACATGGTTTTTCGGCCCTTTTTTGCCTGGCGCGCAAATAGCGGAATATCAGTGAATTACAGGAAAATGGGTGCACCGTGCGGTGCACCCATTTTCCTACAACTGGCTCAGGGATTGTAAGTTACGCGCCAGGCTGTCTATAGCTCCCGGCGGAGGCGGGCTTTGGGAATGTCCAGCTGCGCGCGATACTTGGCAATGGTGCGGCGGGCCACCTTGTAGCCCTTAGCGGCCAGGCCGTCTACCAGTTCGTCGTCCGTGAGGGGATTGTGCTTGTCTTCGCCGTCCACCATTTCGCGGAGGGCTTTCTTGATTTCGCGGGTAGAGACTTCCTCTCCGTCGCTGTTTTCCAGGCCTTCGGAGAAAAAGTATTTGAGCGGGAAAATGCCGAAGTGCGTCTCTATCCACTTGCTGTTGACCACGCGGGATATGGTAGAGATGTCGAAGCCGGTTTTCTCTGCGATGTCCTTGAGTACCATGGGCTTGAGCGAACTTTCATCCCCGTCCACGAAATAGTCGTGCTGGTACTCTACGATGGCGCGCATGGTGCTTTCCAGGGTGTTCTGCCGCTGGCGAAGGGCCTCGATGAACCACTTGGCCGAATCGATCTTCTGCTTCACGAAGGTGGCGGCTTCTTTGTCGGCCCGGGAAGAGGAGGTGCGCCCGGCCTCCATGATTTCCGAGTATTTCCGGTTGATGCGCAGTTCCGGAATGCTGAATCGCGGCATGCTCAGGAGGAACTGTCCGTTCTCGTATTCCAGCCGGAAGTCCGGCACGACCTGTTGCGCCTGGTCGTTGTAGGAATCGTCAATCTGGCCGCCGGGAGAGGGATTCAGCCGCCGGATTTCGTCCAGCACGGCTTTCATCTGCTCTTCCGTCAGGTGCAGACGGGTCATGATCTTCTGGAAATGGCGGTTCTTGAAGGCGTCGAACTGTTCGTCCACCACGCGGATGGCATCGGCCACGGACGGCGTGCGTTTTTTGTCCTCCAGCTGGAGAAGGAGGCATTCCCGAAGGTCTCTGGCCCCTACGCCGGAAGGTTCGAATTCCTGGATAACCCGGAGCATCTGCTCCACTTCCTGGGCCGATGACTCCACGCCTGCCCGGAAGGCCAGGTCGTCTACCAGCGACTCTATGTCCCGCCGCAGGTAGCCGTCTTCATCCAGCGAGCCGATGATAAAACTGGCAACGGTGCGCTGATGCTCCGTCAGGTTCCGGTAGCCCAGCTGTTCCAGCAGGCTCTGGGTGAAGCTTTGCTTGACGGAGAAGGTGTTGTATTCCGGCCTTTCGTCCTTGCCCCAGTTGTTTACATGCAGGTTATAGGAAGGGATGTCGTCATCTTGCGGGCCGTAATTCTCCTCGAGGGAACCGCCGCTCTGCTCTTTCTCTTCCACCTCGGAGATGGAGACATCCCGGGGTTCGTCCTCTCCTTTCTGGGGGGAGTCATCCAGGACGGGATTGTCATTCAGCACTTCGCGGACATGCTGCTCCAGGGCCTGCACCGGCATCTCGATCAGTTTGATGGTCTGAATCTGAAGCGGTGAAAGCTTTTGCTGAAGCTTTTGTTCCAGTCCCTGTTTGATGGAAGCCATTGCCTATCTGGGATAATTGATGGTTTCCTTGATAATGTAGGCCGTGGGATACGTGCCCTTGAGTGCGTTGTACACGCGCAGGGCCTCGTCCTTGGAGCGGAAATCTCCTACGGTAACCTTGTAGTTGGGGCTTTCGAAACTGCGGTAAACGGCAACGCTCAGCTGCTGCCTAAGCAGTTTCTCTATGCTTTCCGACTGGACGCGGGCCTGGGGAGAATTGTCGTAGAACACACGGATGCGGTACCCGCTGATGGCTTTGCCGGCATTTTCCTGCACATAGCGGTTGAGGGCGGTTTTGACTGCCTCGCTCTGGCGGATTTCCACGCCGGAGCCCATGACCGACAGGATGCTTTTGCCCAGCAGGGTGGAATCTACGGTGGCAGAGACGGTTTGCACCTCCTGCGCGTGCAGCGCCCAGGAAGCGGAAACCAGAAGGAATATCAGGAGAATTCTTTTCATAATGTGATGTTTTGTCGGAAGGTGGCTACGTCCAGGTCCCTGAACGAATAGGGGGCCCGGAGCACCCCGTTTTTCTTGAGGGCGGCCTGAAGGTCTATGTCGGCCTTCAGCCCCTGCAGCGTGCGCCGGGAGGCGATGACCAGGATGTCCAGCAGGGAGGCGCCTTCTGCCAGGGTAACCGTGCAGGGCAGTTCGTACACCTGGTCTGTCTTGCCCATGAGCTGGACGCTGCCGGTGCGGAAGTGCGCGATGGGCTTGTTTTCGTAGCGGATGGTTCCGGTAATTTCCTGCACGGTGAAACTGATGGAGGGATTGTTGATGCCCAGCAGCAGTTTGGCGTCCATCGAACGCGTAGAAGTAGGTACCGCATAGGCGATATCTACCGAGGAGAGGGAGATGTCCTTCACCTTGGAAACCCCGCAACTGCTGATGAGGGCCACCAGCAGAATAAGCATAACAATATGTCTTGGCGCTTTCACAAGCACAAAGTTAGTGATTTTTTCCGGATGTATTGCAGTTTTTGTGCCAGGCTATTCACAGATGAGGGTGGCCGATGTGCAATCGGTCACGCGGACGTGGGCGTAAGTGCCCGCCTGCCGCCCCCGGGCGGGGAAAACGCACATCATGTTGTTGGAGGCGCGGCCGCACAGCTGGGCCGGGTCCCGTTTGGAAGGGCCTTCCACCAGCACCTCCAGCTCCTTGCCTATCTGCGACCGGTAGCGTTCCAGGCTCTTGCGGTTCTGCAGGCCGATGATTTCGTTCAGCCGCCGGTTCTTCACATCGGCGGGAACATCGTCCTGCATGGTCCGGTTGGCCAGGGTGCCCGGCCGGTCCGAGTAAGCGAACATGAAGGCCCAGTCGAAGCCCACTTCCTCCATCAGGCTCAGGGTGTCCTGGTGGTCCTGCTCCGTTTCCGAGCAGAATCCCGCGATCACATCCGTGGTAAGGCCGCAGTCAGGCATGGCTTTGCGGATGGCCGCCACGCGTTCCAGGTACCATTCCCGGTCGTATTTGCGGCGCATCAGGGCCAGCATACGGGAACTGCCGGACTGGACGGGCAGGTGGATGTGCCGGCAGATATTGGGATGAGAAGCCATGACGGCAATCACTTCGTCGGAGATGTCTTTGGGGTGGGAGGTGGCAAAGCGGACGCGGAGGTCTGGTGCCACGGCCGCCACCATTTCCAGCAGGCGGGCAAAGTTCACACACTCCGTCCCGCTTTTCCACAGGTAGGAGTCCACGTTCTGTCCCAGCAGCGTAACTTCCTTATAGCCTTTCTGATACACATCGCAGGCCTCCCGGACGATGGAATGGGCGTCCCGTGAGCGTTCGGCCCCGCGGGTATAGGGAACCACGCAGTAGGAACACACGTTGTTGCAGCCGCGCATGATGGAGATGAAGGCCGATATCCCGTTCTTGTCCGTGCGTACGGGGGTAATGTCGGCATAGGTCTCCTCCCGGGAAAGGAGGACGTCTATCTGGGGACTCTCCGGGGCGATGGCTTCCAGCAGACGGGGGAGGGAGCGGTAAGCGTCCGGACCGGCCACCAGGTCTACTTTGCGGGTGTCCAGCAGTTTGTCCTTCAGGCGCTCGGCCATGCAGCCCACGATGCCCACCAGCGTTCCCGGACGCAGTTTCCGCTGCCGGTTGAACACTTCCAGGCGGCCCCAGATGCGCTGTTCGGCATTGTCCCGCACAGAACAGGTGTTGGCCATGATCAGGTCGGCCTCCTCTATATTTTCCGTGCGGGCGTACCCCGCGCCTTGTAAGATGGAAAAGATGACTTCGGTGTCGTTGACATTCATCTGACACCCGTAGGTCTCTAAATAGGCTTTTTTCATATTTTTTCTCCGAAGGCCAGGTCTCCAGCGTCTCCCAGGCCGGGAATGATGTAGTTGTGGCTGGTAAGCTCCTCGTCGATGGCCGCTACCCACAGCGTATAATGGTCGTCCAGTTTCTGGAGCAGCTGGTCCACGGCATAGCGGCTGGCTACCGGGCATACCATGTGGATGTGGGCTGCCTTTCCGCCTTCTTCCTCCAGCTTGCGCAGGGCGCTTTCCATGGAGGCGCCGGTGGCCAGCATGGGGTCTACGATGATGAGCGTCTTGTCCTCCAGCGGCGGGCAGGTGCAGTAGTCTGCGTGCACCTTGAAATAGTCCCCTTTCCCGTATTTGCGGAAGGTGGACAGGAACGCGCTTTCTGCGTGGTCAAAGAACGAAAGCATGCCGTTTTGCAGCGGAAGGCCGGCCCTGAGGATGGCGGCAATGACCAGCCGGGTGTCGAAGGTGGCCACCTTGGCAATGCCCAGCGGCGTGGTCACATCCTTGTCCGAGTATTCCAGGGTCTGGGAGATCTCGTAGGCGAAAACGGCCCCGACACGTTCCAGATTGGTCCGGAAACGGAGACTGTCTTTCTGAATGCGGACATCGCGGATTTCCGCGATGAAGCTGTTGAGCACGGAATTGTGCTGGCCAATGTGGACGACTTTCATCTTACGTTCGTTTTTAGATTTACAAATTTAAGACTTTTCCCGGAAAACCAAAATCCGGCCTGGGCTAAATACAAAAAAGGTTCTCCGCAGAGAACCTTTTTCGAAGGGGGTGGATGATGGGGCTCGAACCCACGACACTCGGAACCACAATCCGATGCTCTACCAGCTGAACTACATCCACCATATTGGGACTGCAAATTTACGGATAATTTCCGAGTTTACAAAATTATTTGCATGTCCGGCGTTTTTTTTGACGGAGCGGCCAAGAATTCGTATCTTTGTATTCTTGGAAAAACGAGTGTTCCTAATATGGCAAAACGTGAAATCAAGTTCTCCCTGGTATACAGGGATATGTGGCAGAGTTCGGGAAAATATGTTCCCCGGGTAGACCAACTGGTGGAAGTAGCGCCCGCTATCATCGACATGGGGTGTTTCGACCGTGTGGAAACCAATGGCGGTGCCTTCGAGCAGGTGAACCTCCTGTTCGGGGAGAATCCCAACAAGGCGGTACGCGCCTGGACGGCGCCTTTCCACAAGGCCGGCATCCAGACCCACATGCTGGAGCGCGGTCTCAATGCCCTCCGGATGAATCCCGTGCCCCTGGATGTACGGGAACTCATGTTCAAGGTCAAGAAAAAGCAGGGGACGGACATTGCCCGCAGCTTCTGCGGCCTCAACGATCACCGCAATCTGAAAGGCTCGGTCATCGGCGCCAAAAAAGGCGGGATGATTTCACAGGTGGCCCTTTCCATCACCCACAGCCCTGTCCACACCGTGGCCTATTATATGGACATCGTGGACAAAGTGGTGGAATACGGGGCCGACGAAATCTGCCTCAAGGATATGGCCGGCATCGGCCGTCCCAATGTGCTGGGACAGCTGGTGGCCGATATCAAGAAGAAATACCCGCACATCAAAGTGCAGTATCACGGGCACACCGGTCCCGGGTTCTCCACGGCCTCCATGCTGGAAGTGGCCCGCGCCGGGGCCGATTATCTGGACGTAGCCGTCGAACCCCTTTCCTGGGGCAAGGTGCATCCGGACGTCATCACCATAAGGGAAATGCTCCGCTGCGACGGTTTCCTGGTCAAAGACCTGAATATGGACGCCTACATGGAGGTGCGCCGCCTTACCCAGAAGTTCATGGACGACTTCCTGGGCTATTGGATCAACCCGTCCAATGCCCGCATGACCTCCCTCCTGGTAGGCTGCGGCCTGCCCGGCGGCATGATGGGCTCCATGATGGCCGATCTGAAAGGCTTCCAGGGCGCCATCAACGCCACCCAGCGTGCGCATGGCCGTCCGGAGATGAGCCTGGACACCCTCATGGTCAAACTGTTCGAGGAAGTGGAATACGTATGGCCCCGCCTGGGTTACCCGCCGCTGGTCACCCCCTTCAGCCAGTACGTGAAAAACACGGCCCTGATGAACCTCTTCAACATGCTGCAGGACAAGCCCCGCTGGACCACCATCGACAAGGATACCTGGGGCATGATCCTGGGCCACATGGGCAAACTGCCCGGGGAACTCGCCCCCGAGATCGTGGCCCTGGCCCAGGAAAAAGGCATGGAATTCACTACGGGCAATCCGCAGGACAACTATCCCGACGAACTGCCCAAGTTCCGCGAAATGATGGACCAGGAGGGCTGGGACTACGGACAGGACGACGAGGAACTCTTCGAAATGGCCATGCACGAGCGCCAGTACCGGGATTACCGCAGCGGCGTCGCCAAAGAACGCTTCAACAAGGAATTGGCGGAACTCAAGGCCAAGGCCGGCGCCCCCATCATCGTGGAGCGTCCCGTCCTGGAGATGCCCAAATTCTCCATCGAAGAGTATACAGCCCGCTATCCCAAGGCTACCCCGGTACAGAGCCCCGTGAAGGGTCAGCTGCTCTGGGAAGTGGATGTGGACGATGCCTCCCGGGCCCCCGCCACAGGCCGGAAAGTCAAGGCCGGGGAAACCATCGGCCATGTACAGACTTTCTATGGCATCGAGGACATCACCGCCGCCGTAGACGGCATCCTGGTCGCCGTCCTGGGCAAGCAGGGCGCTTCGGTCGCCAAAGGCGAAATCGTGGCGTTCATCCAGTAAGGTTCCCTGAAGGAACTGGCGCCGGCCTCGCTACATTTGGCGCAGGCCGGATTTCAGGGGGTATGCCTGCGCCACCAAAGTGTGTAGAATGCGGATTCATGGCGCAGGCATCGGCTTCAAAATGAGGCCTGCGCCAAACGGCGCTACACCTGCGCCGGACAAGCCGCCCTCGGCCCAGTTCGGCCCCCGCCGGGCCCCGTTACAGCATCTTGCCGCTCCGCTCTTCTGAAAAGGAGTAGAAGGACCCTTCGGCAATGACCACGTGGTCCATCAGGGCAATGCCCACGGCGTTGAGGGCCCGCTTGAGGCGTTGGGTCTGCTCGATATCGGCCATGCCCGGATGCGGAGAACCGGAGGGGTGGTTGTGCACCAGGATGATGTAGGTGGTTTGCTTCTCGATGGCTTTTTTCAGGATGCGGCCGGTGTCGATGAGCGTGCTTTCCAGGCTGCCGGACGTGATTTTCTCCTTGCCGATTACATAGTTGGCACGGTTCATATACAGCACCCAGCATTCCTCGTGGTCCAGGCCCTTGAGGGTGGGAAACATGACCTGATAGACCAGTTCCGGGGAAGTGATGGCGATTTTCTCCCGAACGGCGGCTTCCTCAAAGCTGCGCCGGCCCAGTTCCAGGGCGGTGACGATGGTGATGGCACGGGCCTCGCCGATGCCCTTGATGCCAATGAGCCGCTCCAGGGGCATGGCTCCCAGCAGCGACAGGCGTCCGTCTGCGCTGACCAGCAGTTCCTGGGCAATTTCGGTAACGTTTTTGCCGACGATTCCGCCTCCCAGCAGGATGGCCAGCAATTCTGCATTGGACAAGGCCTTGACGCCTCTCAGGCGCATTTTCTCCCGGGGCCGTTCGTCCGGGCACAATTCTTTGATTTTCATAGCGTGACAGGTGTCTCTCATCCTGAACCGCCACTGCAAAGATAAGAAAAAAACGCTCACGGAAAAACCCGTGAGCGCGTTTTCAGAGGATTCCAGCTTCCCGACACTAGTATGAGGAGGCCGTGTGGGTCTCTATTTCGTATTCGCCCTTGGCATTCTTGACCAGGACGTTATAGGTGAGGGTGAGGCCGTCGCAGGCGAAATCCCGGATGTCGATGGTGTAGAAACGGTGTTCGGTTTCCAGGAGGTCGGCGGTCATGGTGCCCAGGTGCTCGTTGTTGCCGTCGTGGTAGAGGGTGATTCTGAGGATGTTGTCCTTGCCTTTTTCATAGCGGCACAGGATTTTGTGCTCGTAGGTGCTGCCTTTGGCCTTGTAGATGTCAAAGATCAGGTCCAGGGTATAGGGCGTAAGGCGGTTGCCTTTGAAGATGACGGGGTCTTGCGGCAACTGTTCATCGGGAGTAGCCGGCAGGGGAGCCAGGGCCAGCATGGGGTCTATCTCCTTGAGCCGGATGTTAAGATCGCGGTCCAGGATGTCGCAGACCATATAGTAGCGCTGTTTCTCGGTGAAAGAGGTGACATGCGTATTGTTTTCCTTCACGGTGAAGCTGGCGCCGCTGTCGTTGATGAACTTTCCTTCATAAACAGTGACTACATCCGGATAATTCTCTACATAGTAAGTGTCCTCTTTGATGCAGGAGGTCATGAGCAAAGGGAACAGGGCAAGTATGAGCAATAATTTTTTCATGGGGAATTATTTTTTTCGGGTTGGTTTGGCAATAAACTGTATTTCTATGTCTTCTACGGAATATCCTTTGAATTTGCGGCGTTTCAGACGGGCGGTAATCAGGGCGTCCAGTTCCTCGTCTTCCACGTTGCGGTACTCATGGTGCACGCGGTCGTACAGGTGCAGGTGCCGGGTGGGATCCACATCAAAGAACATCTTTCCCGTGGCCGATACGCGATGGGCGTAAATGTGGGCATCGGCCAGCTGGGACAGGATGTTGTACACGGAGGTGTCGCTGATGACGGCGCCCCTTTCCCGCAGTTTTTCGCATACCATGTCGCCGGAAGCGTGCACCAGTTCCATCATGACCTCGTGCACGGCCAGCCGCTGCCGGGTAGCTTTTAGCTTGTGCCGATGCAGCTGGGTCTGGAATTCCTCCAGGGTGGGTATGGGCCGTTGTTTGCGGATCATAGGTTCAGCAGGGCTTTGGCGTTGGCGACGGCCGCCTCCGTGATGGTACTGCCGGAGAGCATGCGGGCTACTTCCTGCACGCGTCCTTCCTGGTCCAGCAAACGGATGGAGCTCTGGCCGCCGGTCTTGGCCACCAGGTAATGTGCGTTGCCTTTGGCCGCTACCTGGGGCAGGTGCGTAATGGCGAAGACCTGCATGTTTTCGCCCATCCGGCACACCAGGGAGCCCATTTTGTCGGCCGTAGAACCGGAAACTCCGGAATCGATTTCGTCGAACACAAGCGTGGGCATGTGCTTGAAACGGGCCATGTCGGCCTTGATGCTGAGCATGATGCGGGAGAGTTCGCCGCCGGAAGCCGCCTTGGATACGTCTGCCAGGCGCTCTCCGGTAGAGGAGAACAGAAAATGCACCGTATCCCGTCCGCTGGCGCCGGGGGCCGATTCCTCCAGCTGTACGCGGAAGGCCGACCGTTCCAGATCCAGTCCGTGCAGCAGGCTTTCGATGGCCTGGCCGAAGGGTTCAGCGGCCTTCTGACGCTGCTGATGCAGGCGGTCACAAAGCGATGAGTGAAGCTCCCGGGCGGTCTGCAGCGCTTTTTCCGCATCGGCCACATCCTGGTCTAGCTGCGTGGCGTCCATGACCAGGCTTTGCAGCCGTTCGCGCTGGGCCATGAGTTCTTCTACGGAGGTGGCACCGTATTTCTGAAACAGCGTATACAGCAGCGACAGGCGCTCTTCCACCTGTTCCAGCCGCTGGGGCGAAACCTCTATCCGGCTGCAGGCCTCATCCACTTCCGCGGCAATGTCTTCCACCTCCAGCCGGGCCGATGTGAGCCGTTGGGCCAGCGGCTCCATGGCAGGGATGTACTGCCCGGCCTTTTCCAGCAGGCGGGCGCTTTCCCGCAGCTGCCGGGAAGGGGAGAGGGTGTCGTCGGTCTCGGGGGACAGGCATTCCCGCGCACTGCCCAGCATTTCCCGGATTTCCTCTGCGTGGGCCAGCTGTTTCTGTTCTGCTTCCAGGTCTTCGAGTTCTCCGGGAACCAGACGGGCCTCTTCCAGACGCTGCCAGCGGCTTTGGTTATATTCCTGCTGCTGCTTGGCCTGTGAAAGGCGTTCCTGAAGCTCCCGGAGCCGTTTTTCCCCGTCCAGGACCTGCTGCCAGGCACCGGTGCACTGCTGCCTGAGCTCCGTGCAGCCTGCCCGGAGGTCCAGCGCTTCCAGGCAGAAGCGGGCGTCCTGCAGTTTCAGGGTCTGGTGCTGCGAGTGGATGTCTACCAGGCAGGCCTGCAGTTCCTGCAGCACGGGAAGGGTGACGGGCTCGTCGTTGGCGAAGCTTCTGGACCGGCCGGCGGCACTCACCGTGCGGCGCAGCACCAATCGTCCGTCCTCACAGGGAAGGTCTTCCCGCTCCAGGATGGCGCGGACGGCGTCATCGGCACTGAAAACAGCCTCTACGATGCATTTGTCTCCCAGCGGACCCACCATGGCGGCATCGGCCTTGGCGCCCAGCACCAGGGACAGAGCGCCCAGCAGGATGGACTTGCCGGCACCGGTTTCTCCGCTTATAATAACGAGACCCTCCGGAAACGTAGTTTCCAGAGAGCCTATTAAAATGTAGTTGGAGACGCTGAGGCTGTACAGCATAGCCTATTCTCCGTTGATGTCGATAGGGTTGTCGTTCTGAGCCTTGCGGTAATAGAGGTCTCCGTTCTCGAACTCGGAGATGGCCACCAGGTCCGGTTTGGGCTGGCGTTCGTAGTACTTGGAGATTTCGATCTGCTCCTTGTTCTCGAACACTTCTTCCATGGTGTCGCGGTCTCCGCGGAACTCGTCCAGCTTTTTCATGAGCTCTTTCTTTTCCGCTACGGCTATCTGGTTGGCGCGCTTGTACAGGATGACTACGGATTCGTAGATGTTTCCGGTGGGAGCGGCCAGGTCTTTAATGTCACGCGTAATGGTGTTGGTAGGGATTTTCTTCTTGCTTTCCATTTCTTACAATATCTGATCTATATATATTGTACTGCGGTATCCTGCGCGAAGTTTCAATTATTTTTCACTTCGGATTCCGTGTTCTCGCCGCCGCGTCCCAGGAGCTTCTGCACCTGGCGGTAGTGACCGTCCAGTTCCCCGCGATAATGGGATTCGGGATACTCTCCGATGAAGTTCAGGTAGTCGTCCACGAAGGTGAGGTAACGTTCCTGCTGTTTCGCACGCACGCTCAGGCGGGCGTAATGGTAAGAGGCCATGGCGGTGTAGTACAGGACATCCTCGCGGTACACATTGTCGGCGTTGGTCTTGAGGACATTGTGCAGCTTGATGCGGGCGGCGGGGTAGTCCTCCATGACGTAGTATTGTTTTCCGGCTTCGAAGTCCTTGCGGTCCAGGCGGGCCTGCAGGTCCCGCATCATGAGGTCACAGGCCTCCATGTGCGGACGGTCGTCGGAATGCTCCCGCATATACTCCGCGATGGCGGCCATGCACACGCGGGTGGGCTGCTGGTCCAGCTCCCAGCGGTAAGTGGCCCGGTACAGGCAGTCCAGCCGGTAGAACTGGGCATCGGATGCAAAGGGACTCATCGGGAAGTTCTGGACAAAACGGGCAAAGTTGGATTCGGCCGTATAATAATCTTTGTAACGATAGTTGGACAGACCCCAGTAGTACTGGACCGTGTCGTCGCGGGCGGTTCCGCTGGTGAGTACGGCCATGGATTCGAACAGCTGGGCGGCCTTCTGGTAACGCTTGTTGTTGAAATACTCCATTGCGGCGTTGTACTTGGCGTCTACGTCATTGGAGGCCAGCAGAACCTCGTATTGGCTCTTGCAGGCAAAGGCGGCGGCGACGCACAGCACGGCGGCAACGGCCAGTTTGATCTTTCTCATACTATTTGATCTCATTCTCGAGCAGATATTTTTCCGCATCGCGGGCAGCCATGCAACCGGAAGCGGCGGCCGTGACAGCCTGCCTGTAGCGGGGATCCTGAACGTCTCCGGCGGCAAACACGCCGGGGACGGAAGTCTCAGCGCTCTTGCCTTCCGTGACAATGTAGCCGTTGGCGTCCAGCTTTAACCAGGGAGCGAACAGGGCCGACTGCGGCGTATGGCCGATGGCCAGGAAGAAGCCGTCGATGTCGATGTCAAACACCTTCCCGTCCTTGCGGAGCAGACGGGTGCCGGTGACACCGAAACCGTCACCCAGCACTTCCTGTGTGTTGCAGTTCCACAGAACTTCGATATTCGGGGTGCGGAACACCTTTTCCTGCATGATATTGGAAGCGCGGAAAACGTCCCGGCGCACAATCATGTACACTTTTTTGGCCAGGGTGGCCAGGTACAACGCCTCTTCGCAGGCGGTGTCTCCGCCGCCGACCACCGCTACGGTGCGTTTGCGGAAGAAAAAGCCGTCACAGGTGGCGCAGGCGCTCACGCCCGAGCCGCGGTATTTTTCTTCCGACGGAAGGCCCAGATAGCGGGCCTGGGCGCCGGTGGCGATGATGAGGGTATGGGCGGCTATCTGTTTTTCCCCGTCGATGGTGACGAGGAACGGACGCTGTCCCAGGTCTACGGCCGTTGCCGTACCCTGCCTTACATCGGCCCCGAAACTGCGGGCCTGTTCCCGCATCTGGTCCATGAGCGTATTGGCATCCACGCCACCCGGGAAGCCGGGAAAATTCTCTACCACGGTGGTGGTAGTGAGCTGGCCGCCGGGCTGGATGCCTTCGTATACTACGGGGGAAAGGTTGGCCCGGGCTGCATAGATGGCCGCGGTGAATCCGGCGGGACCACCGCCCAGAATAAGGGTTTTAACGGTTTCCATACAGGTTCGTAGTGTAATCTTTGTTAAAGACGATGCGGCGCACGGCGCGGTTGTGGCTGTTGCCGGATTCGTCCTGAAGGAACAGGAAATCCGTGTGCAGGCCACTGCTCCTTTCCTGGGAAAGGAAGCGCGTCCAGTGGTTTCCGTAGCGGGCGCAGCGCAGGATAAAGTAGCGGGCGGTGTCGTAGCCCTGGAAGGCGAACTGGGAAGGCTCGGTCTGGAAGAGCGCCCGGTAGGCCTGTACGAACTGCGCCACCTTCGGGTCTGAATAGTCTACGAAATAAGGGCTGCTGATATGCAGGAAGGCATCGTGGTAGGCGCTGCCCTCGATGGTGTCGAAGGTGCGCACCTTGGACGGCGCATACATGACAATGTCGTAGCCGCGTCCCAGCATGATACCCAGGTTGCGGATGACATCGCCCACGAAAGCCTCGCTCTCGGAGGCCACGATGACACGGTTCACGCTGCCCTTGACCATCATTTCCATGAGGCTGGCAGGGATGCCACGCCCTTCCACGATGGCGTAGTTCAGGATTTCATAGGTCATTTCCCTCCGGGCCAGGGCACTGCGGATGGCCACCGGCGCGGTAACATTGCCGGCGCCTTTTTCCGTGACAAGGATGATCTTGTCCGTCTCCTGGCTGTCTTCCTTCACCCACTGGGCCAGGTCTTCGTACTGATGTTCGGCGGCCGAGGGCGCCTGGATGAAATTCCGGTATTCCGTGCTCAGGGAGGCGGCCTTCTGGTCCAGGGGAGAGATGACGGGTACCTGCCCGTTTACCCGCTGCAGGATGGCGGTGAGGTCGCGGGTGGCCATGGGACCCAGCACGAAATCCCCTTTGGTCAGGACATCGGTGGGCGGCAGGCCGGCGTTCAGGTCATACACATTCATGTGGACCTTGAGGCCCTCTGCTTCCAGGTCTTTCAGGGCCATGAGTACGCCGGAGTAGAAGTCCATGTTGATTTCGCTGCCACCGGAGCCGGCCCGCAGCGGAAGTACCAGCGAGAAGTCTACCCGGTCGCGGGAGCGGAGCACCAGGAGGGTGCTGTCCGTCACTTCCTGCACCGGGGTATCATCCACGATGGGAGTAACGGTAATCGTCTCTGTTTGAGTTTCTTCCGTTTCTGTTTCCTGGGGCGTTTCCGCTACAGGAGCCACCGGGGTTTCTGCACCCTTTACGGGAATCTTCAGGACCTGACGGGTCTGGAGCTTGCGGCTCTTGAGGCCGTTGGCTTCCAGGATGTCCTTGACGGTTACGTCGTAGCGGCGGGCAATGTCGTCGATGTCTTCGTACCAGCGCACGGTGTGCTCGATGAACTCCTGCGACTGCGGGGCGGCAGCATTTTCATCGGCCTTCTGCGCCCCTGCATTCTCTTTATAAGGAATGAGGATGATGGCGTTTTTCTGCAGGCCGGTTTCCCGGAGGGTGGGGTTGGCTTCGTACAGCTCATCTTCCGAGATGCCATAGGCCTTGGTGATGCCGTAAACCGTCTGTTTTTCCAGCACTACGTGGGACAGGTATACCTTGCCGTTCAGTTTTACCTTTTCCTTGGAGACGGTGACCGGCGTGGCAACGTATTCCTGTGCGAAGGCCTGCCCGCAGCAGAAGAGTGCGAGGGCGGCCAGGAGTGTGACGATTCTTTTCATAACTTTTCGTTTATAAGGTGGCGGCAAAGTCTGTGAGGAGGCTGCAGAAGCGGTCCCAGCCCAGCCTTTGCTTTTCCTTGCCGATAGCTTCCAGGCAGCTTTCCCGGAGGGTCGGGTCTGCGAAATAACGCAGGATTTCCTCCCGGATGGCCCGGGGACTGGGTTCCGGAGCGACAATTCCCGTGCCACGGTCTCCGATGGTGCCCTTGAGGCCGCCCACGTCCGTGACCACCATGGGGAGGTCAAAGTGATAGGCGATGGCACTGATGCCGCTCTGGGTGGCGCTCCGGTAGGGGAGGACGGCCAGGTCTGCGGCCGAGAAGAACTTCTTTACCTCCGAGTCGCGGATGTAGTCCGGGAATACGTGCACGCGGTCTTTCCCGGGCAGGGAGTCGATGATGTCCTGGTACTTGTCAAAGGAACCGTAGGGCTCTCCGGCCACGATGAGCTGATACTCCCCGGGCAAGTCCCGGAAGGCTTCCAGGAGGATGTCCAGGCCCTTGTATTCCCGGATGAGGCCGAAGAAAAGGAGGGTCTTTTTGTCCGGATCCGTTCCCAGCAGCGCCGCGGCTTCCTCGCGGGACATCCGCGGGCCGAAATGGGTGTACAGCGGGTGGGGAAGGAGGATGTGCGGGGCACCGGGCCGCAGGCTCAGGAGATCCTGCTCCACATGCTCCGACATGCTCACGAAACCGGTACAGCCCTTCAGGAAATAGCGGGTGAGGGGCTTGTCAAACCAGTGGGCTTCGTGCGGGATGACGTTGTCCAGCACCACTACGCTTTTGCAGCCGGCGTGACGGGCTACATAGCCCAGGGACGGGGCAAACCAGGACATCCAGTACTTCATGACCAGCAGGTCCGGTTTCCAGGCGCGGATGGTCCGGGCGGTTTTGATCCAGCTCAGGGGATTGACCGTGTCCAGGATGGCCTGGGCCTTTACCGGGATGGCTTCGTCCTCCGGGGTAACGTACTGCGTTTTGCCGGGAAACAGGAAGTCCGGGTACTGTCGGGAAAAGCTATAGGCCCTGGTATCATTGCATTTTCCCAGTCCTTCCAGCAAGCTGGCGTTGAACTGGGAAATGCCACCCCGCAAGGGGTAGAAACTGGACAGGAGGGCAATCCTCATGCGGAATTATTTCTTGCTGCTCTCCTTGGTTTTGATATAGGCGGCGTTGAGGCCTTCCAGGAGCTGGTCCGTGATGTCCAGTTTAGGGTCTCCGGTGACCACGGGGGTGGAGAGGATGTTGCCGGCGGTGGCCAGGATGAGGGCGTACTGGTGCTCTGCGTTGTATTCCTGGACAAATTCGGAGATGGCGTTGGCAATCTGGTTCATCATTACCTGCTGCTCCTCTGCCATTTCCTGCTGCTTGGCCACTACATACTGCTGATAGGACTGCTGCTGCTCCTGGAGCTTCTGGTACTGGACCTGGGCTACGGAAGAGGTGAGCAGGTTCTTGTCTACCTTGTTCTGGAAGTCGGCGGCGTCTTTCTCCAGCTTTTTGCCACGGCGGTCAATCTCTGCCTGGATACCGGAAGTCTTGGTCTCGAAGACGGAGTTGAGGTCGTTGGCCATATCGTAACCTTCCATGACTTTGTCCATGTTGAAGTAGACGATGCTGCCGGCTACGGCAATGCTGTCCTGGGCTGCGGTCTGGGCAGGGGTGACGTTCTGGGTCTGGTTGCAGGAGGCTGCGATGACCGTCATCGCAGCGGCGCCGAAAATAAGAAGGATCTTTTTCATTAATATGTTTGTTAAAATTAATTCGTCAAAGTTGCAAAGGTAACTATTTTTTGCGGATTTGCGAGAGATAGGCCTGAATAGTTTTCTCAAGACCCATGTACAGGGCGTCTGAGATGAGTGCATGGCCGATGGAAACTTCGTCAACCCAGGGGATGGCTTTCAAAAAGTACGCCAGATTCTCCAGGGAAAGGTCGTGGCCGGCGTTCAGGCCCAGCCCGCAGGCTTGGGCCTGCCGGGCGGCTGCCAGGTAGGGGGCTACGGCAGCGGCCGGGTCCAGCGGGTATCCTTCGGCATAGGCGGCCGTGTAGAGCTCTACGCGGTCTGCTCCGCAGGCGGCGGCGCCCGCTGCCATGGCCGGATCCGGGTCTATGAAGATGGACGTGCGGATACCCTTGGCGTGGAAGGTCTGGCAAAGGTCTGTGAGCAGGTCCTTGTTCCGGAGGGTGTCCCAGCCGGCGTTGGAGGTAATGGCATTGTGGCCGTCCGGCACCAGCGTAACCTGGTCCGGGACCACTTCCAGCACCAGGTCTACGAAACTCTGTACCGTAGGATTGCCCTCGATATTGAATTCCGTGCGGATGAGCGGCCGGATTTCCCTTACGTCGGAATAACGGATGTGGCGCTCGTCCGGCCGGGGATGCACGGTGATGCCCTGGGCACCGAAGTCTTCGCAGGCTACTGCCGCCCGGGTCACGTTGGGCACGTTCCCGCCCCGGGCATTACGGATAGTAGCTATTTTGTTGATATTTACGCTTAATCTTGTCATAGTTGATATATTATATTGTACAAAAGTAAGGAAAAATCCCGGAATTGTGTTAATTTTGTCGGTTGATTTAATCGGACGCAATGAAAATTGGCTATTTCATCCTCAAGGACGAGCTCAGGGAAGACCCCCGGATGGCTTCGCTCCTGAAAGACCTGGAGGGCGCCACCTTCGAGGTATACGAAATCCGCACCAAGGCCGACGTAAGGCCGGAAACGGACCTGGTCCTTTCCATGGGCGGGGACGGCACTTTCCTGAGTGCCGCGCATGTGGTGGCGGATATCGGCCTGCCCATCCTGGGCGTGAACTTCGGCCGCATCGGTTTCCTCTGCGAAAACCGGCCGGAGGCCGTACGGGACGCTCTTCTGGAGGGGAATTTCCGCATCGAGTACCGCACGGTGCTCAATGCCACGCTCAAGGGACCGGAGGCACGCCGTACCATCGGCATGCTGCCTTATTCGGTGAACGAAGTGGCCCTGCACCGCAGCGGCTCCTCGGTCCTGGGCATCCACGTGAGCATCGATGGGGAGCCCCTGCCCACCTATTGGGCCGACGGCATCCTGGTGGCAACCTCTTCCGGTTCCACCGCCTATTCCCTGAGTGTGGGCGGTCCCATCTGCATGCCGGATACGAAGGTGCTGGTGCTGGCCCCCGTGGCCCCGCACAACCTGAACGTACGCCCCATCGTCATTCCCGAATCGGCCAAGGTGGACATCAGTTTCGAGTCCCGCGACGGAAGGGCCACCATGTCCATGGACAACCGCGTGGTGGAGATTCAGCCGGACTGGGCCATTCACATTGAGATGGCACAATTTTCGCTCAAACGTGTCCGGCTCCCGGAATCCGGTTTCGTGAAGGCCCTGACTTCGCGTCTGTTCTGGGGAGAGGACATGCGAAACAACGAATAATTCTATGGAGAGAATACCGCAGCACGTATCCATTATCATGGACGGCAACGGCCGCTGGGCAAAGGCCCGGGGCCTGGAGCGGGTAAAAGGGCATATCGAGGGTGTGGAAAGCGTCCGCGCCTGCCTGGAAGCCGCCGTCGAGGACGGCCTCAAGTACCTGTCTGTCTATGCTTTTTCCGAAGAGAACTGGAACCGGCCGCAGGAGGAAGTCATGACCCTGATGGAACTCATGATGAAGTCCATGCTGAACGAGTTCCGCTCCTTCATGCAAAACAACATCCGTTTTATGGTCCTGGGCAACAGGGCCCGCCTGAGCGAGGAACTCAACGCCGCCATCGACCACATGATGGAGGAGACGGCCGGCAATACGCGCACTACGTTCATCGTTTTCTTGAGCTACAGCGGTAAGTGGGATATCCTCCAGGCCATGAAAAAGGCGCAGGCCCAGCTTTCTCCGGAGGCGTTCCAGGCCCTGGAACTGCCGGATTTCGACCAGTATCTGGTGACGGCCGGCATCCCGGACCCGGACCTGCTGATCCGCACTTCCGGAGAGCTCCGCATCTCCAATTACCTGCTGTGGCAGACGGCCTATACGGAGTTCTATTTCACGGACATCCTGTGGCCGGATTTCCGCAAGCCGCAGTTCCGCGAAGCCCTCGCAGAATATGCCCGGCGGGACCGCCGTTATGGTAAAGTGAAATAAAATGCTTATCTTTGCAAGATAACTATACGACGAATGACTGTACGAAAACTGCTTCTTTGCACTGCGATGCTGCTTCTGGCGGGCTTTTCCCTCCGGGCGCAGTCTTCCCGCAGCAGCATAGAAATCGACTATAACAACCCCAGGAAATACATCGTGGGCGGTGTGGGCGTAGAAGGAAACCAGTACTTTAACGAGCACCAGATCCTCCAGCTCACCGGCCTGCGGGAAGGCCAGGAGCTCACTGTCCCCGGAGAGGACGTGACCGGCATTGTGAAACGCCTGGTGGCCCAGCGCTACTTCGAAGACGTGGCCGTGGTGGTGGACTCCCTGTCTGTCAAGGCCGATACAGCCTGGTTCAAAATCTGCGTCCGGGAGCGTCCCCGCGTGAGCCGCTGGTCCTACACCGGCGTCAAATCCGGCGAGAAGAAAGACCTGCAGGAGCGCCTGAACCTGCGCCCCGGCCGCGAGTATTCGGAATATGTCAAGAACACTTCCATCGACATTATCAAGCGCTATTATAAGGAAAAGGGCTACCTGAAAGTGGACGTACAGACGGAGGTAATCCTGGATACCATCATCCGCAGCGCCATCCGCGTGAATTTCAACGTGGACAAGGGTAAGAAGATCCGCATCAAGGACATCAACTATACCGGCAACAACGAGGACGTAAAGCCCCGCAAGCTGGCCAAGAACATGAAGGACACCCACGCGGCCACCTGGTACAATTTCTTCAAATCCAAGAAGTTCAAGGAAAAGGAATACCAGACAGACCGCAAAACCGTGCTGGATGCCTTCAACGAGGCCGGTTACCGCGACGCCCGCCTGGTGCGGGACTCCCTCTATTTCACGGAGGACGGCAAACACATGAACATTGACATGGTGTTCGACCAGGGCCGGAAATACTATTTCCGCAACATCACCTGGACGGGCAATTCCGTGTATCCCTCAGAGGTCCTGAACGACATTCTCCAGATCAAGAAGGGCGATGTATACGACATGGTTACCATGCAGAAGCGCCTGCACGGCGGCGGAAAGGACAACGAATACGACGTTTCCAAGCTGTACAGGGACAATGGTTACCTCTTCTTCAACATCACGCCCGTGGAGGTGAACATCCAGAACGACTCGGTGGATGTGGAGATGCGTATCTCCGAAGGCAAACCGGCCATCCTGAACGAGATTGTGATCAACGGCAACGACCTCACCAACGAAAAGGTGGTCCGCCGCCAGCTCACCACCCGTCCCGGCTACCTGTTCAGCCAGACCGACTTCGAGCGTTCCATCCGTGAAATTGCTTCCATGGGCCAGTTCGACCCGGAAGCCATCATGAGCGCCGGCGGATATTCCATCATCCCCAACCAGCTCAACAACACGGTGGACATCGTGTATAACGTAACGGAGAAACCGTCTTCCCAGCTGGAACTGTCCGGCGGTTGGGGCGGCAACACCTTCGTGCTCACGGCCGGCGTCAGTTTCAACAACTTCTCTACGCGCCGCATGTTCGAAAAAGGCGCCTGGCGGCCCGTGCCGCTGGGAGACGCCCAGAACCTCGCGTTCCGTTTCCAGACCAACGGCCGTTATTACACTTCCCTGAACGCCAGTTTCACGGAGCCCTGGCTCTTCGGCAAGAAACCTACGTCCCTGAGCATCTCCGGCTATTATTCCAGGATGACGGACTCGTACCTGGCCATCGGCATCCTGTCCACGGACAAGATGTTCGAGGTGTTCGGCTTCAACGCCGGCCTGGGTACGCGGCTCAAGTGGCCGGACAGCTACTTCGTGCTGTATAACAACCTGAGTTGGCAGACGTACAAGCTCACCAACTGGACCAACAGCTATTTCGCCTTCAACGACGGTATTTCCCACAACCTGAGCTATACGCTGTCCCTGACCCGTAACTCCTCGGACCAGCAGATCTATCCCCGTACGGGCTCTGAGTTTGCCTTCTCGCTGCAGCTCACGCCGCCGTATTCGCTCTTCCGCAAGTATACCTGGGACAACTCGGATCCGGACAAACCCGTCAAGGTGCCCGTAAACAGCTATAAGGATGTAGACTACGACAACTGGACATCGGCCCAGCGCTATAAGTGGATCGAGTATCACAAGTGGAAGTTCAACGGCACCGTATATACCAAACTGGCCGGAGACCTGGTGCTCATGACCCGTGCCCAATTCGGCTATCTGGGCTACTACAACCGCAACTGGGGCTATTCTCCGTTCGAGAACTTCCAGGTGGGCGGCGACGGTATGTCGGGCTATATGACTTACGGCGCAGAAATCATCTCCCTGCGCGGCTACGAGGACTATTCCCTCACGCCCCGCAAGATGACTCCCTACAGCCGCAACCTGGAGAGCTATGCGGGTAACGTTTACGACAAGTTCACCGTAGAACTCCGCTATCCCGTCATCCTGCAGCCGCAGTCCACCATCTATGCCCTGGCCTTCCTGGAGGGCGGTAACTGCTGGAGCGACATCCGCGAGTTCAATCCGTTCCAGATCAAGCGCAGTGCCGGTGTGGGCGTGCGTGTGTTCCTCCCGATGATCGGCCTGCTGGGTATCGACTGGGGCTATGGCTTCGACGATACGGCCAACGGCGGAAGCCATTTCCACTTCGTCCTGGGACAGCAGTTCTAAAAAGGTATGGTATTTGATAGTATACGTCCAGTCAAAATTGAAAACAAAAAAACTATTAGTAATATGAAAAAAATCTTTGTTATCGCCCTTGCGGCATTTGCCAGCTTAACCGTCTCCGCCCAGACCATCGGAAAGGTGAACTTCAATGAACTCGTTATGCTGATGCCGGAGATGGACGCCGCCCGCGAAACCATCGCCGCTTCCCAGAAAGAGGCAGAGGAAACCTATGCCGCCATGGTAGAGGAATATCAGGGCAAAGCCACGCAGTACCAGCAGAAGAGCGCTTCCTGGACTGCCGCCATCAAGGAATCCAAGGAAAAGGAACTGTACGAAATCCAGAACCGCATCCAGGAGTTCCAGAACAGCATCAGCCAGGAACTGCAGCAGCAGCAGAACCAGCTCACCGCCCCCATCCAGGAGAAAGCCAACAAGACCGTAACGGAAATTGCCAAGGCAAAGGGCCTCACAGCCCTGTTCGATGTGTCCCAGGCCATTTTCTTTGACGAGAGCAAGGTCATCGACATCACGGCCGATGCCCGCAAAGCCCTGAACATCCCCGACGGCCGCACCCTGGAATCCCTCCAGGCAGAACTGCAGGCCCAGGCGCAGGCCGCTCAGGCTCCCGCCGCCAAATAATGTAAGGAATCCCATAAAAAATGACCGGCCCAAACGGGCCGGTCATTCTTTTTGTAACCGGAGGGCTTAGATAGTGCCCTGCTCCAGCATGGCGGTGGCCACCTTCATGAAGCCGGCGATGTTGGCGCCCTTCACGTAGTCTACGGTGCCGTCCGGCTGGGTGCCGTACTTCACGCACTGCTCGTGGATGCTCTTCATGATGAAGTGCAGTTTTTCGTCTACCTCTGCTCCGCTCCAGGAGATGTGCTCTGCGTTCTGGGTCATTTCCAGGCCGGAAGTGGCAACACCACCTGCGTTCACGGCCTTGCCGGGGGCGAAGAGCACGCCGTTGTGCTGGAAGTAGTGGATGGCGCCGGGCTGGCAGCCCATGTTGGAGACCTCGCAGCAGCACCAGCAGCCATTGGCCTTCAGCTCCTTGGCATCGTCTTCCGAAAGTTCATTCTGGAAGGCGCAGGGAAGGGCGATGTCCACGGGAATGCACCAGCTCTTCTTGCCGGCGGTGAACTTGGTCTGGCCGGGGAATTTGTCGGCCATATCCTGTACCTTGTTGCGGTTGGAGGCACGCATGACCAGCATGTAGTCAATCATTTCGGGGGTGATGCCGTCCGGAATTTCGCACACGCCGTCCGGGCCGGAGATGGCCACGACCTTGGCGCCCAGTTCACGGGCCTTGGTGGCGGCGCCCCAGGCTACGTTACCGAAGCCGGAGAGGGCGACCTTCTTGCCCACGATGCTCTTGCCGGCTTTCTCCAGCAGGTGCTGGGTGAAGTACAGGGCACCGAAGCCGGTGGCTTCCGGACGGAGGATACTGCCGCCCCAGGTGCCGCCCTTACCGGTGAGAACGCCGGTGTTGTACTGGCGGGCCAGTTTCTTGTACATACCATAGAGGTAGCCGATTTCACGGCCGCCTACGCCCACGTCGCCGGCAGGGATGTCCTGGTCCGGGCCGATGCAGTTCCACAGCTCCAGCATGAATGCCTGGCAGAAACGCATGATTTCGTCGTTGGACTTGCCCACCGGGTCGAAGTCCGAGCCGCCCTTGGCGCCGCCCATCGGGAGGGTGGTGAGGGCATTCTTGAAGGTTTGCTCGAAGCCCAGGAACTTGAGCATGGAAGGAGTGACCGCCTTGTGGAAACGGAGACCACCCTTATAGGGGCCGATGGCACTGTTGAACTGGATGCGGTAACCGGTGTTGGTCTGGACTTCGCCGCGGTCGTCCACCCAGGTGACACGGAAGGTGAAAATGCGGTCCGGTTCTACCAGACGCTCCACGATTTTGGCTTTTTCAAACTCCGGATGCTGGTTGTACACCTCTTCGATGGATTCCAGAACCTCCTGAACGGCCTGCAGGTATTCCTTTTCCAGGGGATACTTGGCCTGCAGACGTGCCATAATGTCGGTTGTTTTCATAATAGAAATGACGATTAGTGTTGATATGGTTATAATGTTTTGGAATAATCCTTAAAACGGTTACAAATTTAAAGAATAAAAAGGGAATTCACAAGTGAATCGCAAGAAAGATTCTTGCAAAAAACAGATGGTAATCTGCGCAAAAATGCTTAAATTTGCAGACTATAAATGATTGAATCTTACTTGTAATGAAAACGAAGAGAATCGCTCTGTTTCTGGCAGTGTCGGCCGTAGTCCTTTCGGGCTGTGAAAAGCGCCGTTCCAAGGCCGCCCGGCTGCTGGAAAACTACGCGGAGGTGACCATTCCTGCTCCGGACCTTTCAGGAATCACCGACAATGGTAAGGAGGTTCTGAACCTGTACCGGTTTGCCGCAGACGAGGCAGACGCCATCTATTGGGAGCAGAACTTCGGCTCCAAGGATTTTTTCAGCGCCCTCGCAGACCCGGCAGAGCAGGCCTATGCCCTCATCAATTATGGCCCCTGGGACAGAATTGACAACCGGCCGTTCATAGAAGGCTTCGGCACCAAACCCGCCGGCGCCCGTTTTTATCCGGAAGACATGACGGACCCGGAATTCCAGGCCCTGAAGGATCCGGCCAAAAACAGCCCGTATACCCTCATCCGCCGCAAGGCCGACGGATCCCTGGAGGCCGTCTGGTACCATGATGCCTATAAAGAGCACGTGCATAAGATGGCCAACTATCTTCGCGCCGCAGCCGACATCACCATCAAGGCCAGTGTCCGCGAGTATCTGCTCCAGATGGCAGATGCCCTGCTTACGGACAACTATTACGCCAGCGAGCGCGCCTGGCTGGAGATGACGGACAGCAAGATGGACCTGGTAATCGGCCCCAATGAAGCCATCGACGACAATCTGTACGGCAAAAAGGCTTCTTACGGCGCCTATGTGCTCCTGAAGAACCTGGACCGCACGGAAAGCCTGAATGCCATCAGCGCCCGTCTGCCGGAATTCCAGGCTTCCCTTCCCGGAGAGATCGCCTATCACAGCTTTACCCCCGGAACGGAGTCCAACATCTTCTCCTGCGATGTCATCTATTATGGCGGCTATCCCAATGCCGGTTATAAGACCATCGCCATCAATTTCCCCTACGATGCCCGCGTTCAGGAAGAATTCGGCACCCGTACCATCCTGTTCGACAATATCATCCGCGAAAAATTCAACCGTACCGTGTTCCCGGCGGGCATGCTGCTGCTGGAAGGGGAGGACCAGGCCCACCTGGATGCCAACGCCTTCTACTGGGGCATCGTGTTCCGCGAAATCGCCAAGGGCCTGGGCGTGAAGGAAACCATCAATGGCAAGGGACCCGTCTCGGAGGCCCTAGGCAACGAGGCCCTTACCCTGGAAAAAGCCAAATCCAATGTGCTGGGCACTTTCCTGCTCATGCGGGAAGTGGACGCCCACCGCGTGGATGCCCTCATCATGAAGCAGGATGTCATCGCCACGTTCGTGGCCAACATCATCCGCTCCACCCGCTTCGGTTTCGGTGATGCCACCGGCCGCGCCAACCTGATCATCTACAATTATCTGGTAGAGCAGGGCGCCCTTTCCCGCAAGGCTTCCGGCAAGTATTCCCTGGATTATGCCAAGACGGAAGAGGCTGTGGAATCCCTCACCGCCGCCATCCTGAAGATGCAGGCCACCGGAGACCTCTCCGCCGCCACTTCCTTCGTGGAAAAATATGCCGTGGTGCCTTCTGCCATCAAGGCCGATATAGTAGCCCTGGAGCTGGAGAAGATACCGGTCGATATCAGATTGAAGTACGAAAGATAAAAAAATACCATAATGGAAAAGAAATTCAACCTCAAGTATTGGGTATTCCTGCCGCTGGTGCTGGCCATTACCATTTTCCTCTGGGCCGTGCCGGTAAGTTTCTTCGGTATCGATGCCCTTACCGTCGTGCAGCAGCGCGTCATCGCCCTGTTCGTATTTGCCGCCCTGATGTGGATCTTCGAGATCATTCCCAACTGGGCCACTTCACTGCTGGTAATCGTTATCGCCCTGCTCACAGTGTCCAACAAGGGTATCGGCCTGTTCTGTGACCCGCAGTATGGCACGCTGGTACCTTATGCCCGCATCATGAGCTCCATGGCAGACCCTGTGGTGATGCTGTTCCTGGGCGGTTTCGTGCTGGCCATCATGGCCGAGCATTATGGCCTGGACGTCACCCTGGCCAGGCTGCTGCTCAAACTCTTCGGCACCAAGCCGGAGATTGTGCTGCTGGGCTTCCTCATCATGATTTCCATCTTCTCCATGTTCATGAGCAACACGGCCACCGCCGCCATGATGCTGGCCCTGCTCACCCCGGTGCTCTCCAAGCTTCCGGCCGATGACAAGGGTAAGGTGGGTCTTGCCCTCTCCATCCCCGTGGCCGCCAACCTGGGCGGTATCGGCACGCCCATCGGCACGCCCCCCAATGCTACCGCCAAAGGTGCGCTGGAGCAGGCCGGCATCGACGTGAGCTTCGGCGAATGGTGCCTGCACATGATTCCCTATGTGATTATCATGATCCTGATTGCCTGGGTGCTGCTTCGCCTCATGTTCCCCTTCAAGACCAAGAGACTGGTCCTGGACATTCCCGAAAGCAAGGTCAAGAAGGACTGGAGACTGTATGTGGCATGGATTACCTTCATTGGAACCATCCTGCTGTGGGCCACGGAGAACTGGACCAAGATCAACTCCAACATCGTGGCCTGGATTCCGCTGGCCGTCTTCACGGCTACCGGCATGTTCGGCAAGGAGGAAATCAAGGAAATCAACTGGAATGTGCTGTGGCTGGTGGCCGGCGGCTTCTGCCTGGGCTATCTGATGCAGGATACCGGTCTGGCCAAAGTTCTCATCCAGGCCATTCCGTTCGGCAGCATGTCTGTGGTGCTGGTACTGGTCGTGGCCGGTCTGGTGTGCTACTTCCTGTCCAATTTCATCTCCAACAGCGCCACGGCGGCCCTGCTCATCCCCATCCTCATCGTGGTGGCCAGCGGCATGGCAGATCCCGCGGCTTCCAACAATGCCGAATTCCTGTCGCTGGGCGGCACCTCGGCCATGATTGTCTTCATTGCCACCTGCGCTTCCATCGCCATGCTCTTCCCCATCTCCACGCCCCCGAATGCCATTGCATCGGCCACCGGCATGGTAGAGACCAAAGACATGACCAAGGTGGGCCTGGTGATTGGCTTCATCGGCTTTGTGCTGGGCTATTTCTGGCTCACCAAACTGTTTCCCTTTGTGTAATGGCCGTTAGATAGATACGAAATGAAAAAGACTCTTATCATCAGCCTTGTGGCGCTGCTTTGCGGCGTCTCCTCCTATGCCCAGGAAGAAAAACCGGCGCATTTCAAGCTGTACGGCTTTCTCCGGAACTACATGGCGGTGGACAGCCGTGAAGTAAAAGCCGGCACGGAAGATCTGTATTTCTACATGCCGGTGGGCAAGAATGTGGTGAACGGAACGGATTTGAACGACGGCTTCAACTGGCGTTTTGTCTCCCTGACCACCCGCCTGGGCCTGGATGTTTCCGGCTACAAGTTTGGCACGATGGGCGTTTCCGGTAAAGTGGAGGCCGATTTCTACAATCTCTCCGGCGCCGTTCCGGTGCTGCGCCTGCGTCAGGCCTTCATGAAACTGAACTGGGAGGACAGTCCTGTGGCCCTTACCATCGGCCAGACCTGGCATCCCATGGCAGCCGACATGCCCCACATGAACAACCTGGAAACGGGCGCCCCCTTCAATCCCTTCAACCGCAGCCCGCAGCTCACCGCCGATGTTTCTTTGGGCGGTGGCTTGAGCCTTACGGCCAGCCTCCTTTACCTGAACCATTATTTGCCCGTGGGCCCCGAAGGCAAGGTGAAGAACTACTTCAAGTACGGCCTTCCGGAACTCTATCTGGGCGTGGCTTATAAGAATGGCAAGGTCGTGGCCAAAGCCGGTGTGGACATGGTGAATATCAAGCCCATCGGCTATGTGGGTTACAATAAGGAGAACGGCGTGCTCAATGAGACCAAGCTGGTGCGTGGCTATACCATGGACAGCAAGGTTGCCAAGGCTAACGGCCTGCTCACCACCCTGTCTCCGTTCCTGTTCCTGCAGTACACGGACGGCAAGTTCCAGCTGCGGGCCAAGACCATCCTGGCACAGGCGGGAGAGCACATGAACCTGCTCTCCGGTTATGGCGTGGCTGCCCTGGACGATGTCAATTACAAGTACACCTATACTCCCATGCAGGACTGGGCTTCCTTCGTAAGCTTCTCTTACGGAAAGAAGTTCCAGGTAATGGGTATGCTGGGTTACATGAAACAGCTGGGAACCACCGCCGATCTGGCCGGAGACCTGTGGATCAACACCGCAGCCGACACCAAGATTCAGCAGGCTTTCCGTGCTACGCCTACCGTGGCCTGGAACCTGGGCAAGTTCACGCTTTCCCTGGAATACAACCTTACGGCCGCCGAGTTTGGCAGCGGTACACGCAATGCCCGCGGCATGTTCACCGGACCCGCGGAATGGATCCTGAACCACCGCTTTATCTGTATGACCAAATTCAATTTCTAACGCACCCGGATCCGTTTCCCTACCCGCAGGGTGGAGGAAGGCGTAAGGCCGCTGTTAAGCTGGCAGATGCGCGAAACGGTGGTGTGATACTTTTTGGCGATGCCCGACAGGGTGTCGCCATTTCGTATGGTGTGGTAGCGCTGGGCGGCCGCTTCTGCGGCAGCGCGGGCAGCGGCTTCCTTGCGGGCCTGCTCTTCGGCGGCAAGGCGTTCCTCTTCGTCGGTGCGGAAGATTTCGTCTTCGTCGTCTACGTCCTGCACATAGCGCTGGTTGGGATTGAAGTACCAGCTGCGGATTTTCAGGAGCCGATGCCGCAGGGTTCCCGTTTCAAAGTCGATGAGCCAGGAAGGGTCGAAGGCGGCGCCCCTGTAGCGGGTTTCGAAATGCAGATGGGGACCGGTGGAACGACCCGTGGAGCCGCCCAGGCCCACGATATCTCCGGCATTCACCCAGTCTCCGGGTTCTACGTTACGCTTGGAAAGGTGGGCATAGAAGGTTTCCAGCCCGTTGGCGTGGCGGAGCACTACCAGGTTTCCGTAACCGCCCACATAGCTGGAGATGCGCACTTTGCCGTCGAAAGCGGCGGCAACGGGCGTGCCCGTGGGATAGGGAAGGTCGATTCCCTGGTGACGGCGCCCGCGCCGGTATCCGAACTGCGAGCGCGGATGCGTGATATAAGGGCACACATAGGCGTCCAGCGAATCCACGATCCAGAGCGAGAAATGATCCGGGAGGGAATCCGGTTTTTCCCGGTAGGGATTCACGGCGCGGGTGTCCCAGAATTCCGTAAATACACTGTCTTTCTGGACTTGGTCCAGGTCTCTGACAAAACGGTAGGTGCCGTTGTCATACAGAACAACCTTGACACCGGGGTTGCCGGTGTCAAGGGTGTCTGCAAACTGCGAATGCCTGCCGGTGCTGGGTCTTACCTGCTGCCGCCCGAAGGCATGGCGGAGGGAATCGGCCTCACGGCTTTCCTCCTGGGCAAAGAGGCTGGTGCCTGCCCCCAGCGCCAAAAGGCATAAAAACAATCTCTTCATTCATTAACGTTTCCCGCCGAACTGGCCCACGATGATGGCGTCGGCCTTGGCGATTTTTTCTTTCAGGAGTTCCTGCGAAGTGGCCTCGCAGATGAAGCGCAGGTAGGGTTCTGTGTTGGAGGGGCGGATGTTGAACCACCACTCGGGGAATTCCAGGCGGTAGCCGTCGAAGTCCATGACCTTGGTGGGCTGCTCGGCCGTTTCGAAATAGGCCTTCACGGCGTCCATGGCGCCCTTCTTGTCCTCTACCTTATAGTTGATTTCGCCGGAGTTCTCGTAGCGGGTGAGCCGGTCGATTTCTTCGCTCAGTTTGATGCCCTGCTTCTTGAGGGCGCTCACGATGCGCAGGACGATGATGCTGGAAAGCATGCCGCTGTCGCTGTAGAAGAAATCCTTGAAATAGTAGTGACCGGCCAGTTCGCCGCCCCACAGGCCGTCGATCTCGCGGAGTTTGGGTGCCGCAAAGGCGCGGCCCACACGCCAGGTGTGGACATCGGCGTTGTAGTTCTTGACCAGGTATTCGCCCACGGCTTTGCTGGAGCGGATTTCCTGCAGTACACGGGGGTTCTTTTCTCCGCGCTCGTCGCAGAAATAGCGGGCCATCATGGCGATGACCAGGTCCGGAGCCACGAAGCGGGCTTTGTCGTCCACGAACATCACGCGGTCGGCGTCGCCGTCGTAGATGACGCCGACATCGGCCTTGATGGAGGCCACCAGCTTCTTGAGGGGCTCTACATTCTTGGCTACCAGCGGGTTGGGTTCATGGTTGGGGAAGCTTCCGTCCATTTCATCGAACAGGAAGGTGGCGTCTTCCGCGTTGTAGATTTCCTTGGCAAAGAGGGTGGCCATGCCGTTGGACAGGTCGAAGGCTATCTTCAGGTTGGAGTAGTCTCCTTTGAATTTGCGCAGGAACTGGATATAGTCCGGCTTGATGTCGATTTCCTTTACCACGCCTTTCTTGGCGGCGGGAGGGGTGGGACGGCCTTCGTCGATCCACTGCTTGATCTGGCCCAGACCGGTATCCAGGCCCACGGGAAGGGCGTTTTCACGGCTGACCTTCATGCCGTTGTATTCACGCGGATTGTGGGATGCGGTAATTTGGACCGATGCCTTATAACCGTAATTGGCGGTGCCGAAGTACACCAGCGGCGTGCTGCTGTAGCCGATGTCGTCCACGTCTGCGCCGGCGTCCGTGATGCCTTTGATCAGATAGTCGTGGATTTCACCTCCGGAGAGGCGGCAGTCGCGGCCTACCAGCACTTTGTCTGCCTTGAGCAGTTCGGGCAGGAAATAACCCACCTTGTAAGCGATGTCCTTGTCGAAGTCTACATTGTAGATACCCCGGATGTCATAAGCGTGAAATGCTCCCATAGTATTACTGTTTTTTGGTTTTTAGCGTTATCATTGCAAGTTACGAATTCTGCCGGATATTACCAAAAATTATTTAACTTTGCAGCCGATGGAAAACATGCAGGACATATTCAAGCGTGCCCGCCTGCTGCTGGGTGAAGATACGATGGAACGCATGGCAGCCTGCCGGGTAATCCTTTTCGGTGTGGGAGGCGTGGGCTCCTGGTGCGCTGAAAGCCTGGTCCGTTCGGGCATCTTCCACCTGACTATCGTGGATGCCGACTGCGTGAATCCCTCCAATGTGAACCGGCAGTTGATGGCAACCACCCGTACGCTGGGCCGGCCCAAAACGGAGGCACTGAAGGAACGGCTGCTGGAGATCAATCCCAGGGCCGATATCCAGACCCGGCAGGAATTGTTCTGTGAGGAAACGGCCTCGTCGTTCGGCCTGGAAAACTACAACTATATCATCGATTGCATAGACTCCCTGAAGGATAAGATCCTGCTGATAGAACTGGCTACCCGCACGGATGCGGTGTTCTTTTCCTCTATGGGCGCCGCACTTAAAATCGACCCGACGCGTATTCGTGTGGCCGAATTCTGGGACGTGCACGGAGATCCGCTGGCCCGCGCCCTGCGCAAGAAGATGCGCCGGGAAGGCCGGGTAACTGCCAAGCCCTTTCTTTGCGTCTATTCGGAGGAACTGTTGGAAAACAGGGGAGAGCCCCAGGCACCGGCCGATGAAATCGTCCGCAAAGCCTGCGTCAACGGTTCCCTGGTTCACATCACCGCCATCTTCGGCAACACCCTTGCCGGCCTGCTCATGCAAAACATCTTCACTGAGCCTGCCCGGTAATTGATTGAATTCCAACTACTTACGTAAACTCCGGTACACTTTAATTTGCACCGGAGTTTGCGTAATTTGCAGATTATCAGCGACTTGCCGGCCAGGCCGATCGGCCGGCTATTTCAGTTTGCTGTTGTAGTGGGGGTGGACTTTGCCTTTGGAGATGTTCTGCAGCTTGCCGGCAATCATTTTCCGGCGGATGGGGGCGGCGTGGTCCGTGAACAGGTCTCCTTCCAGGTGGGAGAGTTCGTGCTGGATCATGCGGCAGGCAAAATTGTCGAAGGTTTCCGTGACCTGCTCCAGGTCTTCGTTGTAATAGCGCACGGTCATCTTCTTGGCGCGGACGACGTCGCAGTAGATGCCGGGAATGCTCAGGCAGCCTTCGGAATAGGTGACCTGCTCCTGGCTTTCCTCCAGGATTTCCGGGTTGATGAGGGTGCGGCGGAAGCCTTTCAGGTATTCGTAGGTGTCGGCCACGACGTCTCCGTCTACGATGACCACGCGGAGGCTCACCCCGATCTGGGGCGCTGCCAGGCCGCAGCCGTCGGCCCGCACGAGGGTGTCTTTGAGGTCCTGGACCAGGGCGGCCAGGCCTTCCTTGTCTTCCAGATTGGCGTTCTCCGCCTTCTTGCGCAGCACTTCTGCGCCGTAAAGATAGATGGGTCTTATCATTTTTTCCTTCTTGTCTTGTTGCGGGACAGGCTTTCCGGGACGTCTGCGGGGATGGTGCCGATGCCGCCGCCGGTGCGGTCCAGATAGCTCTGCAGGATGATGGCGGCCGATATCTTGTCTACCGAGGCCTTGTCTTTGCGGGCCGATGCCTTCATCCCGCCGTCAATCATGGCCCGGTGAGCCAGGACGGAGGTGAAACGCTCGTCCTCCAGGGTTACGGGCACCGCGGGGAAAGCCTTGTTCAGCACTTTCAGGAAGGCGTCTACATCGGCCTGCGCTTCCGAGGGCCGTCCGTCCATATTCACCGGATAACCGACTACAAAATGCACGATTGTCTCCTTTTCGGCGTAATTTTTGAGATAATCTATTAACTTTGTAGAATCGACTGTATCCAGGGCGGTAGCGAAGATTCCCAGCGGGTCGCTGGTGGCCACGCCGGTGCGACGGCGTCCGTAATCTATGCCGATGATTCTGTCCATACAGTCTGCAAAGATACGAATTTTATGGAGAAACCCGATAAGAAAGTCCGTTCTTTCCGCCTGTTGCTGCAAGACAGCGCCACGCACGGCCGCCTGTGGAGCGTCCGCTTCACGCGCACCCAGTTCATCTGGGCGGCCGTGTCGGGCGGCATCCTGCTGCTGTTGCTCATTTTCAGCATCATAGCGTTTACGCCCCTGCGCACCTTTATCCCCGGCTATCCGGACGCACAGACCCGCCGGCAGGCCGTGCAGAATGCCCTTCGCATAGACTCGCTGCAAACCCGCATCCTCCAGTGGGAACTGTACACGGAAAACCTCCGGCGCATCGTGGCCGGGGAAGACCCTATCCGCATGGACGGTCTCATTTCTGCCAGCGAAAGGGATTTGTCGGCCGACGGGTCCCGCTTCTACGCCGTCCGGGATTCCCTCCTCCGGGCCGATGTCCTGCAAGAGGAGCAGTTCGAGATCAACACCACCGTCCGGCGGAACCTTCCCATTGAGGCACTGTCTTTCTTCACGCCCATCAAGGGGGTGGTTTCCAAAGGCTTCGACCGCACCCTCCATCCCTGGGTAGACATCACGGCCCCGGCCGGAACCATGGTCATGGCCGTCCTGGACGGCACCGTGGTGTACAGCGCATGGGAAGAAGGCAGCGGCTACACGCTGGCCATCCAGCACAGCGGAGACATCCTCTCCATTTACAAGAACAACCAGAAAATCCTGCGCAAGACGGGAGATGCCGTGAAAGCCGGTACGGCCGTCGGGGTGCTGGCATCGTCGGCCTCGCTCACCAAGGGAGACCACCTGCACTTCGAACTGTGGAGCGACGGCCAGGCGGTAGACCCTGTGCAGTATATAAAATTCTAAGCGGTGAAAAGCATTGCCATACTGGGATCTACGGGATCCATCGGAACGCAGACGCTGGATGTTGTACGGCAGCATCCCGGGCGTTTTTCGGTATTTATGATCAGCGCCAACAACAATGCGCAGCTGCTTGTGCAGCAGGCGCTTCGGTTCGATGTCCCCCATGTGGTCATCTGTAACCCGGACAAATACCGGGCGGTGCGGGAGGCGCTGCCGGAACGCATCCAGGTGCATCTGGGAATCGACGAAGCCTGCGCCCTGGTACAGGAAACCTGCGTGCAGGTGGTGGTGGCGGCCATGGTGGGCTTCAGCGGCCTGAAACCTACGCTGGCGGCCATCCGCGCCGGAAAAACCATCGCCCTGGCCAACAAGGAGACCCTGGTGGCGGCCGGGGAACTGGTGATGGGGGAGGCCGCCCGCTTCCACTCACCCATCTATCCGGTAGACTCCGAGCATTCGGCCATCTTCCAGTGCCTGATGGCCGCACAGGGCAATCCCGTGCACCTGATCCATCTCACGGCTTCCGGCGGTCCTTTCCGCACCTGGCCGCGGGAGCAGATTGCATCGGCCCGGAAAGAACAGGCCCTGAAACATCCCAACTGGGATATGGGCGCCAAGATCACCATCGACTCGGCCACCATGATGAACAAGGGTTTCGAGGTCATCGAGGCCAAGTGGCTGTTCGGGGAACCGGCTAGCAAAATCCATGTGGTGGTGCATCCGGAATCCGTGATCCACTCCATGGTGGAATTTCAGGATGGCGCCGTGCTGGCCCAGCTGGGGCAGCCGGATATGCGCATCCCCATCGCTCTGGCCATGGCCTACCCGGACCGCCTGCCGCTGGATGGAAAACGCTTGGATTTCAACCAGTTGAAAGACTTGACTTTCTTTGAACCGGACAAGGAGAAGTTCCCTTGCCTGCAGCTGGCTTTCGACGCCATCGAAAGAGGAGGCAACATCCCCTGCGCCATGAATGCCGCCAACGAAGCGGCCGTGGCGGCCTATCTGCAGGACCGGATCGGTTTTTATGACATCCCGGCCACCCTGGCCCGCGTGATGGACACGACGGACTTTGTCCAGAACCCTACGCTGGAAGATATCTTCGCCACCCATGAGGAGGCATATCGTCTGGCCCTGAACTGCTTTGCATGACGGTACTGCTCAAAATACTGCAGGTAATCCTGGCCCTGTCCGTCCTCATCGTCATCCATGAGGCCGGACACTTCATGTGGGCCCGCATTTTCCACATCCGGGTAGACAAATTCTTCCTCTTTTTCGATATCCGCGGCATCAAGCTGTTTTCTACCAGGATGCCCTGGTTCGTGAAACTGGTGCCATCGGCCGCCAAATGGGAAACGGAATACGGAATAGGATGGCTGCCCCTGGGCGGCTACTGCAAGATTGCCGGGATGATTGACGAGTCCATGGATACGGACCAGCTCAGGCAGGAGCCTCAGCCGTGGGAATTCCGGTCCAAGCCGGCCTGGCAGCGCCTGTTTGTGATGGCGGGCGGCGTGCTCAACAATTTCCTCCTGGCCCTGCTGCTGTTTATCGGCATCCTGGCCGGCTGGGGACGCAATTATATGGCCAACGACAGCCCCGTGTACGTGAACCAGCTGGGCTACGACATGGGTTTCCGCACCGGAGACCGCATCTTGCTGTACGACGGCTGGGCGCCGCAGGATTTCATGGACCTGCAGGCCGACCTGGCCCGACGGCAGGTCAGGAAAGCCACCGTCCTCCGCGGGGCCGACACCCTGGACATCTACATAGACCAGTCCATGATCGGGGATGTGCTCAATACGCCCGGCATGTTTGACATCGCGCTTCCCTTCGTGGTAGACAGCGTCATGGCCGGCGGTCCCAACGCCGGGGCGGGCCTCCTGAGAGGGGACCGCATCGTGGCGGTGCTGGGGGAGCGCACGCCTTATCTGCAGGATGCACAAAAGATTCTCCGGCTGCATCCCGGAGAAGAGGTGCCGGTGGGCATCGCCCGCGGGGCCGACAGCCTGTCGCTGCCCGTTCAGGTAGACTCCCTGGGCCGGCTGGGCGTCTTTTTCCGGAATCCGTCCCTGCAGCACCGGGACTATGGTTTCTGGGAGGCCATCCCTGCCGGCTGCGCCTGGGGCTGGGAAACCGTTACTTCCTATCTGAAGGACCTCCGGCTGGTGGCCACTCCTTCCACGGGAGCCTACAAGTCGGTGGGCAGTTTCGTGGCCATCGGCCAGGTGTTCCCCTCCAGCTGGGACTGGCTGCAGTTCCTGTATATTCTGGCCATGCTCTCCATCATGCTGGGCGTGATGAACCTGCTGCCCGTTCCTGCGCTGGACGGCGGACACATCGTCTTCTGCCTGTACGAAATCTTTACCGGGCGCAAGCCATCGGACCGTTTCCTGGCCATTGCTCAACTGATTGGAATGGCACTACTCTTGCTGCTGATGTTCCTGGCTTTCGGAAACGACATTGCAAGATTAATACAATAGACCTATGAGACAGTTTCGCTTTTTGGCCGTCGTGGCCTGCATCCTGGCCCTGGCCGGTTGCAAAAACAATTCCAAGCGCACCCTGCTGCCCAATGTGAGCGGCAAGGCGGGGGAAGTGCTGGTGGTGATCGAGCGCGAGCAGTGGGAAGGCAACCTGGGCGTTGCCATCCGGGGTGCCCTGGCTTCGGATACGCCGTATCTGGCCCAGCGGGAGCCGCTGTACGCTCTGTCCAACGTCCCTCCGGGCAGCTTTACCAATATGTTCAAGATGCACCGGAATCTGCTGCTGGTAAACATCGACCCGCAGAATGCCACCAACGGCGTGGTGTATAAGAACAACGTATGGGCACAGCCTCAGGCGGTGGTCCAGATCAATGCGGCAGACCAGGCGCAGGCCCGTTCCCTCTTCGAAGAGGCCGCCCCGGTGGTTGCGGAATACTTTGAGCAGTCGGAGCGGGACCGCATCATCGCCAATGCCAAACTGTACGAAGAAAGGGCGCTGCAGGCCCCTGTCAAGCAGGTAACCGGCGGCATCCTGCATTTCCCTTCCGGCTACCGCTGCCGCAAGCTCACGGACGATTTCACCTGGATTGCCGACGAAAAGCAGTATACCAACCAGACCGTGCTGGTGTACAGTTACGACGCCACCGGCGTGCCTGAAATCGATTTCGCCCCGGAGAGTATCATCGAAACCCGCAACCGGATCATGCAGGCCAATGTTCCCGGAACCGTAGACGGCTCCTACATGACCACTTCTACGGCGCAGGAACCCAGCTTCCGCAGCCTGCGGTACCACGGCCGCGACTTCGTGGAAACCCGCGGCTTCTGGGAAGTGCACGGGGATTTCATGGGAGGCCCCTTCGTCTCGCATTCCTTCTACAGCCCGGACGGCAAGAAAATGATTGTCCTGGAGGCATTTGTATTTGCTCCCCGCTACGACAAAAGGCAGTATCTGCGCCAGGTGGAATCGCTGCTCTACTCTTTTGAATGGGCGGATCAAACGGAAAACACAAACCTAAAAAAATAAATGATAAACAAAGTAAAAGAGGGACTTTATGAGGCCCCTTCCTGTGAAGTGTGCGCCTTTTTTGCGGAAGGCGGCATCCTTCAGACCTCCGGATTCGGAGAACCCGGCACTCCGGGTTCCACTTTGGTAACGGACGATCCTCTTCCTTTCGGCATCCCTCTCTTTGGGGATGGAATCCTTTAATCCTGCGTGCCTTATGAAGACAATTGTTCGTTCCGCAATTCTTTTGGCCGCCGCCTTTGCGTTCCCGGCCTGTAAGCAGGAAGCCGAGAATCCGGCCATCGAAGTGGAAGAGGGAGAAATCCATGTTTCCATTACCACCGCCGATCCTGCATCAAAAACGGCTACCGAAGACGGTGCCCAGGTCCTTTGGCTGGACACGGACCGTCTGGGCGTTTCCAACGCCACCGACAGCAACGACGCGTTCACTCCCACGTTCCAGGGCAGTGTAACCCAGGGCGCTTTCGAAGGAACGCTTGCATCGGCCGGCACCTATTATGCCTATTATCCTTATACACAGACGCTTTCGGAGGGCCAGCCGGTCCTGGACTTCCCTTCTTCGCAGACGCAGCAGGCCAACGGCTCCTTCGACGCCGCGGCCGATATCCTGGTTTCCAAGCCGCTGGCAATCACCCAGTCGCACCCTACGGTGGAAGCTTCTTTCAAACGCCTGGCGGCTTTCCTGAAAGTCAGTTTCAACAACCAGAGCGGGGTCAGCCTGGACAATGAGCTCCTTTCTTCCGTGACCGTGAGCGTGGACTCGTATGCGCCGCTGGCGGGTATGGTTACGCTAGACCTGCCGGCCGCCAGCCTGGGCGACGTCATCGAGGGGGAGAGCAGCGTCACCATCCTGCATGGGAACGGCCTTCCCGTCTCCGGCGTTTCCATGCTGGGCGTGCTTCCGCAAACCCTTTCTGCGGGAACCCGGATGACCATATCGGCCCAAAGCGGAAATTACTCCTTTTCCAAGACCATCAGCCTGGCCAGTGATTTGGTCCTGACGGCCGGACATGTCCTGCCCATCGCGGTAAAACTTACCGAGGCGGATGTCACATACAAGCTTCCTGGCGGCAGCGATGCCTATATCCTGGTGAAGGATGCAGACGAACTGCAGGATGGGGATGATATCCTGATTGTCAGCCCGGATGGCTCCTATGTCATGGGCGGGCAGAGCAGCAATACCAATTTCCGTCTGGCTACGCCGGTTACCGTGGAGAATGAAAGCATTCTCGAAGTGCCGTCAGACGCCGCTGTCATAAGCCTTGGAATCAGTGGAGTCGATTGGACGTTCTCGGCTCCGGATGGGTATCTGGCTGCGCAGAGTAGTGACAACAGCAATTATCTGAAAACCGTCAGTTCCGTTGACAATTATGCCAAATGGAGCATTTCCATCAACGGTGATGGAGATGCTACTGTTAAGGCCCTGTCAGGTAGCCGGAACCAGATGCGGTATAATTACAACAACGGTTCGCCCCGTTTTTCCTGCTACGGCTCCTCCACGAGTGTGAAAACGGAGGTGCGTTTTTACCGCAAAAGCAGTGTTCCCGCCAATCCGGAATATGTGACGCAGTGGGACCAGCCCGGACTGTATCTGGGCACTACCGTCCGCACGTATGTGCCCGGAACCGACCAGTATGTCCGTTTCCATGAGGGGAACGCCCTTACGTATGTGCTGCTGGATCCCGCCCAGAAGGAACAGATGGTCATCTCCGGCTACGAAAGCGGTTTCGCCGTAGGCACATCCGTAACGGTAAATGTGGCCTGGCGGAAGGATAAGACGGAAGTCCTGTCGCAGAATTACAAATGGTATGTCCTGAAAACAAGTGATGACAAAGTGTGGATGGGCGATGCCAAGGGAAAAGGTGTAATCATTAGCCGCTAAGAGATGAAAAAGATAGTATGTATTTTGATGCTGGCCTGCATGGCCTTTTCCCTGGGTGCGGTTCCCGCCAAGCCGGGAAAGATTCGTTACACCCAGCCGGACGGCACCGTCATCGAGATTGTGAAACACGGTGACGAGTGGATGCACTGGACCACCGACACCGAAGGCCGTCTGCTCCGGCTGGACAAAGACGGTTATTACCGGGTTTCCGATGAAACCGCTACTCAATATCGTTCCAGGCTTCGTGCAAAGGCAAGTGAGCGCCGCAGTCATTCCCGTCGGCCGTCCTCTTCCATGACCGTGGGGGAGCGTCACATTCCGGTTATCCTGGCGTCCTTCTTGGATCAGGATTTTCAGGTTGGCGAGCCCAATACCAAGTTCCATAACCTCCTTAACCAGGATGGCTACAGTTATAATGGCGCCACCGGGTCGGTCCGGAATTTCTATGAGGATAATTCCCATGGAAAGTTTCTTCCCGTCTTTGACGTATACGGTCCGGTAACACTGCCCGGTGAAATGGCCACTTACGGCGGGAATCTGACCAATGGAGATGACACGGCTCCGGAACTGGCTGTATTTGAGGCCTGTCAGCTGCTGGACGGTCAGATCGATTTCTCCCAGTATGATTACGACAACGATGGGGAAGTGGATATGATCCTCTTCTATTATGCCGGTTATAACGAGGCCGAGGGGGCCGATGAAGACACCATCTGGCCGCATCAGTGGGAAATCACCTATTCGAATAACGCGACCATCAAGAACGGGAATAATTTTGACGGGAAAAAGCTGAACAAATACTTCTGTACTTCGGAATTGAACGGCTATGAGGGATCGACCCTCTGCGGTATCGGCACAACTTGTCACGAATTCGGTCATTCCCTGGGTCTGCCGGATTTCTACGATACCGATTACGGTGACAGCGGTTCCACTTTCGGCGAGAATCATGGCTGTGGCGCAGACCCCTACAGCTATTCTACCATGTGCAGCGGGTCCTATAACAACGATGGAAACACGCCTCCGTATTTTAATCTGGAGGAAAGGATTATCTTGGGATGGGCCAGCGAAGATGCCATCCTTCCCATGCCCTTTGGGCCCGTCGTGATTCCTTCCGTCGACAACGAAGTGGCATACAAGACTCCTACCTCCACCGAGGGAGAGTATTTCCTGTATGAGTGCCGTTCCCTGGAAGGCTGGGACAAGTATCTGCCGGGCGGTCCCGGTCTCGTTGTATACCACATAGACAAGTCTACTACCCATATGGTCAGTGTTTATGTGGGAAAAACCTCTTCGGCGGTGTCGGCCTATGATCTGTGGTACAATTGGGAACAGACCAACCAGATCAACGAAAACGCCCAGCATCCCTGCTATTATATCGTTCCTGCCCAGGACCAGGACCGTATCGCCCAGCCCTGCAGGACAGGTCAGTATGCAGGTTATCCGCTGACGTATGACGAAACCCGTATTCCATTCCCCGGCACTGAATCCGTTACTTCGTTCACTGCCATAGATTGGGACGGCGCAGCGTCCGAATTTGCGCTGAGTAACATTGCCTATGCAAGCGGGCAGGTAACTGCCACAGTCAAGAAGGTGGTCTATTCCGGTGTGGATTTCCCGTTCATCGCCAACCCTGGTAACGGCATTTATCAGGCTGGAGAGGCTTTCTCGCTGGCTGTGGTTACCCCGGATGGCAATGATCCGGATAGCGTTGCCTGGAAACTGGACGGAACGGCCGTATCCGGGGATTCCGTGGTCCTTCCTGCCGGCAGTCATATTCTCGAAGCCGAGGTTGTTCTGGCCGATGGACAATCCTATACGGTGACCCTGGAAGTAAGTGCCCAATAAAAAGTTTCAAGGGATTGTAAAAAAATTTTGCTAGTCCAAAATAAATTACTACCTTTGCAATCCCAAGTTTGGTGGGTTCGTATAACGGTTAGTACTCGGGATTTTCATTCCCGCAATTACCCACTACCAAATATAAAAAAGTAAAATAATGGCAAACACTAAATCCGCCGCGCGTGCCGCCCGTCAGAGCGAGCGTCACCGCCTGCATAACAAGTACTATGCAAAGACAACCAGGAACGCAATCCGCGACCTGCGTAACACTACAGATAAGGCAGAAGCCCAGGAGAATGCTCCCAAGGTCTATGCAATGATCGATAAACTTGCCAAGATCGGCGTTATCCACAAGAACAAGGCTTCCAACCTCAAAAGTGGTCTGCAGATGTACATTAACAAGCTCGCCTAAGAGCTTGTTTTTTATCGGGAACGGGATGTAGCGCAGTTGGTAGCGCACTACGTTCGGGACGTAGGGGTCGCTCGTTCGAGTCGAGTCATCCCGACCAAAAAAGAGAGAGTCAGCATGGCTCTCTCTTTTTTTTGCCTGCGCCATCCGGAACGGCAGCAAGGTGGCCGTGGCGTATAACACGCTGTGTCTCAGACGTTTGCTGATTTTTATCGGCGCCATTTGCTCCGATAAAAATCCATAACATGCTGAATATCAGTTAATTACGAAACACGTCAAATAAGCTTAGTGCAGTCATACAAAAGTAATCTGGCATGAACCAGCCCCTTCCGCGCCATTCAGGCACGAGGTTTGTCAAAATGGAGATGTCCTCATACTGTGTGACTTGCATGAATAATCGCCTGGCTGGAATACTCCTTTTTTCGTCAGTGGTGCTTTGTATTGGCACCACGGCCAGGGCGCAGGATGCCGATTCCCTTGTGCAGAAAGGACAGCTCCTCCGGCAGGAGAATGGCCGATACATCCGGATGGCACAGAAAGACGGCACGCTCTCTACCAGAGAGGCCGACAGTCTGAGAGCCCTCTGCTTTGGCACGCTGGAGAGGCCCGTCCAAAGCCCTGCTGCCGGCGAAACTGGGCATGCCGGAAGGATATGTGAGTCCGGAAGCGCGTGAGGAAGCCCGGCAGAAATTGGCCATGGAGCAGATGGCGGCATCCATCGCCCGCGATTTCGAAAAGGAAAAACTTCCTGCGTGGCAGGAATGGTGGATCCGGCACATTCCCTTCTTCTTTGGCAACCGCGCCTGGTACAAAGGGAAGACTACCTTCATCGGCGGTCACGAAGTTGCCATTCCTCCCGGAGCCCCGGGGAAATAGGTATCAAAAAAACACCCGCATTGCTGCAGGTGCTTTCGGAAGCTCCCCCTGTTGGACTTGAACCAACGACCCTCTGATTAACAGTCAGATGCTCTAACCAACTGAGCTAAGGAGGAATGTTTCCCCGTGTTTTTGTTTCGGGATTGCAAAGGTACAATCTTTTTTGGATTCTCCAAAGTTTTTTCGACAATTTTTTCTATTTTTGTAAATCTAATTGAAATGAAGAGAAAATGGATATAGACCTCCTGGCCAAGATGGTGAAAGAAGTGGTGATGGATAACGACTCCGTCACGCTGCCTGGAGTGGGTTGTTTTGTGACGGAAATGGTCCCGGCTACTTTCGCAGACCGCGGTTACACCATTCTTCCGCCATACCGCAGGCTTTCCTTTACGCCCAAACAGGGGGACGATAACCTGCTGGTGGAACTCTATGCGCGTTCCAACGGCGTTTCGGAGGCCGATGCCACCCGCATCCTCACGGATTTCCTGACGGAAATGAAGGAGGTCCTGAAGGAAAAGAAGACCCTCATCATGCCGGGCCTGGGCCGTCTCCGTGCCACGAGGGAGAATCATTTTTTCTTCATTGCCGATGAAGACCTGGACATCTATCCTTCCGGGTTCGGCCTCAAGCCCATTTCCCTGAAAACGCACGAAGAAACCCAGGAAGAGGTGGAAGAAGCCGTGGCCAACCTCGCCGGCATGCTGGAAGAGCCCGAACCGGAACCCGAAGTGATTGAGGAGGCCGAAGAATCCTCTCTCGTCGCAGAAAAGGAGGCCGATGCTCCTCAAGAGGATTCTCCGGCCCCGCCGGAGGAACCCGAACCGGAGCCCGAACCGGAACCCGAAGTGATTGAAGAGGCCGAAGAATCCTCTCTCGTCGCAGAAGAGGAGGCCTATGCTCCTCGAGAGGATTCTCCGGCCCCGACGGAGGAATCCGAGCCCGAGCCTGAGCCCGAGCCCGAACCGGAGCCCGAACCCGAGCCGGAGGTGCCCGGGGCCAAGTCGAAGTTCTGGCGGGTGCTGGGCATTGTGCTGGCTGTGGTGGCGGGCGTGGCTCTGCTGGCGGTGCTGGTACTGGTGCTGCTGGGACATGTGGCGCCGGACTGGCTGGACCAGCTGCTGTATTCACCGGAAGAACTTGAAATTCTCCGTAAATAATGCTAACTTCGCGGCGCAAAAAACGTAGTGTATGAAACCTGTGTGCCGAGAAAGCTATAAATTCCGTCAGGACATCAGCATCCCCTGTTATCAGATAGATGGCGCCGCTCTTCTGCGGCCGGCGGCTTTTATGGACCTGGCCCAGGAAATTGCCTATTGGGCAGCCAGGGAACTGGGTTTCGGTTATGATACACTGCACATTCACCATACTGCCTGGGTGCTTTCCCGGATGCATATTCACTTTGAAAACAGCCCCAAGTGGCTGGACGAAGTGTCTCTGTACACCTGGCACAAGGGGGCCAGCGGACTGTTTTATCTCCGCGATTTCGAGCTGCTGGGGGCAGATGGCCATCCTGCCGTCACCGCCACCAGTTCCTGGGTGGTCATTGACGAGCAAACCCGCCGTTTCGTCCGTCCGGAAGACCTGCAGGGACTTCTGACGCTGGACTATGAAGTGGCTAACGCCATTGCGGAACCCGCTCCCAAGATCGTCCTTCCGAAAGATGGAACACCGGAAGCGGCCGGGGAACATGCGGTAGCCTATTCGGACGTGGATATCATCGGCCATACCAACAATGCCCGTTATGTGGTGTGGGCTATGGATGCCCTTCCTCCGGAAGAGGCTGCCCGCCCGGTCAAAGACCTGTACATTAACTTCAATAAGGAAACTACACCGGGAGAAACGGTGCAGCTTTTCCGCCTGCGGCAGGACAATGCCTGGTACGTGGAGGGGCGCGTAGATGGAAAATCCTGCTTTGTGCTTAAACTGGACTATTAGCGTATGCACGATTTGTTTTTCGGGTATGGTGTTGCCCATACCATCCTGCTTCTGGCCTTTGTGATCGGCCTTGGCCTGTATCTGGGCCGCTTCAAGGTAAAAGGAATCTCGCTGGGTTCTACCTGGATCCTGTTCCTGGGCATCCTCATGGGCCATCTGGGTTTCCAGGCAGACCTGGACATCCTCCACTTCGTGAAGGAGTTCGGCCTCATTCTCTTCGTCTTTTCCATCGGCCTGCAGGTGGGCCCCGGCTTTTTCCATTCCTTTAAGCAGGGCGGCGTGAAGATGAATCTGCTGGCCGTGATGAATATCCTGCTGGCCGTGGCCGTTACCTATGCCATATCGGCCTTTACCGGCGAAGACCTGAAGACCATGGTGGGCGTAATGTCCGGCGCCGTGACCAACACCCCCGGCCTGGGTGCCGCCCAGCAGACCTTCGTGGATGTAGCGGTGTCCGGCGGCAGCAGTACGCTGGCGGCCAGCGAGGCCTCGGAGCAACTGGCATCGGCCTATGCCGTGGCCTATCCCATCGGTGTCATCGGCGTTATCCTGATTGTGGTGCTGTTCAAGGCCATCTTCCGGATAGACCACCAGAAGGAGCGCGAGGCCCTGGATGCCCTGGATGACAAGAGCACGCAGGCCCGCCGGATGCATCTGGAGGTGGACAATCCCGCCATCTTCGGTCACAAACTGGGCGACGTCCTGTCACAGTTCGGCGGCGACTTCGTGGTGTCCCGTATCATGAAAGGGGAGGAAATCCTGATGCCCATGGCCGATACCGTGCTGGAGAAAGGGGATAAACTGCTCATTGTCACTTCGCAGGAAGAGGTGGACAAAATCCGCATCCTCTTTGGCAAGGAAGTGAGCATGCATCAGCAGGACTGGGCCGAAAAAGACCATCACATGGTAACCCGCCGCATTGTGGTTACCAAGAGTTCCCTCACCGGTAAAACCCTGCGGGAACTGGGCTTCCGGTCGGCCTACGGCGTTAGCGTTACGCGTGTCATCCGCGCCGGCGTGGAACTGGTGGCCCATCCCAGCCTGTATATCCAGATGGGCGACGGTCTCATGTGCGTAGGCACGGAAAAGAACATTGAACGCCTGGCACAAAAGGTGGGCAATTCCAATGATGCGCTGAACAAGCCCAATCTGGTGCCCATTTTCCTGGGTATCGTGGTCGGAATCATTTTCGGCTCGCTGCCCATCCGCTTCCCGGGCATTCCCCAGGCCATCAAGCTGGGCCTGGCCGGCGGTCCCCTTATCATCGCCATCCTGCTGGGGCACTTCGGCCCCAAGTACAAGGTTACCACCTATGTCACTACCAGCGCCAACCTGATGCTGCGGGAAATAGGCATTTCCCTCTTCCTGGCGGCGGTGGGGATCGGTGCCGGCGGCGAATTCTGGAGCTCCATCGTGGGCGGCGGTTACTGGTGGATCCTGTACGGAGCGGGCATCACCCTGATACCCCTCTGCATCACTTTCATTGTGGCCCGGCTGCTGTGCAAACTCAACTTCTACCAGATTTGCGGTCTTATCAGCGGTTCCTGCACCAATCCGCCCGTGCTGGCCTTTGCACAGGGAATGTACGGCAGCGACTACACTTCCGTGAGCTATGCCACCGTGTATCCGTTGTCCATGTTCATGCGTGTGCTGGTGGCGCAGGTCCTGATCTTAATCGCCATGGCCTAGCCTATGTTCGAACTGGTATATCCTTCAGAGCCGGCGCCGGTATATCCGCGTCCGTCCATTGAGCGGCCCGGAAAGCCTGTGTTGCTGCCGGGTGAAATCCTGCCCCTGGTGCAACCCAATGGCATGGTCTATGGCCAGGCCTCCCGTATGTGGTGCCACAGTATCTTTGGCTGCAAGGCCCTGCATCCTGTGGTGCACCTGCACCTGATCGACCGCTTCGGAAAGCTGTACCTGCAAAAGCGCTCTGAACAAAAGCACCGTTTCCCGGATTATTGGGACACGGCCGTGGGAGGGCATGTCACCTACGGGGAACAGTTGATGGAAGCCCTGTACCGGGAAGCCGGCGAAGAACTGGGTCTGAGCAGTTTCAACCCCATTTTCCTGGGTGCGTATCCGTACGAGACGGGCCGGGATTACGAACTGGTAGTGATGTACGCTGCCATCGGCCACCCGGACCTGGCTCCGGACAACGCCGAGGTAACGGAAGGGCGGTGGTGGAGCTTTGAAGAAATAGCCGATGCCATGGGCAAGGGCGTTCTCACCCCCAATTTCGAGGACGAGTTCTCCCGAATCCGGAAACAACTGCTGGCTTTACTCTAGCATTCCCCAGGTTTCGTCAATGGCCGTACGGGCGGCTGCATCGGCCTTTTCCGTGAGTCCGGGATATACCTGGCAGTGCTCGCCGGCACAGACATCAAACAAGCGGTGGACGGGAGTGTCTTCCGCTTTTTCTTTGTTTTCGGGCCGATGGTTTACCCAGGTTACCACTTCCGGTGCGTTGTCCAGTGCAGGCCCCTGTACGCTGTCCTGGGCATGCTGGCGGAGCTTCACCTGCTCCATCAGGGCGCGCCGCAGGCGGATGGCCTGATAGCTTTGCTCGGCCACGGGATAGAGGGAGACCACGCTGAGCAGATAATCCTCTGCGCCCAGGATGTTTACGGCGCGTACCTGATGGTCTTCCACGATGAATTTGAGTGTGCCGGCAAAGCGTGCCGGACCGTTTTCTCCGTATAGGATGAAGGAGGGCTCGGCAAAGAGGGTAGAGATGGTGACGGCTTCGAAGACCAGTTCGTCGTACAGGACGCCGTTGTAGTCTATCTTGCCTTCCCGGTAGGATACCACCTGCGGGCCGGCACCGTCCGATATGATTTCGAAGGAAATCTCCGGAGCCCGTTTCACGCCCACCTCAATGCGGGGCTGCGTGCGCACCAGACGCCAAAGAAGGCGTTTTTCTTCCGCCTCGGACAAGGTGACATCGGCATAGATCCTGCCCAGGATATCCGGAGTAATGCGGTCGAAGTCTTCCGGCTGCGGCACCACAAGGAAGCCGGCCATGTCGGCGGCGCCGGGGGTGATGGCAACGTGTTCGTTTCCCTGGGCAAAGTAGCAGGAGGGACGGGAGGCGCTGCGCAGCGTTACGATGGCGCGGTATTCTCCCTCCGAGCAGTAGGCAAAGGCGTTGAAGCGCGGCTCTGTCTCTTCCACCACCAGGTTCAGGCAGTCCAGGAGCCGATAGAACTGCTTGGCCATGGATTTGGCCGTGGCGGCCCTGAGGAAGAAGATACCGCGGTTAAAGCGTTTGTAATGGTACAGCTGGGCATCCCGTACGCTGTCGATGAATTCCAGTTCCTGCGGATGGGGCTCTTTGCCGGCCGCTATATCCCTGAGCAGGCGTTCCGCTACGCGTTCCAGGGGCATATATCCCTTGGGGCAGGCCTGGAAATGAGCGTGTCCGGGGACGCTGGTGCCGCTGTTGGGGCTGTTGTAGAAAACCAGATAATTGTCCAGCTGGGCGGCCATGTCCAGCATATCCGGGAAGCGGTGCCAGATGGTCTGGGGCACATGTGTGTCCCGCGTGATGACCAGGTGGTTGGGGAAGATGGGCGCCCGGTTTACCAGAATATTGTATTTACGGCCTTTTCTGCCTTCGAAGGGCAGGGTGTGCTGGTGCTCCAGATAGTTTTCTTCGCAGAGCGGACAGCCGTGGTCGAACACGGGCAGCCGTCCGGGATTGGACTGAAGCGTGACCAGGATGCCGCCATAGGGGAGGGTACGCGTGCGGGCGCTCTTGAGCGCCCTGTATTTGGCGGCCACTTCCGGCCATACCGACAATTGGTCGTGTACGAATTTGTCTATGTCTGTTGCCATATCAGCCCAAAGATACGCTTTTTGGCCGTAAAAAAAAAGAGGCGCCGGAGCGCCTCTCTTTAGCGATAAACGTTGTACTGGCTGTAGAGCGAACCGTACATCTGGCCCAGGACCTCCAGGTAAGGCATTCCTTCGAAGAGGGTGGTGCGGTATACGGTGTTGTCTACCATGTAGTACTCGATGCCGTTCATGACGATGACTTCGTAGTCGTCCGGCAGGGAGGTGACCAGGGCTCCGGCGGGAGGTACGATGGTGGTGTACTGCCCGGAGGCGGAGATGGTGTAGAACACGCCGTCCTGATAGTAGTACTGCGAGTTGGCGTAGGCGTAGCTCTGGACCAGTCCCAGCTTCTGAGCCAGCTCGTAGGCGGTGAGCGCGCGGCTGGAGTTGATGGCATAGGCTGCGTTCTGGGCGGCCAGGCGGGCATTCTGCTGGGCGATGATCAGGTTCTGCCGGGCGATGACGTTGTAATAGTCAAAGGTGCGGCTGTAGGTGCGATACGTGTCGCAGTAGTAGGCGAAACGGATGGCCCGGAGGATGGCCCGGTCGATGGCTGCTTCCAGCGGAGTTCCGAAAGGAGGACGGCAAATGACGTAGGATCCGCCGAAACTCCGGTAATAAATACCATTGTAGAAGTAGTAGTCGATGCCCCAGTGGCTGATGCGGCGCCAGTGCGGAGGCAGGCTGGTGATGCGGTATCCGTAGTAGTGCGGTACGTCTCCCCAGAAGTAGCCGGGACGGTCCCAGGGCATGGGCTCACGGTGACGGGGTGCTACCCGCAGGAGGTTGTGACCGCCGTCCACCCGCATGTCGTCGTTGTAGCGGTAGTTGCCGCCCTCGTCGCGGTAATAGTCTCCGGATACATTCTTGTTGTTGTCGTTATAGTTGCCCAGGCCGCTGCGGCTGACGTTGGAAGCCTGTACTACGTTGTCCGGAGAATTGGCGGTGGCGTGGCTGGGAGCCACGTTGCTTCCGGAAGCGCTGGCACGGGAGCTGGCATTGCTGGACACGCTGTTGCCGGATACGCTGCTGCTACTGGAAGAAGAGCGTGAGGCGTTGTTGCCGCTGCCGCTGGTGACGGAAGAACTGCCGGAGGAGCGGACGGTGGAACCGGTGCTGCCGCTGTAACTGCCGGAGGAGCGGACAGTGGAGCCGCTGCTGCTGCCGTTGCTGCCGGAGGAACGGACGGTGGAACTGGTGGACCCGGAGCGGTTGGAAGAAGTGCTGCTTCCGCTTCTGGTGTTGTTGTTCTGCTGGACGGTTCCGCTGGAACGGGTAGAAGAACTGCTTCCGCTGGAGCGGGTGGAAGAACTGCTGCTGCTTTGGCTGGAGGTACTACGGCTTGCACTGCCGGTAGAGCGGGACTGTGCACGCATATCGGGTGCAATGAGCATAGCCAGGGCAAGGAGCATCGAGGTAGAAAGGGTGATTATCTGTCTCATGGCATCTCAGTTTTTAAGGTTTAACGATATAAGTAGTACTTCTGGGAGAGCGTCCGGAAATCTTCGACATCCTTGTTCCAGTAATCAACAATATCTGCTACTTTCAGACGCTTTCCAAAATGGGTTCTCACATAATCCGTGCCACAGATGATATCCAGCATCCGGGTGCTCTTCATGGGGAAGGGGTTGTGGCCCGGGAAAAGGTCGTTTACGGCCTGCATGACATAGAACTGGATCAGGGTGACGGGCGCTTTCTGATAGTCCGTGAAAAAGAACTGGACGCCGTGCACCAGGGTGCCTTTGAGGCTGCCGGCGATGGGTTTATAGTGGATGGTACGGAAGGCGGTGCCCGGAATGCCGTAGCTGTCCAGGCGGGCTTTCAGGGCATCGGCGTCAATCCATTCTGCAGCGAAGGTCTCGAAGGGAATGGTATAGCCCACGCCGATGTTCAGGTGGCCGAATTCCCCGCCGATCCCGGCGGCGGGATAGCACAGGGCCGATCGGATGGAAGGGATGTTGGGGGAGGGCAGAACCCAGGGCAGGCCGGTTTCCTGGAAGAGCATGTCGCGGTACCAGCCGCGCATGGCCACCACGTTCAGTTTGCATTTCAGGGGGGGCTGGTCTCCCTTCTGGCCGCGGTTGAGGCCTTCCTCGTTGATGAGGCCGGCCAGTTCTCCCACGGTGAGCCCGTATACGAAAGGAATGTGGAATTCGCTCACGAAGGAATAGAAGCCGTCCTGGACGCAGGGACCCTCAATCTTGAGGCCGCCCAAGGGATTGGGACGGTCCAGGACCAGCACTTCCACATCGGCCTTGGCGCAGGCGCGCATGACCAGGCCCAGCGTGGAAATGAAGGTATAGCAACGGGTTCCCACATCCTGGATGTCGTACACCATGACGTCTATTCCCTTGAGCATTTCCTGCGTGGGTTCCCGCGTGGGGCCGTACAGCGAATAGACGGGCAGGCCGGTCTTGGGGTCCGTGCCGCCTTCTACGTGGTCTCCTGCGTAGGCGTCTCCGCGGACCCCGTGCTCCGGGCCGTACAGGGCTACCAGATTCACCTGGGGCGCCTCATGGAAGATGTCGATGGTGGAACGCAGGTTCCGGTCTACTCCGCTGGGGTTGGTGACCAGGCCCACCCGCTTGCCCTGCAGCTCTTCGAAACCGTTGAGCTGCAGTACTTCCAGGCCGGTGAGCACCTGCGCCCGCAGGGGCAGGGCCGCCAGGAAGAGGAGCATGATAAGGAGTTTTCTCATAATGTCAGGGGTTGATGAGGGCGAAAATACGTTGAAGGGCTTCCGTGCTGCCGGAGGAATGAAGTTCGGTGGAGCCGGGGCCGATGCCCAGGGCCACCTCCCGTTCCCGGAGGATGCGGAGGGTTTGCCGGGCCACCGCCGGAGCCGGGTCGATGACGCGGATGTCCGGACCGCAGAGGCGCTGGATGAGCGGCTGCAGGAAAGGATAGTGGGTACAGCCCAGGACGATGGTGTCGGCCCCGGCATCCAGGAGCGGCTGCAGGGAGGCCTTGACCACCGTTTCTGCCTCCGGGCCGTCCAGGATACCCTTTTCCACCAGTTCTACGAAACCCTGGCCCACATGCTCTACAATGCGCACGTTGTCTTGGTACAGGCCTCTGGTGTTCAGGTATTTGGAGCCCTTGAGGGTGCCGGCCGTGGCCAGGACGCCGATGACCCCGCTGCGGGTGCCCAGGGCGGCCGGTTTTACGGCGGGTTCCATGCCCACAAAGGGGGTGTCGGGATAGGCTGCCCGCAGGGTGGCGATGGCCGCCGCGGTGGCGGTGTTGCAGGCTACAACGATGATGTCGGCCCCTTTTTCCAGGAGGAAATCCGTGATTTTCCGGGCCCGGTCCTGGATATAGGCGGCGCTTTTTTCACCGTACGGGCAGTGCGCTGCATCGGCATAGTACACGAAACGCTCCCGGGGGAGCAATTGAATCAGTTCCCTGTAGACGGACAGGCCTCCGCTGCCGGAATCGAATATGCCGATGACTGCCATAACATACAAACTTACGTATTTTTTCGTAAATTTGCAAAGTATGACTACACTGGAACAAATCAAAGATATACAGGAGCGGCTGCATACGCTGGAATCCTGCCTGGACATCCCCGGAAAGCGCCGGGATGTGGCCGCCAAGACAGAGGAAACCCTGGCCCCGGATTTCTGGGGAGACCCCAAAGCCGCCGAAGCCTTCTTGAAAAAGCTGTCCGGCATCAAGTCCTGGGTGACGGATTTCGACAAGGCCAAAGGGCAGGCAGAGGACCTGGAAGTGCTGTACGAATTTGCCAAGGACAGCCTTTCCGGGGCCGATGAAGAGACGGTGGAAAGCGAGGAATCCCGCGAACTGGACCAGGCATACAGGCAGGCAGAAGAGGCCGTGGAGGCCCTTGAACTGCGGAATATGCTGGGCAATGAGGGAGATAATCTGGGTGCGGTGCTCACCATCAATTCCGGCGCCGGCGGCACGGAAGCCAATGACTGGAGCGCCATGCTCATGCGCATGTACCTCCGCTGGGGGGAGCGCAACGGCTACAAGATGACGGTCACTTCCCTCCTGGAAGGGGAAGAAGCCGGTATCAAGAGCTGCATCATCGAGGTGGAAGGGGACTATGCATACGGTTATCTGAAGGCCGAAAACGGCGTGCACCGCCTGGTGCGCATATCGCCCTTCAATGCCCAGGGAAAGCGTCAGACCACGTTTTCCAGTGTATTCGTGTATCCGCTGGTAGACGATTCCATCAACATTGAAATCAACCCCGGGGACCTGGAGTGGGACACTTTCCGCAGCGGCGGCCACGGCGGCCAGAACGTAAATAAGGTAGAAACCGGCGTTCGGGTGCGCCACATTCCCTCCGGCATCATGGTGGAAAACACGGAAACCCGCAGCCAGCAGGACAACCGCCAGCGGGCGCTCCTGATCCTGAAATCCCGCCTGTACGATATCGAACTCAAGAAACGTCAGGAAAAACAGGCAGAACTGGAGGGCCAGAAAAAACGCATCGAGTGGGGCTCACAGATCCGCAATTACGTGCTGCATCCGTACAAGCTGGTGAAAGACCTGCGCACCGGTTACAGCACCGCCGACACCCAGGGGGTGCTGGACGGAGATCTGAACGAGTTCATGAAGACCTTCCTGATGGGGAAGGGCAGTGCGGTGGCGGATCCGGAAGATTTAGATTAAGCGGATTCCTTCCGCTTCCATGGCGGCCAGGGCTTCTTCGTGGCCCTTGGCATCTACATAGGAAATACAGTCTTTGAGCACACTGACCCGGAAGCCTGCCTTCAGCAGGTCTTCGGCGGTGTTGCGTACGCAATACTCGGTGGCGATGCCGCACACCAGCACGTTCTGGATGTCCATCAGCTCCAGTACTTCTCCCAGGCTCTGGCCGGCCGGATTCTTGCCCTCGAAGCCGCTATACTGCTCCAGGGCGGGATTTTCGCCTTTGTAGAAGCACAGGTCCTCGGTCAGGTACGGGAGCAGTTTTTCGTGGACATCGGCCCCGTGGGTGCCCTGCACGCAGTGGGGCGGCCAGGGACCCCCCTGCTCCTGGAAGGAACAGTGGTTGGCGGGATGATGGTCCCGCACGAAGAGGATGGGGAAGATGCTGCGGATGCCGGAATCGTCCGGATCGGTCTGCGCCGTAACTTCTTCGATGTAACGCAGGCTGTTGTCTACGGCTTTTTCGGCTTCCTGGCAGGCCATGCTGCCGTCGATGAAATCGTAGAGCATGTCCACGACTACGAGTGCCACATTTTTCATATCAGTTTACGTTTATTCATGATCATTGGGGCAGGGAGCAGACCAGCGGACCGTCGCAGGCGCCATGCCAGTTGTGCATGCCGCCGCCCAGGCAGTCCCGGAAATGCTGGCAGGAGGCACAGGCGCCTTTCCGGGCCCACCGGCGGTCCCGGAAAACCTGGAAACGAGTATTCCAGACCTCCCACAGATTGTCCTGATAGATGTTACCCTGAGAAAAGACGTCCCGGTCTATGTCCGGGCAGGCGCAGATGCGGCCGTCGATGAGCACGGATGCGATGTTGATGCCGGCATGGCAGAAGAAGGGGGCGTCACGGACCAATTGCTCATAAGGGCCGACATAGCCCTCACAGCTGAACGCAGTGACCAGGGAACCGCCTTCCTTCCGCTTTTCCCGGATGAATTCCAGGAGGGAAGTATATTCGGCGGGGGTGAGTTTCATGTCCGGGTCTTCCGCCGCCCGGCCGATGGGAATGACGGTGAAAAGGCGCCACTGCCGTACGCCGGCTTCCTTGAGGGTGCGGTGGATGTCCGGTAACTGGTGCAGATTCCTTTTGGTGACGCAGGTGACCACGTCAAAGGCCAGCCGGGGGGCCGATGCTGCCGTACGGATGGCATTCAGGGCCCGTGCATAGCTGTCTTTGTGGCCCCGCATCCAGTTGTGGTTGTCTTCCAGACCGTCCAGGCTGATGGTAAGGGCGCGCATGCCGGCATCCAGCAATTGCTGCTGGAGGGCCTGGTCGTAAAAGAATCCGTTGGAAACCATGCCCCAGGCCATGCCCCGCTGCCGGATGGCCCGTCCGCATTCCAGAATATCCGGGCGCAGCAAAGGTTCCCCGCCGGTAAGGACGACGATGAATTCTTGGGGGATTTCTTTGGGGGGAATGGTATCCAGTGCCGCCAGGAAGTGCTCCAGGGGCATATCTTTCTCGCGGCTGTTCATACTGCAGTCGCTGCCGCAGTGGCGGCAATGGAGGTTGCACCGGGTGGTGCATTCCCAGAAAAGGTAATTGAGCTCGTGATACCGGGTTTCCCCGGCGCGGAGCAGGCGGAAGAGCCAGGATTGCATACCTACTCTGCTACCACGGTCTGGAGCTCTGCTTCCGCGGGAGCGGCTTCATCGGCCTCGGCTTCTATCTGGGTGTCCTCTTCCAGTTCCGGCGGGGGCTGCGGGGTGCCGTAGCAGGCCTGGAATACGAAAAGTGCACCGGTGAGCGAAATACCTTTCAGGAGATTTCTGAACCACTTCTTCATAATTGATACATCTGTCTCCTGCAAATATATTCAAAAAGCGGAAAGAATGCAAGCGCTTCTTGCTTTTCCCGTGCTTTCTGCGTATCTTGTGCAGTTGAAAGGACTATTAACCTAACAAAATGGACATTATCAATAACGCTTACGTTTCGGACAAGTACCAGTACACCATGGGAAAGTCCTATCTGGACTGTGGAAAACAGGAAGAAGTGGCCGTGTTCAATCTCTTTTACCGCAAAGCCCCGGAAAACAACAACTGGGCGGTGGTGAGCGGCACCGAAGAAGTGATAGAGATGGTCAAATACCTGGGTACGGAACCGGAAGAGTTCTATGAGAAATTCCTCCCCGGAGAAGAATACCGGGAGTTTCGTAAGTACCTTGCTTCCATGAAGTTCACAGGAGACCTTTACACCATGCGGGAAGGGGAAATCGTGTTTCCCAACCAGCCTGTTGTAACGGTGGTGGCTCCCCTGGTGCAGGCCCAGGTGCTGGAAACCCCCATGCTGTGCATCCTGAACCACCAGATGGCCGTCGCCACCAAGGCTTCCCGCGTGTGCCGCAGTACGGACAAGCCGGTTTCGGAATTCGGCTCCCGCCGCGCCCATGGTCCCTGGGCGGCGGTATACGGCGGAAAGGCCGCCCAGATCGCCGGCTGTGCATCGTCCTCCAATATCCTTACCGGCGCTTTCAACAACGTTCCCTCCACCGGCACCATGGCCCACAGTTTCATCACTTCCTACGGCAGCACCGTGGAAGGGGAGCACAAGGCCTTCTGCGACTATATCAAAACCCATCGGGGAGAAAACCTGATTCTTCTGATAGACACCTACGATACGCTGAAGTGCGGTATCAAAAATGCCATCCGCTCTTTCAAAGAGAATGGTATCGACGACAGTTACGGTCCCGGTTACGGTATCCGTCTGGACAGCGGAGACCTGGCCTACCTCTCACAGGAGGTGCGCCGCATCCTGGACGAGCACGGCCTTACCAAGTGCAAGATCTTCGCAACCAACGGCCTGGACGAATACCTGATCACGGACCTGGAGCGTCAGGGCGCCCGCATCGACAGTTACGGCGTAGGCGACGCCATCGCCACGTCCAAAGCGGCCCCTTGCTTCGGCAATGTGTACAAACTGGTCCAGATCAACGGAGAGCCGGTGCTCAAGCGCTCGGAAGACAAGATCAAACTCATCAATCCCGGCTTCCAGATTACCTGGCGCATATCGGCCCAGGACAAGGAGAAGGGAAATTCCCTGGACGGCTATGTGTTCAAGGCCGACGTCACCTGCCTGCGCGGCGACGCCATGGACCTGGCCATCCAGCAGGGAAAGACCATCACCCTCCGCGACGAGTACGATTCCTTCAAGACCAAGACCTTTGAGGAAGGCCAGTACGATGCCCGTCCGCTGCAGCTGCAGTCCGTGAAAAACGGAGAACGCATTGCCCCATATTACGACCTTCAGACCAAGAAGGCCTTCTACAAGGACAACCTGCACCATTTCTCTCCGGCGGAGCGCCGCCTCATCAACCCCCACTTTTACAAAGTGGACATCTCCGACGCCCTGTACGACGTGAAGATGTCCATCATCGGCAAGTTGGTGAAGGAAATAGAAAACTTCCAGATTTAGGGGCGTTTTCGCCCACGCCCCTAATCCACAAAGTGCATTTCGTCCAGGAGATAGCCGGCATGGCCGATTTCCTGGATGATGAAGAGGATGTAGCGTACGTCCAGGGAGATGTTGCGGCAGATTTCCGGGTCGTACACGAGGTCGCTCATGGTTCCCTCCCACACGCGGTCGAAGTTGATGCCCACCAGATGGCCCCACTCGTTCAGGACCGGGCTGCCGGAATTGCCGCCGGTGGTGTGGTTGGTGGCCAGGAAGCAGACGGGCTGGTCTTCGTGGCCGCCCTGCGCGTAGATGTCCCGGAGGGCCTGCGGAATATTGTAGTCAAAGATATCCGGATTGTCCTTTTCGATAATGCCCCGGAGCGTTGATACCGGATTGTACCACACGGCATCTGCTGGGCGGTAGCCGGCTACTTTTCCGTAGGCGACGCGTAAGGTCAGGTCGGCGTCCGGGTAGAAGGTTCTCTCATTTTCGAACTCCATCTGGCCCTGCATATAATCCCGGTACCGGAGCGTGATGGCTCGGTCCAGTTCCCGCACCACCGGCAGTATCTTCTGGGAATAATGCCGGTCCAGGGCCTCGGAGAGGGCCTTGCACTCGTTTTCATCGGCAAAGACGGCGTCCTTCCAGGCAAGCATGTCTCCGCTATACTCTTCCCGTTTCCGAAGGAAGTATTCCGGCTTGTAACTGTCTTCCAGCGCCTTGTCGAAGGCCTCCATCATGGCCACGAAGATTTCCTCGTCGATGGGCTGGTAGTAATCCTTGGGGTCTACCCGGCGTCCCATGCCCATCTGGATTCTCTCCACGGCACGGACAGTTTCGTTATAGTATTCATAGGCGCGGTAGATGGGGTTGCGCTGGGCATACAGATTTTGTAACATTTCCGTCGTCCAGGCATAGCGGGTTCCCCGGGCCCACTCTTCGAACCGGGCCTCATAGTCCTGCTTCACCGGAACCACTTTGTTCTTGCGGAGTCCCTTCTCTTCACCCTGCCACTTTTTCCAGGCGTTGGCCACAGATGCGTATTTGGAAGAATACTGGATACGCACGGCCTGGCTCTGGTCCATGTACTTTTTCATGATGTTCAGGCGGGTGGTTCTAAGGGCGATCTTCTCCGGATCCGAAACATCCTGGATATAGCGCACCGCCTCTGAATGCACGTATTCCTGGGTGCTGCCGGGACAGCCGTACACAAAGGTAAAATCGCCTTCCTTCACACCTGCGCGGGAGATTTTCAGGGATTTCCTGGGCCGATAGGGCACGTTGTTTTCGCTGTAATCGGCCGGCAGATTGTCTGCCCCGGCGTAGATGCGGAAGATGGAGAAGTCGCCGGTGTGGCGGGGCCACATCCAGTTGTCGGTTTCTCCGCCGAATTTGCCAATGGCCGAGGGCGGGGCACCCACCAGGCGGACGTCCCGGTATTCGCGGAAGACAAAGAGGAAGTACTGGTTGCCGTAATACAGGGCCTCTACGCTGGCCTTGAGTCCCTGACCGTCGCGGGTGGCATCGGCGATGAGTTTCTCTGCATTCTTTTTGACCAGGGCCTGCCGCTGCTCTTCGGTCATTTTGGTTTTGTAACCTTTCAATACCACTTTCGTAACATCCTCCATCTTTTCCAGAAAGCGTACGGTAAGGCCTGGATTAGGCAGTTCCTGGCTGCGGTTCAGGGCCCAGAAACCGTCCTTCAGGTAGTCGTGTTCCACGGAGGAATGCTTCTGGATGTAACTGTAGCCGCAGTGGTGGTTGGTAAAGAGGAGGCCCTCGTCACTCACCAGTTCTCCGGTGCAGCCACCGCCGAACAGCACTACGGCATCCTTGAGCGATGCCTGATTCACACTGTAAATATCCTCTGCCGTGAGCCGGAAGCCTTTGGCCTGCATGTCGGCGATCCGTTCGGAGATGAGGGCGGGCAGCCACATGCCTTCGTCGGCCTGGAGGGGAAGGGAGAACAAGGTGGCCAGCGCCACCAGGATAAAGCAACGTTTCATTTCAGAGCTGTTTTCACAAAGATAATTCTATTTTTTGCTTTTTCCGACGGAATTCTCTAAATTTGTTCTTTGACTAACCATCCATTATTATGAGAATTCCTGAATCTGAACTCATTATTAACGGCGACGGCTCCGTGTTCCACATTCACCTGAAGCCGGAAGAACTGGCCGATAACGTTATCATGGTAGGAGACCCGTCCCGCGTGGACATGATTGGCGAATACCTGACCGACATCGAATTCCGCCATGAATCCCGGGAATTCGTATCCATTACGGGCAAGCGCAACGGAAAGCGCATCACCGCCATCTCCCACGGTATTGGCCCGGACAATATCGACATCGTCATGACGGAACTGGATGCCCTGGCCAACGTGGACTTCGCCACCCGCGAGGTCAAGCCCGTGCACAAGGCCCTGAACATCCTCCGGATCGGCACTTCCGGCGCCCTCCATGCCGATATTCCCCTGGGAAGCTACGTGCTGGCACACATCAGCGTGGGCTTCGACGGGGTCATGAACTGGTATGGCAACCGGGAAAAAGTGACCATCCCTGCCGTGGAAGAAGCTTTCAAGAAGCACATGAACTGGCTGGATGTCCTGCCTTCCCCGTATTTTGTCAAGGCTTCCCCCAAGATCATCAACTTGATGAAGGACGTGACCATCAAGGGTGTAACCATTTCGGCCAACGGCTTCTATGGTCCGCAGGGCCGCGTTGTCCGCGTTCCGCTGGCCATGCCCAACATGCTGGAAGACATCGAGAGTTTCCGTTTCAGCGAGGCCGGGGAAGACTACCGCATCACCAACTTCGAGATGGAGAGTTCCCCGCTGGCCGGTTTGGCCGCCCACCTGGGCCACAATGCTTCCACCGTGTGCTGCATCATTGCCAACCGTTACCTCAAGAGCTCCAATCCGGACTACAAACCAGCCATCCGCAAACTTGTAGAGATTGCGGTGGACAAGATGAGCACCCTGTAGGGCGGCTGTTCTTCAGGACAGCTATTTTACCAGATACTCGGTAGAGATTCCGCCGGCTTCTTCCAGCACCAGGCGGGTGATCCGGCCTTTGGCATTGTAGCTTAAATCCAGGCTGGTGTAGCCTTTGGGCTGGGGATTGCGCACTTTGATGACAACGTGCTTGCCGCCCTTCACGGCGGTAACGGTGCAGTCTGCGTCCATGTCCTGGGCAATTTGTTCGTATTTGCCCTGGATGCTGTACAGAATGGCGTTGCGCTGCAACTGGACGGCTTTGTTATTGCTGGTGTTCAGGTCCAGTGCCACGCCGCGCATATCGGCCCGGAGGAAGGGACCGTCGATGATGAAATAGTCGCCTTCCGGTTTGGTGTATTGCATGACCAGCTGGTCCGGGTCCTGATAGGAGATGGTACCTTCGCTGACGATGGTCTTTCCCGATATCTTGAGGGTCTTGGTCTGTTTGAAAGTGCCCTCGAAATTCTGGGCTCCGGCGGTGAATCCGGCCAGGAGCAATGCTAAAACAAGTATTCTTTTCATAGGTAACGGGAGTATACTGCAAAAACAGTGCCCGAAATGGGAAGGCCGCCGCTGACATTTTGACAGAATCTTTTGCAGGCGCGATTGTTGATTGTTAGGAAAATCATTATTTTTGTACTTATGCAATTACAAGTATCCGAAGATCTTAACAAAATTATCGCATATGCGCGGGAAGAGGCCATGCGAACGGGAAGCTATGGTATCGGCCCGGACCATCTGTTCCTGGGATTCATCCGCCACGAGGACAACACCGCTTTCCGCTCCCTGCAAAGCCTGGGGGTGGAACCGGCCGACCTGAAAGCTTTCATCGACCAGCGCATCTTTACCAACGAGACCATCCCGTACGAACAAATGGACCATATCAGCTTCTCGCGCCAGGCGCAGAACGTCCTGAGTATCACTGTGATGGAAGCCACGCGCCTGAAAAGCCCCGAGGCTCGTCCGGAGCACCTGCTGCTGGCCCTGTGCCGCACCACGGAAAGCTACGGGCAGGTGTATCTGCGCAACCATGGCATCGATTATGGCCGACTGCTGGCCTATATGGAGGACGAAGGCTTGCTGCACCAGGATCCTCCTTCCGGGGAAAAGGAACAGCAGCCCACCCAGGCACCGGAAGAGGAAGGGGATGCCGACAAGAAACTGAACATCGAGGAGTTTGCCTATGACCTGACCCAGGCAGCCCGCGACGGCAAACTGGATCCGGTGGTGGGGCGCGATACGGAAATTACCCGCGTCATCGAGATTCTGGGCCGGCGCAAGAAGAACAACCCCATGCTCATCGGAGAACCCGGGGTGGGGAAGTCGGCCATCGTGGAAGGCATCGCCCAGCGCATCGCTTCCGGGGACATCTCGGCCGCGCTGGCCAAAAAGCGCATCCTGTCGCTGGACATAGCCTCGGTGGTGGCCGGAACCAAATATCGCGGAGACTTCGAGAAACGCCTCAAGGGCATTATCAAGGAGGCCTCCGAGAATCCGGACCTGATCCTGTTCATCGACGAGTTCCACACCATCGTGGGGGCCGGCGGCGCTTCGGGCAGCCTGGATGCCGCCAACATGCTCAAACCGGCGCTGGCCCGCGGGGAATTCCAGTGCATCGGCGCAACCACGCTGGATGAATTCACCAAGATCGTGGAAAAGGACGGCGCCCTGGACCGCCGTTTCCAGAAAATTGTGGTGGAACCTACGGGCGTGGCGGAATCGATCGAGATCCTGAAGCAGCTCAAACCCAAATACGAAGAGTTCCACGGCATTACCTATACGGACGAAGCCGTGGAGGCGGCCGTCCGCCTGACAGACCGTTACATTACGGATAAATCCCTGCCGGACAAGGCCATCGACGCATTTGACGAGGCCGGTTCCATGGTGCGCCTGTCCCTGGCCAAGAAGAAGGGCACCGCGCAGCAGGTAGACGCCGAGGACATTGCCTCCGTGGTGTCCAAGATGACGGGCATTCCCGTGAACAAGGTTGCGGAAAGCGAAGGCAACCGCATCGTGAATATGCGCAAGCGGCTGCAGGAGAGAATCATCGGCCAGGACGAAGCCGTGGAAACCGTGGTACGCGCCATTCAGCGCAACCGGGCGGGCCTCAAGGACCCCAACCGGCCCATCGGCACGTTCCTGTTCTTTGGTCCCACCGGTGTGGGCAAGACGCAGCTGGCACGCTCGTTGGCGGAATATCTGTTTGACAGCGAGGAGAATCTGGTGCGCATAGACATGAGCGAATACATGGAGAAGTTCAGCGTGAGCCGCCTGATCGGTGCGCCTCCGGGTTATGTGGGGTACGAAGAGGGCGGCCAGCTCAGTGAACGTGTGCGCCGCAAGCCCTATTGCGTGGTGCTGCTGGACGAAATAGAGAAAGCCCATCCGGACATTTTCAACCTGCTGCTGCAGGTGATGGATGAGGGCCGGCTCACGGACAGCAACGGCCGCACGGTAGACTTCAAGAACACCATTGTCATCATGACTTCCAACGTGGGAAGCCGCGAAGTGGAGGAATATGGCAGCGGAATTGGCTTTGCCACGGCCGGGAAGAATGTGGACATGGACCGCCGGAGCGTGGTGGAGAAGGCCGTGAAGAAGGCATTCCCGCCGGAGTTCATCAACCGCGTAGACGGCCAGGTGTACTTCCATTCGCTGGACAAGGAAGCCATTGAGCAAATCATTGACATCGAACTCAAGGATTTGCGGGAACGGGCGCTGGAGTCCGGTTACAAGTTAACCATTACGCCTACGGCCAAGCGGTTTATTGCCGATGCCGGATACGACCCCGCGTATGGTGCCCGCCCGCTGAAGCGTGCCATTGTCCGCTATGTGGAAGACCCTGTATCCGAGTTCATTATCAGTGACCGGATCCTGCTCTCCCGCAAAAAGGGCGATGCCGCTGCGCTGCGTACCCTCCGCGTAGCCCTGGCTCCGGACAAGGAGTCCACGGTTGTGGAACTGAAGACGGATTAGAGGACGCTGGCGCTTTCGAACTGAAGGTCCAGATCCTGGATAAGGTCTTTCAGGGCTTCGAAGGAAACAGCGTCTGCCGAAATGAAATTGCCCAGGGCTTCGAGGTTGAAATCTGTGTTTCTCATAATAGCGTTCTTTTAATTTCTGATGCAAAGGTACGGCCAGCTTGCGCCAAACCATTGCCCAAATAGAAAAATATGAAAAAAATCGTCCTCTTGTTCTTCGCGCTCCTGGGCGCCCTTTCCCTCCAGGCCCAGGAAACCTACCTGTTTGCAGAGCGTGATACCTGCTCCCTGTATCTGGATATCCATCGGCCTTCAGAAGGGGCCGACACCTGCTATGCGGGTCTTCCCAAACCTGCCATCGTCTATGTCTTCGGTGGTGGTTTTATCGGCGGCTCCCGGGATCAGGAGTACGCGCAGTCCTGGTTCCGCCTCCTGAATGACAACGGCTATGCGGTGATTTCCATCGATTATCGGCTGGGCATGAAGGGCTATCAGGTGGGAAAGGGCGTGAAGGGTGCCTACAAAGCCAGCGAGCAGTTTTACCTGTCTCAGCAGATGGGCGTGGAAGACCTCTTTTCGGCCGTTACCTTCCTTTCCGACAACCAGGAGGAACTGGGGATAGACACGAACAATCTGGTGGTGGCAGGCAGTTCAGCGGGCGCCATCATCGTCCAGGCGGCGGAATATGAGATTGCCTGCGGACGCACGGCCGGTCTTCCGGAGGGCTTCCGCTTCAAGGGCGTAATGTCCTTCGCCGGCGCCGTCATCAGCATCAGCGGGGCTCCGCAGTATCCGTCGGCCCCTTGCCCGGTGCTGCTGCTCCACGGCACCAACGACCAGGCGGTGGCCTACAAGAAATTCGGAGCGGCCGGCCGCGGTATCTGGGGGAGCGACTACCTTGCAGAACATTGGGCCAAAAAGGGTTACGCGGGTTACTGCATCTATCGCTTCAAAGACCGAACGCACGACGTGGCCGCCTATCTTACCCAACTCTGGGACCTCGAAGAGGCCTTCCTGCAGCAGAATGTCATCCTGGGGCACGTCCGCACCGTGGATGCGCTGGTAGACGACGCTTCGCTGCCCTCCTGGGGCGCCATCGACCTGGATACGATATACCGTAATTAGCTACTTGGCAACGCCTTCGCGGACCACCGCGATCAGGCGGTCTGGATAGTTGGAGATGATGGCATCTACGCCGCAGGAGACCATGCGCTCGATGTCGGCGGGTTCGTCCACTGTCCAGGGAACCACCTTGATGCCCATGGCATGGCAATAGGCCACATTCTCGCGGGTGATGGCCTCGAAGTTGGGGGACCACCAGCGCGGGCGGAAGCTGATTTGCCCCAGGATCTTCTCAATGTCATATTCTTCCTCTGTGAGGTAGGAGAGCCGGACCTCCGGATAGTGCTCGTGGATGTATTCCAGGGCACGGACGTCGAAACTCTGCACCACCAGGCGGTCGCCCAGGTTCTTGGACAGCAGCAGGGGAATGCACACGTCGCAGAACTGCTTGTAATCCGGCCACAACGTGCCTTCGCCCTTGCCGGTGCGGGACTTAATCTCTATGTTGTAGCGGAACGGGGAGATGTGTTTTTCGCGGGCGTACTGCTCCGTGAAATCAATCAGGTCCGTGGCCAGGGGCTTGTGCTCGGACAGTTTTTTCTGCTCCGGCCAACGGTCTACGAAGCGGAGGCCCACGTCGTACTTGGCAATGCTGTCGTAGGGCATGGTGTAGAGGTACTCCTTGGGATCCGATGTCTGGATGAGGGTGCTGTCCGGCCGCATGGAATAGCGCGGGTGGAAGTAATTGTCGTGCGACACCACCACCTGCAGGTCCTGGCTTAGCTGGAGGTCGAATTCCAGCGTATTCACGTGCATCTTCATGGCATTTTCCATGGCCGACAGGGTATTCTCCGGCATGAGTCCCGCCCCGCCGCGGTGCGCCTGCAGGTCTATGTAGCTGGTGTTGCCCAGGTCGAACTCATGCATCCACTTGCGGCCGTCGGGAGCGGTGACCATCATGGTTACCATGGAGGCGTACTGCGAAGGTTCGGCGGCATAGAAGTGCCCCGTGGGTTCCGGGCGTTTATAGCCGGGAATCTTTGTGGCGTCGCCTTTGTAGACACCCACGATCTCTTCCGTATAATCCGGCGAAATCTCCCGGACCGGCCGGGCCAGGCCCATGTAGGAGCCGTCTTCGTACCATTCCACCGTCCAGGAGGCATCGGCATGGAAAACATTGGCCAGCACGGCATTGCGGTGCAGGGGGGCCTGGTCCATGCCGATGAACTGCACCTGGAAACTGTCCGGGTAGTCCAGATTGTGCCAGTCCCAGGAAATGCCGCCGCCCACGGAAGAGATGATTTCGTAGCCGCGGGGCGTGCCGTCCTTGCACCAGTCGGTGGCCCACCAGGCACCGCCGATGGCCGCTGCGTTGTGGTCCGTAATGTCGCGGGTGATGCTGCGGATGTTCATGATGTGGGTGTGCCCGGAGAGAATGTCTACGGAATAGCCTTCCAGCAGGGCCAGCATCTTGTCGGCATGGACGATGTCGCGGTGCTTGCGGTCCAGGAAGAAGCGGATGGGGCTGTGCTGCGCCAGATAGATGTGCGTTCCGGCGGGCACGTGTTCCAGCAGGCCTTTCACGAAGCCCAGCGTCTCTTCCGGATAGCCTTCCTCGTAGTTATTGGAGCTCTTTCCCGGATCCTCGTGACCGCTGGCCTTGAAGAGGATGGAATTCACGCCCACTACCAGGTCTTTCCCCAGCCAGAAAGCATAGTTACACGGGCCGAAAGCGGCCTCGTAGGCCTCTACGGCAGGGATTCCGCTGCGGTTCTGGATAAAGTCGTGGTTGCCGATGACCCCATAAAAAGGAATGCGCGTAGTGGCGATGGCCTCTTTGTAGCGGTCGAACATCTCCAGCCGGTTCCAGGCGATGTCGCCCAGGGCGATGCCTACCGTCTGGTGCTCGGCGCTGTATTTGCGCGCCATGCCGCGGAGGTCTCCCAGCGGCCGGCCCGTGAAGCGCTTGTAGTGCTTGTCGTTCTGAATCTGCGGATCCGATACCGAGAAAAGGGTGTAATCGTCCGATTCAGAGAACTTCTGCAGCTGGAAGCGGAACTGCTTGGTGCCCTTGACGGGCAGGTAGAACTGCGGAGCGCCGCTGTCGAAGGGCGCCACGTAGCCGGAGGGCGTAATCACAAAGACATAGCGGGCTTCCTTGTGGGTATTCAAGGTAAAACTACCGTCGGCTCGGGTTGTGGTAAACTTGTATCCGTCCGAGACCAAAACCCCTGCAAGTGGCTGATTGTCACAGACTACCAGGCCCTTGACATTTTTAGCTTCCAGAGAAAGCAAGGAAAGAAATAAAAGAAATACGCAAATGGTCCGCTTCATAAATGAAAAAACTTAAATTTCTGCTCCAAATTTAGTAAAAAAATTTAAGTTTCGCAAGTAGCTAGAAAAGAAAAAAGCTAAGGTTGAAATCTTTAAGAGTTATTGCATATCTCATTGATTATCACTATATTAGTGTCGCCA
>CACZUR010000011.1 GCA_902784435.1 uncultured Bacteroidia bacterium | reverse complement strand
TGCCTTAGCGGCAGGGGTCGGAACCCCTGAGAGCGTTCCTCATGAGCTTCTCAAAAGCTCACTCCATTTTTATTTGGGTTACAAACATAGGAACTCGTTTGAAGCCGCAAGATACGGATTTTTGACGGAAAGTCGGAAAATAATTCGTAAATTTGTATACTTAAGCGTAATAACCATGATCAAAGAAATCGCAAACGGAATCCGCTATATCGGTGTTGATGATGAGGACCTGGACCTCTTTGAAAGTCAGTATATTATCCCGGAAGGAATCTCTTATAACTCCTATCTGATCCTGGACACGAAGGTATGCGTGATGGATACCGTCGATGCCCGCAAGAAGGAAGAGTGGATGGCCCGCCTGGAGGAGGCCCTGGACGGCCGCACACCGGATTATCTGGTGCTCAGCCACGTGGAGCCGGATCATTCCGGCTGCGTGGAGTCCTTCCTGGAAAAGTACCCCGGCGTAACGCTGGTGGCCACGGCCATGGGTCTGAAATTCCTGGGCCAGTTTATCCCGGGCCGCAGTTTCCCCAGCACTTTTGCCGTCAAGGACGGCGACACCCTGCCGCTGGGCAGTGCGCATGCGCTCAAGTTCCTCACGGCGCCCATGGTCCATTGGCCGGAGGTGCTCGTAAGCCTGGAAACGCACACGGAAACCCTGTTTTCGGCCGATGCCTTCGGCAAATTCGGTGCACTGTCCCGCTGTGGTTTCCTGGGTTCCGAGGATAACGACTGGGCCTGTGAAGCCCGCCGTTACTACTTCAATATCTGCGGCAAATACGGCCCTCAGGTGAGCAGCCTCCTCCAGAAAATCGGCAGCGAAAAAGTACACACCGTGGCTCCGCTGCACGGCCCCGTCCTCACGGATTTCCTCTCCGGAGACTACCTGAAGCTTTACTCCCTGTGGAGTAGCTATACGCCTGAAACAGAGGGTGTTTTCGTGGCTTATGCTTCCATCCACGGGGGTACGGAAGCCGTAGCCCTGAAACTGGCCGATATACTCCGGGCCAAGGGGTGTCCCAAGGTGGCCGTGAGTGACCTTACCCGGGACGATATGGCAGAGGCCGTAGAAGACGCTTTCCGCTATGGCAAGATGGTCGTGGCCGCCTGCTCCTACGACGCCGGCCTCTTTACGCCGGCCTACAACTTCCTGCACACCCTGCAGATGAAGGCCTACCAGAACCGTCAGGTGGCCCTGATCGAAAACGGCACCTGGGCACCCACGGCCGGCCGGGTGATGAAGGAATTGTTCACGGCCATGAAAAACATCCATCTGGTGGGCGATACGGTTACCATCAAGAGCCGCTACCAGGAAAGCGACGCCGCTGCCCTGGAAGCCCTTGCAGACGCTATTTTATCGGCATAAATATATGAAAATCAGAAGCAAAGCGCCCCTTCGTCTGGGGTTTGCCGGCGGCGGCAGCGACGTTTCTCCCTACAGCGATCTCTATGGGGGATATGTCCTCAACGCCACCATCAATCTGGCGGCCTATTGCACCATCGAGCCCCTGCACCTGCCGGTTGTGCAGGTGAATGCCCTGGAATCCGGCGTATGCACGGAAGTTCCGCTGGGTACCGGTCCGTTCAGTTCCGGCGCCATCCTCATCGACGGCGTGTACCGCCGTATCCTGCAGGATTACGGCCCCGTGCCGGCGCCCGGTTTCTCCATCACTACCTACAACGACGCACCCGCGGGTTCCGGTCTGGGGACTTCGTCCACCATGGTGGTCTGCATCCTCAAATGCTTTGCCGAATGGATGAACATTCCCCTGGGAGACTATGAACTGGCGCGCATGGCCTACGAAATCGAGCGCAAGGAGCTGCTCCTGGCCGGCGGCAAGCAGGACCAGTATGCAGCGGCCTTCGGCGGCTTCAATTTCATGGAATTCCTGCCTTCAGACCTGGTTATCGTGAACCCGCTCCGGGTGAAGGACTGGATTATCGAAGAGCTGGAAGCTACCATGCTTCTGTATTTTACGGGCCGAAGCCGGGAAGGGGCTGCCATCATCGAAAAGCAGCAGCAGGCCACCCGCAGCGGCGACAAAGTGGCCGTGGAAGCCATGCACCGCATCCGCCAGAGTGCCATCGACATGAAGCTGGCGCTGCTCCACGGGGACATGCAGGCTTTTGCCCGCATCATCGGGGAAGCCTGGGAAGACAAGAAAAAGATGGCCGATACCATCACCAACCCCATGATCCAGGAGGCCTTTGACGTGGCCATGGCCGCCGGGGCCATTTCCGGGAAGGTGTCCGGGGCCGGTGGCGGCGGATTCATGATGCTCATGGTACCGCCGGAGCGCAAATACCAGATTGCCCAGGCCCTGGCCAAACTGCCCGGCCGTGTGGTTCCGTTTCAGTTCACCGAAAAAGGCGCCATCGCGTGGAAGTTATAGTCCTCTGCGGCGGCCTGGGTACCCGCCTCCGTTCCGTCATCCATGAAATCCCCAAAACGTTGGCGCCGATTGCCTCCGGAGGGTCTGTCCTCCCGGAGGCAAGTAAGAAGGCCGATGCCTCCGGGAGGACAGACGCTTCCGGAGAGGGGGAAGTGCCTTTTTTGCAGTATTTGCTGGCATGGCTGGGGCGGTATGGGGTGACGCATGTGGTGTTTTCCGTAGGGTATCTGCGGGAGCAGGTGATGGCTTTCGTCCGGGCTAAGGAATGGCCTTTTTCTTATGATTTTGCCGTGGAAGAGACGCCCCTCGGAACCGGGGGCGGCATCCGCCTGGCGCTTTCCCTGTGCCGGGAGCAGCAGGTGTTCGTGGTGAACGGAGATACTTTTTTCCCCGTAGACCTGGACCGGATGCCTTTCCGGATGCCCGTTACCCTGGCCCTGAAGCCCATGAAGGACTTCAGCCGCTACGGGGCCGTTAGCGTCATGCCCGGCCCGACCGGGCATCTTACCGTCACCGCCTTCCACGAAAAACGGCCCTGCGCCGAAGGGCTGATCAACGGCGGGGTCTATGCCATCGACCGCAGCCGGCTGGATTTGAGTTGCCTGCCCGAGAAGTTCTCCTTCGAAAAGGAGGTATTGGAACCGGGGGCGGCTATCGGAGAGATAGGCGGATGGGTGAGCGATGCCTATTTCATTGACATCGGCATCCCCGAAGATTATGCGCTGGCGCAGTGGGCCTTGCCAGCGTATTTCGCTGTCCAAAAGGCTTCTGAGGCCGTTTTACAGGCGCAAGCCAGCACCCTTTTCCTGGACCGGGACGGTGTGCTCAACCGTCATCTGCCCGGCGACTATGTGAAAAGCCGGGCGCAGTGGCAGTGGATGCCCGGCGTGCTGCAGGAGCTCCCGCGCTGGGCGGCCAAGTATCGGCATATCATCCTGGTTACCAATCAGCGTGGGGTGGGGAAGGGCCTGATGACGGATGAAGATCTTTCCGCTATTCACGCACAGATGATGGCGGATGTACTGGAGGCGGGCGGCCGCATAGACCTGATCCTGTGCTGCACGGCCGTTTCGGACCAGGATCCCCGACGGAAACCCCATCCGGGCATGTTCTACGAGGCCTGCGGCCTGTTCCCGGATATCGTCCCTGAACAGTCCGTGATGCTGGGCGATGCGGACAGCGACGCTGCCTTCGCGAAGAATTGCGGGATCGGTTTTATCCGGCTGTAGCCTTCCTGGCAAGGCTTTGGGCGCAGACGTAGCCTGTACTCCAGGCAGCCTGCAGGTTGAATCCGCCCGTGATGGCATCGATATCCAGCACTTCGCCGGCAAAATACAGCCCGGGGTGTTGTTTGCTTTCCAGAGTGCTCAGGTTCACGTTGGACAGGGCCACGCCCCCCGCCGTCACGAATTCTTCCCGGAAGCGGCTCTTCCCGCTGATGGGATAAGAATCGGCCGTTAGGATGGCCGTGAGCCGGTTCATCCCTTTGCTGCCCAGTTCGGCCCAGCGCATCTGCGGCCTCAGTCCGGCTTTGGCGAGCAGGTGCATCCACAGGCGCTGCTGCACCGGATGCACGGAGGAAATCTGCTTTTGAGGGTTTTCTGCGGCCGTTTTTTGCAGCCACTCCCGCGCCAGGTTTTCCGCCTTCCCCAGCCAGTTGACCAGGAGCGTTCCCTTGTAACCCTGCTGCGCCAGATGCCGGGCGGCATAGGAAGAGAGCTTCAGGGTGGCGGGCCCGCTCAGGCCCCAGTCCGTGATGAGGAGCGGCCCTGCGGCTTTGTATGCGGTACCTTGAAGACTCAACTGGGCATCGACGACCAGTCCCATGAGGGCGGTCAGGCTTTTGTCCGGAATGTTGAAAGTGAAGAGGGAGGGGACAGGCGGAACGATTTCCAGTTCCAGGGCCCTCAAAAAGGGAAACTGCGGCGCTCCGCCGGTAGTCACCACCACATAGTCGAAGGGTTCTCCGTCCACCGTCATCCCCGTCATGTCCGTCATGCACGTCATCCCCGTCATGCCCGGCTTGACCGGGCATCTTTCTATACTTTGCACCCGGGTTCCCAGGCGCAGTTCCACCCCCTTCATGCCGCGTTCCAGGCAGCGGACAACGTCCATGGCATCCTGTGAGCGGGGGAACCAGCAGTGGTCCGGCTGCAGGACGCAGGGAACGCCCCGCTCCGTGAACCACGCTACGGTGTCCTGCTCCGAAAACGCTTTCAGGGCGCGCTGCATCACCCTTTCGCCCCGGGGATAGGCTTCCCCCAGCGAGCGGATGCCCTGGAAGTCATTGGTCAGGTTGCATCGGCCCCCGCCCGTGATGGCCACCTTGGCCAGGGGCCGGGACCCGGCCTCGAACACCGTCACAGCCAGCTCCGGCGCCAGTCTCCTTAACTGGGCGGCACAGAAACAACCGGCGGCTCCGGCCCCTATGACGGCGACCGTTAGCATAAATGCACCCCTTTCAGCTCTTTTTCCAGGACGCGGTGTCCGGGGCAGACGCTCTCCAGCAGCGCATGGAACTGCGGTCCGTGATTCAGGTATTTCAGGTGGCAGAGTTCGTGCAGCATCACATAGTCCTGCAGATTCTGCGGAAGGGTGACCAGGCGCAGGTTCAGGTTGATATTGCCCAGGGAGGAGCAGCTGCCCCAGTTGCTGATGTTGTTCTTGATAAAGACTTTCTTGTATACAAAGCCGTGCAGGGCGGCCAATTGGGCCAGACGGGGCGGCAGCTCCGACTTGGCCTGGGCGCGAAGAAGCTCCACCTGCGCGTTGACCGGGGCTTTGCGGGGTTTCCTGCGGCGGGCAACCAGGGTAAAGAACCTGCCTGTGATCGGGTTGAAAAAGAGCCTGGCCATAGCAGCGGAGAACTTACTCGTCGTCCTCCTCCGGCAGCACAATCTGCTTGTACTGGTTCTTGCGTTTGAGCCAGCGCTCGCGGGCATACTGCTGCATGTCCGTGATGGTGTCGTTCTCGTCGATGATTTCCATCCCCAGGATGGTTTCCATGATGTCTTCCAGCGTGATGATGCCCTGGAAGCAGCCGTAGTCGTCTATGATGCAGGCAATCTGGTCTTTGGTCTTGAGGAGGCTTTCCCAGATGTCCGCAACGGAAGTTTCTTCGTGGAAGGCGGCAATCTTGCGCTTGATGCTGCGCAGGCGCATGTCAAACTTGTCTTCCGCCAGGTTTTCCAGGGCGTCGTAGCGCAGGATATAGCCGGTGATGAACTCCGGGGAGTCTGCGTACACCGGAATGCGGGAGTTGTGTGAAAGTTCCTCCTGCTTGTAGAACTGCCGGAGGGTCATGCTTTCCGGGGCGATGGCGGCCACCACGCGCGGGGTCATGACGTCGTAAGCCTTGATGTCGTCCAGCTTGATGATGTTCTGGATAACCTTGTTTTCGCTGTTGTCCAGCACGCCTTCTTCCTCGCCGATATTGGCCATGGCCGATACTTCCTCACGCGAAATGCCGACGTCCGGGTCCTCGTCCGAGATGCTGTTGTGAAGCTTGTCGATGATCCAGACGATGGGGTAGAGGATGATGACCAGGAATCGCATGACCTTGGCCAGCCACAGCAGGTCTTTCCAGTGGGATGTGCCGATGCTCTTGGGCACGATTTCCGAGAAGACCAGGATGAGGATGGTCATGATGGCGCTGATGATGCCGAACCAGTGGTCTCCGGTCAGGAGGGTGGCCTGATGGCCCACGGCGGCGGCGCCCAGGGTATTGGCGATGGTATTCAGGGACAGGATGGCGCTCAGGGGGCGGTCCGGATCCTGCTTGAACTTCATGAAAAGGGCGGCGTTCCTGTCGCCTTCGTCCTCCCGCATGGTAATATAGGAGATGGGGGTGGACATCAGGACCGACTCCAGCAACGAGCACAGGAAGGAAATGCCCATTGTGAGGAGGAGGTATATGATTAATAAGGTCATATTCTGTTTTTCAAGCTACAAATTTACGGAAAAATTCATACATTTGCACATATATGAAAAAAGAACAGATATTAATCAGGATCTCCGGTCAGGACCGGGTAGGCCTTACCGCAGACATCATGGCCATTCTGGCCAAATACGACGCCCAAATCCTGGACATCGGCCAGGCCGATATCCACAGCACCCTTACGCTGGGCATCCTCATCCGCATAGACGAGGCGCATTCCGGCCAGGTAATGAAGGAACTGCTTTTCAAGATTACGGAACTGGGCAGCATCAGCATCGGCTTTGCTCCGGTGACGGACGAAGATTATGAAGCCTGGGCCGGCCGGCAGGGGAGGAACCGCTACATCCTCACCATCATCGGCCGCAGCCTGAGCGCTTCCCAGATCCAGGCCGCCGCCGCCGTCGTGAGCCGTTTCGGCCTCAATATCGACGCCATCAAGCGCCTGACCGGCCGTATGAGCATCATGCACCCCGAAAAGAACGTGCGCGCCTGCGTGGAGTTTTCGCTGCGCGGCTTCCTGTCGGCCGAGGACAAGAATAATATGCAGAAAGAGCTGATGGCCATGGGCGCGGAAACCGGCATTGACTTCTCTTTCCAGAAGGACGACATGTACCGCCGCATGCGCCGCCTCATCTGCTTCGATATGGATTCCACGCTCATCCAGGCGGAATGCATCGACGAGCTGGCCCGCCGGCACGGCGTATACGGGCAGGTGGCCGCCATCACGGAAAGCGCCATGCGCGGGGAAATCGACTTCAAGGAAAGTTTCACCCAGCGGGTGGCCCTGCTCAAGGGCCTGGACATCTCCGTGATGCAGGACATCGCGGAGCATCTGCCCATCACCGAAGGCACGGACCGCCTGATGTCCGTCCTCAAGACTTGCGGCTATAAGATTGCCATCCTGAGCGGCGGATTCACCTTCTTCGGAGAGCACCTGCAGCGTCGCTATGGCATCGACTATGTCTATGCCAACGAACTGGAAGTGGACGAAGACGGCAAGCTAACCGGCCGTTATGTGGGAGAGGTTGTGGACGGCCGCCGCAAGGCAGACCTCCTGAAACTCATCGCCCAGACGGAAAAGGTGAACCTGGCGCAGACCATCGCGGTGGGCGACGGCGCCAACGACCTTCCCATGCTCAACGAAGCCGGCCTGGGCATCGCCTTCCACGCCAAGCCGCGCGTGCGGGAAAGCGCCCGCCAGAGCATCAGCACCATCGGCCTGGACGGTGTGCTGTACTTCATCGGCTTCAAGGACAGTCAACTGGGAGAACAGGGCAAGTTATGAGGAAAAAAGGCATCTTGCTGCTGCTGACACTGGTTCTGGCATTGCCGGCACTGGCTGTCTTTAAGGAGAAGGACATCAAACTCACCCTGGAGGTCCTCCTGGGGGAACTGCGGACAGAATATGCCGCGGTGACCGCGCGCAATACGGCGTCGGCCCGGATGGTGGCCAGCCAGCACCAGAATCTGGTAAAGCTGGTGGAGCAGAGCAACGAACTGTCCCTGATGCTGTATTCCCAGCCGCAGGACTATACCTTCGACCTTACCTATGCCCTGCATCAGGTAACCCGCCAGTATGAGGAATTCGACGCCAACCGGCTGCCCTTCGACCAGATTATCGAGAACATGTCCACGGAACTGGACCGCTACAGCAAGCTGGCCCAGACTCTCAGGAACATGCCGCCGGTGCGGGAAGATGCGAAGACCCTGCCCAAGCACGTCACCGTGCTGGATTCCATCGACGTGAACATAGACACCCTAATGGGCATTCCGGTGTTTGCCCTCCGGGAAGGCTTCAGCCTGGACGAAGAGACGGCCGTCCTCCGGGACAGCTGCCTGGCCCTGGCGGAATCCATGGCAGACCATTACATGAACGCCATCCGGCTTATCGAGGAAGACAGCGAGTATTATGCCGACACCGACAAAGTGCTCAAGGAGGCCTACGACTATGCCCAAAGCCGGTACAATGGCGTACAGCGCAAGGTTTTCCTGGAGGGGCAGCGGAATTATTTCACCGTCCTGCGCTCCTTCAACCGCTACTGGAACCGTGCCGTCAAGGACCTGAAAGCCAAATTCGGCCGCAATGACAGCGGGCTGGCCAGCGCCTGGAAGGGCCCTGCCATCGCCGTGTATTCGGTGGCCATGCTGTTCCTGCTCATCTTCTCCATCCTGCTGGCCAACATCCTGGTGCGTCTGACCATGCGCTGGGTCAATTATTTCCACAGCGACTATTTCCTGGAGCATAAAGGTATGATTATCACGCTCATCGGCATTGTGATTTTCTCCTTCTTCGTCATCGGGAGCGCTTTCCTCGGAGAGGGTTTCTATCCCGTGGCTTCGCGCATGATGGCCGAATTCACCGTGCTTCTGGCCGCCATCATCCTGTCCATGCTCATCCGCCTGGACAAGGCGCAGACGCATGCCGCCGCGCGCTTGTACCTGCCCACGCTCCTGCTGGCCTTCCTGGTCATTTTCTTCCGCATCATTTTCATCCCGAACGGCGCCCTGAACCTGTTTTTCCCGCCGTTGGTGCTGCTGTTCACCCTGTGGCAGCTGGTAGTGAACTGGAAAAAGCTGGCCCTGGTCCCCAAGAGTGACCGCGTGCTCATGCGGCTGTCATTCCTGATTATGCTGGCGACCACCGTCCTCTCCTGGACCGGCCTGGTGATGATGGCCGTGCTGGTACTCATCTGGTGGTTTTTCCAGCTCACGCTGCTGCAGGGCATCACCGCCCTGTCCATCATCCTGGAGCGCCATTATGCCAAAACCATCACGCGCCGGAAGATGAACTACCGGAAACTGAATCCGGAAATTCCCCTGGGGGGAAATGACGGGGCTTTTATCGAGGTGACCTGGCTGCACGACCTCATCAAGATGGTGGTCATCCCCGTGGTATCCGTGTGGTCGCTGCCCATCGCCATCGTGCTGGCCGGCAAGGTGTTCAACCTGAGCGTCGTGGTGACGGAATTCTTCTTCAAGCCCATCGTCAACGTGGAAGGCATCCTGCATCTGTCGCTGTTCAAGCTGGTGCTGGTGGTCAGCCTGTTCTTCGTGTTCCGTTACCTGGCCTATCTGGCCAAGTCCTTCTACCGCGTCATGCGCACGCGGGCCGTTGTGAAGAAGATGGGCGAAGGCGTGGCCTTCAAGGAAAGCGACATCAACTTCAACCTGGCCAACAACATCGTCACGCTGGTTACCTGGGGCATTTATGTGATTACGGTTTTCCTGCTGCTGAAGATTCCCACATCGGCCCTGACCATCATTACCACGGGCCTGGCAACGGGTATCGGCTTTGCCATGAAGGACGTCCTGAACAACTTCTTCTATGGCGTGCAGCTCATGAGCGGCCGGCTCAGGGTGGGGGACACCATCGAATGCGAAGGCATCCGGGGCATGGTCCAGAGCCTGAGCTACCAGAGCACGCAGGTGGCCTCGGAAGACGGCGCCGTGGTGGCCTTCTCCAATACGGCCCTGTTTGCCAAGAATTTCAAGAACCTCACGCGCAACCATCAGTACGAGATGATCAATTTCACGGTGGGCGTGAAGTATGGAACAGACGTGGAAAAAGCCCGGCAAGTAATCCTGGAAGCCCTGCAGCCGCTGCTGGGCAAGGATAAATATGGTCACGACCTCATCGACATGAAAAAGGGCATCTCCGTGCGTCTGCGCAATTTCGGCGACAGCGCCATCGATATCCAGGTGCTGCTGTTTGCCACGGTGGAGGCCCATTATTCCTTTGCCGCCCAGGCCAAGGAAGCCATCTACAATGCGTTCGCGGTCCATGGGATCGAGATTCCCTTCCCGCAGCAGGATGTCTATATCAAGGAAATGCCTAAGGAATAGCTTCCAGCAGCAGTTCGAACAGACGGGGCTTGGCATAGTTGTCAAGCTCCGTTTCTTTGATCCAGCAATAGCCTTCCGGCAGCTGCGGACGCTCCGATGCTTCCCAGAGATAAAAGTCTGCCACCAGCAGCCGGTGGGTGAGCTGATGCCGGACGCCGGTCCGGAGCGGAATGGCGGCCGTGGGCCGGGTGTCCGATACCAGGGGTTCGTACAGCCCCTGCCAGATGTCGCCGGGGCCGCGGCGGCGGATGGCGGTGTAGCCCTGGCAGCGCAGGTAAATGTAGTTGAAATGCCGCTCCTGTACCGCTGCGGGGGCCTTTTTGACCGGCAGCATTTCTACGCGTCCGGTACGGAAGGCGTTGCAGGAGGGCTGCAGCGGGCAGCTGAGACAAAGGGGGTTGACAGGAGTGCACTGGATGGCGCCGAAGTCCATCATTCCCTGGTTGAAGGCGGCGGCTTCCCCGGGTGGAAGCAGTTTCTGCGCCAGGGCGGTAAATTCCTTTTTGGCCTCCGTCGTGCCCACGGGAGTGGCCAGGCCGAAATGCCGGGCCAGCACCCTGTACACATTGCCGTCTACTACGGCGGCGGGAATGCCGAAACAGATGGAGCCGATGGCCGCGGCGGTATAGTCCCCGACACCCTTGAGCGCCCGGATGCCTTCCAGCGTATCCGGGAAGGCGCCCTGCGCTACAATCTGCCGGGCGGCGGCGTGCAGGTTCCGGGCGCGGGAATAGTAGCCAAGGCCTTCCCAGAGGCGCAGGACCTGGTCTTCCGAAGCATCGGCAAGTGCCTGTACGGAAGGGAAGCGCTCCAGAAAACGGTGCCAGTAGGCGGTTCCCTGCGCAATGCGCGTCTGCTGCAGGATGATTTCGCTCAGCCACACGGCATACGGGTCCCGGGTACGGCGCCAGGGTAAATCCCGGCCGTTTTCCCGGTACCACTGCAGGATGGCTTGGCTGAATGCGTTCACGCTGCAAAAATACGATTTTTTTACGTACTTTTGCACTATGAAAGTGCTTCTTCTGGGTGCCACCGGTCTGTTGGGCCGGAACGTGCTGTTGCAGTTGCAGCAGCGCGGCATTCCTTGCCGTACGCTGGTCCGGAGAGATTTCCCCGAAACGGCAGACTGCATCCGGGGAAGCATCCTTAAACTGGAAGACCTCCTGAATGCGGCCCAGGGCTGCGACGCCATCATCAACTGTGCCGGCACCACGGATATGCGCCTTTCCCGTATGGAGGATTATCTGCCTGTCAATGAGGGACTTCCGCGCTTATTGTGCCAGGTGATGGACCGAACGCCCGTTTCCGTGCTGGTGCACGCGAGTACGGCCAATACCATCGCTTCCGGCACACCCGGGCATCCGGCCGATGAAAGCGCTCCCTTCGGCCCGCCCTTCGACCGCTCTCCCTATGCCCTGAGCAAACTGGCGGGGGAGAAAGTGCTGGCGGAATATGCCGCCGCCCATCCGGAAAAGCGCATCGTGGTGGTGAATCCCGGTTTTATGTTGGGCGCCCTGGACACCAAGCCTTCGTCCGGTCAGCTGATGCTGGCCGCCTGGCGCAGGCCCCTGATGCCGGTGATGCGGGGCGGAAAGAGTTTCCTGCCCGTAAAGGATGCCGCCGCAGCGATGGTCAATGCCCTGGAAAAGGGGAGGGGCCGATACCTGCTCACCGGGGAGTATCTGTCCCTGAAAGACTTCTATCAGCTGCAGGCGCAGGTTCTGGGCTACCGGCAGCGCTGCGTGGTGCTGTCGGACTGGGTGGTGCGGCTGATCGGCCATCTGGGAGACCTGCTCCTGAAACTGGGCATCCGGAATACATTCTATCTGCACAACATCGTCCAGATGACCTGGGAAGAGTGCTACGACTGCTCCAAGGCCCGGGAGGAACTGGATTATCCGGCGTCGCCGGTATCGGAAGCTATCGCCGATTTCTTCCGATGGCGGAGCAATGAGGCTGCCCGTTAGAGAAAGGCCTGCAGGGCCTCGTACACGCGCTGGACGGGGAATCCCACCACATTGAAATAGGAACCCTCTATCCGGGTGATGCCGATGTGTCCGATCCATTCCTGGATGGCATAGGCACCCGCTTTATCGAAAGGCTTGTAAGTGTCTACGTAATAGCTGATTTCCTCTTCCGTAAGCGCTTTGAACGACACCTGGGTGGTGACGTCGAAGGTCCTGCTGGCGGCGTTGCTCCGGATGGTGACGGCGGTGGTGACGTGGTGCTCCCTTCCGGAGAGGTCCCGCAGCATCCGGCAGGCGTCTTCGCGGTCTTTGGGTTTTCCCAGGATTTCGCCGGGCCGCTGGGCCGTGGCGGGGAGGATGACCATCGTGTCGGCCGTTATCAGGATTTCATTGTCTTCCAGGGGCCGATGGAAACCGGCGGATTTGCCTTCCGCCATCAGGCGGGGCACCTTGTCATACGGCGTAGAAGCGTCGAAGTGTTCCTTGAAGTTGTTGCGCGTATCTACCTCGAAATCAATATCAAGTCCTTTCAAAAGCTCCCGCCGTCTGGGGGAATTGCTGCCCAGGATGATGTGCTTTCCCTTGAGATCCATATCCCTAGAATTTGGCTTTGTACTGAACGGGATTGAATTCCCATTTCCCCTGTACCCGGAGGGTGGTCTCAATGGCATTGCGCAGGCAGCCTTTTCCGCCGGGATAGCCCGACACCCAGTCGGCGATGGCCTTCACTTCCTCTACGGCGTCCGAGGGGCATACGCCGCATCCGCAGGCCACCATGAGGTCGATGTCCGGGACATCGTCGCCGAAGTACATCACTTCCTCCGGCTGCAGCTTGTAGCGCTCGCAGAAAATGGCAAACTGCTCCCGCTTGTCCCGACAGTGCAGGAAGACGTCCTCGGCCTTTACACCGCTGGTAATCATGCGTTTGCGGATGCTTTCGGAGCTGCCGCCCGTAATCACGGCCACCGGATATCCGTGCATGACGGCCATCCGGATGGCGAAACCGTCCTTGGCGTCGTAGGTCCGGAGGAGGTCTCCGTCGCCGTTACAGAAAACGCCGCCGTCGGTGGCGACACCGTCTATGTCGAAGGCGAATGCTTTTATCTGGTTTAGGTTCATAGATGGAATTCTCTTTTTCGGATGTGCAAAGATAGGATAATTTATTGGTTCAAACGCGGAAAAATGCTAAATTTGCACCAATGATTTCTTTGGAGCAGTTGTTGGAGAGCCGGGACAAAAGGGCCGCTCATCAGCGTGCGTTGATGGAAAAGTATCCGGACTGTACGCTGGTTTGCCTCACCGTCCAGCTGCCCGGTTCCGTCAAGCGGGACAGCAGGTCCCTTCTCATAGGCGGGGCCGGACTGGCTGCACTGCTGAACAAGTTCGATGGCTTTCTTTCCAATACGGAAGTGAAAGACCTGGAAACGGGCTATGAAGCCTACCTGATGGTTCCGCTGAGCCCCGAACTTGTGAAGCATGTCTGCTGTGAACTGGAAGAGGAGCACCCTTTGGGACGTCTGATGGACATGGACGTCATCGGCAAAGAGGGTCCCGTGTCCAGGGAAGCGCTGGGACTGCCCCCGAGGAAATGCCTCCTGTGCAGGCAGGAAGCCCGTTATTGTATCCGGGCACGCACGCACACTACGGAGGAATTGTTGAAAAAGATTAACCAACTGATAAACAATTTTATACCATGAATTACAGGAAATTAACCACCGATGAAATTTCCTTTCTGGAGTCCAGGGACTGTCGCGCCGACGACTGGTCCGGAATAGAGATTTCAGACCCCCAGTCGCTCAACTATATCCGCAATGTGCGTTTCTCCGGAAACGTTCGCTGGGGCAGTTTCAACGAAGTGTTCACCCTGCCTGGCGGCATCAGGAAGCATTCCGGTCTCCGGAACGCTACGCTGCACAATGTTACGGTGGGGGACGATTCTCTCATCGAGAATGTGAGTAATTACATCGCCAATTACGACATCGGCCACCATGCGTACATCGAGAACGTAGATCTCATTGTCACGGAAGGCCCTTGCAGCTTCGGCAATGGCGTGGACGTTTCTGTCCTGAACGAGACCGGCGGCCGCGAAGTCAAGATTTTCGACCGGCTAAGCGCCCAGATCGCCTATGTGCTGGCCCTTTACCGGCACCGGCCGCAGCTCATCGCCGTCCTGAATGCCCAGATAGAGGATTATGCCCGGCGGCAGAGCTCGGACCGCGGCAGCATCGGCAACTATGTGTCCATCCGCAACACACGCCATATCAACGGTGTACGCATCGGAGACTATGCCGTGGTCAGCGGTACCAGCCGTCTGCGCAACGGGACGCTCATCAGCAACCAGATTGCGCCGGTTACCATCGCCCACGGGGTTATTGCCGACGATTTCATCGTGTGCAGCGGCTCCCACGTCAGCGACAATACCTCCCTGGAGCGCTGCTTTGTGGGACAGTGCTGCCGGCTGGGTCACGGGTACAGCGCCTCGGACTCGCTGTTCTTCTCCAATTGCCAGGAAGAAAACGGTGAGGCCTGCGCCATCTTCGCCGGACCTTTCACGGTGACGCACCACAAGAGCACCCTGCTTATCGCGGGCCTGTTCTCCTTCATGAATGCCGGCTCGGGCTCCAACCAGAGCAACCACATGTACAAACTGGGCCCCATCCACCAGGGTATCCTGGAAAGAGGGGCCAAGACCACCTCGGATTCCTATATCCTGTGGCCTTCCCGCGTAGGCGCTTTCTCGCTGGTGATGGGCCGCCACGTCACGCATTCCGACACCTCCAACCTGCCGTTCTCCTACCTCATTGAGCAGCAGAACACAACTTATCTGGTACCCGGCGTGAACCTCCGCAGCGTGGGAACCGTGCGCGACGCCCAGAAGTGGCCCAAGCGTGACGGCCGCAAAGATCCGGACCGCCTGGACTGCATCAATTACAACCTGTTAAGCCCCTATACCATCCAGAAGATGCTCAAGGGCATCCTGCTGCTTCAGAACCTCCAGTATTCTTCCGGTGAGCTGTCGGACCTGTACTCCTACCACAGCACCAAAATCCGCAACAGTTCTCTCCGGAACGGTATCCGTTACTACCAGACGGCCATTACCAAGTTCCTGGGCAACTCCATTATCAAGCGGCTGGAAAACCTGCCCGCAGGTGCCTCGGACGAGGAATTGCGCGCCATGCTGCGCCCTACCTGCCCCTATGGTGAGGGCCGCTGGGCAGACCTGAGCGGTCTCATCTGCCCCAAGGACGAACTCAAGCGCATGCTGGACAAGGCCGAGGCAGGGGAGATGACCCTCAAGGAGCTTTCGGACGGTTTCCACGACCTGCACGCCCATTATTACGATGCAGAATGGACCTGGGCCTATGACAAATACGCCGACTTCTTCGGTTACCCGCTGGAAACCATCACCAAGGCGCAGGTGATAGACATCGTGAGCCGCTGGAAAGACGCAGTGATTGGTCTGGACAAGGAACTGTATGAGGACGCCCGGAAGGAGTTCAACATGGCTTCCATGACTGGTTTCGGCCCGGACGGCACCAAGGAAATCAAGGAACAGGACTTCGCGCAGGTACGCGGAGAGTTCGAATCCAATTCCTTCGTGACGGCCGTCCTGAAGCATATTCAGGACAAGGAAGCCCTGGGCAATGAACTGATTGAACGGCTTTCCTAAAATCGGATGATAATTTGAAAGGGATTCTTGGTAAATCCCTTTTAAAATGTTATCTTCGCACCGTGATTCCATAGCAGGCGGAACCGGGAGTATTGGAAAGCTTGCTGGCGATGAAATTATACGGCGAACAAGACATACAGGAGGTCCCTTTGCGGTCTCCTTTCTTCCGCAATCAGGTACAGCGGTTCCTCGGGGCCAACGGGCTTCGAATGGAACCGCTGGATTCCTATTATGCCTTCCGGAATGCCGATGGGGACATCATCGCCGGGGCAGGTCTGTCGGGAGACATCATCAAGGCCGTGGCCGTAGCGCCGGAAGCCCGTTCGGAAGGGCTGGTGGCCCCGCTCGTCTCCCGCATCATCAGTGAGCATGGCGCAGGTCCTCTGAAGGTATTCACCAAACCTGAAAACCAGGCCATTTTCGAAAGCCTGGGCTTCCGGCTGCTGGCCGCTGCCCCGCTGGCCATTCTCATGGAAAGGGGCAGGGGACTGGAGCAGTACTGTACTTATCTTCGCTCTTTCGCCGGAGCCGGACGCTGCGGTGTGGTGGTGATGAATGCCAATCCCTTTACGCGAGGCCATTTATACCTGCTGGAACAGGCCGCTGCCCGGGTAGACCGCCTGTTTGTGATTCCCGTGGCCGAAGACCGCTCCGACTTTCCCTATGCGGAACGTCTGGAAATGATTCGTGCCGCTGCGCCATCGGTGGTTTCCCGCTCGCAGCACCCCGTTGTGGTTCTGGAAGGATCGGCCTATGCCATTTCCGCCGCCACTTTCCCTACCTATTTCCTCAAGGACCTGTCCGAGGCCTCGGAAACGCAGATGCGCCTGGATCTGGACCTCTTTGGCCGATGGATCGCCCCGGCCCTGAACGCCACCGTCCGCTTTGTCGGCTCGGAACCCTCCGATCCGCTCACCAACCGCTATAACCGGCTGATGCTGGAAGTCCTGCCCCTGGATGTGGTGGAGATTCCGCGTCTGAACGCCGTTTCGGCTTCCGCTGTGCGGGCGTCTTTGGCGCAAGGCAGGTTCTCGGCGGCATCGGCTCTATGTCCTGCGTCCTCGCGTCCCTATTTGGTGGCCGCGCTGGCCGACAGAGCCCTCCGGATGGAACTGGATACCCCTTGTAAGCCCGGTTTGGTGGGGCCGGACGGAAACGGCGCCCATACGGACATGGATTACGGAACCATGCTTGCAGGAATCCGCGCCCTGCGCCCCTTCTGGCCCAGGATGGCCCTGGCCGCTTCTCCGGAGGCGTTGCAGCAGCTGGGACGGGATGCCGAAGAGGCGATGCTGGCCTCTACCGGCGGGGTTAATACCCACCGGGGTGCCATTTTTTGCCTGGGACTGTTCCTGAACGTTTTTGCCCGTTTTTGCTATGTGGTTAAAAATGAGGATGTTATGCAATCTTCTCTGGTCGATTTGACCGGGAGCATATTGCGTAATCAGTTGAAAAACAGTAACTTAGATAAAACGCTGGTGGGTGCCCGTGCCTTGGCGGCTTCCGGCTACGAGCCCCTTTTCCGGGACTGGTTGCCGTATTACCGCCATTGCCTCGAGGAGAATGGCCGTGCGGCAGAGGTGTTTTCAGAGGCATCGGCCCTCTTTTCAGCCTCTGAAAACACCTCTGCCGCATGGCAGGATGCCTTCGCCCGGCAGAAGACGCTGCTCCGGATTATGTCCATGCTGGACGATACTTGCGTGCTGCACCGCGCGGGTCCTGTGCGGGCGCAGCAGGTGAAGGAGGAAGCCCGGAGACTACTGGAACAGATGCCCGGTCGGGCCGGGCATGACGGAAAGGCCGGGCATGACGACAGTGCTGGGCATGACGGAAGTGCTGAGCATGACGGAAGCAGCATCGGCCCGCTGGAAGAAATGTGCCGCAGGTACGCTGCCGAGGGGATTTCCCCCGGGGGAGCGGCCGATATGCTGGCCTTGACGATATTTGTAAATTCAATCTTAAACTAATAACACACTTATGGTAGAATTGATTCCTCACGGTGTATATCTGCTCGGCGGCAAGACCCTTGCCAGCGAAGCGGCGCTGGGCCCGGATGAAGCCCGCGAAAACACCATTGCTTATCAGATTCTTCGTGCCCACGACGTGGACGGTTCCAAAGGCGACAAACTCCGCATCCGTTTCGATGCCATGGTGTCGCACGACATCACCTATGTAGGCATTATCCAGACGGCCCGTGCCAGCGGACTGGAAAAGTTCCCGCTGCCGTATGCCATGACAAACTGCCACAATTCCCTCTGTGCGGTGGGCGGTACCATCAATGAGGACGACCACGTGTTCGGCCTGTCTGCCGCCAAGAAGTATGGCGGTATCTATGTGCCTGCCAACCAGGCGGTTATCCACCAGTATGCCCGTGAAGCCCTGACGGCTTGCGGCAACATGATTCTGGGATCGGACTCCCACACCCGCTACGGTTCCCTGGGTAACATGGGCGTGGGCGAAGGCGGTGGAGAACTGGTGAAGCAGCTCCTGAGGAACACCTGGGACATCAATGCCCCCGAGGTGGTGCTGGTATGGCTGGAGGGCAAGCCCCGCAGGGGAATCGGCCCGCACGATGTGGCCATCTCCCTGGTAAAAGCCGTGTTCGAGAGCGGTTTCGTGAAGAACAAGGTGCTGGAGTTTGCCGGCCCCGGCGTGAAGGAACTTCCCATCGACTTCCGCAACGGCATCGATGTCATGACCACCGAAACCACCTGCCTGTCTTCCATCTGGATTACGGACGAAGAGGTGAAGAATTACTTTGAGATGCATGGCCGGCCCCAGGCGTACAAAGAGCTGAAGCCCGGCGACGTGGCCTGGTACGACGCCATGGTGCGTATCGACCTGAGTACCCAGGAGAGCATGATTGCCCTCCCGTACCATCCGTCCAACGCCGTGAGCATCCATGAACTGCAGGCCAACCCGGAAAAGGTGCTGCAGGCTATCGAAGAAGACACCCGGAAACGCTTTGGCGAAAAAGTGCATCCGGACCTGCTCTCCAAGATCCGTGACGGAAAAGTGTATGCCGACCAAGGTATCATCGCCGGTTGCTCCGGCGGCACATATGACAACCTGAGCGAGGCCGCTACTATCCTCAAAGGCAAATCCATCGGCAACGATTACTTTACCATGAGCGCCTATCCGCAGAGCACGCCCGTCTACCTGGCCACCACCCGCAACCACATTGCCGAGGAACTGCTGGAAGCAGGCGTGGTGATTAAGCCTGCCTTCTGCGGCCCTTGTTTCGGCGCCGGCGACGTACCGTCCAATAACGGCCTTTCCATCCGCCACACCACCCGCAACTTCCCCAACCGCGAAGGCTCCAAGCCCGGTCAGGGACAAATCTCGATGGTGGCCCTGATGGACGCCCGCTCCATTGCCGCCACCGCCGCCAACGGAGGTGTCATCACCGCCGCGACGGACATCGAATACGAAGATACCCACAAGCCTTACAGCTTTGACGGCCGCATTTACGAAAAACGCGTGTACAACGGCTTCGGCAAGGCCGACCTGTCTGTCGAACTGCGTTATGGCCCCAACATCAAGGACTGGCCGGTGATGCCTGCCATGCAGGAGAATATGCTGCTGGAGCTGGCCGCCGTCATCCATGACCCTGTCACCACCACCGACGAGCTCATCCCTTCCGGAGAAACGTCCAGTTATCGCTCCAACCCGCTTAAGCTCAGTGAGTTTGCCCTGAGCCGCCGCGTGCCCGAGTACGTGGGCCGCAGCAAGCGCATCCAGGAGGACGACCGCAACCGCAGGGCCGGCGTACTGTCCGAGGAACTGCGCAAGGTCTTTGCCGTGGCGGGTGTAACGCCGGAATCCACCTCCTTCGGCTCCTGCGTATTTGCCAACAAGCCCGGAGACGGCAGCGCGCGTGAGCAGGCCGCATCCTGTCAGAAGGTGCTGGGCGGTGACGCCAACATCTGCTACGAGTATGCCACCAAGCGCTACCGCAGCAACTGCATCAACTGGGGCATTGTTCCGTTTACCATCGACAAAGAGACGCCCTTTGATTATGAACCCGGCGATTACGTGTTTGTGCCCGGTATCCGGAAAGCCATCCTGGAAGGGGCGGAAGAGATTGATGCACAGGTGATTACCCGTAGCGGCAATGCCAAGGCCATCCACCTGTATTTCCAGAACCTGACTCCGGCCGAACGCGAAATCCTCGCCGACGGCTGCCTGATGAATTACTACAAAAACCGCAAATAACAACCATGGAAAAAATCAAAATGACTACGCCGCTCGTTGAGATGGACGGCGACGAAATGACCAGAATCCTCTGGAAGATGATCAAGGACGAACTCATCCTTCCTTTCGTAGACTTGAAAACCGAATATTATGACCTGGGCCTGCCGTACCGCGACAAGACCTCCGACCAGGTGACCATCGACTCGGCCAATGCCACCAAGCGCCTGGGTGTGGCCGTCAAGTGCGCCACCATCACCCCCAACGTGCAGCGCATGAGCGAGTACAATCTGCATCAGATGTGGAAGAGCCCCAATGGCACCATCCGCGCCATGCTGGACGGTACCGTGTTCCGTACGCCCATTACCATTCCTTCCATCCATCCGGCCGTGAAGTTCTGGAAAAAGCCCATCACCATCGCCCGTCATGCCTATGGTGACGTGTACCGCGACGTGGAAATCCAGACCACCGAGCCCGGTGTGGCCAAACTGGTGTTCGAAGGCGCATCCGGACAGCGCATCGAGGAAGTGATCCACGAGTTCGCCGGCCCCGGTGTCATCGAAGGTATGCACAACACGGACAAGTCCATCGCCAGCTTTGCCCACAGCTGCTTTAAGTATGCCCTGGACGTGAAAGAGAACCTGTGGTTCGCCACCAAGGACACCATTTCCAAAAAGTACGACGGCCGGTTCAAAGCTATCTTCGAGGAAATCTACGAGAAAGACTACAAGGAGCAGTTCGAGGCCGCCGGCATCGAGTACTTCTACACCCTGATTGACGATGCCGTGGCCCGTGTCATGCGCAGTGAGGGCGGTTTCATCTGGGCCTGCAAGAACTACGACGGCGACGTGATGAGCGACATGGTCTCCACCGCCTTCGGTTCCCTGGCCATGATGACATCGGTCCTGGTGAGCCCGGACGGCAAGTACGAGTACGAGGCTGCCCATGGCACCGTGACCCGTCACTATTACAAGTATCTGAAGGGGGAGGAAACTTCCACCAACCCCATGGCTACCATCTTTGCCTGGAGCGGCGCCTTCCGCAAACGCGGCGAAATGGATAACCTCCCGGAACTGGTGAATTACGCCAACCAGCTGGAGCAGGCCTGTTTCGACACCCTGAACGAAGGTCTGGAGACCAAGGACCTGGTGAACCTGTCCGAAGGCATCACCCCGAAGGGCCTTACCTCCCTGCAGTTCCTTCAGGAAATCCGCAAGCGGCTGGCCGCCCGCCTGGGCGCCTAGTACCAAGCTCATTGTCTTAAAGCACACTTTTGCCTTTTCGCGGGCGAAAGTGTGCTTTAAATATAGATTTTTTGTATATTTGACGTCCAAGATGCAGAGAGTAACGCAAATATTGGGGAAAATCGATCCGCAGGCGCCCTATTCGATGGTAATCGAGGCCAGCGTGCGGGATTATTGCGTGCTGGCGCTCCAGTTCCTGAAAGGGGAGGCAGACTTTCAACGCTATTTCGAGTCGGCCCTGAAGGATCCTGCAGCTGCGCTCGATACCGAGGCTGCCGGCCGGAAATATGCATCCCAGCGCTACTGCCAGCAGCTTTATGCTCCCTCGGAAGAGGCTTTGCTCGCCGATGCCATTGCCGACATAGCCTTTGCCCAGGCAGAACGCCTTACCCTGGTAACGCCCTCTTCTCCGCAGGCAGACGACCGGGAAAGAGCCTGTGTGTATGTGGTCGCAGTATATACCCTTTTTGCCCTGATGCTGCATGAACGGACAGACTTTGCCGTCCTGTTCCTGGAAGCCTGGGCCAACTTCAACCAGTTTGCCAGTGCCCGTACGGTGCGAAAGCATTACGACAGAAGCTGGCACAGCCGTTATACCCCCCTTTTCTACCCGCTAGGATGAAGATCGTATTTTTAGACGCCATCTCCATGGGCGATGTTTCCCTGGACGAAATGGCTGCCCTGGGAGAACTGGTGTGCTATCCCAGTTCCACGGCAGAAGAAGCCCGTGAACGGGTGCGCGACGCAGACGTGGCATGCTTGAACAAAGTGATTGTAGACCAGGCGTTTCTGGATGCCGCACCCCAGCTGAAGCTCATCTGCGAGGCGGGTACGGGCATCAACAATATCGATGTGAAGCTCTGCGAGGAGCGGGGAGTGGCCGTCCGGAATGTGGCGGCCTATTCCACGGATTCCGTGGCGCAGACGGCCTGGATGCACATCCTGAACCTGTGCGGCCGCGCTTTCCATTACCAGGAGTTTGTGCGCAGCGGCGCTTATAGCCAGAATCCCGTTCACGTAGACTATGCCCATCCGTTCACGGAAATTGCCGGCAAGACGCTGGGTATTGTGGGCATGGGCGCCATCGGCCAGAAAGTGGCTTCCATCGGCAAGGCCTTCGGGATGGAGGTCATCTATTATTCCACTTCCGGCACTGCTCATTGCAAGGAGTATCCCTGCGTATCCCTGGAAGAACTGCTGTCCCGCTCCGACGTCATTTCCATCCATGCGCCGTACAATGCGCGAACGGCGGGGCTCATCGGCTATGCCCAGCTGCAGCAGATGAAACGCACGGCTTTCCTGGTCAACACCGGCCGCGGGGGCATTGCTACCGAGGCGGATCTGGCCCGCGCCCTGGACGACGGCCTCATTGCGGGTGCCGCCCTGGACGTGTATGTGAAGGAACCGCTACCGCTGGATAGCCCCCTGATGCAGCTGCAGCACCCGGAGCGCCTGCTGTTCAGCCCGCACATCGCCTGGTATTCCCGCGAAGCCCGCGCCCGTCTGGCGCACGAGATGGCCCAGAATATCAAAAAATTCTCGGCACCCAAAGGCACCGAGAACAACTAACAACACGGTAATCAGCGTTATTGATGCAGGCGTATGGACGCGACGCCTGCCTTGTGTGTATTGATTTTCTCGCATTCCAGTTCGCGGGCGTCGATGTCGCCGGCTCCGGATACGGAGAAGTTGGCCGAATCGGCTTTGCCGGACAGGACGGCATCGCCTGCACCGTTGATGCTCAGGGAAAGCGTCATCACATCCATGTCGGCAACCTTGATGTCACCCGCGCCATTGATGCCGATTTTCAGGTTGGGAACACACACACCCTTGAAATTGAAGTCGCCGGCGCCGTTTACCGTGATGGTCAGGTCCTTTTCGGCGGCATACGCCGTTTCCATCTTGATATCGGCCGCCCCGTTAACGCTCAGGCTTTCTGCACAGGGGAGGGTGATGAACACATCGAAGGTTTCTGCCTTCAGGTTCACTTTGTCTTTGGTTTCCAGATATAGGAGGCCTTCTTCCACGTGGTAATCCAGGTAATTGAACACTTCTTCGTTGGCTTTGACCCGGACGGAGTAGGTGTCACCCTGGGACAGGAACAGATCAGATGAGCCATTGACCACGATGCCGCTGAAGTTGGAGAAGTCCATGCTTTTCTCTACTACCGGTCCTTTGCAGCGGATGCTGTTCTTCCCGAGTCCCGAGATGTGAATGTTCAGACAACTGACGGCGCTCAGCGAAAGGGCTGCGAGGGCGCATAAGGTAAACAATGCTTTTTTCATGGGTCTATTTTTGGTTAAATATATTTGCATCAAGGCCCAGCAGTTCCAGGCGGCGGCGGATGGCCGGCACTTCTTTGGCCAGGAATTCGGCCCGCTGGGTGTCCAGAATCTTTTCGCGGGCTTCCTGGGATACGAAGTATCCGATGCCGCGTTTGTTGTAGATGATGCCGTCTGCGGTGAGTTTTTCGTACACGCGCATCACGGTGTTGGGATTCACGCCGATGTCGGCGCCGTATTCACGGACAGATGGGATTCTCTCGTCCGCTTTCAGAGAGCCGCTCAGGATGCTGTCGCAAAACACGTCGGCAATCTGAAGATAGATGGGTTTGTCTCCGTGAAAGTCCATAGTATTAATGCTTTAAGGTTTTAAGCCTGTAGAAGATACCACCGGCAAGGCCTGCTGCAACCAGGGCCAGGATGGCGGTGGAACTGCAGAGGAAGTGGCGGATCTGCTGTTCGGCCGTGGCAAAATCGTCGGCTACGTCCACGTTCAGGTCGAAGGAAATGCTCAGGATGGACAGGACGGTGGAAATGACGAAGATGATGACGAACGCCCAGACAATCTTATTTTTCTTGAAAATGAGGCCGCAGAGCAGGAAGAACAGGAAATTCACGCACAGACTCACGTACAGCAGGGGAATGAAGGCGCCCATGGACCAGGTGGTGGAATACTCATTGTTGATTTCCACCAGGCCGCCGCCCAGCTCCTGCAGGCCGTGGTCCAGCGATGCCAGCATGGAAGAACCCACGGTAGGGTCTACCAGCGACAGGAAACCGTCTACCAGCAGGGAAACCACCAGGAAGATGGCAGGGAGGATAATGATGGTAATCAGGATCATGGACAGCCACTTCTCGAAGGTGGAAGCCGGCATCATGAGCCAGGCGCTGCCTTGCTTCTTATCCGTGAGATAACCATAGGTGCGGGTCTGATAGAGTTCCAGCACGGTGAAAGCGATGAAGAAGATGCTGAAGCGGGCTGTGACGCCGGGGCCGGTCCACGTGCCGTCGAAAATCAGGTTGAAGGTGACGGTGACAATGTAGGCGATGAGCCCGGCCAGGCCGATACCCACGGCCGCCTTCATGTGGTTGCGCCACAGTTGGATAAGATCGTATTTGAAGTAGGACCAGAAGCGCTGGGGAGAGAAAAACTGATTGTTCATAAGGCTAGGCAAATAAGGCTTTAACTACATCTTTGTGCGTGTGGACCGCATTGAAAAGGGCTTCCAGATTTACCTTGGAGTCCTCGCCGATGGTGTTGGGATACACCTGGATGGCGCCGCCGGGCGTGCGTTCCAGATAAAGGGCTTCCGGATGGATTTCCGTACCGTAATCGAAGAAGAGTTTCTGGCTGATAGTTTCCAGCGATGCGTTCAGGAGTACGTCTTCCTTGTCCAGGATGATGATGGGGTCGATGATGTTCTCCAGGTCCCGGACCTGGTGTGTAGAGATGACCACGGCGCTGTCTTCGGCCGTGTACTTGGTGATGGCCTTGCGGAACTGGGCCTTGGAAGGGATGTCCAGACCGTTGGTGGGCTCGTCCATGAAATAATGGCGCGCGTTGCACGCGAGCGCGAAGGAAATCCAGGTCTTTTTGAGCTGGCCGGCGCTCATGGTGTCCATCCGCTGGTTCTCGTCTACCTCAAAATCGCGGAGTACGCAGAGGAACTTGGTGTGGTCATACTTGGGCCAGAGTTTGCCGGTCTCCAGACCAAACTGGCTGGCGCGGTTGTGAACGGGAGCTACCTCGTCCGGCAGATAGAATTGCTCTGCCAGCAGGGAAGGCTCACGGTCGAAGGGATTGCGCCCGTCGGTGTCGATGGTGCCGGTCTGGGGCGCCTTAAGGCCGCACAGCAGGGTGAGGAGGGTGGTTTTGCCCACACCGTTTTCTCCCAGCAGACCATAGATGTTACCGCCTTCCAGGGTTAGACTGATGTTTTTCAGTACCCCTTTGGTGCCGTAACTGAAGGATAAATCTTTTACGGTAATCATATCTTTGCGAGTGTATTAGTTTATTAGTACACCGCAAAGGTAGAAAGAAAAATTGGATTTGCAAATTATTTTTGCATTTTTCTCCACTGGTCCGGCGTAAAACCGGTGATGGCCCTGAATTGGCGGGTGAAATTGCTGCGGTCGTTGATGCCTACTCGGCGGGCGATGGTAGAGGCGGGCGTATCGGGTTCGGCCACCAGCTGCTCCTGGGCATCCTGGATACGGAGCCAGGTGCGCCAGCTGCGGAAATCTGTGCCCTGGGTCAGGCAATAGCGGTACAGGAGCGGGGAAGTGGTGCCGATACGCTGCGCAGCCTCGTGGATGCTCTTGTCCGGCATTCGGTATCCTTTTTCGTCTACCCAGGCTTTTACCAGCCGGTCCAGCTCCTGCATCTGTTCCTCAGAAAGGGGAATCACGGGACCTTCTGCGTCCAGTGACAGAGAAGAAGGAGCCTGCTCTTGGCGGAACAGGCTCCTGAAGATTCGTTTGAAAGGTGTTTTACCAGCCCAGGACATAAGCGAAGATGAGCGGCGCCACGATGGTGGCATCGGATTCCACGATGAATTTGGGCGTGTCGGGTGCCAGCTTGCCCCAGGTGATTTTCTCGTTGGGCACGGCACCGGAGTAAGAACCGTAGGAAGTGGTGGAGTCGGAGATTTGGCAGAAATAGGCCCACAGGGGAGTGCCTTCCCAGCCCAGGTCCTGTTCCATCATGGGAACGCAGCAGATGGGGAAGTCGCCGGCGGTGCCGCCGCCAATCTGGAAGAAGCCCACGCCGGGGGCGTTCTTCTTGTACCAGTCCACCAGGAACATCATGACCTCTACACCCTGGATGACCATGTGCGGGTCGTACTCTCCGCGGATGACATGTGCGGTAAAGATATTACCGGTGGTGCAGTCTTCCCACGCGGGGCAGATGATGGGGATGTTCTTTTCGCAGGCGGCCACTACCCAGCTGTCCTTGGGGTCAATCTCATAGTACTGCTTCAGGACACCGCTGCGGATCATCTGATAAATGAATTCGTAGGGGAGATATCTCTTGCCTTCTGCCTTGGCTTTGTCCCAAACCTCTACCAGGTGTTTTTCCAGACGGCGGAATGCTTCCTCTTCCGGGATGCAGGTGTCCGTTACACGGTTGTAGTGGTTGTCCAGCAGTTCCTGTTCCTGCTTAGGGGTGAGGTCACGGTAGCCGGGAACCCTGTAATAGTGGCTGTGGGCCACCAGGTTCATGATGTCTTCTTCCAGGTTGTTGGCGCTGCAGCAGACAAAGGCAATCTTGTCCTGGCGGATCATTTCGGCCAGGGAAAGGCCCAGTTCGGCGGTGCTCATGGCGCCGGCCATGGCCAGAAACATCTTGCCACCCTTGTTCAGAAGGTCTTCATAGGCTTTTGCAGCGTCTACCAGGGCTGCGGCGTTGAAATGACGGTAGTTGTGAAGGATGAATTGAGAGATAGGTCCCTTTTCCATTTTACTGATAATTGCTGCCGGCGGGCGAAACCAGTCCGTGGTCTCCAACCCGGCGGCTTAAACTTTGCAAATTTAGAAAAAAAACTGTAATTTCGCATGGTAATAGACCGTATTAATTTAAACCTATATTATTATGAAGAAATTTTTACTCGTTGCAGCCGCTGTCCTGGGCATGGCCGTTGTTGCCGCTGCTCAGCCCCGCGCCATTGGTGTCCGCATCGGTTATGGTGCAGAACTCTCTTATCAGCACACGCTGGGTGGAGAAAACTTTGGCCAGCTGGATCTGGGTTGGAGTGCAGGTGCCATCAGCGCCGGTGCCGCCTACGATTTTCAGGTAGCACCCCTGGGCCCGCTCAATTTCTTTGCCGGTCCTCAGGTTGGCATCTCCCTGGTCAATGTGAACGACCAGACCACCTTCAGCATGGGTGCCGGTGCCCATCTGGGCTTGGAGTACTGCTTTGATTTTCCGCTCCAGCTTTCCCTGGATTGGAAACCCACCTTCGTCTTTATCCCTGGCACAGCTTTTGGTTGGACATCCATCGCGCTGGGCATCCGCTATCTGTTTTAATAGCGGTCCGCAACGGATAAAAAGGATATGAAACGTTACTTGACAATTGTACTTCTCTTGTGTCTGGGCGGCTCTCTGGCGGTCCAGGCACAGGAAAATATTTGGCAGGGAACCAGCTGTAAAGCCAAGCAGGCCACCCTGACCGCCTATATGCCGGAAGGTACGCCCCGTGCCGCTGTCATCATATGCCCCGGCGGGAACTATCACTGGCTGGAAAAAGATGCAGAAGGCACCAAGGTGGCCCAGTGGCTGGTCTCGGAAGGCTATGCCGCCTATGTGCTGCGCTACCGTGTGGCCGGCAAAATGGAGTACGTGTCCAAGTACCGTACCGTTATCCGGGGCAACCGCCACCCGGACCAGATCTGCGACCTGCAGCGGGCCATCCAGCTGGTGCGTCAGCGTTATAACGGCCCGGTGGGCGTATTGGGCTTTGCCGCCGGCGGCCATCTGGCTGCCATGTCCGGCGCCTTCTTCGACACCAATTTCCTGGAGCGGTATAATATCAAGCCGGAAGTTTCCCTCCGGCCGGATTTCCTGGCATCCATCTATCCGGTGGTCACCCTGACGGACGAGCGTTATGTACACAAGCGCTCCCGCCTGGGGCTCATGGGAGAACGTACCGTCAAGCGCATCCTCCTTAGGGATTCCCTTTCCATGGAAAACCACATGCGCCCGGATATGCCCCCTGTGTTCCTCGTCAACTGTGCCGACGATCCGGTCATCGATGCGCACAATTCCCAGATGCTGGATTCGGCCCTGAGGGCCAACCGCGTCCCGCACCGCTACCTGGAGTTTGAAACCGGCGGTCACGGCTTTGGCGCGGACAGCACCAAAATGACCCCGGAAGTGGCTACCTGGCAGCAATCCTTCACAGACTGGCTGCACGCCCTGTCTTTCTAAAAACTACGCGGGCCATATTGCAATTTCCCCGGTCTTTTGCTACCTTTGCGAATCAAATTCCCAGCAAAATGGTCCAGGTCTATTGCAAGAACACCCAAGAGACGAAGCGCTTCCCGGAGGGCACCTCTCTCGTCCAGATGTTGTCCGAGTTCGCCTGCCAGGCACCCTATCCCATCGTGTCGGCCAAGGTGAACAATGTGTCCCAGGGACTCAAGTTCAAAGTCTATCAGAATAAGGACATCGAATTTATGGATGTCCGTGATTCGAGCGGCATGCGTGTGTATTGCCGCTCGCTTTATTTCTTGCTGTACAAGGCATCGGCCGATGTTTTCCCAGGCAGCCGCCTGTACATAGAACATCCCATTTCGCATGGCTATTTCTGCCACCTGAGAAAGGCCGACGGCAGTGCTCTTACCCCGGAGGACCTTACTGCCCTGGAGGAACGGATGCAGGACCTGGTCCGGAAGGATATGCCTTTCCACCGCTACGACGTGCAGACGGAACGTGCCATCAAGGAATTCCGCAAGGCCGGTTTCGAAGACAAGGTGCGTCTGCTGGAAACCAGCGGCGAAGCCTATACGGATTATTATACGCTGGGAGAAACGGCCGATTATTACTACGGAAAACTGGTCCCGTCTACCGGATATCTGAAAGTCTGGGGCTTGCGGCTTTATCACGACGGCCTGCTGCTGCAGGTGCCTTCCCGCGAGGATCCTTCCCGCGTGGCCGGTTTTGAGGACCAGCCCCGTACCTTCGAGATGTTCAAGGAGGCGCTCCGCTGGAACATCATCATGGGCCTTTCTACCGTGGGCGACGTGAACGAAGCCTTCCTGCACGGCCGCGCCAGTGAACTCATCCAGATTGCCGAGGCCCTTCAGGAGAAAAAAATCGTCCAAATCGCAGAGGAAGTGGACCGTCGCTACCGCAGCGAACATCCCCTGAGCGTCGTGCTCATTACCGGCCCCTCCTCTTCCGGAAAAACCACCTTCTGCAAGCGTCTGTCCATCCAGCTCAAGGCCTGCGGCCTCAAACCCGTATCCGTGAGTACGGACGATTATTTCGTGAACCGGGCCGACACGCCCAAGTTCCCGGACGGCAGCTACGACTTCGATAATTTCGATACGGTGGACCATGCGCTCATGGAGAGCGACATCATGAAACTGATTGCCGGAGAAGAAGTATCCGTGCCGGAATACAACTTTGTGACCGGACTGAGGGAATACAATGGCCGCAAACTGCAGCTGGGAGAGGGGAGGATCCTTCTCATAGAAGGGATCCATGCCTTGAACCCGGCCCTCACGGCCAACATCCCCGAATCGGCCAAGTTCAAGATTTTCATCAACACCCTTACCGGCACGCTGCTGGACGACCACAACATGATTCCCACCAGCGACAACCGCCTGCTGCGGCGCATTGTCCGCGACTACAACAAGGGCGCCTTCACGGCCCGGGAATCCATTTCCAACTGGCAGAATGTACTGGACGCCGAGCAGAAGTGGATCTATCCTTACCAGGAAACGGCCGATGCCATGTTCAACAGTGCCTATCTGATTGAGTTTGCGGTGATGAAAAACCACGCCGAGCCCATTCTGAGGAGCGTTCCGCAGAACTGCCCGGAATATGCCGAGTCCCACCGCCTGCTCAAGTTCATCCACTACTTCGTCCCCGTTCCGGACAAAGAAATTCCCGCAACATCGCTGCTGCGGGAGTTTATCGGAGGTTAAAGGACCACTTCTTGTTTTTCCAGGTAGTCCACTACGTCGGCTACCGTTTCGAATTTGGCCAGTGCCTGGTCCGGGATGACGATGCCGTACTGGTCTTCGATGCGCATCAGCAGCTGCAGGATATCCAGGGAGTCTGCTCCCAGGTCTTTCTTGATGAGAGATTGGAGGGTTATTTTGGCAGGATCCAGCCTGAGTTGTTTGGCCAGGATGGCCTGCACTTTGTCAAACATAGTGTTCATACTTTGCTATTTCGGTTTCAATTTGGGACGAGAGGTGGCTGATGTGCATCCGGTAGGCTTGTTCGATGCATTTTTGTACGGCGACGGCCTTGGAGGAACCATGCCCTTTGACTATTACCTTGGAGGTGCCCAGCAGCACGCTGCCGCCGTAGTTCTGGTAGTTCATGAATTCTTTCAGCTGCTTGAACATGGGTTTTTGCAACAGCGCTCCCAGTTTGTACAGCGGGCTGCCGTAGATCTCTTTCTTGAGTTTCTTCAGCAGTTCCAGGGCGGTGCCTTCGGTGGTTTTAACCAGGACGTTTCCGCTGAAACCATCGGCCACCACTACGTCGTAGCGGCCGCTGAGCAGGTCCCGGCTTTCCATATTGCCCACGAAGTGCACGCAGGGCGTCTGGCACAGCAGCTGATAGGTTTCCTGGCGGATTTCGTCGCCTTTTTCGGGCTCTTTGCCCACATTCAGAAGTGCAACCCGCGGCTGCTTTACGCCATAGACATTCTCCAGGTAGAGCGATGCCATGATGGCGAACTGCCGCAGGTGGGCGGGTGTTACCTCTACGTTGGCTCCGCTGTCGCAGATGCCCACCAGCCCACCGTCCATGGTGGGAAGGATGGGGCAGAAGGCCGGACGGATGACCCCTGGAATGCGGCCCAGGCGCACCAGGGCGCCGGTGACCAGGGCGCCGGTCGAACCGGTAGAGACCATGGCGGCCACATCGTCGCTGTCCCGCAGGAGGATCATGGCCTTCATCATGGAGGAATTGCGCTTGAGGCGCACTACGTCCGTGGGTTTTTCTTCACAGCCAATCACTTCCGGGGCATGGAGAATCTCCAGCCGCGAGGCATCGTAGTTTTTGCCTTCCAGTTCTTTTTCCAGCAGGGCCCGGTCTCCGCTCAGGAGGATATACAGATCGGGGTTTTGGGCCAGCGCATCCAGGGCGCCCTGTACAGGTGCCTGCGGGCTGTGGTCTCCGCCGAAGCAGTCTACGATAATCTTGGTCATAGGCTTTTGACGTAAGCGCGGTATCGCTTGGGCGTGCTGCGACGGAAACGTTTCCACTGATTCTGGATGGCGTAATTGTCTTCCAGGTTGATGCAGGTATCGGCATACTGGAGCGAGGGCGTTTCCTTGAGCATCTTCATGATGGCCAGGGAGAGGGCGGCCGACACACCCCGGTTCAGGTATTCCGGGTCTACGCCGATGATGCACAGGTTCAGGCTGTCCGGATGGCGGATGCATTGGAGGAAGCGGAGGGCGACGCCGGGCGTGATATGCCCCCGGGTGCCCTGGAAAGCCCTGTTCAGGGAAGGAATGGCCAGGCCGAAGCAGACGGGTTTGTTGTCCTGGTCCAGGATGATGGCCGAATACTTGGGATTGATGACCAGGCTGAAATTGTCTACCATGAGCTTGCGCATGCCTTCGGTGAAGGGCACGGTGCCGTACAGTCCTTCGTAGGACTTGTCCATCAGGTTGAAGATGCCGTTTGCATATTTGCGCAGAAAATCGGCCCCGTTCCGGGATTCCCCGAAGTGCAGTTTGTAGCGCCGGAAAATGAATTGGACCAGCTCTTCCATTTCCTGCAGCGTTTCTTCCGACTCGGGTCCGTACAGGAAAGAACCGGTGTAATCCACTTCCTTGCGGTATCCCAGGGCTTCGATGTGCTTCTGGTAATAAGGGTGATTGTAGGTGGTGACGAAGGTGCCGGGTACGTCGAAGCCTTCGATGAGCAGGCCCTCTTTCTCCAGGTCCGAGTAGCCGATGGGGCCCTGGATGGTGTCCATCCCTTTGCTGCGGGCCCAGGCTTCGGCCGCCTCCAGGAGCGCCTGGAAGACATCGGCATTGTCGATGGCCTCGATACGCGTGAAACGGGCGCGTTTCTGGGCGTTCTTGGCATTGGCGTCTTTCTGGATGATGCCCTGGATGCGTCCGGCCATCTTTCCGTCCAGGTAGGCGTTGAAGAAGACCGCGTCGCAGCTGGAATTGTATACGTAGTCTTTCCGGAAAATCTTCTTTTCGTCCATGTACATAGGGGGGATGTAGTGGGGACATCCCTTGTACAGGTCCAGCGGAAAATCCAGGAATTCTTTCTGCTCCCGGCGTGTCTTGACTTCTTTGACGGTAATCATGCTAGCGGTGTTTTGCGTGGAAACATACGCCTACGCCGTTGGGACCGCAGTGGCTGCCTGCGGTGGGATTCACGTCTACGTAAACGATATCCTGTTTGCCGAATTTGTGCTGGATCATCTGTCCCAGCGTATGGGCGATTTCCGGGGCGTCGGTATGGCCGATACAGATACGGTGTTTGTCGATGTCTTCGCCCAGCTCTTCCACTTTGCCCAGCAGGGCCTCCAGGGCGTTCAAACGGCCTTTTACCGTGCCGATGGACTCCATCTTGCCCGCCTGGCTCATGTGGATGAGGGGGCGGATGCCGATGAGGGTGCCCATGGTGGCGGCCAGGCCGCTGACACGACCGCTGCGGCGGAAGAACTTGAGGTCGTCGGCAAAGAAGTACATGGCGAACTTGTCCACTTCCGTGCGGGCCCATTCCAGGATTTCATCCAGGCTTTTACCGGCCTTCACCAGGTCTCCCACCTCGCGGACGATGGCGTAGCTGATGGTGGTGATTCCCTTGGTGTCAATCTCTTCGAAGCGGGCGGCCGGGTACTGCTTTTTCAGGGTATTTACAGCCTGGTCCATGGCGTCGAAGGTGTTGGTCATGGCACGGGAGAAGTGCACGTAGAGGATTTCGTTGCCGGCGGCAAAATCCCGGATAAAGTAGTTGATGTACTGTTCCTTGGAAATGGCGCTGGTCGTGGGAAGGACGCCTTCCCGCAGGGTGTCGTAGAAGGCGTGGGCATCGAACTTCTCAAAGTCTACATAGGGGTAGGTGGTTTGGGCATCGATGCTGTAGGGCATGGAAATGAGCTGATAGCCATATTCCCTGGCCAGTTCCGGGGTAAAATCGGTGTCAGTGTCTGTGTAAATCTTGAGCATGGTATTAACACATTACTAATAGATAATCGTATACGGGTTGCCCGCCATCATGGAGGATGACCTCCGTGAGGGGATACTGTTTTTCCAACTGGGATTGGAGGCTGCGGGCCTCCTGTTCAGGCGCATCTGCACCGCTGAACAGGATAAGGACATCTTTTTCTCCTGCCAGCAGTTTTTCTGCGAGGGAGAGGACGGCGCCGGGCCTGTCGGGACAGGAACACAGGATTTCCTTGCCGCTGAATCCAATATAGTCGCCTTCGCGGGCCTCGGCGGTGTCCCGGATGGCGCGGGAAATCTGGCCGGTGGTGACACTCCGGGCAGCTGCGGCCAGGGTTTCGCGGAGGGTTTCCAGCGGCTGCTCCGCGTCCAGGTTGGCCAGGGCGTAATAGCCTTCTCCCAGGGTTTTGGTGGGAATGACTTCTATCCGGCTGGCTTTGTAGATTTCTGCGGCCTGCCGGGCGGTAAGGATGATGTTGCTGTTGTTGGGGAACACCAGGATGGTGTCTGCATTTGCCTGGTCGAAGGCCTCCAGGAAGCGCTCTACGGGCGGATTCATGGTCTGGCCGCCTGCGATGACTGCATCGGCCCCCATTTCCCGGAACGCATTTACCAGGCCGTCGCCGGTGGCCACCGTAACAATGCCCAGGGACTTGCGGGCGCGCTTGAAACGCCGGTCCATGTGGTTTTCGTGGTGCTGCAGGGTCATGTTCTCCACTTTTACCGTGAGAAATTCGCCCCACTGTCTGCAATGGGAAAGGACGGCCCCCGGGTCCTGGGTGTGCACGTGCACCTTGACGATGCTGCCGTCGCGGAAGAATACCAGGGAGTCTCCCCGGGTTTCCAGGTAGCGCCGGATGACGCTTTCATCAAAGCTGTCCAGGTCCACTTTGCATCGCTGGAGCCTGAGCAGGAACTCCGTGCAGTAGCCGAATTCCAGCTCGCTGTCCTCCGTGAAGGCGTTGAAGTCGATGGATGGCCGGTCGGGGCCGGCCATGACATCTGCCCCGGCCTTGGCGTCATCCCCGGCCATGACCGGGGATCTTCCATGCAGGGCCTCCCGCATGCCTTCGGCGATGCACAGCAGACCTGCGCCGCCGCTGTCTACTACGCCGGCCTTTTTCAGGACATCCAGCAGCTGTGGCGTGTGTTCCAGGCTTTTTTCCATGGCCGGTATCCAGCGGTCCAGGTAGTCTTCCAGGCCGGCGGCACCTTCCGCGGCCTCCACACCTTCGCGGAGCACCGTGAGGATGGTTCCCTCTACCGGCTGGGAAACGGCATGGTAGGCTTCTTTCACGCCGGAGCGCATGGCGACGGTGAAGGCGTTGATATCGGCCTCCTGCAGGCCCTGGAAGGCTTTCCCCATCCCGGCGAAGATGCGCGAGAGGATTACCCCGGAATTGCCCCTGGCACCCAGGAGCATTTCCCGGGAAATGGTTTCGGCCGTGGCGCCCAGCGTGGCGCAGACCTGGCTGCGGGCTCCTGCCTGGATGGTCATGTACATATTGTCCCCCGTATCTCCGTCCGGAATGGGGAAGACATTGAGGTCGTTGATTTCCTGGCGTTTCTGTGCCAGGCGGGCGGCTCCGCCCCTGATCAGGTTCAGGTATAGTTCTGCGTTCAGGTTCATTGCTTTTGGTCGGGGATGCCGAAACTACGGCGGAAGAAGGGTACTTTGCACAGCAGGCGGAACACCCAGGGCTGGATGGAATAGGTAATGAGGATGGTGGATGCCATGCCTATCATGGTGATGATGCCGATGGAGTGGATGGCCGGGTGGGTGGCAAAGATCAGGGAGAACGTGACGATGAACAGGATGAGGGCGCTGTAGAAGATAGCTACCTTGTGGTATACCAGCATTTTGGATTCCCCGCGCCTGGCATCGGCCAGCAATCCTTCCATGACAAAGATGCTGTAGTCTACGCCAATACCGTAGATAAAGGTGGAGATGACAATGTTGATGAGGTTGAATTCCAGTCCGAAGATGGCCATATAGCCCTGCATCACGTACCAGCTGATAAACATGGGGAAGAAGGCCACCAGCGCGATGAGGATGTTGCGGAAGCTCAGGAGCAGGACGATGAACACGAAGATACTGGAGATCCACAGGGTGGTGGAGAAGTCGTCGTGGACGATTTCCACCATGTCCCGGCAGTAGTAGAAAGGCTCCAGGACAATGATGTGCGGCAGGGCGGCCAGCGGATCCCAGACCCGGTCCTGGTCCTCCTGGGCATAGGCTACGTCCGTAAATACCATATAGCGGCCGCTTTCCTGGCATTCCAGGTAGTTGGACATGAGGCCGGCGGGAATGACGTCTGCCTCGTACAGGTTGCCGGGTTCGTACTGGGCAGTAATCAGGCTCAGGAACGGCTGGAACAGGTCTGTGGGCAGGTCGTTCTCACGGGCTGTTTCGGAAAGGTCCCGGCGCAGCTGGGCTACGCGGTTCCTGGACCAGAAACGGTTCCAGGTATCTATCCGTTTTTTCTGGTCTGCCTGCGACTGGAACAGCAGGCGGGCTACCGGACTGTAGGCTTTGACCAGGCCCTGCTTCTGCAGGGAATCCAGGGCGGGGTACAGTACTTTGTTGTATTCCAGCGCCTGGTCCAGATTGTCGTCCCAGGCGGCGAAATACATGTGCACATAGCCGTCGGAATTCTTGCTGTTATACAGCTGGGTGCATTCCGTGAGGTAAGGGTCGTCGTAGTCCAGGTTCCGGAGGTCTGAGTCGAACTTGACTCTGGGGCTGAACAATACGCCCACCAGGATGATGACCAGGAGCGATCCAATGACCCATTTGTTGCGGTCCCAGGGCAGGCTGTTGAGCCTTTCTACCAGCGGGAAGCCGTGGCTTCGCTTGAACTGGATTTGCTTGGGACTCATGAAATGCGGCAGGAAGATGAGGGCGAACAGGGTGTTGCCGATGAGTGCAAAGGTACTGAACAGGCCGAAGTCCCGGAGCAGGTCGCTTTCCGTGAACAGCAGGCCCATAAAGGCGCCCACGGTGGTGATGCAGCCCAGCACGACAGGCGTGCTTTCGTCGCGGAGCATCTTTTCCACGTCTCCCACATAGTAGAAATGGATGAGCACGTGCAGGCAGTAGCTGATGGCTACGCCCAGCACGATGGCACTGATACCCAGGGCCATGAGGCTCATCACACCCTTCACCCAGTACATGCAGGAGAGTGAGAACACCGCACCGTAGATGACCGGTACAATCTGCTGCCAGATAAAGGTGAAGTTGTGGAAGCTCAGGAACATGATCAGGAGGATCAGGAGCAGGGACAGGCCGATGGTCCATACCAGATCCCGCTTGATGGTGCCGGCGTTGGAGACGCTGCCCTGCGGGTTGCCGTGCACCAGGATGCGAAGTTCCGGATGGGCCGTCTCATATTCCTTGCGGGCCTTGTTCACCATGTTGACGAAGCGGGTGGATTCTCCGGAATTGAGCGAGTTGAAATTGGGGGCGATGAACGCCAGGGCCACCGTTTTGTCCATGCAGAAGAAGTGGCCGTCGTCCATGTTGAAGCCGCCGATGGCGCTGCCGTCCCCGCCCAGGAATTGCCCGAGCAGGAGGTCCCGCAGGCCCAGCGGGTCTATGGCCACCATCTGGGTGTCGTCGCCGGTTTCGTCTTCCATGACCAGGGCGGCGTTCTGCTGCATCTGCCGCTCAATGCTTTCCCGGCTCAGGGCCTGTTCCAGAATGGCATACCAGCTGGTGTCTACGAAAGAAGGAAGGTGGTTCATGGCATAGTCCATGGCGCCGAAGGCCGTGTCTATGTCCAGGGTAGAGAGCACGCCGCCAATAAAGTGGGTGGCACTGTCCTTCCGCTCCAGCATGTCGCAGAATTCTTCCACGGCGTCTCCCAGTACCAGCGGGTCTACCGGATTCAGGCTGTCCCGGGAAGTAACCTGCACAAATACTTTGTCTACCAGGTCTATATCCGAGAAGGCCAGTTCGCTGGAAGTGGCGCTGCGCGGAAGCAGTTTGATGATGTCTTCCTCATAGCGGAGCCGGGAGGCAAACCATGCAAAAATGGCCGTAGAGGCAATGAGAAGGATATATAGCAGGGACTTGTGGCCCTGGAAGAACTTATATAGCGGCAGAAAAATCCTGTGCATATCCGGTTGTTACTGATTCAATTTCACAAATATACAAAGAATATCAGAAAATAAAAACAGGCCCCTTAGGGGGCCTGCGTCATTTTATGGAGGAAGAAAGGCGAAACTAATGTTTGTCCATGAGGGCAAAGATGCGGGCCTGGACCTCCTCGATGGTGCCGATGCCGTCAATTTCCTCGTACTTTCCGTTTTGCCGGTAATACTGGATCAGGGGTTCCGTTTTAGCGTGGTAGGTCTGGATACGGTTTTCCACCACTTCCTCCCGGGCATCATCGGCCCGGCCTTCAATGTGGGCCCGATGGGCGATGCGCTCGTGGATGGTGGCGTCCGGAATCATGATGGAAACGCAGGCGGTGACAGATTCTCCGCGTTTCTCCAGCATCTGGTCCAGTACCTGCGCCTGGGCGATGGTGCGGGGAAAGCCGTCCAGCAGGAAGCCTTCCACGCCTTGGGCATGGCTGATCCGCGATTCGATCATGCCTTCTACCACCTGGTCCGGGACCAGGGAACCGTTTTCTATAAGCGCCTTGGCCTGGATGCCCAGCGGAGTTCCTGCAGCGATTTCGCTGCGGAGCAGTTCTCCGGTGGACAGGTGGCACAGATGGTAGCGGGCTACCATGGCACCGGCCTGGGTGCCTTTGCCTGCACCGGGAGGTCCGAACAGAACGTAATACTTCATGGTTATTAAGTTTTGGTGTGATTAGTCGTCCAGTACGTAGATGTCCTTGGTGTTGCGGCCCAGTTCATCGTAATCCAGGCCGAAGCCCACGATGAAGCGGTTGGGAATTTCCATGGCCACATAGTCCAGTTTCACGTCCTTCTTGTAGACGTCCTTCTTGAGGAGAAGGGTGCAGATGCGGGCGTCCTGGACCTTGCGGGCCTTGAGCTGCTCCGCCATGGCCACGATGGTGCCGCCGGTGTCTACGATGTCTTCCACGATGAGCACCCTTTTGCCTTCCAAGTGTTCCGGAAGGGGAACTTCCGTCTTGATGACGCCGGTAGAGCAGATGCCTTCGTACGAGGAGAGCTTGCAGGCCTTCAAAACCATGGGAAACTGAACGCGCTTGAGCAGTTCTGCGGCAAAGATGACAGCCCCGTTCAGGGTGCAGATCATGACTACGGGATTGTCGTCCGTGGCGTCTGCGTAATCCCGGTTCAGACGCTCTGCCACAGCGTCGATGGCCTTCTCTATATCTTCGTTGGGGATGAAAAGTTTGAAGGTTTTGTCGTGGAGATGAATCTTGTTTTCCATGGAAATCGGTTTCTAAAACACAAAAATAATAAAAAACACGCAAAAAAAACTGTAAAACAACACAAGTTATCAACAGGGGGTGTTTTTTGTGGAATCTTCCCCTTAACTTGGAACATGAAACGTTTTATTGTGAGTCTGCTGACGGGACTCGCCGCCTGGTCCCTGACTGCGCAGGAAGACGCTGTTTTGCGGGCGGCCATGTATCTTTCCGGGGCCTCTTCGGAGGAGGAAATCCCTGCCGATTGGGTGGAGCGCCTGGAGGGTGTCTCCGTTGTCCGGATCAATGCCGATCACCTGATGCCGGGATTGCTCCTGTCGGACTATCAAGTGGCCAGCATCCGGGATTACCGGGCTGCTTCCGGCGATATCCTTTCGTGGGAAGAACTTTCGCTGCTGGATGGTTTTTCTCCGGAAGCCGTAGCGGCGCTACGACCCTTTCTGTCCCTGTATTCGTCGCGTCTTCCCGGGGTGGCGGACACGGTGCGGGTGCATGGAACCGCCCTGGTCCGGACCACCCTGTCTTCGGTGGGCGCCAAGGCAAAAGTTATGGGGGAAAACTGGCGTGCCGGGGCTGCCTGGCGGGGAAGGGACGGTAGCTTCTACGGTGAAACGCGCATCCGCCAGTGGCGCGTGATCGCGGGCGATTTTCACTGCAAATGGGGACAAGGGCTGGTGTCCTGGACGGGATTTTCCATGGAAAACCTATCTACCCTGGATGCTTTTGTGCGGCGTTCTACGGGCCTTTCGCCTGCGAATTCCTATACATCGGCCAGTACGCTCCGCGGAGCGGCGGGGGAGTATGCGGGGCGTCGTTTCCGGGCGTCTGCATACGCTGCCCAGGGCGGGCGCTATGGCCTGCACGGCGACTGGCTGGCCAGGAAGGGGCAGCTGGGCATGAGTGCCGTCTGGGACGGTGGATGGAACTTGGGGCTGGACGGGAAGTACAACATCAGCGGAGCGGATCTCTCCGGGGAACTGGCGCTGCGGAAGGGGGCTTTCGGCGGGAAGGTATCGGCCCGCTGGAAAATGGGGGAGTCCTGGAAAGGTGCCTTGCAGGGAAGGGTGCTGCCCAGCCGCTTCACGGGCAAGAAGAGCGGTGAATATGCGCTGGCCATGGGTACGGCTTTTACATCGGGCCGATGGCAGGCGCTCAGCGGACGAAGTGGCTTCGGCAGTTCCGTGCCTTGTCATAAGGCCTCCCTCACCCTGGACGCCGCTTTGCTGCCCATCCCTGGCACGGCTTCCGGGGCGGAACCTCGTCGTTTCCAACTGCGCGCTTACTCGGTATGGCAGTGGCAGATTTCTCCCGTCTGGTCCGTGGATCTGCGACTGACGGAGCGTTACCGCAATTACGAGTTCCCGCGCAGCGATGCACGCTTGGACGTCAAAGCCGCTTCCGGCCCTTGGCAGGGTGTTTTCCGCACCGAACTGGTACACTGCGAGAAATGGGGGTTTCTCACATATGCTGAGGGTGGTTACAAGGCCGACCGATTCTGGTCCTACCTGCGTCTGAGCGCGTTTTCCACGGCCACCTGGAACGACCGTATTTACTGCTATGAGCGCGACGCCCCCGGCACATTCTCCGTCCCGGCCCTCAGTGGCACCGGCCTGATGGGATCCCTGGTGGGCTCCGGAAAGTTCCGCTTGCGCCGCCTCACCCTCCGCGTCTATGCCCGGGCCGCCTGCACCATCCGCCGCGGCAACACCCCCGCCCCCGCGCTCAACCTCCAGCTTCAGGTCGAATTCTGATGCCCGCCATTCGCCCTCCTGCGCACGCGGGCACAAAAACGCCCTCCTGGGTGCCCGCGCCGCCGAAAAACATGCACGCGGGCACAAAAACGCCCTCCTGTGTGCCCGCGCGGCCGAATAACACGCACGCGGGCACAGAAACGCCCTCCTGGGTGCCCGCACGACGGAACAGAAATAATAGTTGTACTGAATAAAAAGAAATGTCTTACGAAAGAAACGATTTTTGGGACCGGGAACGGGAGTGTGAACGGTCTTTTATTGAAAAAGGTCCATTCTATTTCATCACTACGGAGAATTTGGACTGGATGCCGTATGAAAGCAGGGACGAATTTATCGTCGGAACCAATTTATTGGCAATTTCAGCAGCGCGTTCCAACTTTTTAATAGTGGATGACATACAAATGAACAGCCATCATCATATTATGGGCAGCGGTACTTATGAAAGAGCCATCGCATTTGCCGATCAATTGCACGACCTGGAGCGGAAGTACCAACTTTCGTTGGGAAAGCCGTCCCTCAAAAAGTGGGAAATCCGGATAGATCGTGTTCAGGATTTGAAGCAATTCAGAAACGAGGTCGCCTACACTGATCGCAATGCGTATGTTGCGCGGCGGGACAGTATGCCGACCGGATACCCATGGGGATCGGCCAATCTGTTTTTCAACGGGAACCTCTGGTTACAGAAGGAGGGGATTGCGTTTCCATTGATCAGTATTCGGGAAAAGAGGAGCATCTGCAGGTCTCACAACGTAAATCTTCCGTCTCATTACAGAGTCGAAGACGGCATGATTCTCAGAAGAAGTTTCGTTCAGTTCGGCATCACCGAAATCCTTTTCAACAGCGCCAATCAGTATTTTTCTCTGCTTACCAGAAGGGGAGAGGCCGATATCGAAATGGCCCGTCTTCTCGGAGAGAGTATCCAGATTCCCAGCGAAGAAATATTCCAGATTCTGGCATCCTGGTTCCCGGGAACGATGCTAAAAGATCTGAGTTATGCGCAGCGCCTGCAGGCCGCCAAGATGATGAAACAACGTCTCGCTTCCTCCAATCGTCAGATAACGCAAGTTCTTCGCCTGACTCCTGCAGAGGTAGAGCGCCTTTTTCCGGTACCGGCCGACGGCGCACCATCGTTCTGATCGCTCCGTCCATGCCGATTGGAACGGTGAAACGAAGTGTTTCCAGATGTATCGCCCCAATTCTCTACCTCCGGAAACACTTCGTTTCACTGGCCACCATCGCACGGGCACGAAAACGCCCCCCTGTGTGCCCGCGCGGCAGGAAATGTGTGGGTGTGCCTGTGAAGGAGAGGGCACGGGCCGAAAAAACTAGCGTTTTCCGACCTTCAGGCGCTGATTGACGGAAATGCGGTCGCTCCTGAGGTTGTTCCAGGTCTTGAGCTGTTTGACGGTGCAGTGGTATTTGCGGGCAATCTTGCCCAGATTGTCGCCGGAACGCACTTTGTAATAGACCCACTGGCCGGTGGAAGCCGATGTGGTGGGTACGGGGCGTCCGGCCACTTTCTCGCGGCCGTCCGGGACCTTGTCGGAGAACAGGATATCGGCCTTATAGCGGTAGATGCTGTCCTGCATCTCCAGAAAGGCCGACGAATAGTCGAAGGGCAGGCGGAACACCTGAGCGCCGCTGGCGCCGGGGACGATGTCTTTGTAATACTGCGGGTTCAGGTCCCGTACGTCGTCCAGCGGAATGCCCAGCAGTTCGCTCACCTGACTGAAATGCAAATTCTTGTGGATGTGGAAGGTGTCTACGTATACCGGCAGGGCGATGGGTTCCGGACGCAGACCGTATTCCTGCGCATAACGGAAGGCGTACATGGCGCCGACCATGGCGGGAACGTATCCGCGAGTTTCGCTGGGCAGGTATTCGTACACCGACCAGAAATCGCGTTTTCCGCCGGCGCGCTTGATGGCCTTGTTCACGTTGCCGGAGCCGCAGTTATAGGCCGATATGGCCAGCGGCCAGTCGTTGAAGATGCGGTAGGCGTCGCGGAAATAGCGGGCGGCAGCGTCTGCGGAGCGGATGGGATCCATGCGCTCGTCCGTGTAGGAATCGATCCGGAGACCGTAATTGATGGCCGTGCGGTACATGAACTGCCACATGCCCTTGGCACCAACGCGGGATTCGGCCCGGGGATTGAGCGCACTTTCGATGATGGCCACCCACTTGAGCTCCATGGGCAGGCCGTACTGGCGGAACGTTTCCTCGAACAGTGGCATGTAGTACTGCGCCAGGCCCATCATCTCGCCCATCTTGAGGGGCATTTTCTCCGAATACAAGATCATGTAATTCTTCACGGTCTCGTTGTAGGGGAGCGAGATAAAGGCATTCATGTCCTCCAGGCGCCTGATGAGCACCGAATCCGGCACTTGGGTGGTGAAGCGTACGCTGTCCATATTGTACACCTCGCGGCCGGCCAGGCGGGACTGCCGGTGCATGAACCACTGTGCCAGCAGCGTGTCCGTATTGGTGTTATAGGCCTCCAGACCGGCGGAAACTTTGTTTTCATTTTCGCCGGAGAGTTCTTCCTCGATGGCTTCGCGCTCGGAAGCATCGGCCCGATAAGCGGCAATTTCCTCTTCCAGGGCCTCCAGCTGCTGCCGAAGTTCTTCGTTCTCTTTCTGGAGTTGCCGCTTGCTCTTGCGGGCGTTGTCCTGCGGTCCGGCGGCACAGATGTTGGCGGCCAGAAGGAAGCAGGCGGTATATAGCAGTATGCGTTTCATATCTAAAATCTTAGGCCGATGGACATGCCCACGGCCGGGGCCGATGCATAAGCGGCATTGGGCACCAGGGCAGGTTCTACCTTCAGCGAGATGTCGTCCGTTACCTCGAACTCCTGCATATAGGCAAATACGTTGGCATCAATGATTTGCAGCAGGTAAGAAGCCGCGATGGCCAGCACGGAATAGTCCCGGTACCGGCGGTAGGTGTCGCGGTAATATTTGGCGGTTTCCCCGCTTTGGGGCGGCCGCTCCACGCCTTCTTCGGTGGTGGTGGCCATGTTGTGGATCCACTTCCAGCGGTGGTATTGGACGTTGTTGTCTATGTAAAAGTGCACGCATCCGGCCATGAGGCCCCAATAGATGGGCACCTTCCAGAACTCTCCGTTGTAAATCTGGCCCAGGCCCGGAAGCAGGATGGAATAGATGGTGGACTTGGACGGGTCCAGGCGCTTTTCACTCTTGTAGCTGATGACCCCATCCATGAGCGACCCCCAGTATACGAGGCCGGCGCCGACATAAGATAAGGTGCTGTATGTCTGATATTTAGCGTCTCCGCTTTGCTGGTACAGCTGGTTGAATCGGATGCCGCCGTAAATGCCTGCGCCAATTCCGCCGTACACGATGGGCAGCTTCCAGTAATCCCGGTTGTAAATCTGGTTGGCGCCGATAAACACGGCCGACCCCATGGTCATGGTCTTGAGCGAGGGCGTGCGCTTGTGCGCCAGGCCGCCGAAGAACTCACTGAAACTGAACAGGGCCGACGAGTCCCTTTTTTCCCGCTGGGTGGAGTCTGCGTAGTTCTGGGAGAAGGCGTCCCGCTTGAATTGGTCGTCCCGGTACTGGGCATGCGAAGGCGTCGCGGCCAGAAGCAGGCCGCCCACGACAAGGAATATGATTCTCCTGAATTGCATTACCGCTGATCCAGTGCCTGCAGGAACTGCTCCATCTGCTGGTCGGAGTCGAATTTAATGGTCAGGGTACCCTTGCCGCCCTTGCCGCGTTTGATGGAAATGTTGTCGGAGCAGTAGCGTCCCACGCTTTCCAGCAGCCTGTAGTATACGTCCGGCAGTTCTTCGGGCTCGTTCTCCTCCCTATGCTTTCCCTCGTGGCCCAGGGCCTTGATTTTGTCTTCCAGCTGACGCACGGAAAGCCCCTGCTTCACGATGAGGTCGCACAGGCTTTCCTGTAGGGAAGGGTCTTCTACGCCCAGCAGCACCTTGGCGTGTCCTACGCTGACCAGCCCCACTTTCAGGTCGTGCTGAACCTTGGCGGGCAGCTTCAGGAGGCGCAGCTGATTGGCCACGGAAGCGCGTTTTTTGCCCACGCGGTCTGCCATCTGTTCCTGGGTAAGATGGCATTCGTCCATCAGGCGCTGGTAACTCATGGCCACTTCGATGGGGTCCAGATTCTCCCGCTGGATATTTTCCACGATGGCCATTTCCAGCATTCCCTGGTCTGAGGCATCCCGGATATAGGCGGGAATCATGTCCATGCCGGCCATGATGGAGGCTCTGTAGCGGCGTTCTCCGCTGATAATCTGGTATTTGTTCCCTTTCCGGCGCACCGTGATGGGCTGGATAAGGCCGAAGGTGCGGATGGATTCGGCCAGCTCCTGCATGGCTTCCGGGGCAAAGTTCATGCGGGGCTGGTAAGGATTGGGTTCGATGAGGTCTATGGGAATGCGGAGCACATCCGAGGTATCCTGCGGTTTGCCCTCCGGCGAAACCACCTCCTTGTTGATGTAACCGACGGGTTTGCGGAGTTCCGAAAGGTCTTCTCCTCCCAAGAGAGCGCCCAGGCCCTTGCCCAGACCGCCGTGCATGTTCTTAGCCATTTGCTTTTTCGTTGTTTTTGTCCAGGACTTCCTTGGCCAGGTTTAGGTAATTGGAAGTACCGTTGTTCATTACGTCGTACAGGATGATGGGCTTTCCGTAGCTGGGAGCTTCGCTCAGGCGGATGCTGCGCTGGATGACGGTGTTGAACACCATGTCCTTGAAATGCTCCCTGAGCTGGGCCACCACCTGGTTGTGCACCTTGGTGCGGCCGTCGAACATGGTGACCACAAAACCCTCGATGGTGAGCTGGGGATTGATGCCGTTCTGTACCAGGCGGATGGTCTGGATGAGTTTGGCCAGTCCTTCCAGGGCAAAGAATTCCGGCTGGACGGGGATCATGACGGACTGCGCCGCCGTAAGGCAGTTGACAGTGATCAGGCCCAGGGAAGGGGAGCAGTCGATGATGATATAGTCGTACTGGTCCTGCAGGGGCGCAAGGGCCGACTTTAACACCGATTCGCGGTTGGGGGTGTCCAGGAGCTCGATTTCTGCGCCCACCAGATTGATGTGGGAGGGAATCATGTGCAGGTTCGGAAGCTCTGTCTGGATGAGGGCGTCCGAGGCGCTGAGCTTGCCGATGAGAATCTCGTACAGCGTGCGTCCGTTCCCGCTTTCCGGGTCGAAGTTCAGGCCGGAAGTGGTATTGGCCTGCGGGTCTGCGTCGATGATGAGGACCTTCTTTTCCAATACGGCCAGCGACGCGGCCAGGTTGATGGCCGTGGTGGTTTTTCCTACGCCGCCCTTCTGATTGGCGATGGCGATGATTTTGCCCATAGACTTTCCTTTATAAAACTTACAAATATAAGGAATAATTCCGGAAACCTTTCAAAAATGTTCCACAAATGGTTCCACATCCGGAGCGAACGCTTAGCGGCCGGCATAGGAGGCCCTCATCCGAAGGATGCGTCGCACGCTTTGGTCGATGCGCTCCTCCGACAGGGCACCGCTTTCCACGGCGGCCAGGACGGCGTCGAACGCTTCGATGAAATTCTTGGGGCCCAGGATGATATCGGCCCCGGCCTGCAGGCTCAGGAGCGTTGCCTGGGCACTGTTGTACTGCCGGGTGATGGCGCCCATGGCCATGGCGTCAGTAATGATGACTTTGTCAAAGCCCAGTTCTCCGCGCAGCTTTCCTTCCAGGATTTCCCGGGAGACGGTGGCGGGGGTATTGTCTCCGGTAATGGCCGGCGCAGCAATGTGGGCGGTCATAATCATGGGTGCTCCCGCTGCAATGCCGGCTTTGAAGGTAATCATTTCACAGTCAAGCATTTCTTCCCAGGATTTGCGCGTCTGTGCATAACCGTAATGGCTGTCCGTCCCCGTGTCTCCGTGCCCCGGGAAATGCTTGAGGCAGGAGATGACGCCGGCCTCTTCCAGGCCTTTCATATACTGCACCATCAGTTTGGCGGCCAGCGTGGGATCCGAAGAGAAAGCGCGCGTGCCGATGACCGGGTTATTGGGGTTGGTGTTCACATCGGCCACGGGAGCCAGGTCCACGTCTATGCCGTATTGTTTCAGGTAGGTGCCGATGACCTTGCCGCAGCGCCGGGCCTCCCGGAGGTCTCCGCTCTTGCCCAGCGTACCCATGGGCGGGAACTTCTCCACGCCGAAGCTGTCGTTGTTTCCGATGCGCGCTACCCGGCCGCCTTCCTCGTCGATGTACAGCAGGGGGGCGCCGTTGAAGGCTTTGAGCTTGGAAACCAGTTCCTTAAGCTGCTCCGGATCCTGGATGTTGTGGGCGAACAGGATAATGCCGCCCACCGGATACTCCCGGTTCACCTGGAGCATGCGCTCGGAAATGTCCTGCACCTGATAAGAGGCCAGCTGGGCATAGCTATCCCATTCCAGCGAAACGTCAAAGGCCTCCGGACGCACGCAGAAAAGCTGCCCCACTTTTTCCCGGAGGGTCATGGACTGCAGCTGCTGCTCAATGACATCCGGCTTGGCAGGGACGGGTTCCCGTTCACCGCCCGCCAGACCCAGGTGCGTAACCAGGATCTTGATGCCGATCCCTACCAGGATGAGGCCTCCCACGAGTTCCGGGCGTATTTTGCGGTTTACGATGTCGCCGAAGCGAAGCCCCAGGCCATAGCCCAGCAGGCTCATCAGGAATGAAACCACCCCGATGATGACCAGCGGAACGGACAGTTGGGACAGCGTGTTGTATCCGGTACAGGCGTAGCTGATGCCCACCGCCAGCGCGTCGATGCTGGTGGCAATGGCGAGCAGAAGTTCCGTTTTCACATCCTGGGGCTGCAGGGAAGGGTCTTCCTCTTCCTTGAATGAACTGACGATCATCCTTCCGCCGATGAAGGCCAGCAGGCCGAAGGCAATCCAGTGGTCCCAGGCCTGCACCAGGTGACTGAAACGGTTGGTAAGCAGCCAGCCGATGAGCGGCATCAGCGCCTGAAACAGGCCGAAGAAGAAGGCCAGGCGCCACATGATGCCGCCGGGCAGGTTTTTTTTCCGGGCGATGACGGCGCAGACGACGGATACGGCAAAGCAGTCCATGGCCAGCGCCAGGGCAATGAGTAAGGTTTCCATCGGCTAGATGTTCTTGATCATGGTGAGGATATTGCGGTCGCCGTCCCGTCTGTACCGGACGGAATCCATGATTTGCCGCACCAGGTGCATGCCCAGGCCGCCCAGCGGACGCTCTTCCACGCCCAGGCTGATGTCGATGGGCGGGGTGGTGGTAGGGTCGAAGGGTATGCCATTGTCCGAGAGGATGAATTCCACCTCGTGCGGCCGGATGATGGCTTCGATGTCTACCAGGCCGTCGGCATCCTTCGGATAAGCGTACAGGATGACGTTGGTGACGGCCTCTTCCAGCGCCAGGTTCAGGCTCATGGTGAGGGACTGCGGAAGCTTCTTTTCCTCGGCGATGGATTCCAGGAAGTCGGCCAGCTGGGGAATCTGCTGGATGTCGTTGTGCAGGATCAGGTGACGCTCTGCGTGCACGTTGGGTTTGTCGTTGGTGTAGTGGATGAAGAGCATGGTGAGGTCGTCGCTCTGGGGCGCTTCCCCGACGAACTCCTTCACAGCCGCCTGCATGGCCTCCAGATGGCCCTGGGAGGAACGGCGGGTATGCAGCACTTCGTGTACACGCTGGTCTCCGAACAGGTCGTGGTGGATGTTCTCGGCCTCCGTGAGCCCGTCCGTGAACAGGAAAAGGGCGTCGTCATATTTCAGGTCCATCTCCTGCTCCTGGAATTCGAACCCGCGCAGGATGCCCAGCGGCAGGTTGGGATGCACCGGCAGTTCCTCGATCTTATTGGTGAGCAGCAGGGGAGCGTTATGGCCGGCGTTGCAGTAGCGCAGATGGCCGGTGCCCAGGTCCAGGATGCCGCAGAAGAAGGTGACGAACATGTTGCTCTCGTTGGATTCCGACATGCTGTCGTTCAGGGTGGTCACGATGCGCCGGGCGCTTTTCTCGTGGGCCGATACCGTGCGGAACAGGCTGCGCGTAACGGCCATCACCAGAGAGGCGGGAACGCCCTTGCCGGATACGTCACCGATGCAGAAGAACAGTTTTTCGTCGCGGATGTAGAAGTCGTACATGTCTCCGCCCACTTCCTTGGCGGGCACGATGGCCGCGGACATGTCCAGTTCGCTGCGCTCCGGGAAAGGCGGGAAAATCTTGGGAATCATGGCCATCTGGATGGCACTGGCAATGTGCAGTTCTCCCTGCATCCTTTCTTTTTGCTTGCTCAGGTTCTGGTATTTGAACTGATTTTTGAACAGATTGTAAAGGATCAGGATCAAAAGGCCGATACCCAGCAGTTGCAGCAGGGTGACAAGGGTTCCGATTTTCTTGATTCCGCTGTAAATCTCATTCTCCGGGATGACGATGGACATGGACCAGCCCGTACGCTCTACCGGGGCAAAGAATACCTGGCTGTAGACTCCTTTTTCCCGGATGCGCATGCTGCCGGACTGCCCGGACAGCATGGCCCGGTTCAGGTTGCCCAGCGCCGTGGTGTCTTCCATGCCGGAAGCGGCCTGCTGCACCGTGGTGCGCATGATCAGGGTCTCTGCAGGGCATACCATGATCTGGCCGGTGCGGCTTACCACCATGTTGAAAGCATTGGGATAGACATGGGTGCCTCCTACCAGTTCCGTGAGCCAGTCCAGGGAGAGGTCGGCCGTGAGCACGGCGGCCACGCGGCCTTGCAGGTCCCGGACGGGCATGGAGAAGGTGGTCATGAGGATTTCTCCGCCGCCTTCATCGATATAAGGTTCCGACCAATAGCCTTTTCCCAGTTCCAGGGGCTTGGTGAACCATTCCTGGCTCGGGTAGTCGTATTCCTCGGTGGCCAGGGACTTGATTTCCAGCCCGCCGTCCGGTCCTTTGCAGACATAGGGGGCATACAGCGGCCGATTCTTGTAATAGCCGGGAACCATGCTGATGCTGGACCCCATTACAACCGGGTTGTTTTCTACCAGAAGCTGCGCTACCCGGGCCAGCGTGTCCGGCTGCGTCAGGCAGTAACTGGCCAGCCATACGTTGTTGCGGACGGCGGCTTCGGCCTGGTTTACCACATCCATAATCTGGTGCCGGGTGCTTTCCAACTGGGTTTCTGCCCGGAGGGTGGCTTCGGCCTTGATGCCTTTCTGCGCAAAGTAAAACTGGACCAATCCGGTGGCTTCCAGGGTAAGGGCGGCGACGATGACCAGAGCCAGGCCAGCTTTGGCCGACTCTTTCATCAGGGTTTTATCGAACAACTGGGAGGCTTTGCTCTTTTTCATGCGGGATATCTTTTTAATTTACAAAGTTACGAAGAAATCCGGAAAAAGCGTAAATTTGGAGAAATTGCATAGAATCATGGCTCATTCCGGCGGCGATAAACTTCGTTTTTGCCGAAGTTCAGGGCTTTGTTGTAGCGGCTGGCTTCCTGGAAGTCGCCACAGATGCCGTTCCACTCTATCTCGAAGACCCTGTCCGGATAGGTGACGAAATCGCAGGTCTGCCGGAGCTTGCTGCTTTCCCATACATACCGCAGGCCCGGATAGCTGCGCACGAGGTCCTTGCACTGGCAGAACATGGCAAAGAAACGCCCGCGCAGGGGCTTGCACAGCATTTCTCCCCACTCCGTATCCGTCCAGTTATTTTCGGAAGCCGTGCAGCAAAACGCCGCCTGGGCCAGCAGCTGAAAGGCATGTTCCACCTTCCCCATGTTCAGGACGGAAAGCGCCAGTTTCTCGAAGGCGCTGCTGAGCGCCAGAAGGTCGTGCACCTCGTAATAAGTTCCGTAACGGACCTTTTCTCCGAGCTGGTTGATGTGCTGGAGTTCTTCGTTCAGGTAGTCGTTGAACTGGGAGGGAATCATTCTTACCTGGCCTTTTTCGGTCCAGGCAACCAATTGATAAGATTTTGCCATAACAAAAACGTATTTCAAAGAACGCCCGGCCCCCCGGCCGCTCGCGTCAGGGTACAATGAACCCCTGGGAGTGGACCATCGTCCGGTGTCGGGTTGAAATACGTGCCTGTTAAGGCTTAGAAAAAAATCAAATGTGCATAGAATCTGCTTTCGGCTGCAAAGATACGAAAGAAAGACGGAAAAACAAGCGGTTTATCGGTAATCCAGCTTGAACAGCACGGGATAGTGGTCCGACAGCAAGGGAACGCCATAGTCTGCCTTGTCTACCCAGTAGCGGAGCGGGATCACGGGACCGTCATAGAAGATGTGGTCTATGATGTTGTTGGCATTGCCGAAACCGTTGAACGTGCCGATATAAAGGTCACTGCCCGGGGCCTCGGTCCTTGCATAGGAAAAAAGCTCCTGCAGAGGCTGGAGAAGGCCGTCTTCCAGTTTGGTGTTCAGGTCGCCGACGGCGATGAGGACATCGGCCTTGTCAAGGGCCTTCATCTGCCGGGCCAGCAGCGCGGAGGATTGTTTCATGGCCTCATGGCTGCGGTGGTCGAAGTGGGTTGAATAGAAGCCTACCAGGGGGCCTCCGTGCTTTTTGTCCTTCAGCAGCATCCAGGTGGTGACCCTCCGGCAGGCGGAATGCCAGTCTCCGTAGGTTTGGTCCGTATTCTGCACCGGTTTGGTCCCGGGGGTTCCGTCCAGCCAGAAGAAACCTTTATCTACCAACTCGAAACGCGCTTTCCGGTAAAGGATGCCCACGCCCTCACAGTTGGCATCGGCCACGGATGCGCCGGTTTCGCTGTCCCGGCCCACGTCATAGTATCCATACTCATCGGCAAAAAACCGGGCAAAATCCTCTGACTGGGCCTTGCGGATTTCCTGCAGGCCGATGATATCCGGCCGGGCACTGTCTACAAAGCGCTTCACGGCATCCCGCCGGTCCGCCCAGGCCGCACTGCTTCCGTCCGGAAATTTGTCCCCTTTGTTGTTGGCGTAACGGATGTTGAAACTGCAGACCGTCATGGCCGTTTCGCTTTCCGGCAGTTGGGCGATCAGCACCGAGGTGGGGCCCATGGAAAGCATCCCGTTTTTCAGCGACACCTTCCCGTACGAAAGCTCGGGGTTCACGCTCCCTTTTTCCGGGCCGATGCCCGCAGGAGGCTGGACAACCTGCTTCTTGCCGGTGGGGTTCAGGGCCACCAGCCAGGTCTGCTTGCCGTCGCTCCGGGTATAGACCATGGGATAGGGATTCCGGGCATTGTAGATGGGTGTGAAGTCGCTGTCGGCCCAGAAAGCCGGCGTGCTTTTGCGAAGGTCGATGAGCCTGCGGGTCCAATTGAGGAGGGATGCCGGGTCGTTTTCCTGGCTTTCCACCGTTGGAGCCCCGGCACCGGTAGGCTTGGGAGCGCCGGCAGCCTTCCAGGCCAGATAGGCCGGATAGGAGGTGGCCGATGTCCATTCCGGACACACCGGAAGGTACAGATCGGAAGGGTCGCAGGTGCTGAATCCGGCGTTTTCGCCACCCGTCCACTGCATGGGCGTACGGGCACCTGCACGCTCCTTCCCGTTATGGTTGGCGCCTTCCACATTGGGCATGTCCACCAGCGAGCGCATGCCGATCTCGTCTCCGTAGTACAGGATGGGAAGGTGCGTGGTCAGGATCCAGGTAAGCATCACGCGCAGCTGGTCCGGACTGTTGCGGTCTCCGGTGTTCAGGCGCAGATGGTCATGGTTTCCGGTGATGGAAGCATAATAGCCCCAGTCTTTTGTCCAGGCGATGGCGTCCGTGTAATGGTCGTAGTACGTTTTGAGCGCCGCGGCCGCCGTGACGCTGCGGTCTATCTGGTCCTCCGGCCAGGGCTGGCCATAGAGGTCCTTTACCGAGGGCTCGCAGCCATTCAGGGTGAAATAGGCGCCTCCGTTAGCCTGGTGTTTCCGGTCGAAGTACATGAGCCGGTTGGTCTTGGTGGTACGGTTGATATACATGTCCACGTGCATGCCCGAGGCAAGGCAGTACTTGGGGTCGCTCCATTCGGCCATCAGGACATGGCCCGGATAATGGGCGTCTGACCAGGCGCGGATTTCCCGCCAGAGCCTGATGGTTCCGGCTTTATCGGGGTCTCCTTTGACCAGGCTGTCGGCCATGTCCACCCGGAATCCGTCCACTCCCTTATCGTACCAGAAAGCAAGGATGTTCAGGAGTTCGCGCTTGACGGCCTGCGGCCCCGGTGCATCGGTGCCCTGCTCCCAGGGACGGGATGGGTCCGGATGGGCAAAGCCGAAGTTGAGGGCCGGCTGGCAGGCATAGAAGTTCTTGTAGTAGAATTTGTTACGCGGATAATTGCTCTTCATCCATTTCCCGCGCGTATTCTGCATGTAGTTGGGGTCCCGGAGCATTTCCTCCAGGTCCTGTTCGGCCTGATGGTCGGGCAGGCGGTCGCTCCAGATATAGTAGTCCGAGTAGCGGAGATTCGTGTCTTCGGCGCTCTGGAGGAACCAAGGATGCCGGTCGGAGGTGTGTCCGGGAACCAGGTCCAGCAGCACCTTGATGCCGCGTTTATGGGCTTCTTCTATGAGTTCCACCAGGTCGTTGTTGGTGCCGAAGCGGGGGTCTACCCGGTAGTAATCGATTACGTCGTACCCGCCGTCTATCCATCCGGATTCAAAGAGGGGATTGAACCAGATGGCCGTTATTCCCAGGCGCTCGATGTAGTCCATCTTGGACAGGACGCCGCGGATGTCTCCGATACCGTTTCCGTCCGAGTCTTTGAAAGAAGACGGATAAATCTGGTAGATGACAGCGTTCTGAAGCCATGCGGGACCTTTGGACCAAGTTTGCCTGAACGAACCGGGCGCAGGCTGGGCGCCCAGGGTGAGTGTCGAAAGCAGGGTCAGGGCAAGAAGGATTCTTTTCATAGACAACTTGTTATGCGGTTCTACAAAAATAGCAATTATTTCCTCAATGCCATACGCGCGGAGCTGACATATTTGGCGGAAAATGATTATCTTTGAGCCATGGAATACCTGTCAAAAGAACGATACGACGAAATTTCGGCCGAGCTGAAGCATCTTATCGGCGTGGTTTACCCCCAGGTGAAGGAAGACCTCGCGGAGGCCAGCGCCCAGGGAGACCGGAGCGACAATGCCGGATACCGTGAAGCCCGGCGGATGCAGGGAAAGACCATCAGCCGCATCCGTTTCCTGCAGAAGGTCCTGGAACATGCACGCGTCATCGACCCCGATGTCCTTCCCAAAGACCGGGTCTGCCTTTTGAGCCGGGTCGAATTTACGAACCTTTCCACGAATACCCGCATGAAATTCGAGATTGTCAGTCCGCACGAGATGGACCTCGAAGCGGGCAAGATTTCGCTGAAATCTCCCATCGGCGCAGCGCTGATGGGCAAGAAAGTGGGCGAAATTGTCCAGGCGCAGGTCCCTTCCGGAGTACTGAACCTGAGAATCGAGCGCATCACCTTCGACTGAAGATTGCTATATGGCTACACGCACTTTCGGCACCTGTTTTTTCGAGCAATATGCTCAGATATCGCTTTCGGCATTGCTGGGGAGGGAGTTTGACTGCCTTGTCAACATGGACCGGCCAGATTTGCAGTCCCCGGATGGGAAGTCTGTCGGCATAGAGGTAACCCGGGCTATGGAAGAGAGCAAGCAGGCAGAACTGGCGCTGCTGAAAGATGTCGCCGGGCTCACCAAAGGGGAGAAACACTACGATTATACCTACGGCCTTACGGAGGGTAAATACATCGGCCTGAAGGAGTTCTCCTACTGGTCGATGGCCCTGCCCATGCGCCGGATTCTGGAAAGCAAGGTTTCCAAACTGGGCAATGGCTTTTACGGGCACTTTGTGAAGATGGGCCTGTTTGTGTTCTCGCGCGAGAACCTGGGCTCGATTGAGGCCGTCAAGGCGATGAATTACACGATCTCCCTCCAGAAGTATCAGGAGTTCCGCTACAACCGGCTCTATATTGCCGACGTAGACGACCTGTTCGTCTGCAATCTGGACGACGGGCTTCGGGAAGATTCCCGCCTTATCCGATACCGAATAACCCAGGAACAGCGACAGACCTTCTATCAGGAAGCTGTCCAAAGACAGAATCCATAATGGATACGGAACGGAAATTTAACCCGAAACGCGTGAAAGAGCAGCGGGAAGACCGGATTGCTTTCATGAGCGACGCCTACGACAAGCTGCGCCGGCTGGTAACCGAGCTGGCAGAGAAGACGGAAGAACTGGATGCCATGCTTCCGGAGTTGGAGAAACTCCAGGAATATGTGGAATCCGGCAGGTGGCTACAGGATTTTGAAGCCGACGAAAGGGGAGAGGTGCCTCTGGAAGTGAATCGTTCCGTCCTTTCGGAAGACGGCCTCTATGATCTTCTGTCCGACCTGAACGAGCTATATGGCGCTTTTGAGGGAATTCTGGAAAAATCCCAATGACCGGCGAAACCTATTTGATTTCAGTAAGCGCTCCCGTTACGGAATCTATGATGAAGCCCCGGACCATGATGTCTTTGGGGACGAGGGGGTGATTGACTATTGCGGCCATGGTTTTGCGAACCGATGCTTCCGTATCGTGGAACCCTTCCAGCCAGTCGGCCACGCCCTTTGCTTCCCACTGAGCGAGCACTTCTTCAGAGATACCGTGCTCCTGCATGTGGGGCTTGAACTCCGAATAGCTCATGTGGCAGGCCCCGCAAGTGGAGTGGTGTACAACCATAATCTCTTTCACACCCAGCTCATAGATCCCCACCAGCAAGGACCTGATGGCAGAGTCCTTCTCGCTCAGGATGAGCCCGCCGGCGTTTTTGATAATCTTGGCATCGCCGTTTTTCAGGCCCAGGGCCTCCTGAAGGAGGACGGTAAGCCTGGTATCCATGCAGGTGAGGATGGCCAGTTTCTTTGCGGGGAACTTGTCGGTGATGAAAGGCTCGTAGGCCTTGTCTGCAACAAACTGCTTGTTAAACTTCAGAATATCGTCTATCATAATGATGTGGTTTAGTTGTACTCTCCGGAGAGATAATGGCTTAATTCTATCGGTCGTAAAGTGTGCTCAGGTTGTCCAGGGAGTGCACCATTCCTGCACCCCATGCCTTTCCAAGCACTTCGCCTCCTTGAAGTACAGGAGTAGTCTTGCCCTGTCCTGGCTCTAACGTTTTTGTCGCATAAATATAGCAAAATTAATTCGGTTTTAATTGCACCATAGCACACACTACATGCATTTCGGGGGAGGTATGTACAGCTGGAACGCGCTGGAGGGCCGATTTCGTGTACATACCTGGTATGTACAGCGGGGTGACGGCGGTTTCGTGGGAGGTATGTACAGCCAGAACGCGCTGGAAGGCCGATTTCGTGTACATACCTGGTATGTACAGCGGCTGGGACGGGCCAGGACGGGGTTCCGGCAGAGGTATGTACAGCCAGAACGCGCTGGAAGGCCGATTTCGTGTACATACCTGGTATGTACAGCGGGGTGAAGGCGGTTTCGGGGGAGGTATGAACAGCCAGAACGCGCTGGGAGGCCGATTTCGTGTACATACCTGGTATGTGCAGCGGCTGGGACGTGGTTCCGGGGGGGGGTATGTACAGCGGCTGGCGACAGGCGGGAAGCTGCTGGAAGCGGCAGAAGGCGGTTCCGGGGCACCGTTCTGCAGGAGCCACGACGACAAGCGAATGTTTCTGAACAAAAGTCCTTCATTTTTCGTATCTTTGCAAATCCGTTGGTTTAAAATATCGCGTATAATGGCAGAACAACAGTACCCGTGCGAGAACTGCAAGTTCCGCGCATCTTTTGACAAAAACCCCAAATCGGCGATGGGTCGATTCTGGCGCTGGCATATCAACTGGTGCCCGGGCTGGAAGAATTTCTTCACCCATCAGGATGAGGAAACGAAGGCCGGTCTGCGGGAGAAGTACAACTTTACCAAATATCAGTAATCGGTATGAAATTCCTTGGCAACATTCTCTGGCTTGTCCTTGGCGGCATTTTCATCGCGATGATATACTACCTGGTGGGACTGCTGATGTGCATAACGATCATTGGCATTCCCTTCGGAGTGCAGCTGTTCAAGCTGGGCACATACGCTCTCTGGCCTTTCGGTCACGAGCTCGTGAACGGCCCCAATGAGCCGGGATGCGTGTCGGTAGTGATGAATGTCATCTGGGTTCTTCTGGGCTGGTGGGAAATTGCCATTCTGCACTTGGCTTTTGGCCTGCTCTTCTGCCTGACCCTTGTGGGAATTCCTTGGGGCATGCAGCATTTCAAGATGGCCATTGCCACCGTGTTCCCGTTTGGCAAAGTCATACGTTGAGCAAGGTCATTCGTTGAGGAACCGTGCATATCGAGCCAGCTCCTTTTCCAGTGCATCCTCGTCGAGGTCGGCCTCCGGTTGGAAGGGTTCGGTTTGCATTTTGCCTCCGGCGGCGGTCCAGTTGCCTACGGCTATACCGTCGCGGAGGATAATCGGCCAGAAAATGCCGTTACCGCTGTGTGCGCGATGCATATGGTCCTGATGGACAGCCACATGGCGGCTCTTGTAGCCAATCAGATATTCGTCGTAGGGAGGCAGCAGGATTACCGTTCCGCTGCGGAATCCGCGGGTGCGGCTATCCTGATGGCGGAAGAAAGCAAGCCCCTTCCAGCGATCTTCGACGAGTTCGCTTTTGATGGCGTTCCATCCTTTCCTGCAATCGCCGATATTGAGGCCGCTCCACCACACGAAGTCTTCCAGGGTGGCGGGGCCGTGGCTGCGGAAATAGGTTTTGGCCAGCTTGGCCAGGGCTTCTTCCTTTGAGATAGGTACCACCCTTGGCAGTTTGTCAGCGGCGAGGGCGTAGCTGGGTTTCATGGGAAACAGGTCCCCGCTGCAAAGGAGACCGCTGTACTCCGCCAGGCGGATGTGGTAGGAAAGCCGATGATCATGCATCGTGATTCCCTTCGCTTCAAGCGCTGCGGCGAGATCGGCCTTTTGGGCTATTCGGCTTGTGGATAAAAAATCCTGGAAGATTTGCTGGACGGTTTCCTGTTCTGCCCGGGGGATGTCCACGCCACTGGAATGCATCCATCCGGCCATCCCCCTCAGGGCGTTGTCCCGACAAAGATTCAGCATCCAGCTTAAGTCTTCGCCGGCAACCAGCTGCCAAGTGGTGCGGAAGAGGTGTGCTCTTACGATCTGCCCTTCATTGTATGCCTTCTCGAAGGCCTTTGCAGAGGGCCGATGGGTGCGCATCTCAACGGCCCAGCGCATCATCCTGTACTCCTGCGCCTGCAGGGCGCCCATCCACGCCACCACATCGTGCGGATGGGTGAATTGCGGGCATATCAGCTGCTGGTTCAGCAGGCGTTGGGAAATGGGATTCATACTTTTTTCGCCGGCCCCGTACAAGTAACGGGATGATCTTTATATCAATGTCGTAATTAGTGCCGGAAAAAGCGCTTCGACACCCATGCGAAAGCCCGGGCAAGCCTTCCGTCATTGTCCGTGAAGTGATTGCCGTCTTCCCATACAAGGGTGCAGTGTTCAGCGCCCAGTTGGCTCTTCAATAATTCATATTGGCTCCGCAGACAGCCCCCCACCTTCTTGATGGCCCTGTTCTTCACGTGCTCCTCTTCCTTCCCAAGACTGAGATAGACCGATGAAGCCAGCACCGGATGCGTATCGGCATAGGGAATCCAGCCTTCGATCCAGACGGAAGGGGAGGCCGCGGCAACGCCCGCGAAGCTGTCCGTCTGCGAGGATGCCCAAAGTGCGAAGAGGCCCCCAAGGGAGTATCCTCCAAAGATGACGGGCAGGGGACCGTACAGCGTCCGGACCTCCGGAAGGAGAGTCAGAAGAACGTATTCAAGCGTGGCCTGGCCCCTTTTTCCGGCCTCCTCATGCCGGGAGATATTCCTGTCGGGCCAGGGCAGAAGGTCCACCATCCAGTCATCCACATCGAAGGCCACCAGGACGAAGGGAACGGGGGCGAGGGCGACAATCTGTGCTGCCTCGGCCTGGAGCGTCGCCGTTTCGTGGCGGGCCGATGGCTGAAGAAGGATGACCGAAGGGAGGCCGGATTCAAAGAACCGGCATGTCATGCCACCTATTATGGATTCTCGGCAACTGAGAGGCATTATTTTTCGAAATTCTGTTTCACAAATGTATAAAATGTATTTTACAAAACCGCAAGATGTGTTCAACTTATTTCGAAACACGATTTCTTTTTGTTTCTGACAACGGTCCGTCGCTTCAAGCGTGTGAAATCATTTCATTGCACTTTCTTATATGGAATTCCACAAAAAATGTTAAATTTGTAAGAATAAGTAACATATGCAGGTCCTGCGGGCCGACGGAACTCCTGTTCCCGGCCTTTTCGCCGCCGGGGAAGTAACCGGGGGCGTCCACGGTGCCAACCGTCTTGGCGGAAACGGTGTGGCGGATATTGTGGTCAACGGTAAAATAGCCGGGGAAAACGCCGCGGAATATGCAAAATAGAAAAAATATGAAGAAAACACTGGCCCTGCTTTTGGGCGCACTCCTTTTGATTGCCTGCAAAAGCCATCATGTCCATGAAGAACCCGTTAATAATGATGATACAATGACAGCTGTAAATCAGGTTTTAGAAGAACTCAAGGGCCGTGACGTGGTCCTGTTTGTGGCCGACCAAGATGAGATTTCTCCTGCCGAAGTACCATTTCCCGTGGTGTTCACCGGGATGGGAAAGATGCGGATGTTCAGCGGCCTGGTGAAATGGCACGAAACCCTGCCCGAAGGAAGCAATCCCGTTGTCCTCAACATCGGCAGCGCCGGGTCGGCCCACTATCCCATCGGCACCATCGTCAACTGTACCCGGATTTTCAACGGCGGCTGCGAGTTGGTGCATGATTGCATTACATTTCCGGGCGATGGCGCCAGCGTCTTTTCCGGGGATTATTTCATGAGTACCCAGACCTTCAGCCCGGAGCAGGTGAAGGCGCTTTCGCAGCAGTACGACCTCTTTGACATGGAGGCCTACGCCGTGGCCCAGTTCTGCAAGATGTACGATATCCCGTTCTACTGCCTCAAGGCGGTATCCGACAACTTGGATGGAAACCTGAAGGACTGGCGCTCCATTCTTGCCGATATCCGCGCCCGGTTTACGGAGTTGTTGAATGCTTTCTGACCGCTACTTTCGTCATAATGACATCCTAATTGCAGCAAAGCTCTCATTACTTGAGGTTTTCCTTGAAAAATGGTTTGCATGCCCTCCGTGTCCTGTGCCACTTCCCCCGGAGCCCGGCCGTAAGCGATGTTCCAGTATTGCGATGTCACCACAGGCATGTTCATCATCTCGAAAAGCATGTTCAGCGTCTGGTACGCAGCTTTCTTAAAAACGGGCCATCTCTTCCTTCGCGTACTCCCGGCTATTCGGGGTAATTCCCGAACTGTTAGTGGTATACTTCACCGCTGAAGTGCGGGTGGTGTCCTCAAAAGAGGGACACTACCCGCAAAATCGGCCAAAAATGCGGGTGGTGTCCTTAAAAAAGGGACACTACCCGCACTCGGAAAGATAAGGATTCTTGTCCTGCATAGAGATCTCGAGTGGCGTCGCATAGAATGATTTACAAAAAATAAATGACAAATTAAATATAAATAGTTGCATAGTTAAAAAAATTAGTTATATTTGCAGAAAAACAATGCGTTTATGAAACGACTGACCAAGAAAGAGGAAATCATCATGGAGCATTTCTGGGAGAAAGGGCCCTTGTTTGTGAGGGAGTTACGGGAATTGTACCCGGAGCCCAGACCGCATTTCTCCACGCTGAGTACACAGGTACGGACGCTCCAGGAAGAAGGTTTCATCGACCATAAGTCCTACGGCCCCACCTATCAGTATTTCGCCAAGGTGACGCGGGAGGAGTACAAGCAGCGCTCGCTCATCGGCCTCATAGACAAGTATTTCGACAATTCCTACCTGAGTGCCGTATCAGCCCTGGTGAAGGAGGAGAAGATCTCCATCGAAGAGCTGAAGGAACTCATCGATCTGGTTGAGAAAGGTGAACAGAAATGATGGAATTCCTCATATATGATGCTAAGGTAGCGCTTGCGCTGCTGGTTTTCTACCTATTCTACCGTTTCCTTTTGAAAAAGGAGACGTTCCACCGGTTCAACCGGATGGTGCTGGTAGGAACGGCCGTGCTCTCGTTTCTGCTGCCGCTGTGCATCATTACCATCCATAAGCCGATAGAGGTGGCGCCCGTGCTTCCGGAACCGACTATCGTGGCAACGGAATTGCCGGCTCAGGAGCTGGTACCGCTGCTGGAACCCGCCGTTGCCTGGTGGCCGACAGCCCTCACCCTCCTGTTCTGGGCGGGCGTGGCTTTTGTGCTGGCAAGGGTGACCCTCTCCATCCTGTCCATCGTGAGAATCATCCGCCGGGGACGGCTGATCCGGGAAGAGGATGGCTGTAAAATCATTGTAACGGAGCGGGATATCGACCCGTTCAGCTGGATGAAATATATTGTCCTGTCCGGAAAAGATTGGGAGGCACCGCATGCGTCCATCCTCGCTCATGAGAAGGCGCATATCGGCCTTGGGCATTCCCTGGAAGTGCTTCTGGTGGATGTCCTTTCGGCCCTGCAGTGGTTCAATCCCGCCATCTGGATGCTCCGCGCGGACCTCCAGGAACTCCATGAGTATGAGGCCGATGACGTGTCAGCAAGAGCGGCTACTCAGTTGCTAACAGCTTTAATCACAGTATCCTTAAAAACCGAATTACTATGATGTCAAAATCCAAATCGCCCCTTTCGCGAGGCCTACGGGTGCTCTGGATGCTCCCGCTCGTGTGCCTGGCCATCGGCCTGCAGGCACGGACTGTCTATGTCCCAACGGACAAAGGTAGCGAAAATAATCCAGTTCAGGAAATCCCCGATGCCGTGGTTTTGAATGTCCGTGCGGATGGCAGCGTCGAAAGCGGCGGCAAGGTCTATACGCCCGCACAGCTGAAAGACCTCATTGCGCCTCACCAGGCCGGTCAGCCGCAGACGACGGTGACGATTATGGCGGCGGACGATGTCCCCATGGGCGTCATCGATGACGTGAAAACGGAACTGCGCAAATTAGAATCCCTGAAGGTCCGCTATGCATCGGCCTCCGGCCAGGAAGGCACCACCCGCTATATGCCTCCGCTTCCTCCCAGCCCGACAGCGAAAAAGGCGAACTATCCCGACGAACTGTTTCCCGGGGTGAAGCGCGAGAACATCTTCGTGGTGCGCATCAATTCGAACGATAAAATCTTCTTCGGGGACAAGCCCCGCCAGGATGATGAAGAGATGCTTCGGGCAGGAAAAGAGTTTCTGAGAAAACGGGGGAATAAGGCTCTCTTCGCCCTCACGGTGGACAGAGGAACCAGTTATGGCGCTTACACGCACATACAGTCCCTGCTGTGGCAGATCTATGAAGAGGTCCGGGCCGAGAAAGCCCACGAGACCTATGGAAAAGCCCTTTCGGAATTGTCCGAAGAAGAACTGCAGAATATCTATCAAATGATTCCGATGAGCATTTTTGAAGCGGGTCCGAAAGGTTGAAATTGCTTAAAATACGTGTCTATGCCGACAAGCCATTGGGATATCGTTTTTAAAAGAAAACTCAATGTTATTTTAGAATTATGCTCTAAAAACATTATGTTTGCAGAGCATAATTATTTTATATGAAATTTGTAGACCGATAAAAGGGACAACAGCTTCACCGCAATTCCCCGCAGTGTGCCAAAATCTCACCTAATTGACAGACCATGACCGAGAAACAAAAACGCGACAACGGAGAGCTCTACTACGCCGGAAAAGACTCCGATTTCCTTGACGAAGTAATCAAGGCCAAAAACCTGTGCTATGAGTACAACCAGATTCGGCCGACGGATTTCAAGGCACAGCATGAACTCCTCGAGAAACTGCTGGGAAAGATAGGGGAGGATAGCGTCATCTATCCGCCTTTCTGGTGCGACTACGGCTACAACATCGAGATGGGCAACGGGTGCCTTGCCAATCATGGCCTGACAGTCCTGGACGGAGCGAAAGTACGCTTCGGCGATAACGTCCTCATCGGCCCCGGATGCTATTTCCACACGGCCGGCCATCCGATTGACCCGGACCTGCGAAAACAATGGCTGGTATACACCAAACCCATTACCGTGGGGAACAACGTCTGGTTCGGCGCCGGCGTCCATGTCCTGCCCGGGGTCACCATCGGCGACAACGCCGTCATCGGAGCCGGCAGCATCGTGACGAAGGACATTCCTGCCGATTGCGTGGCTGTGGGCAATCCCTGCAAAGTGGTGAAAAAGGTGAAATAATGGACCGGCTACGCCGCCTGTGTGCTTCGCAAGTTCTTTTGATGGAATACCCGCCGACATTCCCGTGACCGTGCAGATGTCCCTGTTTGAGGATCCCAAGATGGAGTATTACCGGGATGATGTTTACTCCCACGTGAAATGATCCTTCCCGGCTCCGATTTCAAAATGATACTTCACAATGCCCAGGTCGATGTTGACATAGCCCGCCATGGAGAACGAAGTCCTGGTTTCCACCACGCCTCCGGGATGCAGGATGAACTTGAATTTCTGCTGATTGACGGCAGTAGGAGCCAACAGGGCTGCTTCCAGGCCATCCTTGAACCATTGGGGAGGAAGTCCGTCGGATTCATAGAAGTTTTCCATCGGTTTCTGGGGGTGCTGCACGCCGGGGATGGTTCCGTAACCCAGCGAAATGACGCAATGAACCACGTCTCCATCCCGAAGGGTGAACGTCCCGGGAATCTTCTTGTAGGTGAGTCCCACCCAGCAGGTGTTGAGTCCCAGCGTCTGAGCCAGAATGACCAGTTCTTCACCGAAGTAGCCGATTTTCTCCTCAGCCTCCTTGCCCTTGGGACCGGCCATCACGAAGTAATTCTTCACTCCGGAGAATTGGCCATACTTCCACATGCCGGAAGAGAAGGCTTTGGGTTCATTCAGGACCAGCTGGATATTCAGCCCTGCCTTGGCATTGATACGCTCAATGCTGGTCTTCAGAACCCCGACTTTTTCCATTTCAATCGGCTTATCCAAATATTTCCGGGTCACCTGCAAAAATCCGTGGATATGCTTTCAATTAACTTGCGCGTTAACTCTATTTTCGCTATCTTTGCAGGCTGAAAAAAAACCTATCGGGTGT